>JAZSKE010000022.1:0-1531 GCA_045534675.1 Acutalibacteraceae bacterium
GCTGACGGTAATTTAGCTCCGCAGTCCTGACAGAATTTTGTGCCGATGGCGTTCTGCTTTCCGCAGGCGGTACAATCTGCACCCTCGGCTACCGTCTGTTCGGGGAGTGCCGTTCCGCATTCGGGGCAGAACTTTTTATCTGCCGTGGTCGGCTTTTCACAATTCGGGCAAACCTTCATATTTTTTGCAGCCTCGGTTGCGTAATTATTTACGCTTCTTTCCAAATTTACAAATGCGCCCTGAAAACCGCCGCCCTGAGTTTCACCTCCGTTTTGATTGCCTGCGGCATTATCTATATGACCTGCCGCTTTGTTTGCAAGGTCTGTGGCTGTCGGCTCAATGGCTTTGCTTATGGCATCGCCAACGGCTCTGCCGATTCCCTGACTCACACCTCGTCTGATTGCTCTTTCCAAATCAAAGAAACTCATAACTTATGCCTCCTTTATATATAGGTAAAAATTTTTTGACTACATTTTTTCTCCGCACTGCGGACAGTATTCGGTGTCATCCTTTACAACCGTGTCGCAGTTTTTACAAAACTTGTGTCTTTCCTTATATTCCTGAAACATATTCTTTTCAGGAAGCTTTGCACCGCACTCGGTACAGAAGCTTTCTGTTGAAGGTGATGCGCGTCCGCAGGATTTGCAAACCTTCAGTCTTTTCATAGCACGGGGACCGAAACCGTATTCGTCCATACTTTCCTGCCGTACCTGTTCCGCTAAAATCAGTCTCATTCTTCATACCTCCTCATAGCGCAGAGCCGAGCCGCAGCTTGTGCAAAATGTATCAGATATTGAAACCTTGCTTCCGCAATGTCTGCAAAACTTCGGCGGGTTCTCCCAGGGGGAGCAGTCAACACACATAAAAGTATCTGCGTTATACATTGCATCGCATACGAACCGTCCGCATTTTTTGCATCTGCTGATTTCCGGCTTTGCAATTTCCCATGCTCTTTTTAATCTTTCCTCCGGTGTGCCGCCCTCGATCGGTTCGGTTAGAAAAACTCTCGCTCCCGATAAATCGCAGAAGAAGCTGTACCGATTTCCGTTTATGATTTTATAAGAAGCAATTTTCTCCGGCATACGCATCCTCCTTTCAGAAAATTTTTCCTTAGAAAAGTAACATATTTTTCTAAAGTATTGAATTTTTCAACATTATCTGATATAATATAAATAATCAGAATAGGTAAGGTTCATCGGAAAATTATTTTTTGATGTACTTTACAAGCTTAATTATGCATATTTTTTTACCTTTGTCCTCACCCCCAAATGCCAAAAGGATGAGAAAAATCAAAAAAAATTAAAAAAATTTTCTCAAAGGGGTGGGAAAAAGGGTGGGAAATTAGAAAAATTTGGTAAAGGGGACATATTTTTATGCGAAAATTAACGGCACTCATTCTCACGGGAATTTTAATCACATTTTCACTTGTCGGCTGCGGTCAAAATACAAGACTTAATCCAAGTAGCCCGACGACCTTATCCATCTGGCATGTTTACGGAAATCAATCCGAGTCGCCGTTTAACGATGCAAT
>JAZSKE010000016.1:0-19349 GCA_045534675.1 Acutalibacteraceae bacterium
AATTTGATGTTCCCGATGTTGAGGAATCACTCAACTGGTTCCAGAGGATTATCAAGGCTATCAAAGATTTCTTCGCCTGGCTTTTCGGAAAGAAATAAGATTAACTTCAGAAGGAATCAAAGCTTCTGTTTGAAACACATGATTTTATAACTATGGTTCTTGAGTGAGCCGTACTTTCAAACGAAAATCCGTTCACGCAAGTGGGCGGATTTTTGTTTGTATTATTCATTCTTCATTATTCATCATTCATTATTCATTTTTTCGGAACGGATTTTCAAATGAATAATGAAAAATGAAGTCGCTTCGCTGATGAATAATGAATAATTATGGGTGGGACACCTGCACCTGATTGTAATTTCGTATCATGTGTGATATAATTAATTTAACAAATAAGATTTTCGGAGAGTTGATATTTATGGGATATGAAGGCTCTTGGAATGGGATGCGGAAATACCTCGAAAAAGAAATGCTTGCAGATTGCCTCAAAGGTAGAGTCAGATATGGCTGCACTACTTATGTCGGAATGGACGGATGCAAAATTTTTGAGGTTTGTATCGATGATAAACAAGTAAAGCGTTTTTCTTGGGAAACTGTAAATAATTATTTTATTGAAAAAGGATATAAATCAATCGAAAAGCCATACGGTGCAATTGAGTATTGGGATAAATTCTGGTCTTTGTTAGATAAATATCCTTTAATTGAGAGAACGGAATATAAAGACAGTGAATTTGCTGATGCGTTAGCTGAATATCGCAATCAGGACATAAAAAGCAGTGTTGAGTCTGATAATCCCATAGTAAGAATGTTTGCAATACTTGACCGACGAGTAGGTAAGCGTACACTTGAAAAGCTGAAAGATTCTTTAGATGAACAGCCCGAATGGTTAAAACGGTTTTATACTTTAAGATTTGAAGCTGAAAATTTGTAGTAGTATTATGGTTCTAAAGTGAGACGTACTGCCATGATTACTTCGCAATATTGCGACGGTACCCGAAAACCCTTGTAAAATCAAGGGTTTTCGGCTTTTTTATGCCGAAAAATTCGACTATTTCCTAATAGCCCCAAAATGCCCATTTTTTAAGACCACTCGGTTTTGAACCGGGGGAATGTGAAAAATTGAATATAATCGTACATATTAGACCTATTTTATAGAATTTTGAATTCTAAAAAAAATAGGTCTTTTTTTATTGCTTAAAAAAATCCGTGAATAATGAATGTTCACTGCATACATATTCATTGCTCGATAAAATTGAGTAATGATTTTTTTGTTGTAAAGGAGGTAAAAAGTAATCATTTATGGATTGCTGGTAGTGCCTGGACTTTATGCAAGTATGGCTATGCATATCGTTCTTGCAATCGCTGAAGCATTCAACATTATGTGATGAATGAGCCGACATTTATCACAGTTAATGAAAATAAACATACAAATATTTGTGATTTTCACATTAAAAATGCTAATTCAGATTAATAAAGTATAATTTTAATGTTTTTTTCAGAATGTCATCTTTTTTGTGCAGAAAATTGTTGATAATATTTATAAAATATGATATATTGTAGTGTAGTTTGATGGATAGTAGTGTATATTGTATATTGTTAAGTTTTTTACAGAATAATATTAAGGGGTCGTTTAGTGTGACAGATAAGGAACTCAGAAAACTCAGTCGTCTTGAGCTGCTTGAGTTGCTTCTTGAAGTAAGCAATGAAAACAAAAAGCTTAAAGAAAAAATTATAACGCTAAAAGCTGAAAGTAAAACTGCACAGAACATAGAAAATCTTTCTTTGGTGGCCCGTCAGGTTGAAAACACTTTAAAATATGCCAACAGTCTGACTGACAGTCTGAAGACTGTAGTGAAGGATGAGTCTAAAAGTGTAAGTATTCAAGAAACACAAGCCAAGCCCGATCTGATACAGGACAGGGATATATACATACTAATGCTACGATTTTTTGTTCAGAATGATGATAAATTGAATGTATTTCCCGCTGATATAGAAAATATTGTCAGGATGAGAATAAAAAGCATACTTGAAAGAAAAAAATAAATGACATCCGGATTACAGGAGCGTTAGATAATGTCAAAGAAAACAAACAAAACCAAAATCACGCTTCCTACTGCAAAACAGATAGAAACTGAAATTCTCAGAGAAAAATACAACCGAAAATACAAGCAGGTACTCAAAAGCACTGTTTATTCACTCGTTGTTGTTGCTGCTGTTGCGGTATTGATAGCAACCCTCGCATTCCCTGTTCTTCAGATTTCCGGCAGCAGTATGGAACCAACTCTAAACGATGAGGAAATCGTCGTGTTGCTTAAGACGACCAACATGAAAAAAGATGAGCTTTGTTGTTTTTCATATCAGAATAAGCTTCTCATCAAAAGAGTTGTCGGTCTTCCGGGTGACAAAATCAATATTGATGTAAACGGAAATGTGTTTGTCAATGACGAGCTGCTTGATGAGCCCTATGTTACAGACAAGGCCTTAGGGGAGTGTGATATTACTTTCCCATGTTATGTAACGGATAATCACTATTTTGTTTTAGGTGATCACCGTTCAACATCGATTGACAGCCGAAGCAGCGTAATCGGACTCATAAGCGAGGAGTTTATTGTCGGAAAAATATTTTTCAGAATATGGCCATTTGAAAGTATCGGTATTGTAGATTAATATAAGCACAAATATCAAATATAAGGAGGTGGCAGGTTTGGAAAGTGTCAACAACATTTATCTCGACAAACATAAAAAATTCAGACTGGACAGCAAAAAACTTGCCACTGCATTTATTATATCAGCCTTTATAGTTGCAATAATCGTTTTCTGGTGGCTCAAGCTGGTCGGCATCACCGTAACAGGCGAAGCATTCTGCGGTATTGATGAACATACTCACGGTGATGAATGTTATATAAGTGAGCTCATCTGCGGTTTTGATGAGACCGTGTCGGGTACTCTGCCGACAGAAACAGAAACACCTGAAGAGTCAGCTTCCGCTGAAGACGGGAAAGAAGTTCAAGAAGATGATGTCACAGAAGAAACTCAGACACAGACAGAAATCACCGTTGAAGCACATACTCACTCAGACGACTGTTACAGCAAGAAACTCAGCTGCAAAACACCTGAACATACTCACACTCAGGATTGTTTTCCCGATAAAACTGCTGATACAGAAACTGTCAGTGATTGGCTCGGTACAATTGAAAATATAGAAATAACAAATAATATCCCTGAAAATCTCATCGCTGTTGCAATGTCTCAGGTGGGATACGAAGAAAGCGCCAATAACTTTGAGTTTGATTTAGATGGCAACCGAAACGGCTACACACGTTACGGTGAGTGGTACGGAAACCCTTACGGCAAGTGGAATGTAATGTTCGTTTCCTTCTGCCTGCACTATTCAAATATAAACAATTCAGATGAGTTGAAAGCTGCCGGTGCCGAAGCAATGAGACTTGCCTGGGAGAAAAGAAATATTTATTCATCCGTTCAAGAATATACACCGCAACGGGGCGATATTGTTTTTACAGACACTGACGGTGACAAGGTCACGGATACTGTTGGCGTAGTTTTATCGGCCGACAGCAAAAGCCTTGTTGTTATAATGGGTGACAGCAACAACAGGGTTAAAACCGAAAATATTGAGAATTCCGATAATGTTATCGGATACGGACTTACAAGTGAGCTCAGCTTTGCTGAGGATAAGGAATACGAGAAAGAAACTGAAGAGTCTACAAACAAAAAGGAGGAAGCAACTGAAAGGCCGCCCGTGCTTATGATGGCTGCTCCTTTAGACGCAGATTCAACGCATGACATCATATATATTAACGACCTTACAAGTGTAGTCAAAGCTGTTCAATTCAAAACTACTGAAGGCGAAGTAATAGACGAAAACTCAACTATATATATCGGACAGACCTACGTTGTTTTAATGGAATTTGCTGAGAAAAATACAGGTAGTCCATGGATACAGTTCCAGCACGACGACCATCACGAGCTTCATTATCAGATTCCCGAAAACATTCACTGTGAAGAGTTTGAGGATTGGCACCCCATTACAGCGAAAACAGAAAACGGAACTATTGAAAATGTCGGCAGATATTTTATCTATGCAGACGGACGGCTTGTTGTTGTATTTGATGATGATGAAACCGGAGTGTGCTTCGGTGCAAAATATTCAAACGTAGACTTTACTATTGAGTTCAATGCTACGGTAGGTTCAACTGGGGCAGGCACTACAACGGAAGTTGTATTCAACGACAAAGTAACAGTAAACTTTGCTATTGACGGCGGTGCAGGCATAGATATGAGCAAAACCCACGGAGAGTATGATGCGGATAATCATACTATGGAGTATACTGTCAGAGTGGAAGCTACTCACGGTTTGGTTAAAGATTTTACTCTAGAAGACTACACGTGGAACACGCATCAGATACTGAGAGACACAGTGGTTGTAACGGATCTTGACGGGAATCCTGTTGATCCGCAGCCAACTATTGCAGACGCAATCACAGGAGGGATTTATAGTGGTTGCAGACTTGTGGGATTTCCTGATTTTTCTGCCGGTGAGGGTTATCTGATTACATACAAAACAAAAGTAGATGATAATCTTATTTCAAACGATACCGTGAGTCTCAGTAACGGTGCTTATGGCGCAGGTAAAGACTCAAATGGAACTACAGTGGATTCATATAAAGAAGACTGGGTTGTGGTTGAACTTGAAAAGATGACAAAGGACGGTAAACAGACCGTTCTCAAAGATGCAAGCGGCAACGATGTTCCTGTTATTGAATGGGAGGTTGCGATCAAGAAAAACAACAGCAATCTTCAGGGAACAGTAGTTATCGATACCCTCGGTGAAGGTCTTCAGTACTATACAGAACAGCCTATTCTTATAAAACACTATGATGAATGGGGCTATCCTCTCGCGGACCAACATTTAAGCTGGGATAATGTAACCATTAACGGTAATTCAATGAGCTTTCCTCTGCCCGACGGCTATATGTTTGATATTTTCTATTACACAACCTACGAGCTTCCGGAAGAGGGTGAACAGCATCAATACAATAATAGCGTTTCTGCTACTATTAACGGTAAGTACGAAACCGCAGGCGGTGAAGCTGATGTTGTCGGATTTATACCGCATGTCAAAAAAAACGCATACGGTAATGATGGCAAATATGCATATTTTACTATTGAAGCCGATGTGCCGGGAGCAATTAAAAATTGGGGTAATTTCTATCTTACGGATAATGCAGCTTTCTGGGAATACGGAAATAACGAAGCGGGTTATCTGTATATAGAAAACATACCAGAGTATATGGTTATAACTGCTGTAACAAAAAGCGGACGCACAATAAATTTTACGCCCCATGTAGCAGGTGGCCCTGTTGAAAACACTTATATTCTCGTTGCTCCTGCAGATGATATGCGTCATACCTTTAAAATTTATTTCAATACTTCTGAAACAACCAACGATTCATCAAAGTGGTTGTTGGATGAAGACGCTGTTCTTACAGTTACATACAAGATACCATTTGATGCAAAAACGGGTACAGAATGGACAGGTGAGCTCAGCGGCAACAAGACGCTTGAAGATGTACTTCTTGAAAATTATTCACTTGCCAATCAGGTGACGCTGAATTATACAAATGTAATAAAGACGGAACATTCTGCAAGTTATAAATATTCACCTAAAATTTCCAAGAAATCTGTAGCCAACGAAGACGGCACTATTGATTATACGGTTGTTTTCTTTAGCACAATACCGGGTACAAACGGAAACGGAGGTTACCTTGCTTCAGCAGATATTGCTTACTTTACAGATACATTCGATGAAAGACTTGAGTATGTGCCGAATTCATTGACAGTAACTTGTTACGATCCGTGGAATTCAAACAACTGGCTTAACCGTTACAGATACAACGGCACAGTCAGTGGCAATTCAATGGAAATAGCTTCAACAGAGTTTAAGTTTGATAGCTGTAATCCTAATTGCGGATGGGACAATCCGTGGCTTTCAACTCTTGATACCTACTATACATATTGCAGAAATATGGGTGGTGGACAACATATCTTTACTTACAAGCTCAAAGTTAAAGATGAATATCTCTACACAACCGAACACAGCAAGTATGAATTCGATAATACTGCCGAGGTCAAGTGGGATAAAGACGGCTCTTCAGGGCCCGTAACAGAACGCACAGAGTTTGAAACAGGACTCATTGATAAAAGCGCGGTTCAGGAGGATAACAGATTGGATTTCGATATTCATATCAACCGCTATTCTCTTGATATTCTTAAAGGCGTAGACGATCTTGTAATTGAAGATACAATGACACCTAATCTTTCGGTTTATTGGGAGTCGATAAAGCTCTACTATGAAGAAGACGGTAACTGGATTGATTTTGACAGTACGAATAAATATAATTACTCTGTTACCTACGATCAGGATTCCAACAAGCTTACATTCGTTATACCTGATGAGCTTCATATAAGAATTGACTATTCAACCCTTATAACTGAAAGCGGTCTTGTTTCGGTAAACAACAGCGTAAGCATCAACGCAAGCGCTCAGGTAACTGACATTATTGATGCTACCTTCCACGTTCAGGAACACAGTGGCGATGCGTCGGGTTCAATGCACAGTATTACCCTGCTTAAGCAGGACGGCGATACTGATATGCCACTGCCCGATGTAAGATTCCTGCTTTACGGACCTGTGGGTGACCAGAATGCCACACTGCCTACCGGTGTTAACAGATATATGGAAACGGAAGACGGCAAACAGCTCGGCTACATCGGTTCATACACAACGGGAGATGACGGTACAGTAGAAATTGAAACACAGTACCTTACTGTCGACGGCCCCTATGCATTAGTGGAAACCTCTCCGCCTGAGGGATATATGAAGCTTGAAAAGCCCGTATATTTCTATTTCTACGAGCCTGACCCTGACGGTATAATTCAGACTGTTACAACTATCATAGCTGTAGAAAACTATACCTACGGCTTTGTACTTCCCGAAACAGGCGGTATGGGTACATTACCAATAACAATTATCGGTTTTGCTTTAACGGCATTTCCGTTATTGTATAGCACAATTCGTCGAAAACGTGAAAGGAGGCTGAGATAATCTCCCGAAGCGAAAAGACGGAGAATGCACAAACACAGTTAAAAATTGCAAATTTAATTAAGAAAGGAAGTAATGAAAAATGAAGAAATTATTTGCAGTTTTAGTAGCTCTCACACTCGTTCTCTCAATGGGAACAATCGCACTCGCAGCCGACAACGGCACAATCACAATTAACAACACCGTTATAGGTTCAAAATACGATATTTATCGTATTTTTGACCTCGTAAGTTACGATGCAGGCTCAGGCAACGCTTCTTACAAGCTCAGCACCGAATGGAAAGATTTCGTTGCTGACGATTATTTCGAAATCAACGAAAACGGTTATGTTGAATGGAAGAAATCCCTCGAAGACGACCACGCAGACGTTAAGGCATTTGTTGAACTCGCATTCGCATATGCTGAGAACGAAGCTAACGGCATCGAAGCTGACGATACTGCAACAGCAGACGGTGATACTGTAACCTTCAGCAACCTTCCCCTCGGTTACTACCTCATCGACACATCACTCGGCACACTTTGCGCAATTACAACAGCAAAACCTGCTGCAACAGTTACCGAAAAGAACCAGATGCCTGACATTGATAAGTATGTTCAGGAAGACAGCAAATCAAACAACAACCAGAATGACGAAGGTTGGCTTAAAGTTAACGACGCTGAAATTGGCCAGACAGTTTATTATAAGTCAACAATCAAAGTAGGTGCAGGTGCAACAAACTACATTATGCACGATACCATGACAGAAGGACTTACATTCAACACTGACAGTGTTGAGGTTAAGCTTGCTGACGGCACAGAAGTTGCCACCAGTAACTACAGAGTAGTTACAAATCCTACTGACAATTGCACCTTTGAAGTTGAATTTGAAGATTCATTTATCGCAGGTCTTGCTAAAGATGCAACATTCACAGTTTACTACACAGCTACTCTCAACGAAAAGGCAAAAGTAGAAATCACAGGTAACGACAACACCGTTTACCTTACCTGCGGTGAAAACAGTGAATGGAAATCAGATGAACACACAACAACAACATACACATGGAAGATTGATATATTCAAGTATACGGAAATAGACGGCGCAAATGTTGCACTTCCCGGTGCTGAATTCCAGCTTCTCAGAGCAAAAGGTGATATAGATACAGCTATCGGACTTGTTTCTGTAACAACAGTTAACGGTGAAGCAACAACTGTTCCTACATACAGACTTGCTACCGAAAAGGATTCAGCTGATGTTATAACATATACAATTACAACCGGTAATGACGGTAAATTTAATATTGTCGGTCTTGATGAAGGCACATATTATCTTCACGAGTCAAAGGCTCCCGCAGGATATAATGAACTTGCTGATGATATTACAGTTACTATTACAAGCACCAACTACGACAGCGATAAGCGTGAAATTACACACACAGTTGATAACCTTGTAGAAGGTCTTATCAAAGTAGAAAACAAGACTGGTACACTCCTTCCCGAAACCGGCGGTATCGGTACAACTATCTTCTACATCGTAGGTATCACACTTATGCTCGGCGCAGCTATCATTCTTATTTCAAAGAAGAGAATGGCTTCCTTCGCTTGAAGGGATAAAGAATCAGACGGTTCTGAGTCTGAAGATAACTAAGCAATTGACTCTGAGCCAAAAGATTCAGCAGTTAAGAGCTGACGGACAATAATTAAATCCCTGCCGGCTTAATGTCGGCAGGGTGATACCCCTAAATAAAATTCTGACCGTTGTTTCTGAGAATTATCAGTGATGACGTTGAGAATTTTAAATAAGAGAGACTGTATATGAAAGAAAACAAAACTCCTAAAAACAAGGCATCTAAAAAGAAAAAAAGCGGCAGTGCCTCAACAATTGCCCTTGTCGCCATATTTTTTGTAGGTCTGAGTGTTCTTCTTTATCCCACCATCAGCGATTTCTGGAACGAAAAGAGACAATCCCAAGCTATTGTCAACTACGATGACCTTATTGTTGATCTGACTCCCGAGGATTATACCGAATATTTTTCCAAGGCGGATTCATACAACAAAAAAATCAGAAATATGTCTTTCCCGTTTATGAATCATAAAAATATCTCCGAGGAATATTATAATACCCTTGATGTTAACGGTGACGGTATGATGGGTTATATCACTATCGAAAAAATCAAGGTGCAGCTGCCGATATATCACGGCACAAGCGACAAGGTTCTCAACTCTGCAGTCGGCCATGTCGAGGGTTCCACACTTCCTGTCGGCGGCAAGAGTACCCACTCGGTTTTATCTGCACACAGAGGTCTGCCCTCAGCAAAGCTTTTCACAAATCTCGACAAGGTTGAAGTCGGCGATGTATTCACCATAAGAATCCTCGACAGAACCATAACCTATCAGGTAGATCAGATTCTTATAGTCCTTCCTCACGAAACCGACAATCTCAATATTGTACAGGGCGAAGATTATTGTACCCTTGTCACCTGCACACCTTACGGTATCAACACCCACAGAATGCTCGTGCGAGGTACCCGAATAGAAAACATTGAACCCGACAGAGTTATCAATGTAATTACCGAAGCTTATCAGATAGACCCGCTGATTGTTACCCCTGCCGTTGCGGCACCTATGCTCGGCTTGTTACTCATTGTACTGCTTTATAAGAGTAGAAAGAGCAATAAAAACAGCAAGAAAAGCAAGACAGACAAAACTCAACCAAACAAATAATTCAAAAGAAAGGAGTGAAAGTATATGAATATCTCAGCTAAAAAAATTGTCGCTGTTCTCATTACAATTGTCATATGTTTCACTCTCTTTTCACTGAGTACCGCTGCCGTTTCACCTGAGCTGAGAGGTGATATTACACTTACTGCCCTTGATAAAGACAGCAAAGAACCCATAAGCGGTGCCTCATTCAGAATTTACCGTATTGCTTCAGCTTATTTCAAAGACGAAGAAATCTCCTTTGTTTATACCGATGAATTCAGAAACTGCGGTATGGAAACAGGTAACTTTTCAGATGCTTATTTACCCGTGCATCTTATGGTACACGCAGCAGTTAATGCAATAGCTTTTGAAGAAAAAACAACTGACATTAGCGGCAAAGTCACATTCCGAAATCTTCAGTCGGGAGCTTATCTTATTGTTCCTGCCGGAATGAAAGACGGATATCTTAATCCCTCGCCTTTTATTGTGACAGTGCCTATGAAAGACGAAACTCAGAATAAGTGGATATACAGCATTGATGCAACGCCCAAAATTGAAGCAGATAAAGATGATACTGATGAAGAAAAAACATATATCAGTGTCAAAAAAATATGGGAAACTTACGGTAAAACTCCCGATAGCATAAACGTTTCTCTTATAAAAGACGGCGTAATTGTTGAGTCTGTTGTTCTCAGCGCTGCAAATAACTGGTATCACAGATGGGATAATCTTGATAAAAACCACTCCTGGAATGTTATTGAAACCGATGTTCCTGCAGGATACAGTGCTTCATATGAAATATCTCAGATGACAGTAATTATCAGGAATAAAGACGACAATTCAGAAGATGAAACTACAACCAATCACGAGGATACCACTTCACCTGACGGCAGCACAACAAAGCCGACTGACCCCACTAAGCCGAATGATACAACAAAGCCGACTGGAGAAACAGAAAGTACCACAAAGCCTGAGGAGTTGATAGATACAGGTCAGCTTAATTGGCCCGTACCGGTATTTTCTGTGGTAGGTCTGGTGCTTTTCAGCCTCGGATGGTCAATGCTTAATTTCGGCAAAAAAGACGAGGAAACAGTATGAGAAAAAAGATAGCAATCACTCTTATGTCTGTCGGTGTAATCTTTGTCGGTTTTGCTATGGGGCTTCTGATTTATAATAATTATGAAAGCAGAAAAGCTCAGGAAAGTTCAGAGTTGCTTATTGAGTCAATCCGTCTGAGTATTGCTGAGAGCGAACTGACAGAAGAAATTACAGACCCTTTCGATGAAGAAATGGTAATTAAAGAAATCGACGGTTACGGATATATAGGTTATTTGTCAATTCCTGCCTTGCAGCTTGATTTGCCCGTTATGTCAGAGTGGGATTACGGAAGACTGAAGATTTCACCTTGCAGATATTACGGCAGCACAAAAACTGACAACTTAGTTATTGCTGCACATAATTACAGATTTCATTTCGGATATCTCGGACACCTGAAGATCGGTGATACAGTTGTTTTCACAGATATGGATGCTGTTGTGCACCATTACAAGGTTGATTCGGTAGATCTTCTTATGCCAACGGATGTTGATAAAGTTAAAGACAACGGAGACGACCTTATTCTTTATACCTGTACTTATGGCGGAGCAAAAAGAATTACGGTACGGTGCAGTTATGCCGATGAATGAAATCCCACTTTTAATGAAGGCGGTTTAACAGATTAACTTTTGGGATGTACTCCCAAAAAATCGACGAATTTCGACAGAAGTTCGTCGATTTTACTTTTTTCTTCTTCACTATTCACTCTTCACTAATCTTCGGGTCGATTTTTGGCGAGGTAATAAGTAAGAAGTAAGAGTGAAGAATTTCGGGCGGGACACCCGCACCTGATTGTACTTTCAGATTGTGTGTGATATAATTATCTCAACAAAAAATTTTGACAGATACTGCAATATGCCTTTCTGAAACAGCACTTTTTTGCTCATCTGTGTAAACTTTTTCATAATATTTACCTGCTTAAAATTTGTACCGGTAATGAGCGGATTACCCATTATAATCGCACAATTTGGGGCAGTTCAGGGGAGGAAGTGCTGTTTTATTATTTTATATAATTTTCTTTACGATATAACCATATTAACCTTGTAATTTGTGGTCAAATCACGTGCTCGCTCTTATTAAACATTTTTCTATAACAATAAGAAATGTGATGTCATCACAGAACGGTGATCAATGTTGTGATATAATGAGGCTACAAAGAAAAAAGGAGGACGTGAATATGTCTGCTATCAACATCAATAAAAACAATTTTCAAAGTGAAGTATTAAATTCCGAAAAGAAAGTCCTTCTGGACTTTTGGGCTCCTTGGTGCGGTCCCTGCCGTATGGTAGTACCGATTGTTGAGGAAATTGCCGATGAGCGCCCCGATATCAAGGTCGGAAAGGTCAACGTAGATGAAGAAGCGGAGCTGGCAAGCCAGTTCGGCATTATGAGCATTCCGACGCTGGTGGTAATTGAAAACGGCAAGATTGTAAATCAGGCAATGGGAGCAAGACCGAAGGAAGCAATCCTCAGTATGCTGTAAGGAGATGATAAAATGGGATTCTTTGATTTTTTAAGACAACCCGATGTAAATCAGGGTGTAAATAATTATAAAAACACTCCCGGTGCTGTTTTGCTTGACGTGCGCACTCCGCAGGAATATAGCGAAGGGCATATCCCGGGAAGCAAGAATGTTCCGCTGCAAAGTCTTGACAAGATAAGAAGCATAGTGGAAAATAAAGATACAGAGTTGTTTGTATATTGCTACTCCGGTGCCAGAAGCCGTCAGGCTGTGGCGGCACTCGGACAGATGGGATATACCAAGGTCAATAACATCGGCGGTATTTCTTCTTATCGCGGAAAGGTGGAACGGTAATTATGAAGGTTGTTATTGTAGGCGGCGTGGCAGGCGGAGCAACTGCTGCCGCACGTATCCGAAGGCTTGATGAAAAGGCACAGATCGTAGTGTTTGAGCGCTCGGGATATATTTCCTACGCCAACTGCGGACTGCCGTACTATATCGGGGATGTGATCACCGATGCTGAGGAACTGACACTTCAGTCTCCCGAAAGCTTTTATTCTCGATTTCGTGTGGATATGAGGGTTCATCACGAGGTTACGGAAATTCATCCCGAAAAAAAGACGGTATCGGTTAAGAATTTAAAAACGGGTGAAGAATTTGAAGAAAGCTATGATAAGCTCATTCTTTCTCCCGGTGCAAAGCCGACACAACCCCGTTTTTTCGGTGCAGACCTTGACAAAGTGTTTACTCTTCGCACCGTGGAGGATACTCTTCGGATCAAGAATTATATAAATGAAAATCATCCCAAATCGGCGGTGTTGGCAGGTGGCGGCTTTATCGGTCTTGAGCTTGCGGAAAACCTGCGTGAGTTGGGAATGGATGTTACCGTCGTTGAATACGCGAAGCAACTGATGAGTCCCTTTGACTCGGATATGGCAGCTTTCATCCATAATGAGATGAGAAAGCACGGCGTAAAGCTTGTTCTCGGGCGTGCGGTGGGGGACATTGAAGAAAAAGACGGAGGCGTTAAGGTGCTGCTGAAGGATGATGCGCCTCTTCACGCTGATATGGTAGTGCTCGCCATCGGTGTAACGCCCGATACGTCTCTTGCTAAGGAAGCAGGCCTTGAACTCGGCGTCAAGGGTGCGATCGTCGTCAACGACCGTATGGAGACCTCGGTTCCCGATATTTACGCCGCAGGCGACGCAGTACAGGTGAAAAACTCTGTTACGGGCGATGATGCACTGATCTCCCTTGCAGGCCCCGCCAATAAACAGGGTCGCATTATCGCGGATAATATCTGCGGTCTTGACAGCCGATATAAAGGTTCTCAGGGCAGCTCGGTTATCAAGGTTTTTGATATGACGGCGGCCCTCACCGGCATCAATGAGCGAACCGCAAAAACGGCGGGACTTAATGCGGATACGGTTATCCTTTCGCCCATGAGTCACGCAGGTTACTATCCCGGCGGTAAGGTAATGACCGTGAAGGTCGTTTTTGAAAAAGGCACCTACCGTTTGCTTGGCGCACAGATCGTCGGATACGATGGCGTGGACAAGCGTATTGACGTGCTTGCTACTGCCATTCGTGCAGGGTTGAAGGCAACCGACCTGAAGGATCTTGACCTTGCGTATGCGCCGCCTTATTCCTCTGCCAAGGATCCTGTGAATATGGCAGGATTTATGATTGATAACATTGCAAAGGGTGTGCTCAAGCAATGGCATCTTGAGGATGCAGACAAACTGCCCCGTGACGGAAGTGTAACTCTGCTTGATACAAGAACTGTTGGTGAGTACACGCAAGGTCATATTGAAGGCTTTAAGAATATCCCTGTTGATGAGCTTCGGGAACGGCTTGACGAGGTGGAAAAAGGCAAGTCCGTATACGTGATCTGTCAAAGCGGTCTGCGAAGTTACATCGCAAGCCGTATTTTGGAAGGAAGCGGCTACACGGCATATAATTTCGCAGGAGGCTTTCGCTTCTTTGACGCGGTAATGAACGACCGCGCGCTGATCGAGTGTGCCACTGCCTGCGGCAGGGATAACTGATTAAAAAGCAAATGTCCGCCGTGCGTTTTGCATCGGCGGACATCGGTTATTGGTCACTTAGTTCTTCTAATCCGGGTTTGTCGGTAAGTTCAATTGTACCGCGGGAGAGCTTGACCATGCCTTCGTTCTGGAAATATTTAAGCATTCGGGTGATGACCTTGCGGTGAGAGCCAAGGTGACTCGCAATGGTCTCATGTGTTATTTTCAGCGTGTCGCTGTCCTCGATAGCGGATTCTTCCAAAAGGAAGGCGGCAACGCGTTTGTCAAGGCTTTTCCACATAATTTGCTCAATAAGCCACATCACATCGGAAAAGCGGGTGGCCATCAGTTCATTTGTGTAGTTCGCTACGGGTGCGGACTCGGCCATAATATTCTGATAGACCTCTACCGGAATGATCCAAAGGTCAGTGTCCTTTTCGGCCTCAATGGTGATGTCAAACTGAATAGAGCGCATCATACAGGATGCGGAAAACAGACACATATCCCGATCAAACAGACGGTAAATGGTGATTTCCCGTCCTTCATCGGAGAAAATATAAGCGCGAAGCTGACCGGACTTTACCAGCAAGAGCCCTGTGCAGTCATCTCCGCCGTTGTGGATCACCGTTCCTTTTTTTACCGTGCGGGTGATCAATGAACTGAGTATATGTCCTTGGTGAACAGTATTTAATTTATTCCATATGGGGAAATAGTTTTGAAATTCCATATAATCCATCCTATCCTTATCCGCTTGTAAGTACGGAGCATATAAAGAATATGTTTTTAATTTATTATACACGATTTGCTCCGAAAATTCAATACGAATATGATTGATTGTAATTTAGTAATAGATATCTTTTAGATTCAAACCATAAAATTTGTAAATTAACGAACTGTGGTTCAGAATTGGGTAGTAAGGCCAAACGAAAATCCATTCACGTAAGTGGGCGGATTTTCGTTTGTATTATTCATTATTCAATATTCATCATTCATTATTCATTTCTCAGGAACGGATTTTCAAATGAATAATGAATATTGAAGTCGCTTCGCTGATGAATAATGAATAATTGTGGGCGGGACACCCGCACCTGATTGTAATTTCAGATTATGTGTGGTATAATTATTTCAATCAATAAAGATTTGACTTAGGAGGTTGTTTTAATGATTGCAAAAGAAGAAAGCGAAGTTTTACTTGATGCTTTACTCTCTGCTTCGGAAAAACTACTTAAAAAGAACGGTGAGTTTTATCCCATTGGTGCGGTTTTATCAAATGATAATAATGTAACTTTTACAGCATTACACTCCGAAAATGAATTTCCAGATTCTAAAAGAGTTATTAATGACTTAATTTCTTCTCACAAACAACTTGCTCAAAACAACGAGATTAAAGTGAGTGGTATTTCTTGGAATGGTGCGGTTGATTTAGAAGGAAAGACCACAGATGCGATTATTGTTAGTTTAGAACACAAAGATAACTATTCTGTTATTGTAGGGTTGCCTTATAAGATTGGCTTGTTCAATAAAATCAAATTAGGAGAGCTGTTTGCTCAAAACGGAAATAATGATATTTTCTAAATACAAAATGTCTATTAAGTCCTAATTTATCGAACCATTTATTCACTAAAAATCTACGGTTCTATAATGAGATGTACCGCTATAGAAAAAGACAAGTTTCGACAGAAACTTGTCTTTTTCAGTTTTATTCGCCTTACGGCGAGTTCTATTGCTATGCAGTGTTATTGTGCTACGCACAGTGATATTAGCTTTGCGAGTTTATTGGCGAATAAAATATCACTGAAACCGAAGGTTTCGATAACACTTTCACGATAGTGAAAATATCACTCTGCCGAAGGCAGAATAACACTAAATGCTATGTTGCTAAATTGAGCGGTAAACACAAAAAATTAAGCAATCTATAAAATTTGCCAAAATTCTGAAGGTGATTAACTCTTATTTCCCTATGCTCACACTCCACTCATTCAGGTTGCCGCTGATACACTCAATATCGCATTTACCGTCGCTGAATTTTACTCTTGCCAAAATATTTGGAAGAACAAGCGGAAGTGTAATATTTTCCCTTATGGGAGAAAAACTGATTTTTTTATTTTCATAATCAACCTTCATACCCGATGCCGCAATAAGTGTACTCCAGCTTGACATAGGCCGTGTGTAATGATGACCGCACTCCCAATGGTCCCAGAAATGTCCCAATCTGAACTGATTGCTATGTATCGAATCAACTATAGTATCCGATATTTCATCAAGTCCCACAGAAAGTGCAAGAGCTGAAAAGGCATAGCCTATACCCGTCCAGACGGCACCTGCCTGACAGTTTTTATAAGTATGAATGGTTGTTTTTCTGTTTTTCGGTACAGTGGCATTAACCAAGCCTTGTTCTTTATCAAAGTTTTCATGGAATATATCTTCAATAATCTGACGGATTCTGTCATCAGAAAGATTTCCCGAAAGTCCCGTCATTCTCAGGAACCACTCACCGTCAAGCTGATTTGTCATAAGTGATTCATCGGTTTGGTTTCCGTTTATCCAGAGGTTATAGTACTCACCGTTCCAAAGCTTTTCTTCAAGGGATTTTTTACCCTTTTCTAAAATACACTCCCATTTTTTTAGCCGGTCATAATCCTCAATATTTTCTGCTATAACCGTTGCCGCCTTAAGTGCGGCAAGCCAAAGAACAGAAATATAGGCGGAAGCTCCGGAAAAATTCCATGCATCATAGGTGTTTCGCTTTGTGTCGTAATCAGGCAAGCCGTCACCGTCGGTATCTATTTTCTCTATGGAATCCATTGCTCTTTTTACATTGTCCCAAAGTGATGTAAGATATTCTCTGTCACCTGTAAAAAGATAGTCACGAAGCACCATCAATACAAACTGCATGTTCATATCTACACGCTCAAAACTGTTATCTGTGCCAAGCATATCGGGTTTAAAACAATGATGTACTCTGCCGTCTTTCCTCTGATATTCTGCACCCATTTTCATTTGCTTTTTCTGAAGGTCAGGAAACAGGCTGATAAGCGAATAAGATGCATGATAAGTGATATCCGTGGTGTGAAGTCCGCAGAAGCCTAGGCCTTCCCACAAGCCGAATTTTCCGTTTTTGAGATAAACAGAGCTTTTCACCAAAGGTGAAAGATTCGAAGACCATGAATCGGGATAGATTGACGGTAGGTCTGCCCAATAAAGAAGGTCGGCAAATTGGGCAGCAGATTTGAAAACACTGTCGTAGTTGTCGGAAAGAAATCTGTTTGCATCAAGAGAACTTTTATATAGATTTTCATAGTAATGACCGAGCTTTTTACCTTTTTTGCTCATATGATTCGGGAAATACCAGGTAAGAATAAAACGGATATTTTTCTTTTCGCCGGGTTTCAGAGTCACCTTTGAGCAAAGAGCACAGGCACCAAAATTCTTGCCTATTTTGTAAATCTGTCTTAGGCAGCAAGCGAGAAAAGCTATTTTATCTTTTCTTGAAGAAAGGAAATCAGGGTCAGAGTATTTTATGCGATTAAGCAAAGATTGTGCAAAAGGATATTTCGAATATTCTTTGCACAGAGAATCCAACTTGGCGTCACTCAATAAACCAAGATTTAAAGGTATAGTTTTGGGCTTTGTGCCAACTTCGCTGTTCGGCAAATTTCCCTTTTCTCTGAAACCAAACAAGAAGGATTCTTGTGTTACGCCGAATCTTGATTCGCTGACATATTCCTTCATAAAACGGTAGTAGTCAGCTGTGATGTAAGACTTCTCTCCGTCACCGGTTACCGAAAGACAGAGATTACCGCATGACGGAGAATCGGTAATTTTAGAAGGCTCTATATGAATACCGACTCCGTCACCCACAGTATGAAGAGAGTTTTTGTTACCTTCTTTTTTATTGGCAAAATTGGGTTCAAGACTGCCCAAAAGACTTATATAAAGTTCGCTGTCTGTGGGGTTTTCTATGGTAAAATCCATATAAAAGCCAGGCGTTGATGAAACATCGCTGTTATGAGGCACAAAAGGAGAAGCTGCCTTAAGATCAAGCTTACAGGACAAGGCACTATCCACATAATTCAGGTCACATACGGGAAATCTGCCGTCATACTCAATTTTTTCAACGGGTTTATTCCAGGAGAACATTCGGTATGTAAAGTCATCAGCATCGGTTTTCATACCAAGCTTGCGGATAATCGGTTTGCCGCCCGCCTTGCTTTCACGCACCCAGAAAGACAAAGCGCCTGCACTGCTCTCTCCGTCATCAACCTTTTTTTCAAAGCATATTTCGGTTAATCTGGGTTGATTCGCAACGAGCCAATAATGGAACTCACCGTCAGGCAGAAGCTCAACGCTTCCGCTTCCGATACCGCCTAAAGCAATGCCGCTTGTATGAGTTTTAGTAGATATTATCTTCGCCATAGGTCACCTCATCACAGAGAATTTTGTAATAAAATATTACGCCTGATTTCCCTTGTATTCATATTAATCTTTAACTATAAGCAATTATATACCTATATATAAGATTTGTCAAAGCAGGAAACGTCCTCACATCATAGCAATGTAAAGGCGGTTTCAAAACAAAAGAAAAAAGGTATAGGGCGTATTGTTACTCCTATTTATAAAAGTTGATTAGTTCTTGAAAAATAACAAAAACTTAATTTGAATTGCTGAAGTTCCAAAATGAGACGTACTTTACGCCGAAGGTGTAAAACTTCACTGTGCCAAAAGTACAACTTTACATTCGGATTTAGCCGAATACTTCACTGTATATCCGCCCACCCCACGGTTGTAATTTCGTATCAGGTGTGGTATAATCAGTTCGACAAACCAAATAAGAATTTACAAGTGAGTGTAAAAATGAAGTATATAGAATATGGAAAGCATTGTCTTGATACAATTATTCTTCTACACGGCGGTGGGTTGTCGTGGTGGAATTATGAGGATGTAGCAAATGCGCTTCAAAATGATT
>JAZSKE010000061.1:0-29079 GCA_045534675.1 Acutalibacteraceae bacterium
GAAGTTGTTGCTATCAACGACCTCACAAGCCCCAAGATGCTTGCTCACCTTCTCAAGTACGATACAGCTCAGGGCAGATATGACGGTCACGAAGTTGTTGCCGGCGAAGATTCAATCACAGTAGACGGTAAGGAAATCAAAATCTATGCTTGCAAAGATGCAAACGATTGCCCCTGGGGTGAACTCGGTGTTGATGTTGTTCTTGAATGCACAGGTTTCTACTGCTCAAAGGATAAGTCAATGGCTCACATCAATGCAGGTGCTAAGAAGGTTGTTATTTCAGCTCCCGCAGGTAACGACCTCAAGACTATCGTTTACAGCGTAAACGAAGGCACTCTTACAGCTGAAGATACAATCATCTCCGCTGCATCATGCACAACAAACTGCCTTGCTCCCATGGCTAAGGCTCTCAATGATTACGCTGCTATCCAGAGCGGTATCATGACAACTGTTCACGCTTACACAGGTGATCAGATGGTTCTTGACGGTCCTCACAGAAAGGGTGACCTCAGAAGAGCTCGTGCAGCTGCTGCAAACATCGTTCCCAACTCAACAGGTGCAGCTAAGGCTATCGGTCTTGTTATCCCCGAACTCAACGGCAAGCTTATCGGTTCAGCTCAGAGAGTTCCCACTCCCACAGGCTCAACAACAATTCTTGTTGCAGTTGTTAAGGGCGAAGATGTAACTAAGGAAGGCATCAACGCTGCTATGAAGGCTGCTTCATCAGAGAGCTTCGGTTACACAGAAGAAGAACTCGTTTCATCAGATATCGTTGGTATCAGATACGGCTCACTCTTCGATGCTACTCAGACAATGGTTACAAAGATCGAAGACGGTCTCTATCAGGTTCAGGTTGTTGCTTGGTATGACAACGAGAACTCATACACAAGCCAGATGGTTCGTACAATCAAGTACTTCGCAGAGCTTGCATAAGTTTAAACTTAATATCAGAGGACTGTCCTTCGGGCAGTCCTTTTTTATAGCCTGATGAAGAGGCAGGGCGGGGGGGCCCAAAAAACGGGAAAAGATTTTACGGCGACTGCGGTCGCCGACCCGAACGAGTTCGGGTGTGGAGCCGCCGCAACCAACCTCCTGAACAAACCAAGAGTCCCTACAAAAATAGCCACCTGAATAGAAACAGGTGGCTAATATTAATGTGTTCTTGTCATTCAGCTATTGTATATATCTTGAGGATAGGAGATATTATCATCCAATGTCTGCTGAGGAGCCTGATATTGAGGCTGATAAACCGGAGGAGCCTGATATACGGGAGGCTGATAAACCGGCGTCTGATATACGGGAGGCTGCTGATACATAACCGGCTGCTGAGGAGCCTGAGTTTTATGTTTGAACTCATTGGGTACATCAAGAGGTTTGTCGTCAATGAGCTGCTGAAGAAGCTTTATTGCTTCGGCAATACCGCCAAGGGCAGTTGCAAAAATAATGCCGCCGATAACAATAAGCACTGCAGAGAGAAGATTGGCTGAATTTGAGAGAATATAAAAGAGGAATGCACCGATAATGCTTAAAACAATTGTTGTGATTGCAACTATATTCAGCAGCACTGCAACGCCGTTTCTGCTTGAAAGACCGTTGCTTGCTTTAACCAGAGCATCATACTCTTCATCGCTGACAATAATGGGAGGCTCGCCTTTTTTTGCTGTCAATCCCCAAATTTCAAGGTCAGACTCCTTCTTTTTATAATACTGTTCTGCTTTTTTCTTATTAAGTTCCTGAAGTTTTGCTTCTACCTGATGTAACATAGTTATTTCTTCCTTTCAGAGAGAATATATAGTTAGTCTATCACACTTCGCACAATTCTTCAAGTCTTTAAAGGAAAAAAGATATCTTGATATTATTGTCGGGATAGTGTATAATCAATAAAAGGACACAAAAGGAGAAATATTATGAAAAAGAAGAAGCTTTTGAAAGCATTATCTGTCATTGTTATTTTAGCGTTGGCTGTGGTAGGCATAGTTTTTGCCGCTGATTTGTTCAGTACCCTGCCGAGCGGGCTGATGATTACCACACACACAAAGTCTGCACCTACACTTGTGGCGCACAGAGGCTTGTCTTCGATTTATCCGCAGAATACAATAGCGGCATTTGAGGGTGCGGCAGAGTATGGCTTCGCATATTATGAGCTTGATGTACACACCACAAAAGACGGCAAATGGGTGGTTATTCACGATGACACCGTTGATGCTATGACAGACGGTGAGGGCGAGGTTGAAGGTTTTACTCTTGAAGAAATAAGAGCGCTTAAAATCGACGGCGGTAACGGCATTGAAAATCACAAAGACCTTGTTGTACCGACCCTGAAGGAAAGCCTTGATGTGTGCAGTCAGACGGGTATCCTTCCTGTAATTGAGCTGAAAAAGTGTGACACGCAATATTTACCCGCACTCATAGAAATGCTGGAGGAATACGGCATAAGTAACGGTGCAAAGATTATATCTTTCAATAAGGAATATCTTGAAGAATATCGCAGACTTGACAGCGAAATTGAGATACTCTATCTTTCAAACGAACCCTCAAAAGAGGATATTGACTGGTGCATAGAGAATAACTTCGGCATCAACTTCAACTGCTGGAACTTACATAAATGTGCAGATGCAATAAAATATGCAAAACAGAAGGGTGTTACGATTGCAGCGTGGACAGTTGATAACACAATTTTCGCAGATATTATGGTGCTTTTCGGTGCCGAATACATAACAACAAATAAGATTTTACCTTAATAAATACTTGGAGGAATAAAAAATGAGTAAAGCAACATTAGTAATTATGGCAGCAGGTATGGGCAGCCGTTACGGCGGTCTCAAGCAGATTGATCCTGTAGGTAAAAACGGAGAGATTATTCTCGACTATTCTGTTTTTGATGCAATTGAAGCAGGCTTCGACAGAGTTATTTTCGTCATCAAGCACGAAATAGAAGAAGACTTCAAAGAAATAATGAAGGGCAAGTTTGAAGACAAAATCGGGGTTGAATATGCTTTTCAGGATATAAACAATCTTCCTGAGGGCTACAGTGTACCTGAAGGAAGAGTAAAGCCCTGGGGTACAGGTCACGCAGTGCTTTCCTGTAAGGATATGATAGACGGCCCCTTTGCTGTTATCAATGCCGATGACTATTACGGCAAGGAAACCTTCAAGCTGATTTTTGACGAAATCACAAGGGAAAAAGCCCCCTCGGATAAATATGAATTTTGTATGGTTGGCTTTAAGGTTGAAAACACCCTGACAGAAAACGGCCATGTTGCAAGAGGCGTTTGCCAGACTAATGCGGCAGGGTACCTGACAGACATAGTTGAAAGAACTAAAATTGCTAAGCGTGACGGCAAAATTATGTTCACTGAAGATGATGAAAACTGGACAGAAATTCCCGAAGGCAGCACTGTTTCAATGAACTGCTGGGGCTTCACAAAGGAAATGATGACGGAACTCGGTGCAAGATTTGAAGGCTTCCTTGAGAAGAATAAGGATAATATGCTTAAGTGCGAATATTTCCTGCCCTTTGTTGTGGATGACCTTCTCAAAGAAGGTAAGGCGACGGTAAAGGTGCTTGCTACAACGGAGAAATGGTATGGCGTTACATATAAAGAGGATAAAGAAATCGTAGTTACCGCCCTGAGAGAAAAACTTGAAAAGGGAATTTATCCCGAAAAGCTGTGGTGATGTTATGGTAACAATGACAACTGAAGAATCAAAAAAGAGAATGCGGGAGGGCAGACTTTATCTGCCTGAGGATGAAGAGATAATGGCTCAGCAGCTTCTCTGCCTTGAAAAGCTTTATGACTATAATGCCACAAGACCTCTTGAGCAGGAAAAGAGAGAGGCACTCCTTAAGGAAATGTTTGCCGAGATAGGGGAGGGCTGTTATATTGAGCCGCCCTTCCATGCAAACTGGGCAGGCAAGCACGTTCATTTCGGCAACAATGTCTATGCCAACTTCGGACTGACCCTTGTGGATGATACGGATATTTATGTGGGTGACAAGGTTATGTTCGGCCCTCACGTCACCGTTGCAACGGCAGGTCATCCCATTAATCCCGAGCTGCGCTATCAGGCAATGCAATATAATATTCCCGTTCACATCGGAGAAAACGTATGGCTTGGCGCACACTGTGTGGTGCTTCCCGGTGTGACAATCGGTGACAACAGCGTTATCGGTGCAGGCAGTGTGGTGACGAAGGACATTCCGCCCAACGTTGTTGCTGTGGGCAACCCCTGCAGAGTGCTTCGTGAAATCGGCGAGCACGATAAAGAGTTTTATTACAAAGACAGAAGAATAGATGTGTAAATTAAAAAAGCGGCTCATTGAGCTGCTTTTTTTGTACGCGGAGTGGTGGGGGAGCAGAGTAAAAAAAGACACCGCCAAAAGGAGTAAAGTTTTGGTCAAGCTTTTACAAAAGCTTGTGGGGCGCGGGGCAACGCCCTGCAATTGTAAAAAAGTCTTGATGTTTGACTGATTTGGTGAATAGATGTTTAATCACACAAAAAGAGCAGCTCACACGAACTGCTCTTAATTTATTCACTTACGCTTTCTCTGCGCCGGGTCTGCCGCAGCACTTTTTATACTTCTTGCCGCTGCCGCAGGGACAGGGATCGTTTACGCCGACCTTCTTTTTGTCGTTGCGGACTGTTCTGCCTTTTTCGCTGCCGTCACCGCCGCCTGCTGTGGCTGATGTGACCTTGGCAACCTGCTCACGCTTGACTTCCTCTTCGCTTCTGAAGTGAGCTGAAAGAATAATCTTCACGGTGTCTTCACGGATTGCACTTGTCATTTCGTCAAACATATCGTAGCTCATCTGACGGAATGCAACTACGGGGTCCTTCTGACCGTAGGCTAAAAGACCAACGCTTTGCTTAAGCTCGTCCATAGCGTCAATGTAGTCCATCCACTTGAGGTCAACATTCTTGAGAAGGATGGCTCTTTCAATTTCACGCATGGTTTCTGTGCCGTAAAGCTCTTCTCTGCTGTCATGAAGCTGATGTGCGCGTGTTGTGAGCATATCATAAACTCCTTCTGATGAAAGCTTGCTGTCATCCTTGAAGTCGTTTTCGTTTGTCAGCCAGCCGAGATATTTCTCTCTCAGGGATGCAAGATGCCACTCATCCTTGGGCATACCTGCAGGGCAGGAGAATTCAACATCGTCGCCGATTGATTCATCTATCATTTTAGTGATAACGGGCTTCATATTCTCGCCCTTGAGTACCTGGTCACGCTGAGTGTAGATAATCTCTCTCTGACGGTTCATAACATCGTCAAATGCAAGCACATGCTTTCTTGATGCAAAGTGGTTGCCCTCAACCTTTCTCTGAGCAGATTCAACGCTCTTGGCAACGATACCCACCTGAATGGGCATATCAGCGTCAACGGGAAGGGAGTTCATAACAGCTTCCATTCTCTCACCGCCGAAGAGACGAAGAAGGTCGTCCTGCATTGAAAGATAGAAGCAGCTTTCACCCGGGTCGCCCTGTCTGCCTGAACGGCCGCGAAGCTGGTTGTCGATACGGCGTGATTCGTGACGCTCGGTACCGATGATATAAAGACCGCCGGCTTTGCGTACTGCCTCAGCCTCATCTGCAATTGCAGCCTTGTGCTTTGCCTCAAGCTCCTTGAACTTCTCTCTTGCATCGATAATATCCTGATTGTCTGTGTCACCGAAGGCAGTTGCTTCTGCAATTAATTCTTCGGGGTACTCGAGACGGCGCATCTCACTCTTTGCAAGGAATTCTGCGTTACCGCCGAGCATAATGTCAGTACCACGGCCTGCCATATTTGTTGCAATTGTAACCGCACCCAGCTTACCTGCCTGAGCAACAATTTCTGCTTCCTTTTCGTGATGCTTTGCATTAAGCACGTTGTGCTTTACGCCGCGCTTTTTAAGGGCAGAAGAAAGCCTTTCACTCTTATCAATTGAAACAGTACCGACGAGAACGGGCTGACCCTTCTTGTTACACTCAATGATTTTATCAATAATTGCATTAAATTTGAACTGCTCTGTCTTATAGATAACATCAGGCTGGTCAATTCTTGCAAGAGGCTTGTTGGTGGGAATTTCAATAACGTCAAGGGAGTAAATCTCCTGGAATTCCTGTTCCTCTGTCATGGCTGTACCTGTCATGCCTGAAAGCTTTGCATAAAGACGGAAATAGTTCTGGAAGGTGATGGTTGCAAGGGTCTTGTTTTCCTTTGCAATTTTTACTCCTTCCTTTGCTTCGATAGCCTGATGAAGACCGTTTGAATAGCGTCTGCCTATCATAATACGGCCTGTGAATTCATCAACGATAAGCACTTCGCCGTCTTTGACAACATAGTCAACGTCTCTGTGCATTATGCCGTAAGCCTTGACGGCAGTGTTGATGTGGTGGGAGAGTGTGATATTCTCGGGGTCGCTGAGGTTTTCAACATTAAAGAAGCGCTCAGCCTTTTTGATACCGCTTTTTGTCAGTGTTGCACTCTTTGCCTTTTCGTCAACAACATAGTCTGCGCCCACTTCTTTAGCAAGCTCTTCAAAGTCAGCCTTAGAGTCAACCTCGCTTATTTTAAGACACTTCAGACCGCGAACAAAAGTGTTGGCAATGCTGTAAAGCTCGCTTGAACGTGAGCCGATGCCTGAAATAATAAGGGGAGTTCTTGCTTCGTCGATAAGGATTGAGTCAACCTCGTCCACAACAGCAAAGTTGTGGCCTCTCTGCACCTTCTGGTCAAAATACTGCACCATATTATCACGAAGATAGTCGAAGCCCATTTCGTTGTTGGTACCGTATGTGATGTCGGCAGAGTACGCCTTGCGTCTTTCGTCGGTTTCAAGGCCGTTGACAATAAGACCGACTGTCAGACCGAGATAGCGGTAAACCTTGCCCATCCATTCGCTGTCTCGGCGTGCAAGATAATCGTTAACGGTAACGATGTGAACACCATTACCTGAAAGAGCATTAAGATAAGCGGGGAGGGTTGCAACAAGAGTTTTACCTTCACCTGTTTTCATTTCGGCAATTCTGCCCTGATGAAGAATGATACCGCCCATAATCTGCACGGGGAAGTGCTTCATTCCGAGCACACGCCATGAAGCCTCACGGCAGGTAGCGAATGCTTCGGGGAGAATATCGTCAAGAGTTTCGCCGTGGGCAAGTCTTTCTTTAAACTGAACAGTCTTTGCCTTGAGTTCGCTGTCGGAGAGCTTTGAGTATTCTTCCTCAAGGGCAAGTACGGCATTCATAAGCGGCTTTATCCTTTTGATTTCCTTTGTGGAGTAATCGCCGAAGAGCTTTTTAAGTAAGCCCATTTATATCACCTCGTTAAGTAAATTCATAAACTGTATAACACAATTACTTTATTTTAACATAAAACTGATAATATTTCAATAGTAAGTTTTCGACTAAAAACAACTCTTAGAGGCGGCTTTTTCTTGATTTTTTGGTATATAACTGTTATAATATTACGAATACATATTTGTCCCACTCGGAGGTAAAAAATTATGATTAAAATTTCACCGTCTATTCTTTCCTGCGATTACTCAAAAATGGCAGAAGAATTTGAAAATATGAAGCGTTGCGGCGCAGATTGGCTCCACATAGATGTTATGGACGGTCACTTTGTGCCTAACATCACTCTCGGCGCACCTCTTGTAAAGTGCCTGAGAAAATGCTCGGATTTAGTATTTGATGTGCATCTTATGATAAGTGACCCCAAAAAGTACATCCCTGATTTTATTAAGGCAGGCGCCGATGTTATATGCTTCCATGTTGAGGCTGATTCACCTATAGAGGAAACCATCGACCTTATCCGTGAAAATGGAAAAATTGCCGCCCTTGCAGTCAAGCCCGGCACGGCTGTTGAAACAGTTTATCCCTATCTCGATAAACTGGGAATGGTGCTTGTTATGACAGTTGAACCCGGCTTCGGCGGTCAGAGCTTTATGGAGGATATGATGCCCAAAATCACTGCACTTCGTCAGGAGTGTGCAAGAAGAAATCTCAGCATTGATGTGCAGGTTGACGGAGGCATCTCACTTAAAACAGTTGAAACAGCAGCCAAGGCAGGTGCTAATGTACTCGTTGCAGGCTCAGCAATTTTCGGCAGTGACGACCCGAAGGAAACAATCTCACTTCTCAGAAGCAGTGCCGCCAAGTATTTCTAAGGCGTTATCTTCAATAAGACACTGCCAGCCTTCCTTTGTGCTTTCGATGCAATAGGGCGAGGAAATCTCCTCAAGGCAATATTCCTTTGCAAGAAAATAAAAAGCACTCTTCCCGGAGTGTATCATAAGACGGTATAAGTCTGAGTGGCAGTAGAGCGAAGATGAGCAGTCACTTATTAAGGGTGCGGCAATCTTTGCAAAATCCATAATGGGGTCTATTCCCTGTGATTGAAAGACGCTGATGTGAGGCAGCTTGTGAGCTTTTATGTTTTCCTCTTCACCCTCGCATATAATCAGCAGACCTCCGCCTTTTATATCGGGCAGAAAGTCTATTTCAAGACCTTTTGACACCTCAACGGTTTTGCCTGTTATTCTTGAGGCATCATCTATTATCGACCACAGTACTCTTCTTGTGTGGGGCGATGAATAATCGCTTTTTTCAAAGGTAAAATCATATTGAGTCATTTCTTCGGGAGAAAGCTCTATAACTGTGATTGTATCTGAAACAAGAGAAATTTTCACGTTTGTGTACTCCTTGAACTTCTTTTATATACATTAATGATACATCAAGAAGCTACAGGAAATCAACGAACAAATATTACCACGTAATAAGGAATAATTCGTATGCAAAGAAAAAAGAAAGTCTTTTCCAAAAATGATAAGCTTCGTGTGAGGAAAAGCTATTACACTTTCACAAGAGAATATCCCCAGGGTTTTGTCAGAATTGAGCGCAGCAGAAGAAGGATAGGAAAAAAGCAGATAAGAAGGGCTGCACTTTACAGTGTTTTATTCATACTGCTTGCGGGTATTTCATATTTTGCCGTCAGTCTGGGACTTGAAATATCATATAAGCCTATAGACGAAACCCAGCAAGGTCAGGTGCAGAGCGGCTCCGTGGCACTTCTGAGTGAAAACGGCGTGAAGGCTCTGTATGTACCCTATAACCGTATGGGCGATGAAGAGTATCTCAGGGATACGGTAAAGCAGGTGAGAAAAAAGAACGGCAACAGTGTTGTTATTGACTTTAAAACTCAGCAGGGCAAGCTTGTCTATTCCTCGCTTCAGGAAAATGCAGTCAAGGGCAAGTGCGCTCTTTATGACAATGACACCGTAAGGCGTGCCATAGATATTTTTGAAAGCGCAGAAATTGCCGTTATAGCAAGAATTTACTGCTTTGAAGACAGTGCCGTTGCAAATTCGGACCCTAACCTTGCGGTCAAATATATGAACACTGATGTCAACTGGCTTGACGGCAAAGATGAAACGGGCGGCAGTCCCTGGCTCAACCCTTATTCCAAACAGGTGCGCAGCTATCTTGTCGGCATCGTCAGAGAAATCAGCTCATTCGGTGTGGGCGCATTTATGCTTGAGTCTCTTCAATTCCCCGACGGTCAGAACACAAGCGGCGCTACTTATCCCGGTGAAAAAAATGCCGCCAAGAGAAATGCGGCACTGAAAAACACAATAAGTCAGATTAAAAACGCCCTGCCGGAAAACTCTCTGCTGATTTTCTCTCAGAGCGCAAACGATGCCGTGGGCGGCAACGAAAGCATCTATTTCGGCTCCATGGCAGACATACCCGTTTATGCCGTGGCAGTTGACACGAGAGAGCGTCCTCTGAGCATAGCGGTGGATAAAAAGACTGACTATGTTTCCATTCTTTCCATGTACTCTGCCGTAGAGACACAGTATCAGGGCAAGAAATTAATTCCCGTTATAGATATGCAGGAGTATTCCTATTCCTATATAAGAAAAATGAAAAAAGCAGGTATTGACAGCTTCATACTTTTCGATGAAGCAGGTGAATATTAACTATATAAAGAGGTATTGATATGACAGAAAATAAAACAGCCTTTATTGCAATTGTAGGCAAGCCTAATGTAGGCAAGTCCTCAATACTCAACCGACTTCTCGGTCAGAAAATTGCAATAGTTTCAGATAAACCCCAGACAACAAGAACAAGAATTATGGGTGTGCTGACAGTGAATGAAACTCAGCTTGTTTTCACCGACACTCCCGGCTTTCACAGACCCAAGACAAAGCTTGGCGAAAAAATGGTCAAGGCAGTTTCCGACAGTATATCAGGTGTAGACGCCTGCCTTTTTGTGGTTGAGCCTGAGGGTGAGCTTCGTGAAACAGAGCTTGAGCTTATTGAAAAATTCACACAGCAGAAAATGCCCGTGGTGCTTGCCATAAATAAAATTGATACAGTCAGCGACAAAAGCGTTGTTATGACACGAATTCTGGAGCTGACAAAGCTTTATAATTTCGAGGCGGTTGTACCCGTTTCCGCTGCAAAGAGTGACGGACTTGAGGCACTTCAGCAGGAGCTTATAAACCTTGCAATGCCTTCGGAGCATTTCTTCCCTGAGGATACACTCACAGACCAGCCTGAAAGAGTTATAGCTTCAGAGATAGTCAGAGAAAAAATGCTCAGACTTCTTGATAAGGAAATACCTCACGGTATAGCAGTTGCCATTGAAAAGATGAGAGAGCGCAGTGATACCGACCTTATGGATGTTGAAGCAACAATATATTGCGAAAGAGAAAGCCACAAGGGTATCATCATCGGTAAAAAAGGCGCAACCCTCAAAAGAATTTCCACCTATGCAAGACAGGATATGGAAAAATTCTTCGGCTGCAGAATCAATCTGCAGTGCTGGGTCAAGGTCAAGGATGACTGGCGAAACAGAGAGGGTCTTATCCACAATTTCGGACTCGACTGATTTATTCAATTAATTTTTCACAAAAATTTTCAGCTTATTTTGTACACATAACAGAAACTTGATTTTTCCGTTTACTTCACCCTTTTTCTGCAAAGGATATGAGTATAGTATTTCATTGAGGTGATGACAGTGACGAAAAAGCAGTTGTGGGAAATTTTTATGAAAACGGGAAGGGTAAGTGATTATCTGCGGTACCAAAAAGCCGAAGAAAGACTTGATTTCGAGGGTTCCGAAGAAATTATGACAGAATTTTCCGAGGAGTTTTTTCCTCAGGAGGATAATTAAACCGTGTTTTGCACGGAGAAAGGAAACCGGGTTATGACCTTCAAAACCGACGGTATTGTAATCAAAGAGGGTGCAACGGGGGAGCAGGACAGAATTGTAACCCTGCTGACCCGCGACAGAGGTGTTATAAAAGCCTTTGCAAACGGAGCAAGAAACCCGAAGAACAAAAATGTTTCTTCAACGGGACTTCTCTGTTACTCGGATTTCCTTATAAACAAAACACAAAAGGGTGTTTATGTCATAAGAGAGGCAACGGCAAAGGAAGTTTTCTTTTCTCTTCGCAGTGACATAGTACGCCTTAGTCTTGCTCAGTATTTCGCTGAGCTTACATATGAGCTGTCACCCAGAGAAGAGGATTCCTCAGATTATCTTTCACTGCTTCTTAACAGTGTTTATCTTCTTATGAAGGGCGAAAAGAATCTCAGGCAGATAAAAGCGGTAATTGAAATGCGAATGCTGAGCATGGCAGGATATATGCCCTCGGTGGTAGCTTGCGAAAACTGCGGCAGCTTCGAGAGTGAAACTATGTTTTTCAGCACCTTCACAGGTGAGCTTTTCTGTGAAAACTGCAAGCCTCTTGAAAGGACACATAAAATACCTCTGGGTGTTGTCACGGCAATAAGGCATATCTGTTTCAGTGACAGCAATAAAATTTTCAGCTTCAGCCTGCCCGAAGAAAGCATATCGCTTCTCTCGGAGGTAACGGAAAAATACCTTCGCAACATAACCGCAAGAAGATATAAAACTCTTGAATTTTTTAATATGATGTCGGATTAATTTGTATATATAATAGTATAGGAAATCTCATATAAAGGAGATGATAAAATGAACAAGCATTACAAGGCTCTTGAACTTGATAAGGTGCTTTCACGCCTTGCGGATTTCACTTCCTGTGAGGATGCAAGATATGAGGCGAAGCATCTTGAGCCTGACAGTAATATATACACAGTGAACAACCTGATTTCACAGACTGCCGATGCTCATATGCTTATGGCAAAATTCGGCGCACCCTCTTTCGGCGGACTTAAAAATGTGAATAATGCTCTTTCCAGAGCAAATGCAGGCAGTACTCTTAACATGCGTGAGCTTCTGGATATTGCCGAGGTACTTCGCGTTATCCGTTCACTCAGCGAGTGGAAAGACAGAAACAGCGGTATAGTCACATCCATTGACACCTTTTTCTATTCCCTTTCACCCAACAAGTTTCTCGAAGACAGAATAACCAACGCCATTATCAGCGAAGAGGAAATGAGTGACAACGCTTCACCTGCCCTCTATGACATCAGGCGAAAAATCCGTGTGGCATCCTCAAAGATAAGAGACCACCTTGATAAAATGACCAAGTCACCCCACTATCAGAAATATCTGCGTGAGTCCATTGTCACCATGCGTGGCGGCAGATATGTGGTACCCGTTAAGATCGAGCATAAGGGTGAGATAAGCGGTCTTGTTCACGACACCTCCTCAAGCGGCGCAACTGTATTTATTGAGCCTGCAGGTGTTGTTGAAGCCAACAATGAAATCAAGGTTCTACAAAGCAAAGAACGCGATGAAATTGAGCGCATACTTTATGAACTCTCCGCCGAGGCAGGCGGATTCTATGAGGGCATCAAGGCATCATATGAATGTGCCGTTGAGCTTAACCTCATATTTGCAAAGGCAAAGCTTGCCTATGAAATGAAGGCGAGTGTACCTATAATAAATGACAAGGGTATAATCAATCTTAAAAAGGCGAGACATCCTCTCATTGACCCGAAGAAGGTTGTCCCCACAGATATAATGCTCGGTGATGCCTTCGATACTCTTATAATCACAGGTCCCAACACCGGCGGTAAGACAGTATCAATCAAAACTCTCGGTCTTATGAGTCTAATGGCCATGTGCGGACTTATGCTTCCCGTGGCGGATCAGAGTGAGGTTTCTGTTTTTGACAATGTCCTTGCTGACATTGGCGACGAGCAGAGCATTGAGCAGAGCCTTTCAACCTTCTCATCCCATATGGTTAATATTATTAATATAATAGAAAGAGCAGACGACAAAAGCCTTGTGCTTATAGACGAGCTGGGTGCAGGCACAGACCCCATTGAGGGTGCCGCCCTTGCTATTGCAATACTTGAAAAAATCGGAGCAAAGGGTGCCAAGATTGCGGCAACCACTCACTATGCAGAGCTTAAAGCCTATGCACTTGAAACTCCCGGTATAGAAAACGGCTCATGCGAGTTTGACGTTTCATCCCTCAAGCCCACCTACAGACTTCTTATCGGTACCCCCGGCAGATCAAACGCTTTTGCAATATCCCTTCGTCTCGGAATGGGCGAGGATATAATAGAAAGAGCAAAGGGACTTGTTTCAAGCGAAAGCGCACACTTTGAAAGAGTTATAGAATCTCTTGAGAGCAGCCGACAGCAGTTTGAAGATCAGAAGGCTGAGGCCGAGGCACTGACAGCTCAGGCTGAAAAGGAAAAGCGAGAAGCAAAGCAATATAAAGACAGCATAGAGAAGCTCAGAGAAAAAGAGCTTGAAAAGGCACAGAGCCAGGCTATAAGAATTGTTGAGCAGGCAAAGCGCAGTGCGGCAACATTTATGGCTGAGCTTGAAAAACTGAAAAAAGAAAACGAAACCGCAAGAGATAAAAATGAAATGGCGAAGCGAGCCAAGCAGCTTATGCGCAGAGGTTATGCCGAGTTTGACGATATAACAAATCCCGTTATGGTGTCATCCTTGCCTGATGAAAAGTATGAACTTCCGAGACCTCTCAAAATCGGTGACGAGGTGCTTCTGTGCGATATCGGCAAGACAGCCACGGTCACTGCACTGAAAGATAAAAAGGGCAACTACGAGGTTCTTGCGGGCATAATGAAAATGCGTACACCGGAAAAGAACCTGCGTCTGGTGGAAAAGCAGAAGAAACCTCAGGTTAAAAACCGGAGTGTACCCAATAAAACAGAACGGGTCTTCACTCCCGGCAGTGAGGCGCAGACCCGTTGCGACCTTCGCGGTATGAATGTTGACGAAGGCACAATGGAGCTTGACAGATACATCGATCAGTGTCTGAGGCTTGGCCTTTCGGAGCTGACTGTAATTCACGGCAAGGGTACGGGCGTGCTGAGAAAAGGCATTCAGGAACACCTTAGAAAAAGTCCCTTTGTCAAAAGCTTCCGTCTCGGAGTTTACGGTGAGGGCGAAGCCGGTGTAACAATTGTAACTCTCAGATAACATAAAATGACAGGCACTTCACCTGTCATTTTGCTTTTTACTGTGTTTTTCTTTTGTCGCCATACCGCCGCGAAGGTGCCTTTCGCTTTTGTTTTTGTCAAGTACGCACCGCACTTTATCGGCAAGGTCTTTATCGATGCTGCCGAGGCGCTTTGTCACATCAGTGTGTACCGTTGACTTGCTAACAGAGTAGACCGCAGCGCAGTGGCGCACAGTTGCACCGCTTTGGGCTATGTATTTTGCGAGCATAATTGCTCTTTCTTCAGTGGTGTTCATATAATTCCCCCTTGTAAAATTCTATGCAGGGGGAGGTGACAAAATGCCCTTTAATGTCTCTTTGTCATTATGCACAAAAATAACTTGTTAATTTTTACTTCAAAAAATTTCAAAGACTATTGATTTTATTTTTTTAATAATCTATAATAAATGTGTGTAATTATGAGGGTTACTATACCCTTTTTCAAACACGCGTCTTTTGACGCAAATCAAATGAAAGGAAATAATATGTTAATCGGTCAAGCACAGGGCGGTCAGATGTGTGCGGTAAACATTTAATCTTTCACCAGCTCCCTTTGGGAGTAAACATAATAAAAGCACTTCGGTGAAAGCCCGAGGAAAATCTCATTCTTTGCTTTTGTAAGGAGCAAAGAAAAACCACTTTATTAAGGGGGATATAAAAGAAAATGAAAAGTTATTTAAAACAGTACGCAAAAAAAACATTAGCGTTATTCATGGCAGTTATGATGCTCATGACCTGTTGGGTGTTTGTTGCACCTGAAAAGGCAGAAGCGTACAAAACAACCTATGATGTAAAAGTTACGGTATCTGATGTAAATAAGTGTGAAGATACACATCGAATTGTATTCTATAACTCTGCCGGAACCGCAGATGAACGTAACTGGTCATATCCGGCAAACGGTACAAACGGTACGGAAACCTTTTCACTGTCTTATTGGCCGGCAAAGATTTATTTCCAGGTTGGTTCAAAAAATGTTGCTACAGCCAATATTACGAATATTAAAATTAATGATGTTGAAATTTTCGCAGATGATTGGGAGTTAAGTGCAACCGGTGGTGTGCTTTGGGAAAACAAAGATCAGGTCACTTTTGAATATAACGGTTCAGTAGGCACATGGAACTTTGCAGATAAATGGACAGTTCCCGCATGTACATATGCAGACACAGCTCCCACCGCTCAGACAATAAATGTTCCTAACGGTGGCGGTTCTGCATCAAAGCAGTTTAAGGCTATATTCACAGACCAGTATGGCGTTTTGTGGAATAATGGCGGTTACACTTACAGCATTGAACCTTCAGGTGCAGGTACACTTTCATATGACAACAGCCAGACTGTTACTGTTGCTGCAACACAAAGCAATCTCGATGCTTTGATTTCTGCTAACAAATACACCGTCAATGACGGTAAGGGTACAGCAACTCTGACTATTAAGTGCGGTACAGCGTCAACTTCATGCACCGTAACCCTCCAGTCAGCTTCTTACACAGTAACCTTTAAAGATGCTAAGGGTAACTTTGCTACACCGACTTGTTACTATAACGGTTCAGTGTCAGCACCCGGCAACGGCCGTGCTAAGGCTGCAGATGAAAACTTCCACTATGCATTCAAAGAGTGGGGCGACAAGGTTTATTCAAATATTAAGGCGAATAAAACAGTTGAGGCTATTTATACATCAATAGGTCATAACTTCTCAGGTGCATTCCATCCGAACCCTGACTTCACTCACTCACTTATGTGTACAGGTGAAGGTGCAGATGAGCCTTGTACATACTACGGTGTCAAAACCGAACAGGGTAACATAACATACGGCAGCATTTTCTGTAAGGAAAATGCTACATGGGGCGGCACCGATACATGGCATACAGGTTCTTGTAACGACTGCGGCAACGACTTAGGTCATGCTCCTCAGCGTGTTAAGGTTGTTGATCCTAAATACCGTGCAAGTGAAGCTGACTGTAACAGTCCTGCAGTTTATTATGAAAGCTGTTCAGTTTGCGGTCAGGCTATAACAAGCTACACCTTCACAGACGGTGATAAATTAGGACATGACTTTGTATTTAAATACAAGGTAGAACCCACTTGTACGGCAAACGGTTATGATGTTTACGGTTGTCAGCGTTGTCAGGATGAGAGCCTTGACTATCCCGTATATGAAGACGGCGAAGGCAATATCCTTTATCCCGCTGCTCACAAATGGAACACAGGTCGTGCAAAGGATAAGGGCGACGGTACCCACAGCTACCAGTGTACAGTCTGCGGTGAGTGGGACAGCACAAGAACAGAAAAGCACAGCTACAACCAGGGCGGTTTTGCACAGAGAGCCGACTGTGAAAACGACGGCGTTGCTAACTTTACCTGCGGCGGCTGCGGTGCTACAACTACCAGCAAATATAAGTTCGATACAGCTACAAAGGAGTTCACAACAGAGCTTGTTGCTCCTAAGCTTGGTCACAACTGGGTGAAGGTTGTTGATGCAGCTCATCCCGAAATCCTTCCCACATGTACAACACCCGGCTCATACTGGGAGAGATGTACACGCGGCGGTTGCGGTGCTTATCAGCAGAAAGAACATCCAATAGATCCCGAGGCACACCACTATCTTGATGCTGTACCTAACGGTGATGATACACATACAGCAGAATGTGAATACTGCCATACAGAAGTATCAGGTAACTGTAAAGATTATGATGCTGATAAGAATTGCGTCTGCGATATCTGTAATGATCCCATCGCACATGATTATCAGAATATCGTAAGTGCTGACAAGCTTGTTTCAGCTGCTGACTGTAACACTTATGCAGTTTATTATAAGAGCTGTTCAGTCTGCGGTACTGCTTCAGAAGAAACCTTTGAAGATGTTGATGCAGGCTATGGCGCTCACAATTGGGATGATACAGAGACATTTATCAAGAGCGTTGCTAAGTGTGAAACTGATGCAGTTTACTACTATGAATGTCTTGAATGCGGCATGTCAAGCAAAGACTTCGACGGCAGCACTTGGATAGATGAAGGTTCAGGCTATGCTCATGTATTTAACGGTGCTATTGTAAACAACAATAACGGCACACACTCATACACCTGTAGTAATGTTGACGCTGACGGCGTTGCTTGTACGGAAGTTGGCGGTACAGTAGGTTGTAACTACGGTGAATGGGATAAGGAAAACGCAAACGGTCATACACATACATGTCTTGACTGCAACTACACAACTCCTGTTGAACCTCATAACTGGGGCGAAGGCTGGAAGCCCGCTGAAGGCAACACAGGCGCAGCAGCAGGCCAGATGACAAGAACCTGTACAGTATGTTCAAGAATTGAAACAACAAACTGCCAGTATGGCGACGGTGTTGTAATTGAAGCAAACTGTATGCACGATAAGTACACAGAATACACCTGTTCAGATTGCGGTCACGGCTACACTGTTATTGAAGAAGGCACAAAGCTTGATCACAGCTACACAGGCAAATATGATATCGACACTGAAAACGATAAGCATAGACAGCTTTGCGTAAACGGCTGTAACGAATACGGTGAGTGGACAGCTTGTACTCTCAAATACACTCAGATTGAAGGCACAGAAACTCACACAGCAACCTGTCCCTATTGCGGAAACGTTGACGAAGGCACTTGCTCAGGCGGCAATGCAACATGCATCCAGAAGGCAAAATGTGATAAGTGCGGCGGCGAACACGGTGATTATGCTCCTCACGATTTCACAGGCGCAGCAAGAAACGAAGGCGAAGGCAAGCACAGCTACAACTGTTCAACTCCCGGTTGTGATGCTTACGGTGTAGGCTCAACAGAAGGTGAAACAGAAGACTGCTACGGCGGTACTGCATACTGTGATGCTAAAAAGGTCTGCGAAGCTTGTAACACAGCTTATGGCGAAATTGATCCTGATAACCATAAGACAACAGAAGATAAGCCCGGCAAGGCTCCCACTTGTATGGAAAACGGTTACACAGATTACAAGCAGTGCGTTGCCTGTGATACTGAAATCGACAAGGAAGTAATTCTTGCTGATCCCGATGCGCATAAGTGGAGCGCGCAGCCTACTTCCACAGCTGACGGCAAGCACTACTACACTTGTGAATATAATGCAGAGCATAAGGATGTTTACGATTGCTTCAGCTCAAATCCCTCAGTTCTTTCTCCCACATGTACAGATGGCGGTTACACACTTCACACTTGTGATGAGTGTGGTTATCAGTGGACAACGGATCCCACAGAGCCTACAGGTCACGATTACGGCGAGTGGATTACAAATGATGAGAAGAATGGTCACTACAGAGTTTGTAAGAATGACGAAAATCACATCGAAACAGGCATCTGTGCAGAGAGCGCTACAGCTGTTGTAACTGCTCCCACATGTACTGAGCAGGGCTTCACAACATACACCTGTGACCTTTGCGGCAATGTATGGAAGGACAATTATACAGAGCCCACAGGCCATACTTACACTCAGAAGATTATTGACGACGCTCACCTCTTCACAGCAGACGATTACGCATTAACAGGCGTAACAACCAACACTTGTGAACGTGCTGATTACTACTGGTTCGATTGTAAGGATTGCGATAAGAACGGCAAGGATGAAACTGATACAGATAAGTATCCTCTTGTTTCACGTTATTATCAGAACGGTAAGGGCGAAGGCCATACATGGAATGGTAAGACTGTTTCAGAGTATGCGATTCTTGCAACAGAAGCTACATGTGACAAGAATGCAACCTACTATGTATATTGTACAGCTTGTCATATGACAAGTAAGGATATCGAAGGCATTGAAGAAACCTTCGAAGCATGGGGTACAGCTATCAATCACGACTATCAGAATATCGTTGACGAAAATGACCTCACAAAAAACAGAGTTTCAGAAGCAACATGTACTGCAAAGGCTAAGTACTATAAGTCATGTGCAAACTGCGGTGACGTAAGTGAAGATACATTTGAATACGGTGAGAAAACATCCCACAAGTATACAAAGAAGATTTCTGACTTTGCTCATATCATCACAGAAGCTAACTGTACAACAGTAGCAACCTATTGGTACAACTGTGAATACTGTAACTCAAACTGCAAGCTTATTGATAAAACCGATATGACTGAGGATGAAATTAAAGCTCTTCAGTACACAGACGGCACAACTAACCCCAACAACCACGGCACACTTACCAAGGTACCCTTTAAGGCACCTACTTGTAAAGAAGCAGGTCACAGTGAATATAAGGTATGTTCACTTTGTAAGAAGGAACTCGGCAAGATAACTGCAGGTTACGAACAGAAAGATCACTCCTTCAAGGGTGAATATAAGATTGTAAATGTTGTAGACGGCGAAGGCAATGTTACAGCATACAAGCATCAGAGAGCTTGTGAATACGATTGCGGTACATACACTGATGTTACAGATTGCGGCTTCAGTGCATGGACACAGAACGCTGACGGCAAGACACACAGCATGGCTTGTGCTTGCGGCAACAAGATTACTAAGGATTGCGTAGCTAACAGCAATGCAAGCTGTGAAACTGCAGCAACATGTAAGGATTGCGGCGGCGAAATGTCAGGCACAGCTTCAGGTCACGATTGGGGCAACTGGACATCAAACGGCGACGGCAAGACACACTCAAGAGTATGTAAGACAAACTCAAGACACATTGAAACTGAAAACTGCGACGGCGGTGTAGCTTCAGGTTGTGGCGCAATCTACTGCGCAACATGTAACCAGCAGTATGCAACAGGCGTAGACCACGATTGGGGCGAATGGGTTACAACTTCACCTGCAACATGTACAGCTCCTGCAGTACGCATGAGAGCTTGTCAGGCTCAGGGTTGCGGTGCTACAGAAGAAGAAACCTTCGGCACAGCACTCGGTCACGATTATGACAAGGACAACGACGGAATCAACGACGGCGTTGTAACAAAGGAAGCAACCTGCACAGACGCAGGTGTCAAGACCTTCACATGTCTCAACAACTGTGGCGAAACATACACAGAGGTTATCAAGGCACTCGGTCACGAGCTTGCTAAGGAATGGACAGTAACTCTCGAACCCACCTGCGCAGCAGAAGGTAAGAAGATTAAGAAGTGCATACACACATGGAAAGACGCTGAAGGCAACACTGTTTCATGCGACTACTATGAAGAAAGCACTATCCCTGCTAACATAGATGGACACGTTGAGGGCGAGTGGATTCCCGACGAAGGCGCTTCAAACTGCGCAACAGGTCTCAAGTCATATAAGTACTGTACAGTCTGCGGTCTCAAGGTTGGCGAAAAGACTGAGACTATCAGCCATTCATGGAAACCGGATGTAATTGTTTACGGCACATGTACTGCTAACGGTTACATTAAGATGGTTTGTGATAAGTGCGGTTCAGCTAAGGTATTTGATGAAAATACACCCGGCTTCCCCAACAAGCTTGACGAAACAGTTATTGACGGTGCAACAGCATCCAAGCTTCTCAGCAGGGGTGGTCATAAGTGGGCAACAACTCCCTCAGGTAATGCTGATTATGTAATCCAGAACGGCGCTGTAATTTATGTAACTACAGCAGCAACCTGCTCCAAGCTTGGTACAGGTTACATGGTATGTACTGCAGACGGTTGTAAGGAAACAAAGACTGTTTCAATCAACAAGACAGGTCATACATTCAAGACAATGCCTGCATCAGCAGCAACATGTACTGCTCCCGGTCATACAGAATACCTTGCTTGTAGAAACTGTCCGTATGCTGAGGAACCCACAGTAATTCCCAAGCTCGGCCACGTTGATACAGACGGCAGCGGCAAGTGCGACAGATGCGGATTCCAGATGTATACACCTCCCAGTGGCGGAACAGCTGCTTGCGGTTGTATGTGTCATAACAGCAACGTATTTATTGCTAAGCTGATTTATCCCATCGCTCGCTTCTTCTGGAAGCTCTTCAAGACAAATAAGTCTTGCAGCTGCGGTAAGGTACACTATTAATCTTGAATCAGATAACTGAATAGATTAAGGCTTCCCTTCACTCTCAGAGTGAGGGGAAGTTATTTTGTTAAAAAGTTTTATATTTTTGGGTGCAGATGTTGACGATTTAAAAAAATAATGCTATTATTATACTGTATATTTGTGTAATAATCCGAAATTATACTTTGGAGGTAAAAGACCATGAAAATGAACAGAAATTTCAAAAGAGCATTATCATTAATACTCTGCGTTCTCATGGCTTTCTCAACTGTCAGCTTTGCAATGGGCGCTCCCCGTAATGTTGAGAAGGTTTCAGAAATTGAGCTTTATGATAAAACCGACGGTCATGCTCATGTTTACGGTGAATGGCAGGTAATCAAGGCAGCAACCTGCACACAGCAGGGTGAAAAGAAAAGATGTTGTGCTGTCAGCGGTTGCAGTGCTTTTTACACACAGACTATTGCAATTGTTGAAAATGCCCATGTATATGGTGACGATGAAAATTGGAATGTAACTATGGAAGCTACCTGCTCAACTGTCGGTACTAAAGTTGCTTTCTGTACTGAACCCGGTTGCGGCCATAAGGAAACAAGATCCATTCCTAAGCTCGATCACACATTGCCTAAGATGTATCTTGAAGACGGTACTCTCAATCCCAAGTGGATTATGAGCGTTGAGCCGGTGCATGGTGAAGGACTTGTAACACAGACAGGTTATGCCAGAGCAAGCTGTGCTATCTGCGGCACAACGGAAACAAGAGAAATTCCCGTGGACCATGTATTAAGCGGTGCTGTTTCAACAATCAGACCTGCTACCTGCTCCACACCCGGTAGAGGTATGGACAAGTGTATCATCTGCGGAGATACTGTCAGCGTTATTCTTGAAATAGTTGAAGAAGCACATGTATATTCAGGCCTTCCCATTGTTACTGTTCCTGCAACCTGCTCAGTTAAGGGTCTTGGCAGAAATCAGTGCCAGGAATGCGGCATAGTTTATGATGTTGAAATTGAATGCGATCCTGATGCGCACGTAGACGCAAACGGCAATATTCTTGAATGGGTCGAAACAAAGAGTCCTAACTATCATTTAGACGGTGTTCTGTCAGTTAACTGCGCTGTTCACGGTGTACAGTCAAAGACAATATATGCAGACCACGGTCTCAAAGACTCCGACTATAAGATTCTTGCTAACCCCACTTGCGTTAAGCCCGGTCTCAAAGTTGCTGAATGCAGTAACTGCCGCAAAACTATTGAAAAAGAAATCCCTGTTGATGATGCACATAACTGGGGCGAGGCTGAAGTCCTCAACCTGCCCACATGTACCCAGGAGGGCAAGCAGGTAAGACACTGTAGCCGTCACTACGGACACGTGCTTTATGAAACAACAGAAAAAGCTGATCACATCTTCTCAACTCCTTGGAAAACAGAGGTTGAGGCTGACTGTAACAGCACAGGTAGAGAAGTAAACGAATGCGTTGAGTGTACTAATATCATCTCAAGAGTAATTCCTATCCGTGCAGAAGCTCACGATTTCATTGACGGTGATTGGACAATTTTAACTCAACCCACTTGCTACTCAACAGGCAGCAAGACAAACTACTGCTACGAATGTCAGAAGACAATTACAAAAGAAATCCCGGCGCATTTCAATACTCGCGTAGAGGTCAGCCGTAAAGATGCTACCTGTAAATCCGAAGGTGAGATTTTCTACGAGTGTACTCTTTGTTCTGAAGACATTTATGAGGCTATCCCCGTTATCGAAACTGCACATAAATATATAGGCGATCCCGCTGTGCTTGTTGCTCCCACTTGTCAGAAGGCAGGTGTTGGTATCACAGTATGTTCAGAGTGCAAAAACGAATGTCACACAATTATTCCCGTTGACCCCGAGGCACACTGCGATAAGGACAAGAACCCTGTTGATTGGCAGGTTCTCAAGGCAGCTTCTGGTTGTGAGAACGGAATTGAAAAAATTGACTGCTATTATTGCGGTACCAAAACAAGAACACTCTATTCAACTCACGGCATGAGTGAAGGTCTGTTTAATATTCAGACAGTTTCAACATGCACAAAAGACGGTGTTAAGAAGTCTAAATATAAGTGTCCTGACTGTAATGACTATGTATATATTCCCATTGAGGCAAGCCACAGCGGTTTACTTTCAAAGGTAGTTAAGGAAGCAACCTGCACAGAAACAGGTCTCGCTCTTTACAACTGCGGTAAGGGTGACCATCTCTACTATGAGATTATCCCCGCTAAGGGTCACACTGCATCAGACGAATATAAGATTCTTGAAAACGCAAGCTGCACTAAAGTGGGCAAAAAGCAGTTATACTGTGAAGTATGCAAGGCTGAAATTCAGCCTCCTGTGGATATTCCTAACGAGCATATCTACACTGCCTGGGTAATCGAGGTAGAGGCTGCCTGCAACAAGACCGGTATAAGATACAGAGGTTGCCAGAAGTGTAACTATTACGAAAGAAATACATACCGTTCAGCACATACCCCCGGTGAATGGGTTTTTGCAGAGGGATATAACTGCAAGACAGGCGGTACCCTTTACAGATTCTGTACCGCATGTAATATGCAGCTTGGCACCAAATTTGCACCTGCAGGTACACACGGCTCAACAAGAACAGAAACAGTTAATGCAACAAACCTTTACTGTGTAAGCTCAAGAGTAGTATGTAATGTCTGCGAAGAAGTGATGTCAGAAACAAATAATCCCCACAGAAGTTATATCATCAAAGGTATGGAAGGTTGGGAAGCCACTTGCACAACACCGGGTAAGACAGACGGCGTGCTGTGTATGGTTTGCGGATATCAGACAGAACAGGTTGAAATTCCTGCATTTGGTCATAAATGGGAATGGAATGAAAACGGCAACAAGGTCTGCGCAAACTGCGGTGATTATAAGGTAGGTAATCAGGATCCCGATAATAACGAAGATTATGATGGCGGATGTAAGTGCTTCTGCCACGATAAGGGTATTATTGCTAAGATTCTTTATAGGGTTTGCCTCTTCTTCTGGAAGCTTCTCGGTATGAACGAGAAGTGTGATTGCGGTACAGTTCACTGGGCTGCAGAATAAGAATGAAACAACAAGATACAGCCTCACCTCAGGGTGGGGCTGTTTCGATGTGTAAAATATATAAAAAATCTATGTAAAAATAGTGTATATTTTATTGTCTATCTCTTGCAAACAGTGACAAAAATAAGTATAATACAATAGAATAGAGTAGTATGGAGTACAAGGAGTAATTTTAGGCTACTTTCTAAAAAACAAATTCGAAAGGAAGATTTAACTATGCTTCAAAACGCACCTACAAAGAACCCCACCGTTCTCGCTTGGCTTGAAGACAAGCTCAATCTTGTTAACCCCGATAAGGTTGTATGGATTGACGGTTCAGACGAACAGATCGAGGCTCTCAGAGCAGAGGCTTGCTCAACAGGCGAAATGATAAAACTCAATCAGGACCTTCTTCCCGATTGCTACCTTCACAGAACTGCTGTAAACGACGTTGCTCGTGTTGAAGGCAGAACCTTCATCTGCGCTCCCACAAAGGAAGAAGCAGGCCCCACAAACAACTGGATGGATCCCACTGAAGCTTATGAAATGCTTTACGGCATTGCTAAGGACAGCTACAAGGGCAGAACAGCTTACATCATTCCCTATTCAATGGGTCCTGTTGGTTCACAGTTCTCAAAAGCAGGTATCGAGCTTACAGACTCAATCTATGTTGTACTCAACATGTGCATTATGACAAGAGTCGGCTTTAATGTACTTGAAGCTCTCGGTGACAGTGATGACTGGGTACGCGGCCTCCATTGCCGTTGCGACATCGACGAAGAAAAGAGATATATCTGCCACTTCCCCCAGGATAACACAATTATTTCAGTTAACTCAGGCTACGGCGGAAACGTACTTCTCGGTAAGAAGTGCTTTGCTCTTCGTATCGCATCAAACCAGGGTAAAAAAGAAGGGTGGATGGCTGAGCATATGCTTATCCTCGGCATTGAAAAGCCCGACGGCGAAGTTAAGTACATCTGTGCTGCATTCCCCTCAGCTTGCGGTAAGACAAACCTTGCAATGCTCATTCCTCCCGAGGGATATAAGAACAAGGGCTACAAGGTATGGTGCGTAGGTGACGACATTTCATGGATCCGTAAGGGTGAAGACGGCAGACTTTACGCTATTAACCCTGAAAACGGTTTCTTCGGTGTTGCTCCCGGTACCAACATGAAGTCAAACCCCAACGCTCTTCTCTCAACAAAGAAGGGTACAATCTTCACAAACGTTGCTCATAATCTTGATGATAATACAGTTTGGTGGGAAGGTCTCGACAAGAATCCTCCCGAGAACGCTATGGAATGGACAGGCAAGCCCTGGAACGGTAAGGTTGATGAGTGCAAGGGCGCACATCCCAACAGCCGTTTCACAGCTCCCGCTAAGAACTGCCCCTGTATCAGCAGTGAGTTTGAAAAACCCAACGGTGTACCCGTATCAGCTATTGTATTCCGTGGCCGCCGTGCTAAGCTTGCTCCCCTTGTATATCAGTCACGCGACTGGAATCACGGTGTATTCGTAGGCTCAATCATGGCTTCAGAAACAACAGCAGCAGCTTCAGGTGCAGTAGGCGTAGTACGTCGTGACCCCATGGCTATGCTTCCCTTCTGCGGTTATGATATGGCTGACTACTGGCAGCACTGGATTGACATCGGTGCAACACTCGATGCAGACAAGGCTCCCAAAATCTTCAATGTTAACTGGTTCCGTAAGGATGACGAAGGCAACTTTATGTGGCCCGGTTTCGGTGACAACCTTCGTGTACTCGACTGGATTATCGACAGATGTGAAGGCAAGGTTGGCGCTCAGGAAACAGCTATCGGTTATCTTCCCAACGCTGAAGACATCAATCTTGAAGGTCTTGAAGACGAAATTACAATTGACGGTCTCAAGTCAATCCTCGACGTTGACAAGGCTCTCTGGGCAGAAGATGCTAAGGGTATTGAAGAATTCTACGGTAAGTTTGGCGACAAGCTTCCCAAGGAACTCAGAGCTGAGCTTGAAACTCTCAAGAAGAACACAGCTGAATAATTTAAGTTTTATAGAAAGAGACTGCTACGGCGGTCTCTTTTTTGTACGCGGGTGAGTGAGAGCGCGTTTTTGATTCTTTTTCCGCGCCAGGAAAAAGAATGCCTGCCCGGCGAGGGCAAAAAAAAGAAAAATAGCGGTCGCGGTGAAGACTGCGGCCACTTTTAATTTTTATCCGCGGTGGGGCAATCCGCAACTACAAGTGATTGCGATTGTAAGTGGAGGGGAGTTTCATCAATTGATTTGGCTTTTGATATAGCAGACAGTCTCGTTTCCGCTCATGCCACGGGGGCACTTACTTTGTCCCGAGCGACAAGAACCCCTCAGTCAAAATCATAAAATGATTTTGACAGCTCCCCTTTCAGGGGCGCCGAGACGCAAAGCGCTCTTTTTTGTTTACGGCAGTCATGTTTTTAAGATATAGTCTAAGTCCGCCTTCAACTGCTGACTACGAATCGAATAAATCTGTGCTGTTTAAGAAAACACATCTGTTAACGACTTTGTGCTTTTCAATGAGCTTTCTGCCGCCTGCGTCAGCAGTTTACGAAGCGGGTAAGTCTGCCACTGACGAAGAGGAGAGTTTGCGGTGGGCGGCGGCTCCACAAAAATCGTTTCACGATTTTGCGCGACCCACGGTCGCTTGCCGAATAAAATTCGGCTGTGGAGCCGCTTTCGTAGGCTTGTTTAACAAAATCGGAAGGAAAAAAACATCCGCACAAAGTACATAGTTAAAAGAATAGTGGTTGAAATATTTAATTACACAGGATATACTTTTTTTATTCTTTTTAAAATTCCCGAGGACAATTATGCGTTTTTTTACGTCTTACTTGGTGAAACCGGTTTCAATAAAAAGAAAAGAGACGAAAAGATGTCAAAACGATATGCAGGTTTAATGGCTCTTAAAGATGGTACTATGTCTTTTGAAGAGGTATTACTCTATTATTCAGATATCCCGTTAGCGATTTTTATCAGTGAAACCACAAGAAAAAAGAAAGAGGAAAAAATCATGGCAAGAATTATTAATCAGGCATTTATAGACTTAAGGAGCTTCAGTCCGGAAGCATTAAGAAAAATAAAATCAATAACGAATGTTGCCCTTGTAATGCTTCCTGAAAATCCTACTCCTGAATTTTCGGAAGCTTATGCAGCAATTAAAAAGATGAATATTGCCAGCGAAACAAACATTTCCGGCAATGCTTGTATTTTTAACGGCATGTCAATCCTTTGCAAAGATGATATTGCCGACAACAGTATTGTTGTATGCAACGGTCTTACAGTTATCAGAGATATGCCTAAGGAAAAGAATTTGAGAATTCTTGTAAACGGAGCTTTGATTAAATCTCCTTCTGCTTTTATGGAGATTATTAAAATCAACGGAACAATCTACACTATTGATGATGATGCAAAGCTCGTTAAGTCAATTTCCAAGTTGATAATTGATAAAAACTTTATAGGCAATTTAAGTGATAAAACCGCAATAATTAATTGTGGAAAAATATATATTGAAAACGAAGTAACGGAGGAAATGCTTCAATCAAAGGGTGTTGTATTTTATGACATCGCACAAGTTGTAGCAAGAAAAGAGCTTCATGGTTATATACAGGCAAACAGCAACAAGGTTGCTTTAGTTCAAACTTTTGAAGAAGCCGAAAAAAGGGACAAAAAAATGAAAAAAAGGAAGTTTTGGTGGAAATAAAATGAGTTCTTTTTCGTTGGAACTATTTGAGGAATTGTGGTGCAAATATTATAGAAAGATATATTGGTATTTCCGCCGTGAATTTGATGAACATACAGCAGAAGATTTGTGTCAGCAGACCTATCTCAATGCTTGGCGTTACATATCTGCTTATTCCGGAAGTAACATAAAGCAAACCAAGGCATGGTTATTTGCGGTAGCACGGAATGTTAAAAATGATCATTTGAGGTACGTTAAAATACACAGTATGAATTTTAATTACAACTCTTTATATGAAGCTGATATTCCTATTGAAAACAGCATGGAAGATATCATTGATGTTCAAAAAGCTCTTGGTATGTTGACCGAGGAAGAAAGGCAGCTCCTTTCAATGGCTCAATATCTTACAAGCAAAGAAATCGGTTCTGTTTTAGGACTTTCAGGATCGGCAGTAAGAAACAGAATTCAAAAAGCAAAACAACATCTCAAAAATATTCTTGAAGAATACGAAATAAATAATTAACTAACTAACTAACTAACTGCTCTCCTCGTTGAGGGCAGTTTTACTTTATATCAAACATTCCACACCCGTGTTGAAAACACTTAACACCCGAATGCGTGTAGAAAAGGGTTCAGATTTTCCACAAAAATGTTGAAAAGTAGTTGACAAAGAAAAGGGAAAGTGATAATATAAACGAGCTTTCCCGCGAAAAAGGGAAAGCACCGAAAAAAGTCGATACAAAAAAACTTTAAAAAAGTTTAGAAAAAGTATTGACAAGAGAGTATAGAATATGATATACTCTTTGAGCTGTCCTCGAGAGAGGTATGGCGATTGGACCTTGAAAATTAAACAACGAGATAAGAAAAGGAACCCGAGATTCGATGGTAAAGAACCATCAAGAAGAGTTTTTAAAAGTACTTTTCAAACAGTAATACGGAAGGTAAATAGCGAAGTATAAAAGTAAGTC
>JAZSKE010000042.1:0-68579 GCA_045534675.1 Acutalibacteraceae bacterium
TTTCCATTTCTGTATCTCCTTAATCGCAGAATTCAGCAATACAGCGCTCGTATGCGGATACCGGGTCTGCAGCAGCGGTAATCGGGCGACCAACAACAATGTAGTCAGAGCCAATTTCTTTTGCCTGTGCAGGAGTCATAACACGCTTTTGGTCACCCACATCACCGTCAGCGAACCGAACGCCAGGCGTAATGGTCAGGAACTTTTTGCCGCAGGTATCATGGACTTTTCCCGCCTCCAAAGGAGAACAAACGATACCATCCAAGCCTGCTTCCTCTGCACACTTGGCGTAGTGCATAACCACCTGATCGATAGGCTCCCTGATCAGCAGGTCATTTTCCATGCTTTCCTGATCTGTTGATGTGAGCTGAGTTACTGCAATAAGAAGGGGTCTTGTGCCATCTGCTCTTGTGAGACCTTCAAGTGCTGCTTCCATCATACGCTTTGTGCCGCCTGCATGAAGATTTGTAATGTCAACATCAAGATTTGAAAGCACACTCATTGACTTTTTAACGGTATTGGGGATATCGTGAAGTTTGAGGTCAAGAAAAATCTTGTGACCTCTCTTCTTTATTTCTCTTACTATTTCGGGGCCTTCTGCATAGAAAAGCTCCATACCGATTTTAACGAAAGGCTTTTTGCCTTCAAACTTGTCAAGGAATGCGAAAACTTCCTCTTTGCTGCTGAAATCGCAAGCAACAATTACATCTCTACCCATTAGTGAGCACCTCCGATAATTTCATTTAAGTCTGATATATTGTATTTTTCCATGACTGCCGGCAAATCATTGATTATATCGCGGCAGGCATAGGGATTTACTAAGTTTGCTGCACCGACCTGAACTGCAGTGGCACCTGCGAGCATCATTTCGATAACATCCTTTGCCGATGAAATACCGCCCATACCGACAATGGGGATATTCACCTTTTCATAAACCTGATAAACTGCTCTGAGAGCTACGGGCAAAATTGCAGGCCCTGAGAAGCCTCCCATTTTATTTGCGATAACAGGCTTCTTGGTTTTAAGGTCAATTCTCATACCAAGAAGAGTGTTTATCATACTGATACCGTCGGCGCCTGCCTCTTCACAAGCAGCAGCAATTTCGGTTATATCTGTAACATTGGGAGTAAGCTTTGCAAGTACGGGCTTGGTTGTAACCTTTTTGACAGCTTCGATAACCTTAAAGGCACCGTCTGCAGTCACACCGAAATTCTTTCCGCCTGCGTGAAGATTGGGACAGCTGATGTTGATTTCAAGTATGCCCACCTGCACCTCCTTGTCAAGAAGTGAGGCACATTTCTGATATTCTTCTATGGCGAAACCGCCTACATTGGCAATAACCTTTTTGTTATATACTGCTTTAAGCTTGGGAAGCTCTTCACTTATAACCTTTTCTACACCGGGGTTCTGCAGACCTACGGAGTTAATCATACCCATTGTGCATTCTGCAATTCTGGGTGTGGGGTTGCCGAAACGACTTTCCAAGGTAGTACCCTTGAAGGAAATTGAACCCAGACAGTTTATATCATAAAGCTCTGCATATTCATAGCCGAAGCCGAAGGTACCTGAAGCGGGGATAACGGGATTATCAAGCTCTAAGCCTAAGAGATTAACCTTTGTGTTTACCATATTATCTCCTCCCTTTCAAGCACGGGGCCATCTTTACAGATTCTCTTGTTACCGTATTTTGTTTTGCAGCTGCAACCCATACAGGCACCGAAGCCGCAGCCCATTCTCTCTTCAAAGCTGTATTGTCCGCTTGTTACTGCAGTGTTTTCAATAGCCTTAAACATAGGCATGGGGCCGCAAGTGTAAAAATATGTGTATGTCATATCTTTGAGTGCATCTGTAACGAAGCCCTTGATGCCCACTGAGCCGTCAACAGTTGTAACATAGGTTTCAGCACCTACCTCTTCGAAATCCTCTTTGCAAAAAATTTCGCTTTCTTTATTGAAGCCTAAGATAACCTTGACTTTCTTACCCTCGGCAATAAGTCTTTTGCAAAGGCCGAACATGGGAGGAATACCTACGCCACCGCCTATAAGAACGGGAGCATCTCCGCTTTTTGCCATATTAAAGCCGTTGCCGAGACCTACCAGAACATCGCATTTATAGCCTTCGGGCCACTGAGCCATTTTTTCGGTACCCTCACCTACTACCTTGTAGATAATTGTCACTGTCTTTTCGTCCCAGTCAAAAACTGAAATAGGGCGTCTTAAATAACAGCCTTCAACTGTCAGGTTGACAAACTGACCCGGTGCGGTGAGAGCCGAAGTGTCGCCCTGAAGCACCATTTTATAAACACTGTCCGTGAGAGCAACATTACTCAGCACGGTGTAAATTCCCTGTGTCATTGAACATCCTCCTTAAAAAATCTTTTCTGCACCTTTATATGTGTGAATTATCTTACCTTTAACCTTATAGCCATCAAAGGGTGTTGCTCTGCCCATTGAGAAGAAGTCTTCACTGTTTATTGTGTACTCTTCACTCAGGTCAACAACGGTAAAGTCTGCACTTTCACCGTTTGCTGTACCGCCCTTAAGTCCGAAGCGCTTTCTGGGATTGTCACTGAGCAGTGCTATAAGCTTTTCAAGTGTGATTATTCCCGTTTCAACGAAGTAGGTGTACATCACCGGAAAAGCTGTTTCAATGCCGACTATACCCATAAGGCTCTTTTCAAGACCTCTGCCCTTTTCTTCCGCAGAGTGAGGTGCATGGTCTGTGGCTATCATATCAATTGTGCCGTCTTTGATGCCCTCGATAAGGGCAAGTCTGTCTTCCTTGCTTCTCAGAGGGGGATTCATCTTGAATCTGCCATCCTCCTGAAGATTGCTGTCATCGAGTATGAGGTAGTGAGGACCTGTTTCACAGGTAACATCAAGACCCTTTGCCTTTGCCTGACGGATAAGCTCGACACTTTCCTTTGCAGAAATGTGGCATACATGGTAACTGCAGCCTGTCTTTTCAACAAGCTTCAGGTCACGTTCAATCTGCTTCCATTCACTTTCAGAGCATATGCCTGTGTGACCGTGAGCCGCTGCATATTCGCCCTTATGGATATATCCGCCTTCAAGAAGGTCGTTGACCTCGCAGTGAGCAACTATCATTTTGCCCAGTGCCTTCGCTTTGAGCATAGCCTTTTCCATAAGCTCGTCGCTCTGCACGCCCCTGCCGTCATCAGAGAAAGCAATAACATCTTTTGCCATAATATCCATATCAGAGAGCTTTTCACCCATCTGACCCACAGTTATTGCACCGTAAGGATAGACATCAATAACTGCATCTCTTTCAATGATGTCAAGCTGCTGTCTGAGATTTTCAGCACTGTCGGGAACAGGCTTGAGATTAGGCATTGAGCATACGGCAGTATAGCCGCCGTGAGCCGAAGCAAGTGTGCCTGTTTTTATGGTCTCCTTATAAGAAAAACCCGGCTCTCGCAAATGAACATGAACATCTGCAAAACCGGGAAAAATATATTTATCATCAAAAGAAATAATATCCCCTTCATAACCTTCTCGGGAAACAACTATTCCGTTTTCTGTAAATAAAGGAAGAGACTGGAGTGAACCGTTCTGATATATTGCCTTTGCTTTAAACGCTTTCATAATCTACCTCCGTTTTCGTAAAAAAAGAACCCCTATGCAAGGAGTTTACACACGTTGCACATAGGAGTTATGTCGCAAGACATCCTTGCTGTTCAGTTCTCTTTTTGATTTCATATTATTCTATCACAGGGACTGTGAAATGTCAATGTTTAAACAGGACAAATTTATTATTTTCTTATATAATCTTTGGCAATTTGTTTTTGCAACCTATTGATAACTTTCTTCTTTTACATTATAATATAGGCATAATAAAAATCAGGCGGTGGCATTATGACTACAATTAATCTTGACGGCAAATGGATTTTACACGACGGTTACACAGGCAAGGTCTTCGACGCAGTTGTTCCCGGTCTTGACCTTAATGACCTTATCACTCACGGGGTACTCCCCGACGTTCAGCAGTGTGAAAGTGATGAAGTTTATTTTAAAATGAGTGACTTCGACAGAAGCTACAAAAAGACTTTCAATGTTACTAAAGCTATGCTCAAGGAAGAAAAGGCTATCCTTCACTTTGACAGACTTGACACTCTCACTGAGGTTTATGTGTGCGGCAAGAAAATTGCCGAAACAAAGAATATTCATCTTCAGTATGATTTCGACATCAAGCCCTATATTGCAGAAGGCGAAAACGAAATCGAAGTAAAATTTCTTTCCCTTCGCAAGCACATAAAAGAAAAGCAGAAGGCTCTCAAGCTCCCTTGGAACTGCAACGGTACTGTCGGTCATCCTCACATAAGAAAAAGCGGTTGCCACTTCGGTTGGGACTTTGGTCCCGAGCTTGATGCTCAGGGTATAAGCGGTCACTGCGAGATTAAATTTTATTCCCACGGTGTAATCGATTACTTTGAAGTCAAGCAGAGCGTAAACAAAAACATCGGCACAATTCAGTGTAAAATTGACCTTGTCAATGCAAAAGAGGGTGAAAGCCTTTCAGTTATTATGACTTCACCTGACGGCAAGGAGAAAACCTATAAAATTCCCGAAGGCGAAAACAACCTCACAATAACCGTTGACAATCCCGAACTCTGGTGGTGCAGCGGCTACGGCGAACAGCCTCTTTACACTCTCAAGGCAGTGCTTAAAAGCGGCAGAAAGGTGCTTTCTGAAAAGACAAAGCGCATTGGCTTCAGAACAATTACCCTTGACAGAAGAAAAGATAAATACGGCACAAATTTCTGCTTCGTACTCAACGGCAGACCCGTTTTTGCCAAGGGTGCAAACTACATTCCCATGGACGGTCTTTACACCAACATTACCTATGACAGACTTTACAAGCTTCTTTCTACTTGTAAAGATGCCAACATGAATATGCTTCGTGTATGGGGCGGCGGCTTCTATGAAAGCGACGAATTTTATGATATCTGCGACGAGCTGGGCATTCTTCTGTGGCAGGACTTCAACTTTGCCTGCTGTGCTTATCCCTTTATGCAGGAAGATTTCCTTGGGAGCGTTTATGAAGAAGTTACTCAGAATGTGCTTCGTCTCAAGCATCACGCCTGCCTTGCTCTCTGGTGCGGCAACAACGAAATCGAGAGTATGTCAATGGCATGGCTCCCCATGACAAGCTTTATAAATTCAACAGGTGATTTCTTCTATAAAACACTCCCCGAAATGTTGGAAAAACTGGACGGTGTTACACCTTATCATCCCACAAGCCCCAGCTCAGGCGAATATATGAAGAATATGAACTCCGACGACTTCGGCGACACACATCTCTGGAATGTATGGCACGGCTATGAAGATAAAAACTTTTGGAAAACACGTACCACACGCTTCTGCAGTGAATTTGGTATGCAGTCATATCCCCACACTTCACTCAAGCCTCATCAGAAGTGCGATATGGGCGAAGAAAGGCTCACCTATTATCTCACAAAGCACTTTGCACTCAGCGGCAAGGAAAGCTATAAGGTTTATTTCACTCAGCTTCTGCAGATGGAATATATGAAAGAGGCAGTTGAACATTTCAGACGCATAGGCGATATCTGTCACGGTACTCTTTATTGGCAGCTCAACGATATATGGGCAGGTGCTTCATGGGCAGGCATTGACTTCGGCGCAAACAAAAAGGCACTGCTTTATCACTCAAAGCATTTCTATGAGAAGGTACATATAAGCGCAACCGAAGAAAAAGACAGAATCAATGTCTATATCACCTCAGAACTTGACAATAATTTCAGGGGTACCGCTGTGCTTAAGACACTTTCTCTTTTAGACGGCAGCGAAAAGGAAAATGTGCTTGAGGTTTATGTTCACGGCGGCAAAACAAAGAAAATCTTCAGCTTTGAAAAGAAGAAATTTGATAAGACAAATGATGTTCTCGTTATGTACCTTTATGATGAAGAGGGTAATATTCTCAGTGAAAACAACAAGATTTTCTGTGAGAATAAAGACCTTGCACTCAGGCCCTCAAATATCGGTTACACAGTAGCAGTTGACGGCGACACTGCAGAAATCACTCTCACTGCAGACAACTACACAAGATATGTTTACCTTGATATAGAGGGCGAAACAAACGATTTCAGCGATAATTTCTTTGACCTTTATGAAAACGAAAGCAAAACTGTTTCAATTAAGGTAAAGGACGCTCAGGATGTTGCTGAAAGACTCAACATAACAACTCTTTACGATGCTATGAACGGTGCAGATAAGAAAAAGGATATGCTCCTTCATATAAGAGAATACACAAGACCTATGGCTCTTGGCAACAGAATTTCACGTTGGTTTGAAAGATAAAAAAGAGAGGTGCTTATGAAAATAACACTTAAAGCCTATGCAAAAATTAATCTTATGCTTGATATCCTCTCACGCCTCGAAAACGGATATCACGACCTGTTTATGATAATGCAGAGCGTGTCCCTTTATGACGAGGTTGCTGTGGAGAAAACCGAAGGCAAAGATATAATAATTACCTGCAATATCGAAGGCATTCCCACCGATGAAAAGAATATCGCGCACAAGGCAGCGAAGGCATTTTTCACCTACACGGGCATTGAAGGCGAAGGTATAAGCATTCACCTTGAAAAGAATATTCCTCACGCTGCAGGTCTTGCAGGCGGCAGCACAGACGGCGGTGCCGTTATAGTGGCTCTCGATAAGCTTTTCGGCACAAATCTCAAAGAAAAAGACATAATAAAAATAGGCAAAACCGTAGGAGCCGATGTACCCTTCTGTGCTTTAGGCGGCACAATGCTTGCACAATATACAGGCACTGTACTCTCCCACCTGCCCGACCTCAATTTGCCTTATATTATAATAGTGAAGCCTGATCAGGATGTTTCGACGGCCGCTGCATACTCTGCTTTCGACAGTGCTGAGCGCGTACGGCACCTTGATAAAACCGGAATGCTTCATGCGGTTATAAATGGAGATTTGCAGAGTGTTTGCAACAAGGTTGACAATGTTTTTGAGCAGTTTATCGATGTCAGCGACAGAGTTATCATCAAAAATATAATGAGAAAACACGATGCAAAATGTGCTTGTATGAGTGGCAGCGGTCCCAGTATTTTCGGCATATTTGAAAATAAAGAAAGTGCAGAAAGCTGCCTTGAAGCTCTAAGAAAAGACTATAAGCAGTCCTTTATCTGCAGCAGCACAGACTGTGGCTGTGAGGAAAAATAAATGGCTACCATACTTCTTATCGTAATATTCGTTTCTTATATAAGCCTCGGCATCCCCGATTCCCTTTTCGGAGCGGCGTGGCCTGCAATTTACAGTGAGTTTGATTTACCTGTTTCCTACGCGAACTTTATCACGGTCATTCATTCAATAGGCACCATAGCTTCAAGCCTTCTCAGTGCCACCATAATAAAAAAGCTGGGTACGGCTAAGGTGACTTTCCTGAGTACTTTGCTTACCTGCATGGCACTTCTCGGTTTTTCACTTTCAGACAATATGCTTTGGCTTTGTCTGAGTGCGGTACCCTTAGGCTTCGGTGCGGGCTCAATTGACACGGCACTGAATAACTATGTGGCTATAAATTACAACGCCACACAGATGAGCTTTCTTCACTCCTCCTACGGTGTTGGCGTAACCATAAGTCCATATCTTATGTCTCTTGCCATAGGTGACGGCAACTGGAAAGACGGCTACAAAACTATGTTCCTTATACAGTTTTCAATTGCCATGCTTGTACTGCTGACGCTCCCCGTCTGGAAGAAGGTCAAGGAAAAAGAGAGCAAGCCTGAAGTAAAGCAAAAAAGCATAAGCATACCAAAGGCAATATCTATGCCGAAGGTGAAGCCTACGCTTTTGATATTTGTTTTTTCTGTTGCAATTGAGGCTATCTGCCTTATCTGGGGCAGTACATATTTAGTTGAAGCAAGAGGCGTAACAGAAGAAAAGGGCGCAGAGTGCATAACCTTCTATTTTATAGGCATGACCCTTGGCAGAATTCTCAGCGGTTTTCTTTCAAAAAAGCTTTCCTCAAAGCAGATTATAATCTTGGGTGAATGCGTAACCTTTATTGCAATAGTTCTGCTGTTGTTGCCATTAAATCTCACCTTTGCCACAATAGGCCTTTTCATGATAGGTCTTGGCAACGGCCCCCTTTTCCCGAATATGACACACCTTACACCTGTTCATTTCGGAGAGGAATCGTCACAGTCCATAATCGGTCTGCAAATGGCAGTGTCAAGTGTTTCCGTACTGCTCTCACCCATTCTTTTCGGTCAGATAGCAGAGCATATCGGCACATATCTTTTCCCGCATATGCTTATGCTGATGCTGGTTATAACGGCTCTTTCCACATGGAGGCTGTTTGGTAAATCAAAAATACATAATAAAGCCTAGCTTCATTTCATGCACGCAGTGCATTTCATAGCCGCAGGTTATTTCATGGCACAAGCCATTTCATACCGAAGGCATTTCATTAAAATAATATGCGAAGACCTCTCCCGAAAAAGAGAGGCCTTTTTTGTTCATATAAAACCAAAATTTCTTTTTCATTTGCCCTCGCCGGGCAGGCGTTACTTTTTGCTGACGCACAAAAAGTAACCAAAAATGCGCTGATGCTTTTTTATCAACTTATCTTTCATCTTCCAATACTGCGTGAGCGCACTTGATGCCGTCAACACCTGCCGAAACAATACCGCCTGCATAGCCTGCACCCTCACCGCAAGGATAAAGACCTCTGACATTTGTCTGATAAACCTCGTCACGCAGGATTCTCACAGGTGATGAGCTTCTTGTTTCAGGAGCTGTCAGCACCGCATCGCCGAGAGCGAAGCCCTTAAGCTTTTTATCCATCTGCACTATTGCATCAGCCATTGTGTCCGTAACCTTCTTAGGAAGCACCGCCCTTATATCCGTCGGCGTAACACCGGTGGGACAGCTGGGTCTGACATATGAGAGTTTTGTTGACTTCTCACCTCTGAGGAAATCTCCCACAAGCTGACATGGCGCCGAATAGTCACCGCCGCCGAGTATAAACGCCTTCTGCTCCATTTCTCTTTGCAGGTCAAAGCCTGAGAGTACATGGTCTGTAGGGAAGTCTTCGGGATAAACATTAACAAGCAGAGCCGAGTTTGAGTTTTCTGCGTCTCTTGCCCACTCGCTCATGCCGTTGACAACAACGCCACCCTTTTCACTTGTGGCAGCAACAACAGTTCCGCCGGGACACATGCAGAAGGTATAGACTCCTCTTTCATGCTCACCGTGGCAGGCCAGCTTATAGTCTGCGGCGCCCAATGCTTTGTGGCCTGCAAAGTCGCCGTACTGAGCCTTGTCAATAAGCTCTCTGGGATGCTCAATTCTTGCGCCCACAGAGAAAGGCTTCTGCATCATCTTGACACCCTTTGTATAGACCATTCTCACCGTATCTCTTGCCGAGTGACCGATAGCGAGAATAACCGTATCCGTTTCCATATCAACCTGCTTGCCCTTTTCCTCATAGGATATGCCCTGAATGAAACCGTTGTATATAATCAGGTCTGTAAGCTTAGTTTCAAATTTCACCGTACCGCCAAGGGAGATTATCTCTTCGCGCATACTCTTGACAACATCTGCAAGCTTGTCCGTACCGATATGAGGCTTGCCTGAATAGAGAATCTCCTCAGGTGCGCCGTGTGCAGCAAACTCAAGGAAAACCTTTCTGCAAAGGGGACTTTTAATACCCGTTGTCAGCTTGCCGTCTGAGAATGTTCCGGCACCGCCTTCACCGAACTGTACATTTGATGTTTCATCTAAAATTTTATTTACAAAAAAGTTGTTTACATCCTTTGTTCTGCTTACAACATCTCTGCCGCGCTCTAAAACAAGAGGCTTGAGACCTGCCCTTGCAAGAGTGAGTGCTGCAAAAATACCTGCAGGACCGAAGCCTACAACTACGGGAGTGTATCTTGAGGTGCGCTTGTTTTCGGGCATCTCATAGGTGAAGGGCTTGACATATATAACCTTGCTAGAGTTGCATCGCTTGATTATTTTTTCTTCATCACCGTGAACCTCAACATCCACACTGTAAACAAAGAAAATATCTTCCTTTTTTCTGCTGTCAACACTCTGACGGGCAATTGTTATGCTTTTAATCTGCTCATCGTCTATGCGCAATATCTTTTTGCACGCCTTGAAAAGGTCTTCTTTTGTGCCGTCAAGGCTGCCTTTGACTTCGTTAATTCTTATCATTTCTTATCTGCCTTCCTACTGCTATACCGCTTGCAAACGCCCACAGAAGATTATATCCTCCGCAAGGGCCGTCAATGTCCAAAAGCTCACCGCAGACATATAAATTCCTGCATCTGAGTGATTCCAGTGTACGCGGGTCAAACTCGCGCAAATCTGCACCGCCCGAAACCACCTGAGCATCCTCGAAGGGTCTCAGACCCGCAATTTCAAAGGTGAATTTTTTTGCCGCCGAAGCAATATTCTTTATATCTTTGTCAGAGAGCTGTGCCAACTCTTTTGCTATAGGTACTCCCACACTTTTCACTACCGCTTCACCAAGCTTCTTAGGCATAAAGCCTGTGAGGAGATTTTCGCTTTTCATTTCTTTGCTGTGAAGTATTATTTTTTTAATTTTATCACATAATTCGCCGAAGCTCATATCGGGAACAAAATCGCAGGTGATAACAGGCACTGTCTTGCTGTCTCTCATATGCCTTGCAATAAGAGATGAAAGCTGCATTACCGCTATACCCGAAAGTCCGTAATCTGCAAAAAGAAGCTCCCCGCTTTCCCGTGAAACTTTTTTGCCCTCAACACTGAGAGTAAGCACTGCCTTGTGTCTTATTCCCTTCAGCTGTTTTGTATAAGTATTGTCTTTAACTGTCAGCTTTGTCAGAGCAGGCATCAGCTTTGTAACAGTGTGTCCCATACCTTTCAGCAAGTCATATCCGCTGCAGTTTTTAACAGTTGCCTTGCTTCCGCAGCAAAGCACCGCTTTATCATAAATATTCCCGTCACTAAGAAGAAAGCCTTTACCTTGTCTTTTCACAGATGTTATTTCACATGAGCATACTGTTTTTATTTTCAGTCTGTCACACTCCAAACGAAGCACATCAAGCACAGATGCAGCCTGGTTGCTCAGCGGGTACACTCTGCCCTCTTCGTCCTCACGGGTGTAAAGCCCAAGCTCTTCAAAGAAGCGGCGGACTTCATCTGCACCGCACTTTTCAAGCACCCCGCGTACAAAAGAAGGGGAAGAATAATCATCTGCCGAAGCAAAGGAATTGAGCATATTGCATCTGCCGTTGCCTGTGGCAAGAATTTTTTTGCCTACTCTGTCTTTTGCCTCATAAAGCGTGACTGCTGCGCCACACTTTGCCGCCTCAATCGCACAGCAAAGCCCCGATGCGCCGCCGCCGATAATTGCAACCTTCACTTTTTCGCCCTCCTTTGAATTTGGCATTACATTATATTTTATCACACTATAAAAAATATCTCAACCGTTAAAGGCAAAAAAATTGCCCCCAGATTTTTCTGAGAGCAATTATCAAGTTTAGATTCTTTCAAAGGGGTCTCTTTCGCCAAGGATAACTCTTACGAAATGATCAATTGCATCAACGATTTTCTTCAGAAGGTTGGAAATTGAAGTCTTGATTGAATTCATAAAGTCATTTTCTATCTGACCGATGTTGACATTGGTTACATCCTCAAGCATATCCTTAAGGAAGGTTTTCAGTGTTAATTCGCCTCTGACAAAGTTGTTATAGAAGCTCTTGACAGTAGTCAGCTCTTGGCTTGTAAGAGTAGATTTCACAGCGTTTTCAAAGTTGAGCCACATATTTTCAAGAACGATCTTATTGTTCTTATAAATACGGTTAATATCAAGATAGCAAAGCACCATAAGGAAAAGCTCGTCATGGTCAACTGCAGCTGCAAACTTTGTTGCGGGAATCTTACCGAATGCAATGTTATCGTTAAGAGGGCTGCCGTCAATCTTATTCATAACACTGTCAACTACATCTGAAAGGAAGTTTAACGCACCCGTCAAGGATGAAAGTTCTTCTTCTGAATATTGTGAACCCATCTGGCTGAATCGTATTGAGAAGAGGGCTCTGAAGGCATCCTGATAAGTTGTTGAGTATTCCTTTGAGAAAGCCCAGAGAACATTGAGTGTATATGTCAGAGGTGCTGAGAAAAACTCTGAGAACATATCTGTAAGAAGTCTTCTGCCAACATAATAGCCTTCGGTCTTTTCACCTTTGAGCAGTGAATCTGTATGAACACCCAAAGCACCCATAAGAGGAATGAAATCCATACCGGGCTGTCTGCACCAGTTAGAATCAAGAAGTGCGCCAAGGCCTGAAAGCTCAACAATTTTGCCGAAGAAGTCATAAGCATCTATTCTGACATTGTCATCAATAGGTCTGTATCCCTTAGGAAGAAGAATAAAGTTGGGGTTGATAAGAGTACCGATAAAGTTTGTGATAGAAACGATATTGGCATTTGTATAGAATCTGCCGCCACCCCAGTAGTTGCTGATTATTCTTTTGAGATAGAGGTTTGTGTTAGCTCTGATAAGTGAGATTTCACCCTTACCGAGAATGAAGAAGTAATTATAATGGTTATCCTTCTTGCCGGATGTTATCTTAACCTCATTTATCTTTTCAAAGAGTGCCAAATCGGCAGCCTTGCCTTCATATTCATATCTGTTGCCCAAGAGAATCTCGGCACATTCGTCATACATCTTTTTATATTCGCACACAGAATTTGTGTGAGCATCAGAGGAAACAAGCGGAAGCGCAAAGTTTGCCCATGAAAACGGCTCTCTCACTTCAGCATATAAATCTTTGATGCTTACGCCGAACATGCGGTCATCCTGATGGCTTGCAATGAAGCCCTCATAATCATTAATATTCCCTATCTTGGCAGCAGCGTCGACACTTGCATAACCTACCTGATTAACGCTGTCAGCAAACACGGTGTCAATTTCGTTGATGATAGGATCGATTACCTTTGCAACGCTCAAGGGACGACCACTATACTCGTCATCATCATCAGCTGCAAAACTCACTATTCCAAAGCAAGAAAATGCCATGGAAAATACAAGTAACAAACTTAAAAACTTTTTCATTTCTATATGTACTCCTTTAGTAAAGTATAGTGTGCCAATTTTTACTTCTATAGTTTATCACTAAAATCGCATTAAGTCAAGGAGATAGCTAAAAAAATAATTGACGAAACAAAACAATTGTGCTAAAATGAACACATCACTAAAATTAGGAGGAAATTTATGTCTAATCAACTCGACAAAAAATACGGTCTTTTAACGGCAGTCTGCACCGTTGTTGGTACCGTAATCGGTTCCGGTGTTTTCTTCAAAGCAGAAAAAATTCTTACAGAAACAGGCGGTAATCTCCCCGTAGGTATCCTTGCATGGATCATTGGCGGTCTTATCATGGTTTCCTGCGCATACGCATTCTCAATTCTTGCAACGAGACACGAAAAGGTCAGCGGCGTTGTTGACTTCGCAGAAGCTCTTGTAGGCAAAAGATATGCATACTTCATGGGCTGGTTCCTTGCTCTTCTGTACTACCCTACCCTCACATCTGTTCTTGCATGGGTAAGCGCAAGATACCTTTGCGTTTTTATCAACGGCTTCCTTCCTGCTGAAGCTCAGCTCAGCATCGTCGGTCCCCAGTGCATGACAGTTGCAGGCGTACTTCTCATCTCAATCTTTGCTCTTAACTCCCTTGCACCCAAGCTTGCAGGTAAATTCCAGGTTTCAGCAACCTTCATCAAGCTGATCCCCCTCTTCCTTATGGCTATTGTCGGTACTATCAAGGGTCTGACAAACGGTCTGCTTGTTGAAAACTTCACAACAGTAGTTAACGAAGATATCTCAACATCAAGCGGTCTTTTCAAGGCTGTTGTTGCTACAGCATTTGCATATGAAGGCTGGATTTGTGCAACTTCAATCAATGCTGAGCTCAAGGATGCAAAGAAGAACCTTCCCAAGGCTCTCGTTATGGGTACCCTCATCATCGTAGCAGTTTATATCACATACTATATCGGTCTTGCAGGCGGCATTGAAAACGCCGTTATCATGCAGGGCGGTGAAGCAGGTGCAAGAATTGCTTTCTCAGCTGTATTCTCAAACTTCGCAGGTACACTTCTCTTCTTGTTTGTTGTTATTTCCTGCCTTGGTACTCTCAACGGTCTTACCCTTGGCTGTTCAAGAGCTTTCCACGCTATTGCAGCCCGTGACGTTGGTCCCAAGCCCGAAATCTTCAAGCAGGTTGACCCGGCAACAAATATGCCCGGCAACTCATCAATGGCAGGTCTTCTCATCAGCGGTCTCTGGCTTCTCTTCTTCTATGGCTCACAGCTTGACACACCCTGGTTCGGACCTTTCTCATTTGACTCATCAGAGCTTCCCATTATCACAACATACGCTATGTACCTTCCCATCTTTTTCAATATGATTTTCAAGGAAAAGGGTCTCGGCGTTGTCAAGGGCAAGATTGCTCCCGTACTTGCTATAATCGGTTCAATCTTTATGGTTATTGCAGCTATATTTGCCCACGGTGTTTATCCCTACCAGGCAGCACAGGCAAACGGCACATTCTCACTTCCCGTTGTCTTCTACCTTATCACTTACATCGTGATTATGGCTATCGGCGCTTTCTTCATGAAGAAAAAGAAGAGCAAATAAGATTTAAATCAAAGCATTGCAGGTCACTACATCGGTAGCGACCTGCTTTTTTCTTATATTGAAAGCATCTCTTTTCTGCCGGACTGTCTTTGCGGAATAAAACTTTGTGCTGCACAAGGCTGCCCCGCGACCACAATTTTGCATTCTGCACTTCGCATTTTGCATTTATTATGTAGTCCCCTCGGTTGAAAGTCCGAAACTGACTGAAAGAGCCTTATCAATTTTATACATCTCACTTTTATCAAGTATACCCATTTTTTCACGAAGTCTCTTTTTATCAAGAGTTCTCACCTGCTCCAGCAGCACTACGGAATCCTTTGCAAGTCCGCAGTCATGAGCGTTGACCTTTATATGCGTAGGCAGGTTTGTTTTAAATCGCTGGCTTGTTATTGCCGCTGCTATCACTGTAGGGCTGAATTTGTTACCGACATCGTTCTGCACTATAAGCACAGGTCTTATCCCTCCCTGCTCAGAGCCTACAACAGGGCTGAGGTCAGCGTAATATATTTCGCCTCGTTTAACTGACATATTCTTTCCTCCACAAATTTGCTTGCAAAAATAGTTTAACCTCCATTAACCGATTTTAAACAAGTGGAGTTATATTATTTTATGTATCAGAACCAAAAAAGTTACGCACATTGACTTTTTTACTTTCAATGTGCGTGTTTTATCATTCAAATATATAGCTATATTTTTCTGCCTCTATAAAAGCAATTTTCTTTGATTCACAATTTATTTTTACACGGCAGTTTTTGCCGTCGCAAAGAAGAGAAATCTCTTTTTCGCCCCCAGAAGGTATGACTATATCACTATGCGCAATGTCTTCAAGAAGTGTGAAAAGCATATAGACGGGACTGTCTTTTGAGCCGTCAGCGGTAAAGGACACCTCACCTACAGACACACTCATGCTCTGCGAAACCGACCTGAAAGTCATACCGCGGATATTTTCAGGCGACCTTACTTTAAATGTTATATCCTCAGGCGAGTTATATGTAAGCTCACCTTTGATTTCCGTTGCCGTGTTTTTGATTGTAACCTGCGCAGTGAACGCCTTTAGTTCAAAAGGTATATTAATATCCGCACAGGCAGAAAGGTTAAAAAGCAAAACCGCCACAGCTGTAATGCCCCAAAAACGGCGAAGCATAAATCTACTCCCTCTTATTATTTTTCGAAGGCCCTCATAGAATATGCGAGTTCATTTGCCACATCACTCGGCAGCATACCTGACTTGGACATCTTCTCAGATACACCCTCGGCAGTGTACCCGTGAATGTAAACCGCCGCAGTTGCCGCATTAAGAGGAAGGAAGCCCTGAGCAAGTAAGCCACCCATAAGACCTGAGAGAACATCTCCGCTGCCTCCCTTGGCAAGTCCTGAATTGCCTGAAGCGTTGACATACGCCTTCTTTGAAAAGGGCTGTGCAACAACGGTATTTGCACCCTTGAGAACAAGATGCACCTTATTTTGAGCAGCGTAGTCTCTTGCAACTGACACTCTGTCGCTTTCGATAAGATCAACACTCTTACCGCAAAGACGGGACATCTCCCCTGGATGAGGAGTGAGAATCACATCACATGAAGCACCTCTCAATATACTTATGTCCTGAGCTATGATATTTATGCCATCAGCGTCAACAAGAACAGGAACTTTTGAATTTTCAAGAACAGCTTTAAGTACCGCCTTTGTATCGGAATTTACTCCCATACCACAACCTATAACCACGGCAGAGTACTTATGAAGCGAGGCTAAAATTTTATCAATTGCCGCTGCAGAGAGAGTACCCTCACTGTTTTCAGGCAGGGGCATCATAAGAGCTTCTGTCAGCTTGCCCGCAATAGGATTATATGCACTTTCAGGAAATGCCATTGTAACAAGACCTGCACCGCTTCTCAGAGCCGCCATGCCTGCAAGTACGGGTGCGCCCACCATAGATTTACTGCCGCAGATGCAAAGCAGATGTCCGAAGGTACCCTTATGAGAAATGCTTGAACGCTCTTTGAAAAGGTTGCTGACCTCCACTCTGTTGTGAGTGAAAAGAGAGTCGCTGACAAGTTTATAGCTTTCTTCGGGAATGCCGATATTTGCAATAATTATGTCACCGCAGCACTCTGAAGCGGGATGCATAATATGAGCCGGCTTGAGAGCTGAAATTGCAATAGTGTAATCTGCCTTGAAGCAAGAGGGGTCATTGAAGCCGCTGTCGCAGTAAACACCACTGGGTATATCAATGGCAAACTTCACGCCCTTGGCATTTGACATTTCCTCAAGAAGAATTTTCATTTCGGCGCTTACATTGCCGTAAAAACTGAAGCCGAAAATTGCGTCAACTATAACATCGGCATTTCTTATGGTCTGCACCGTCTTGGCTCTGTCCGCATCGTACCACACAGTGGGAATTGCCATATCGATAATGAGCTTATACATATATGTTGCCTCAGCGCTTGTGGGGTACCCTGCCGCCATAATAACACAGACGTTATAACCGTTTTCACTGAGTTTTCTTGCAACAACGAAGCCGTCACCGCCGTTGTTACCCTTGCCGCAAACAACAGCAACATTACGCTTGAGGCTTTTTTCTTTTTCAATTTCGTTTCTGATGTTTCTTGCACAGGCAGCACCTGCGTTTTCCATCATACGCTGATATGACAGACCGTATTTTGCAGTGTACTGTTCCACCTGTTTCATTTCATCTGAACTGAGCAGTCTCATAATGAATACCACCTTTTAACAAAATATAATATCTGTTTACTTTGCATATATTGTATCATATTATGCCGCAATTGCAAATAGTATAAATGAATAAAATATTTTATATTCTTTGTGTATCTATGAAAAAGACCGAAAAAAATCAAAATTTCACTCAAAACACACCATAATGTAATAAAATCTTTATATTTTTTTTCGTTTTCCCATTGTTTTATAATTTAAAATGTTATATAATATATTTTGCATTTAATTCAGTTTTGTATTGGAGGGTCGCAGTATGATCGACGAAACCATCAGATTTAAAATTCAGAAAGGTTCACCCGAGGAAATGAGAATGGTTCTCACTCAGGTTTATGATGCCTTGAAGGAAAAGGGATATAACCCCATCAACCAGATAGTCGGCTACATTCTCTCAGAGGACCCGACTTACATCACAACACACAACAACGCACGCAGTCTCATAAGAAAGGTAGACAGAGATGAGCTTCTTCAGGAGCTTGTTAAAAACTACCTCGGTGACTGATTTTCACAGGAGGATACGCTATGGCAGCAAAAAAGAAAAATGAATTTCTCACATACAAAGACAAGCCTCTCGTTCGCAAAGGTAACACAATTTACTACGGCAACATGAGTGACAAGTTTGTTGTTATGTTCCAGATTCTTTCAACAAAGGATGTTGACGGTCTTCAGGTGGCTGACAGGGTTGGCGTACAGCTCATCAACACAGACCCCAACGTTCGTCCCCATGACAGAATTGCGCAGAAGACTGAAAAGAAAGGTCTTTATGCAGCAATGGATATCGGCAAGATTTGGCTTGAAAGAGCTTTAGCCGAATAAAAAAGCAAATGACGGCTGTTGTCCCTTGGCAGCAGCCGTTAAAAAATTGATAAGCGTAAAAGTTTCATATCCGCTCGTGGCGCAGTTGGATAACGCAGCAGATTCCGATTCTGAAGAACGGGGGTTCGAATCCCTTCGAGCGGGCCAAAAAAATAACGGTGCCTTCAGGTGCCGTTTATTTTTTTAGTTATTATCAACGAAGGGATTCGAACAAGGAGGGAGCGAAGCGGAAGAAAACAGTCCGGTGGACTGTTTTCGCCGACGTGGCAACGAGCAACGCGAGGCGATAGCGCGGCAGCGCGGGACAAAATCCCTTCGAGCGGGCCAAAAAAAGACAAGTCTTTTGGCTTGTCTTTTTTTATTCAATCCGAAGGATTGATATGTAATCGCCGTCAGGCGTATGTAATCCATTCGCTTTGCGAATGGTATGTCATCAAAGTGTAAGCCTTGCATTTTTTCTCCTTCGGATTGATTACATACCTTTCTGCGAAAGGATTACATCCACAACTTTGTTGTGATTACATTCCGTCTGCGACGGATTGCATGCAAGGCTTTGCCTTGATTTTTGAAGGCTCAGGTGATATAATGCGGTCAGAGGTGATTATATGAAAAAAACACTCTCAAAAACCAAACAAATTATTTTAGGTTTTATCCCGCTATACCTGCTGTGGTTGATAGGTTTTCTTATTGCCGCAGATCCTTTCTGTTGGTTCTTAAATAACAGCTTCCTCAACTCAATCGGGTATGAACTTTACATCATTGCCTGTTCAATACCCTTTGTGGTTTCTTCAGGCTTGATATTAATATCTTATTTCAGCAAGCGTTACGGTTATAAATACTTATACTATTCAGCACTTATCGTAGTTTGTGTGCCCATGGTTATACCGGCTACGGAGTTTCTTATGTTTGATCACACATCTGTATTTATGTGGCTCATATCCTTTCCTGTTGCAATGATTTTGTATCCCTATGCTCTTGCTTATGAGGTTATAGATAATCTGTTGCTTCCGGCTGAATATGTAATCGCAATAATGGCAGTGCTTGTTGTTATTTCAGCTATTGTTTATAAAAAGACAAAAAACCTTGAATTTCCGGAGGCAACCATGACCGACCTTATCACCCACTATGACAAACTCATAGACGAAAACAATGACCCGTTTAATGAATCAAGAATGATGCAGGAATATATGAACAAATGGGACGGCGAAACTTTCATCAGCTCCCTTTCTGCCGATAAAAGCAAAAATGCCCTTGAAATCGGCATGGGTACAGGCAGACTGACAGGTCGCATCGCTCCCCTCTTCGGCAGTGTTACGGGTATAGACATTTCTCCGAAAACAATTGCACGCGCTAAAGAAAATCTTTCAGGTCATAGCAATATTAGTTATGTTCTCGGCGACTTTATGACTTATAATTTTGCGGCAAAATTTGATGTTATATATTCCAGTCTGACATTTATGCACATCAAGAATAAGGAAAATGCCATCCTTAAAATTGCTTCACTGCTTTCAGACGGTGGCAGGTTTGTGCTTTCCATAGACAAAAATCAGAGTGATATCATTGATTACGGCACAAGGCAAGTAAAGATTTATCCCGACAGCCCCGAAGTTATCATCAAGTGCATCAAAAAATCCGGTCTCACCTTTGAGAAAACAGAAGAAACCGAATTCGCATACATAATCATCGCATCAAAAGACAGTTGACCGCTGTCTTTTTTTGTTATATATTCCCTCTAACCTCTTGCAATTTAATCTTTATTTTGATAAAATTGTTTATATATTACTTATCAGGAAGTGATAAACAAATGAAAGCAATTATTGGTGGCAAAATCATACTCAAAGACAGAATTGTTGAAGGCTCAGCTTTGCTGTATTCTTCTGTTATTGAAGGCATTGTCCCCCTCGGCAGTGTACCCGCAGATGCTGAAGTTATTGATGCTAAGGGCGGCTACGTAGCACCCGGTCTTATTGATATGCACATTCACGGCTATCTTGGCAAGGATGTCTGCGACGGTGAAGAAGAAAGCATCCGCATCATTTCAAAAGGACTTCTCGCTAACGGTGTTACGGGCTATCTGCCCACAACTATGACGGTGGATATGAAGGTTATTCGCAAGGCTCTTGAAGTGTGCCGCAGCCTCAAAGAAGAAAGCAAGGACTGGGACGGAAGTGTTATCTTAGGCTGTCACGCTGAAGGTCCCTTTATCTCCGAAAGCAAAAAAGGCGCTCAGGATGCAAAATACATACTCAAGCCCGACGCAGCTTTCGTCAAGGAGTACGCCGATATTATCAAGACAATTACTCTTGCTCCCGAAACTGACGAAAACGACTTCGCAGCTATCCGTGAAATCACAAGAGATACTGATGTGGTTATCTCAATGGGTCACACCTCAGCAGACTATGAAACTGCTATGGCAAGTGTAAATGCGGGCGTTAAGCACGTAACTCACCTTTTCAACGCTATGACACCTCTTGCCCACAGAGCCCCCGGTGTTGTAACTGCTGCTATGAACAGCGATGTGAGCTGTGAGCTTATTGTTGACACCTTCCATGTTGATGCAAGTCTTTATGATATGCTCTACAAGCTCAAGGGCAGAAAGCTCTGCTTTATCACAGACTGCTTGCCTGCAGGCGGTCTCCCCGAAGGTGAATATACTCTCGGCGGTGCAAAGATTATCTACCGCGGTATTGTCTGCCGCCTTGAAGACGGTACCGTTGCCGGCAGTGTACTGCGTCTTAACAAGGGTGTATGGAATGTATATACCAACTCAAACATCCCCCTCAACGAGTGCGTAAACTGCGCATCTCTCAATGTTGCAACTACTCTCGGTATTGATAAAACCAAAGGCTCACTTGACATCGGCAAGGACGCTGACATTATCATCACCGACAGTGAATTCAATGTAGAAAAAACCATTATTGGAGGTAAAATAAAATATGAATCTTAAAGTCAAAGCAAAACTCGACCCCGGTTTTCAGCCTTTAGCTCTCGTTGTACGCGAAATGCGCGAAGCAACCAAGGAAAACGGTCAGGACATCATTATCGCCGCTGAAAGAAATGACGGCTACACAACCACATATAAAACAAGAATTTTCCCTGAAGGTACAGGACACGATGAGGAAAACTTCAAGTTCGTTGAGCGTATTGCCAAGTCACTTGTCTGGGTGGCAGGTGCATATAAGCTTGTTATCGCAGGCGCTGACATTGTAGGTCAGAAAATCAAAGAAGCCTATACACCCACAGGTCTTCGTGCGTTTGATGTAGGTCATATGAAAAAAACATATGAAAAAGACTTTGTTGTTGAACTGTGCGCTCTTGAAAATGCTCCCGAGGATAAATCATCGGCTGCCCCCATCGGCAGACACCTTGACGGTTGCCGTATCGGTTTCGATGCAGGCGGAAGTGACCGTAAGGTAAGCGCAGTTATCGACGGTGAAAGCGTATATTCTGAAGAAGTTGTATGGTTCCCCAAGCTCAACTCCGATCCCGAATATCATTATCAGGGTATTCTTGAAGCAATGAAAACAGCCGCTTCAAAGATGCCCAGAGTTGACGCTATCGGCGTTTCTTCAGCAGGTATTTATGTAAACAACCGCATTATGGCGGCTTCCCTTTTCATTAAGGTAAGTGACGAAGACTGCGAAAAGAGAGTTAAGAATATGTACCTTGACATTGCAAAAGAAATCGGTGAGAACATCCCCATCGAGGTTGCAAATGACGGTGACGTTACTGCTCTTGCAGGTGCTATGGACCTTAATGACGACAGCGTTCTCGGTGTTGCTATGGGTACCAGTGAAGCCGGCGGTTACATCGACCCCGAAGGCAACATTACAGGTTGGCTCAACGAGCTTGCTTTCGTACCCGTTGACTATAACGAAGATTCAATGGTTGACGAGTGGTCAGGCGACTACGGCTGCGGTGTTAAATATTTCTCACAGGACAGCGTAATAAAGCTTGCCCCCGCTGCAGGAATTGAGCTTGACGAAAGCCTTTCACCTGCTGAAAAACTCAAGGTTGTGCAGAATCTTATGAAAGAGGGCGACCAGAGAGCAGCAGATATTTATGACACAATCGGTGCGTATTTCGGCTATGCTATTGCATATTACACCGAATTCTACGATATCAAGCATGTTATCATCATGGGCAGAGTTACCTCAGGTGAAGGCGGCGTAATCCTTCTTGAGCGCACTCAGGAAGTACTCGATAAGGAATTCCCCGAGCTTGCAAAGAAAATTCAGCTCCACATTCCCGATGAAAATTCAAGACGTGTAGGCCAGTCAGTTGCTGCTGCAAGCCTGCCTAAGATTAAATAATCAGTTATATTTAAAGGACGGTGTGAACCGTCCTTTTTTATTTAAGTTTCATTTTCTTAATATAAGATGATGAAAGAAAGCTATACTTCGAAAGTCCTCGCGTTCTGAAACAGAAAGTTCTATTTCCAACATCGTATCAAGCCAATCCCTTTGAAATTTGATTTTATTATCTTGCAAGCCGTAAAAAGCACATATACCATAGTTTTTCTCAATCTGAAAACCGCTTACCTGCAAAGCATTATCTTCATAATGCTTAATTTCGCCAAAGTTTTTAGATGTATTACTGTCACCGTTCAATAAAGCTTTTACTGCGTTTATGTCATAGTCAAAGACAGCCTTTTGCATTATCCTGCCTGCTTTATTATGTTTTATAACTGAAAGAAAGCCATCTCTTTTTAATACGCGAGCGAATTCTTTTAGAATTATATTTCTATCATCAACATATTCAAAAACATTATGACAAATTACGCAATCGAAGGTTTCATCTGCAAATTGCTTCAATTCCTCCAATCCACCAACAATTTGCTCATAACTAATATCTTTCTTACAGCCTATTTTTATCATATCTTTTGACGGCTCAACAGCAATAACTTCATTGCTTTTTGATAAATGTTCCGCTGTAATACCAAATCAACTGCCAAAGTCCAAAATCTTTTTATTCTTCAATTCGGGCAACTGTTTCCACGCGCACAGATAAAACAGCTTTCCCCATGGCTCATTCACATATTCAAAATAAGAGTATAATTTTTTATTTTTAATCTTATCAAGCACAGATAAACACACCTTTTTACTTAACTTATACAGTAATTATATATTATTGACATTTAAAATTCAACAGCAAATTTAATCGGTGCGGCGGCTCCATAGGCGAAGCCTTCGGCTTCGCCTCAGCGATACTATCGCTGTAAATCGCTTTGCGATTTAATGGAGCCGCCCGCCTCTGCAGCTTACTGAAATTATACGCCCTCGCCGGGCAGGCGTTACTTTTGCTGTCGCCCAAAAGTAACCAAAACGCGATGTTGTTCTCGTCCCCGCGCACCAAAAGAAAAAAGCTACCGCATCAGCTGCAGTAGCTTTAAATGTACATTACTGTTCGATTGCGTAAACGCTAACCTTTTTGCGATCCTTGCCCATACGCTCAAACTTAACCTTACCGTCAATAAGAGCGAAAAGTGAATCGTCTGAACCTCTGCCAACGTTGTTACCGGGATGGATGTGAGTACCACGCTGCTTTACAAGGATGTTGCCTGCAAGAACGAACTGACCGTCTGCACGCTTAACACCAAGTCTCTTTGATTCAGAGTCACGACCGTTACGGGTTGAACCCATACCTTTTTTGTGAGCAAATAACTGGATATTTATCTTAAGCATTTGTTACACCTCCGTATTATTCTTAAACAGTTTCTGTTTTGCAGGAAATATATTCACTATAGTCCCCTGCAAGTGATTCGAGATGAAGTTTTAAACCCTTCAGATGACTTTCTGCTTCGGCAAACTTATCTTCAAGAATAAACCTGAAATAGGCTTCTCTGACCTCAATGTCAGCCTTCGCACCAACGACTTCCGTTAAGGTATTAGCTGTCAGGTACGCTGCCGAGGAAACGCTTGCGCAAACAATATCGTAGCCCTCGTCGTCATATCCGCTGTGGTCTGTCATAAGAAAGCCCGTAAGCTTTTCATCCTTTTTGTAAAAAACTACCTTCGTCATAACTTAAGCGTTGATAGCTGAAATTTCAACCTTTGTGTAGGGCTGTCTGTGACCCATCTTACGCTTAGCATTCTTCTTGGGCTTGTAAGTAAATACTGTGATTTTCTTACCCTTACCGTTCTTGATTGCCTTTGCTGTTACTGTTGCGCCGTCAACATAGGGAGCACCAACCTTGATGCCGTCGTCAGCGCCAACTGCGATAACCTTGTCAAAGGTAACTTCGGAGTCTGCTTCTACGTCAAGCTTTTCGATGAAGAGTGTATCGCCTGCTTCAACCTTGTACTGCTTGCCGCCTGTTTCGATAATTGCGTACATTTTTCTTTCCTTCCTTTATTATGGACTCGCTGATTTGAGGCAGATATTTCTATCTTTTTGGCATGACAAACCACGCCGCCTTTTACATGCGGTATGAATGAGTATATCATAAGTCTTGCACTTTGTCAATGATTAAATGCAAGATTTTTAAATAATTTATCCCGAAAAAAGACTCCCACCTGAGTGAGAGTCTGATTTTGTGTTATGAAAGCACCAATTATTCGTTGATAGCTGTAACAACGCCTGAACCAACAGTACGGCCACCTTCACGGATAGCGAAACGAAGACCTTCTTCGATAGCGATTTCTGTGATAAGTGTAACATCCATTTCAACGTTATCACCGGGCATGCACATTTCTGTGCCTTCGGGAAGTGAAATTGTACCTGTAACGTCAGTTGTTCTGAAGTAGAACTGAGGACGATAGTTGTTGAAGAAAGGTGTGTGACGGCCGCCTTCATCCTTATTAAGAACGTAAACCTGACCGCGGAACTTTGTGTGGGGGTGAATTGAACCGGGCTTAGCAAGAACCTGACCACGTTCAATTTCAGTTCTCTGGATACCACGAAGAAGAGCACCGATGTTGTCGCCTGCCTCTGCGTAGTCAAGGATCTTTCTGAACATTTCGATACCTGTGCAAACAGTCTTTCTCTTTTCTTCAGTAAGACCAACGATTTCAAGTTCTTCACCAGTCTTGAGCTGACCTCTTTCAACTCTACCTGTAGCAACAGTACCACGACCTGTGATTGTGAATACGTCTTCTACGGGCATAAGGAAGGGAAGGTCTGCCTTACGATCGGGTGTGGGGATGTAGCTGTCAACTGCATCCATGAGTTCCCAGATGGGAGCAAGTTCGGGAGCGTTTACGTCGCCGCCTGCATATTCGAGAGCCTTGAGAGCTGAACCCTTGATGATGGGTGTATCATCGCCGGGGAATTCATATTCGTCAAGAGTCTCACGGATTTCCATTTCAACGAGTTCAAGAAGTTCTTCGTCGTCAACCTGGTCAACCTTGTTCATGAATACGATGATGTAGGGAACACCAACCTGACGAGCAAGAAGAAGGTGTTCTTTTGTCTGAGCCATGGGGCCGTCTGTTGAAGCGATAACAAGGATAGCACCGTCCATCTGTGCAGCACCTGTGATCATGTTCTTGATGTAGTCGGCGTGGCCCGGGCAGTCAACGTGAGCATAGTGACGTGATTCTGTCTCGTACTCAACGTGAGCTGTGTTGATTGTGATACCTCTTTCTCTTTCTTCGGGAGCCTTATCGATGTTAGCGTAATCGATGAAGTCTGCGCCACCCTTCATAGCGAGTGTCTTTGTGATAGCTGCTGTAAGGGTTGTCTTACCGTGGTCAACGTGGCCGATTGTACCAATGTTAACGTGGGGCTTGGTTCTTTCAAATTTTGCTTTTGCCATTGGAATCTCCTCCTTAATATTAGCAATTAATTTTATTTTGGGTGTAGCTGGGCTACATTATTTATATTCTATCAAGAATATGAGAGAATTTCAAGACCTTTTTAAGAAAAAATTAGTCTCTCTTGCTTCTTTCTGTAACAATTGACTCTGCAATTGACTTGGGAACTTCTTTATAACCGTCGGGTTCCATTACATACTGACCACGACCCTGTGTCTTTGAACGAAGGTCGGTAGCGTAACCGAACATCTCAGCAAGAGGTACTCTTGCATTGATCTGCTTAACACCTGTACGGTCTTCGAAGCCCTGAATTTCGCCACGGCGTGAGTTAAGGTCGCCGATAACGTCGCCCATATAATCTTCGGGAGTAATAACTACAACCTTCATGATGGGCTCGAGAAGTACGGGGCTTGCCTTCTTAGCAGCATCCTTGAATGCCATTGAACCTGCAATCTTGAATGCCATTTCTGATGAGTCGACTTCATGGTATGAACCGTCGTAAAGAGTTACCTTTACGTCAACCATGCTGTAGCCTGCGATAACGCCTGACTGCATAGCGCCCTGGATACCTGCATCAACGGGTCCGATGTATTCCTTGGGAATAGCACCGCCGACGATGTTGTTAACAAACTCATATCCCTTGTCGGGGTTGGGTTCGATGTTGATCTTAACGTGACCGTACTGACCCTTACCACCTGACTGACGAGCGTACTTTGTATCTGAAGAAGCAGCAGCGCGGATGGTTTCTCTGTAAGCAACCTGAGGCTTACCTACGTTAGCTTCAACCTTGAATTCACGAAGAAGTCTGTCAACGATGATTTCAAGATGAAGTTCACCCATACCTGCGATGATGGTCTGACCTGTTTCTTCGTCTGTGTAGCAACGGAATGTGGGGTCTTCTTCAGCAAGCTTCTGAAGGCCGATACCCATCTTTTCCTGACCTGCCTTTGTTTTAGGCTCGATAGCTACACGGATAACAGGCTCGGGGAAGTTCATTGATTCAAGAATAATGGGATTCTTCTGATCGCAGAGTGTATCACCTGTAGTTGTGTTCTTAAGACCAACTGTAGCAGCGATATCACCTGAATATACGACATCAATGTCTTCTCTGTGGTTAGCGTGCATCTGAAGGATACGACCGAGTCTTTCTCTGTTGTCCTTAACTGAGTTGTAAACGGTTGTACCGGCTTCAACTGTACCCGAATATACACGGAAGAAGCAGAGCTTACCAACGAAGGGGTCGGTAGCAATCTTGAAAGCAAGAGCAGCAAAGGGTTCATCATCTGATGAATGTCTTACTTCCTCTTCTTCTGTATCGGGGTTAACGCCCTTGATAGCTTCGATGTCTGTGGGAGCAGGCATATAGTCCACAATGTTGTCGAGAAGGGGCTGAACACCCTTGTTACGGTATGAAGTACCGCAGCAAACAGGAACCATATCGTTTGAAATAGTTGCCTGACGGATGATCTTCTTCATCTCAGCTACTGTGGGTTCTTCGCCTTCGAAGTATTTTTCCATAAGAGCCTCATCCATTTCGCAAACTGCTTCGATGAGATTCTGACGGTACTCTTCAGCAAGATCCTTCATATCTTCAGGAATTTCTTCCACTCTTACATCTTTACCGAGGTCGTCGTAATAAACAATAGCATTGTTGTTTACAAGGTCAACAATACCTTTGAAATCGCTCTCTGAACCGATGGGGAGCTGTACGGGTACTGCATTGCAGTTGAAACGCTCCTTGATCATCTTGAGAACACGATAGAAGTCTGCACCCATAATGTCCATCTTGTTTACATAGATCATACGGGGTACTTTATACTCGTCAGCCTGACGCCAAACTGTTTCAGACTGAGGCTCAACGCCACCCTTAGCACAAAGAACGGTTACTGAACCGTCAAGTACACGGAGTGAACGCTGAACTTCAACTGTGAAGTCAACGTGGCCCGGAGTGTCGATAATATTGATACGGTGCTCTTTCCAGAAGCATGTGGTAGCAGCTGAAGTAATTGTAATACCTCTTTCCTGCTCCTGAGCCATCCAGTCCATAGTTGCTGAACCGTCGTGGGTTTCACCAATCTTATGGTTAACGCCTGTGTAATAGAGAATTCTCTCTGAGGTAGTTGTCTTACCGGCGTCGATATGAGCCATAATACCAATATTTCTTGTTTTTTCAAGAGATACCTTTCTGGGCATAATTTTATCCTCCTATTAGAAATTAAGCGAATAAGGTTATTACCATCTGAAATGTGCGAAAGCCTTGTTAGCTTCTGCCATCTTATGGGTATCTTCACGCTTCTTGAATGCTGAACCTGTTTCGTTGGTAGCATCAATGATTTCGTTGGCAAGTCTTTCCTTCATTGTTCTTTCTGAACGCTGACGGCTGTAGAGTGTGATCCAACGAAGACCCAGTGTCTGTCTTCTTTCGGGACGAACATCCATGGGTACCTGGTAAGTTGAACCACCTACACGGCGAGCCTTAACTTCGAGCAAGGGCATAACATTTTCCATTGCTGCTTCAAAAACCTCGAGGGGTTCCTTACCTGTTTTTTCTCTGATGATGTCAAAAGCGTCGTATACAATCTTCTGAGCGACACCCTTTTTACCATCGTACATAACACTGTTGATAAGACGTGTTACAAGCTTTGAATTGTAAAGCGGATCCGGCAAAACATCACGTTTTGCGATCTGGCCTCTTCTTGGCACTGCGCTTCCCTCCTTCATAGTAATGATATCATAGGTACTCGAGTGACAAATTCCCGTCGGCACCAAATGAGAGGCATATATATCTATATACACTCTCGCTAAGACTTATAAATAAGCCTGCCTGCAAGAAGATTTGTCAATTCATAGTTTTTCCGTCTGACTACGGAATTTTAAAAAAATGGTTTTAATTCAGAACTTTTGCTGAATTATTTCTTGGCTGCCTTAGGACGCTTTGCACCGTATTTTGAACGGGACTGCATTCTTCCGTTAACGCCCTGGGTATCAAGTGTACCGCGAACGATGTGGTAACGAACACCGGGAAGGTCCTTAACACGGCCGCCTCTGATGAGAACTACTGAGTGTTCCTGAAGGTTGTGACCTACGCCGGGGATATAAGCTGACCCTTCAATGCCGTTTGTAAGACGTACTCTGGCGATCTTACGAAGAGCTGAGTTCGGCTTTTTCGGTGTAGCTGTCTTAACTGCTGTGCAAACGCCACGCTTCTGAGGTGAGCTGTGGTCAGTCATCACGTTCTTCTTTGAGTTGAGACCCTTGAGAAGAGCAGGAGCCTTAGGCTTCTTAACGAGTGTTTCTCTACCGCTGCGAACTAACTGGTTAAAGGTAGGCAATCGTAGCAACTCCTTTCTTTTAAAATTATTGTATGCTTATAATCGCATGCCAAAATATTATAGCTCAAGAGCCTCATTTTGTCAATATTTTTTTATTTCTCAGATAAATTTGTATACTTGCTCATTTTAAACAAATTCAAGCTGAACATTTTATTGATATTGCACAAAATGCGCCTTATTCTACAACATAGGGTACCCATAAAAAGCATATATATAATGAAAAAGGCTGTCCCTTGAAAGGACAGCCCCTTGATTGTGTGAATTATAAATCCTTGAGATGCTTGCTTCTGCTGGGGTGACGAAGCTTGCGAAGAGCCTTTGCTTCAATCTGTCTGATACGCTCTCTTGTTACATTGAATGCCTTACCAACCTCTTCGAGAGTCTGAGGAGTACCCTCACCGAGACCGAAACGAAGGCGCAGAACTTCGGCTTCTCTGGGAGTGAGTGTTTCGAGAACCTCGTTTACCTTTGCCTTGAGGAAAGTCATTGCTGCAGCATCAGCAGGTGAAAGTGCATCTTCATCGGGAATGAAGTCGCCAAGATGGCTGTCCTCCTCCTCACCGATGGGAGTTTCAAGGGAAACAGGCTCCTGTGAAATGCGGAGAATTTCGCGCACCTTATCAACACTCAGACCAAGCTCCTTTGCAATATCCTCGGGAGTAGGCTCTTTGCCGTCACGGTGAAGCAGCATATTGCTTGCCTTTTTTACCTTGTTGATGGTTTCAACCATATGAACGGGGATACGGATAGTTCTGCCCTGGTCTGCAATAGCTCTTGTGATTGACTGTCTTATCCACCATGTAGCATAGGTTGAGTACTTAAAGCCCTTTGAGTGGTCAAACTTGTCAACAGCCTTGATAAGACCAAGGTTACCCTCCTGGATAAGGTCAAGGAACATCATACCTCTGCCCACATATTTCTTTGCAATACTTACAACAAGACGCAGGTTAGCCTTTGTGAGGATTTCCTTAGCTTCCTTATCGTTGTTTTCAATTCTTATAGCAAGCTCGATTTCCTCTTCAGGTGACAGCAGGGGTACTCTGCCGATATCTTTGAGATAAACCTTGACGGGGTCATCGATAACACTTTTAGCATCAACGGCTGAAACCGATACACTGTCATAATCCTTGGGCATATCAATATCAACAGTGATATCGTCAAGTGAATCACCGCTGAAGTCGTCTATAATTTCAACGCCTTTACTTTCAAGCTTTGAATATATTTCATCCATTTTTTCCATATCAACATCAGCTTCAACGATAACCGCATCAATTTCGGATGAATTGATTTTGCCGTTTGCAACGCCTCTGTCGATAAGTGCCTTTAAGAGTGATTCCTTCTCGTGATTATCCATAATATTACATCCTTGCCTTTCCGTTTGGTTTATTATAATCTATTATCTGGTTTTCAGCAATAGGTTTTATCAATTATTTGTGCTTTTTTTATTGAAAAGCTTTAAAAATTCTTCATCGCTCATAGTTGCAGCCGTAGGCTTTGCACCGTTTTCACGACCCTGCCTGATTACATCAATACAGTCTGTGCAGGTTTTGAAGGTTGAGGAAAGATTTTCGTTTTTCTTTGTTATTCTCACAAAAGCACTCATCTGCTCAGGTGTGAGGCTCTGTGAAAAGAAGGTAAACTCAAGGCTCTCCCCTTCTTCTATTCTGTCTTTAACGGCAGTGAATATTGCTCTGTTATCGCTGACAGAGAAATCCTCGGGGGTTATTGCATCGCCGATATGCCGCATAAAATCGGGATTATAAAAAATGCACGCTATAAATAATTCTTCCGCTTTTATTACCTTAATATTCGTGGAATTCTGCAGTGCCGCCTTTGCGTTTTCACTCATAGCAGTCTGCTGAATATTTTTGAAGCGGTTTTTGTTTTCGATTCTGGCAGTTTTTCTGCCTATCTGCTCAATTCTTGTGAGAATTGATTTTTTATCTACATTCAGCTCTTCACTAAGGCGTGAGGAATAAATATCCTGAGCTATTTTGTTTTTCGTTTTAGCAAGTATTTCCGCTGCCGCATCAAGATATTTCATCTTGCCGTCACTGCTCGTAAGGTCAAGGTCTTTTCTTGCTCTGAGCAGCTCAAACTCAATATCGTTTGCCGCACCGTCAATAAGATTTTTTATTCTTTCAGGGCCGTATTTTCTCAGTATCTCGTCAGGATCCTTGCCGCCGCTGAGATGAACAACACGCACCTTCATACCAATTGAATTGAGTACACCTAAAGCTCTTGAGGTTGCCTTCTGACCTGCTTCGTCGTTGTCATAGCACAGCAGAATTTCATCTGCATAGCGTGCCAGCAAATGCGCCATTTCGCCTGTGAAGGCAGTACCGAGACAGGCAATAACATTGGTGAAGCCTGCCTGATGAAGTGTAATTGCATCCATATAGCCTTCAACTAAAACAAGACTTTTTTCGCCTGAGTTTTTAGCAAAGTTAAGTCCGAAAACACCAAGGCTCTTTTTATAAACAAGAGTGTCGGAGGAGTTGATATATTTAGGCTTACTGTCGTCAAGTACTCTGCCGCCAAAAGCCACTACATTACCCCGTACGTCAATAATGGGAACCATAACTCTGTTTCTGAAGGCATCATAGAAGCGTACCTTGCCCTCTTTTTCACTTTTATTGGCAAGATTTGCTTCATAGAGTTCTTCCCACGAATAGCCCTTTTCACGCATATGCCTGAGAAGAGCATCCCATTTGTTTGGCGCATAACCCAGACCGAAACGGGTGATGGTACTCTTTTTCATACCTCTTGCCTTGAAATATTCAAGACCCTCCTTGCCGTCTTCGCTGAAAAGGCAGGAGTTGAAAAACCTTGCGGCTTCCTTGTTTATCTCATACATTCTCTTTCTTTTTTCAGCCATGGAGTTGTCATAACCCTCTGAGGGCATAACCATTCCGGCTTTGTCACAGAGATAGCGCACAGCCTCGGCAAAATCGAGATTTTCGGCACGTCTTATGAAGCTGATAACCTCACCGCCTGCACCGCAACCGAAGCAGTAAAAGCTCTGTGAATCGGGATAAACTGTAAACGACGGTGTTTTTTCATTATGGAAGGGGCAAAGTCCCACAAGATTTTTTCCGCGTCTTTTAAGAGGAGTATACATTGAAATTGTCTGCTCAATGTCACATCTCATTCTCAGCTCAGTGAGAAATTCATCAGGAAATCTGCCTGCCATAAAATCACCGCCTTTCAAATTCGGAATTCGGAATGCGGAATTCGGAATTGCGTCCGACATTCCGTTATTGGTTAGTTTTTACCCGCAGAGGAGGTAAATGGAAGTTTTCTGCGTATTAAAACGCCTTTCATAAACTGTGTTTCGTTGTGCGTTTGGTATACGATTGACTTTTCTTCTTCTGTGCATCCAATTAATATTTTAATTTCTGAATCTTTTTTCTTCAAATCAACAATGCACATTATTGCATCAACCTTTTTTTCGCCACTGCCTAACCACACATCTATTCCTGCACCGTCCATAGAGGATGTATCCTTCAAATATCCATAATCTACTCGATAAATAAAATCGGGATACTTGGGATGCGAAGTTCCCTTAGGTCTGTCGATTACAATTTCTGAATTGCTTACCAATTCGTCCAACGCAGTCCAGAATTCAATATTATGTTGCATCTTACCAGCCTCCACAAGCTCTTATTTAGCTCAATCTCCCTCGGCGGGAAAAGAGTTGTTTCCTCGAGTGAACTCACCCGCGATTCCGAATTCCGAATTCCGCATTTCGAATTCGTTTCATCCGTTCCAACCGCTTGGAATAAAATAGTCACTGAAAACCTTAAGTGCATAGCCGTCTGTCATTCCTGCTATGTAGTCCGCAGCGGCACGCTCTGCGCCGTCTTTCCATGCAATTGCTATATATTCATTTGGAAGCTCGTCCGGATGAGCCCTGAAAAACTCATAAAGCTTCTGTATCAGAGCAATAGCCTTGCTTTCCTCACCCTTGCAGACGGGATTGGTATAAACCCTGTCAAACATAAAATCGTGGAGTATATCAAAGGCACTCTGCACATCACTGTCAAGGCAGACTGTGTCAACCGTATTGTTTATGGCGGACATAACAAGGGTGTTAATTCTCTGGCTTTTTGTTTCACCGAGATAGCGTCTTGCCTCAACGGGGATATTGCCCTCGCTTATAACTCCGCCTCTTATGGCATCGTCAATATCGTGGTTGATGTAGGCAATTTTATCTGCAAGCTTTACTATTCTTCCTTCGAGAGTGCATGCCTCTTCGCCTCTCGTGTGGCACACAATGCCGTTTCTGACCTCATAGGTGAGATTGAGGCCCTTGCCCTTATCCTCAAGAAAATCTACAACTCTGAGACTTTGCTGATAGTGCTTAAAGCCTTCGGGGAACACCTCGTTAAGAGCTCTCTCCCCTGCATGGCCGAAAGGAGTGTGACCTAAATCGTGACCTAAAGCAATAGCCTCCGTCAGTGTTTCGTTAAGTCCCAGACCCATAGCAATTGTTCTTGCTATCTGTGACACCTCAAGGGTGTGAGTAAGTCTCGTTCTGTAATGGTCCGAATCAGGAGAAAGGAAAACCTGTGTCTTATGCTTAAGACGGCGGAAAGCACTGCAGTGAATAATTCTGTCACGGTCTCTCTGAAAAGCCGTTCTTACGGGACATTCAGCCTCAGGGACAAGTCTGCCTCTTGTGTTTTCACACAAAAAGCCGTATTCGCTTATAGTCTTTCTCTCATTTTCCAATGTTCTGAGCCTTATATCAGACATAGTTTCACCCCTTTTAAGGATTTCTATATATTTATACGCAAAAACGCCATTTTTCCCCTTAAAATTTATAAAAGAAATTGTTTATGTTTCGCAGTATTTTTCATCTATGACTTCACTGTGGATTTTGCCGCAGGAAACATCAACGAGCCTGCTTTCAAAATGAGCAACCTTATCCTCGGGAATTCTGAAGGTAACTTCCACATTATCCGTAAACTGTGTATCTTCCACAATACCGCCCTCTTCGCATATGAGAGGTACAAGCCTGCCATAGAAATTATAGTCACTTTTCACCCTGACAATTTTGCAAAGGGACATAGTTATAATGCCGCCTGCCGTAAGGGCAATTTTTGCACCGTGTGAATAAGCTCTCACCAGTCCGCCTGCACCCAGCATTATACCGCCGAAATAACGGGTAACAACTACGCAGCAGTCTGTGACATTCTCTTTCAGAAGCACATCAAGTGACGGAATACCTGCAGTACCCTGTGGCTCTCCGTCATCACTGAAGCGTCTTATTCCGCCCTCACGAAGCACATAAGCGTAAACATTATGGGTAGCATCCCAATGCTTGGTTTTGATTTCAGATATAAAATCAAGAGCCTCCTGCTGAGTTTTAACCGGGCGTACATAACCTATAAAGCGTGACTTTTTTTCTATGAATTCGTCACTGCTTTCATTTTTTATTGTTTTGTAACTCGACAATTCTCAGCACCTCCCTGATTATATATCATCAACTTAAATGAAAATAAGACGGCACTTTCTGTTGTACCGTCTACTTTTTTGAGAAACTTATTTGTTCTTTGCAAGATTGAAACGCTTGTTGAATCTGTCAACACGTCCGCCTGTATCAACGAGCTTCTGCTTACCTGTGAAGAAAGGATGGCAGTTTGAGCAAATATCTACACGCAAATCTTTCTTTGTTGAGCCTGTTTCAATAACAGCGCCGCAAGCGCATCTTACATGTGTCTGTTCGTACTTAGGATGAATATCCTTCTGCATTGATTTCACCTCATTTCGGTTCTTTACATTATTTAACGGATAGTATTGTATCACACACTAAATCAAAAATCAACATTTTTTTGAAATTTCTTTAATTATTTTTTTATTTGTTATTTTACGGCTATTTCTTTGCCTAAATTAAAGGAATACAGAAGCGTTTCTTTTACCTCATATCCTGTGCAAAGTGCAAGAGCTTTTTTATATAAAAGCACCTGTGAGGAGTATTTGTCTATAAATTCCTGCTCCGTGGCAAGAGAGTCGGTTTTATAGTCCACAACCACAAGCTTGCCATCTTCAACAAAAGCGCAGTCGGCTATACCCTGAATCATCATCATTTCATCGGTATATTCCGAAAGCTCCGCATATATCTCACTTATGGGGACCTCTATAGTGAACTTCTTTTCACGCATAACCGTATCACTTGCAAGTATTCTTTCAAGCAACGGACTTTTGAAAAAGACCTCAGCAGCTCTTACATTGATTGCCTTTGCCTGAGCCTCGGAAAGTATTCCTTTACCGTAAAGACGGTCTACTTCATCCTTAACGCTTATCCTTGCTCTCTCATAATCGGCAAACTGAATAAATGTGTGTGTTGCCACACCTCTTGCCGCACCTGTGAGACCTTTCTCACTCAGGAATGCAGGCGAAGAGGAAGCAAAGTAGTCTCTGTCAATGAAGTCTTTATCCGCCTCGGAAGCAGCTCTCTTGGTCATAACACCTGAAAGCGCCTCGTATTTATATCTGAAGGTTGCACGCTCCTTTATCAGTTCAAGAAGCTCACCGTCAACCTTGCCCTTTGAGTTTGCCTCTCTCTGTGCTTCACCGTCACCGCAGTAATCTGTCATAACAACCTTGAGACCTGCATCGCATTTCAGGACTATATCATCACTGATTCCCGCCGCCTCACGAAGAGCCTTTGCATCGGGATGACGAAGCAGGGAAGATAAAATCCACTTGCCGTAGCCTGATGCGCCTGAAACAGCAAAAGGAGAAAACCTGTCGCTTATGGCAGGCACCTTTGCGGCGTACTTTTTCAGAGTGTTTTCAATATTTTTGTCAGCATATACCATGATAAGCTTTTCCTTGGCTCTTGTCATGGCAACATAAAGCACTCTCATTTCCTCGCTGATATTATCCTGCCGGAGTGAAAGCTTTATTGCCTGATGGCATAAGGTCGGGTACTGCTCAAAGGTGTCAATATCACGTCTGACTATGCCGAGACCCTGCTTCTGGCTGATGATAAGATTATCTCTTTCGTCCATACGGTTGAATTTCGTGGCGCAGGAAGCAATGAAGCAAACGGGAAACTCAAGACCCTTTGACTTGTGTATGGTCATAATCTTTACGGAATTGCTTTCGCTGACAGCACCGACGCTGCCCGAAATATCACGCTGCTTTGAGCTTAACCTGTCAACAAACCCTATAAAGCTCGAAAGACCGCTGTAGCCCAGACTTTCATAGGTTACGGCGTAATCGCAAAGAAGCATAAGGTTTGCTTTTTTGGTGCCTGACGGGTCAACTGCATCAAATATGCTCGGCAGTGCCGTAGAATTATATATTTCACTCAGAAGCTCATTAGCGGGCAGGCACACGCTTATGTTGCGCCAGTCTCTTATTGTTTCAAGAAAGTCGGCAGTTTTTACATTATCTGCATTTTTCAGCACACAGCCGTAAAGGCTGTCACGCTTGCCGAGAAGTCTCATTTCAGCCACTTCATCTGCAGTGAAGCCGAAAACGGGAGACATCATAACACTCAGCAGAGGAATATCCTGCTTGGGATTGTCAATGACGCGAAGAATATTTATAACAAGGCTGATTTCGTTTGACTGCAGGAATTTGCCCGGCACCTCAGTGAAACAGGGTATGCCCTCCTGCCTGAAAACATCTGCATATTCAAGCCCCTTGCCGCCGCCCGTAGCACGCATAAGCACTGCAAAATCCTTATACTGCACAGGTCTTTCGCTGTCGCCGTCTTTGACGGTATAGCCATCGGCAATCATCTTTTTTATATGCTTTGCTATATGTCTTGCCTGAGCCTCGTTACTGACATTACCGAAGAAGGTGTCCGCCTGACTTGTTTCGATAAGGTGAAGCTCTGTTGCAGGTTCTTTTTTATCGGGATAGACCGCACTTGCTACAAGTCTTTCTTCGTCACCATAGTCTATGTCACCGCAGTCCTTACTCATAATCTGGGAGAAAAGGAAGTTGATTATATCCGTTACACCGTTACGGCTTCTGAAGTTGTTGCCGAGAATTATTTTTGCGGGATAGCTTTTCTTCTCTCGGTCAAAGGCTTCATAGGTGTTTTTCAGAGATATGAAAATATCCGGGTTAGCCTGACGGAAACGGTAAATGCTCTGTTTGACATCACCAACCCTGAAAAGGTTATTGTCTGAAATTGCCGTAAAGAGCATATCCTGAGCCGCATTTGTGTCCTGGTATTCGTCTATGAGAATTTCGCAGAAGCTTCCTCTGAGGCTTTCTGCAAGAGGTGTGCTTTTCCAAGAATCGCCATCCTGCTGGGCAAGAAGTGAAATAGCCATATGGGTGATATCGCTGAAATCGGCAGTTTTCTTTTCCTTTTTCACAATATCAAAATTCTTGCGGTAGAGCTTCACCGCACCCACGAGAGCTTTAACCATAGGAAGAAGATATTCCATATCGCTTTCATATTCATCTTCACTGCAGCACATAACCGTTACAAGAGCTTTCAGCTCATCTTTCACTGTTTTGCGGTTATCTTTAAGGGCAACAACTGCAAAATCTTCGCCCATTCCCTTTGGTACCCTGCCGAGACGGTCAGGCTTGTATGCTGATATTGCCCTTCTGATTTCATCCCAGCTGCATTCTCTGTCAATGGCATCGAGTATATATTCAATCTGCGCTCTGTCGGAGGAAAGTGCGCCGAGATATGCCTTCTGAAGGTCCTCGTTGTCAGCTATACTCACAAGCATATTGTTGGTGAGGTCTCTGGTATATTCAAGAACTCTTCTTATATAATCAAGCACTATCTTACCGTAAACGCTCTTTTTTATATCTTCACCCTTTTCAAAGCTGCCCACAAGAGTATCAAGCCATCTTTCAGGGAAGGGAAATGACATTGAAGCCGTATAAAGCTTTTCAAGCATATCACAAAGGTGGCTGTCATCTCTGCCGCTGAAAAGAAGCTCGTTGAGATTTCTGAAATCACCGCCCTCATCACCGACATAAAGCTGCTCCATTGTCATATCCATAGCCTCTTTTGAAAGCAGGGCAATTTCGCCCTCATCGCCTATTCTGAAATCAGGTGAAACAGAAAGGTGCTGAAAGTTTTCCTTCACGAGGTCAAGACAGAAGCTGTCGATTGTGCAGATTTTTGCCGAGGGAAGAAGTATCTGCTGATTGATAAGATTTTTATTTGTAGGGTCTTCTCTTATAAGTGCAGTAAGAGCAGAGCTTATTCTCTCACGCATTTCACTTGCAGCCGCCTTGGTGAAGGTAACAATAAGCAGTCTGTCGGCACTGACAGGATTTTCCTTGTGGGTAAGTCTGTTTATAACTCTCTGTGTAAGAACTGCCGTTTTACCTGAGCCTGCCGCTGCCGAAACAAGCACACTGCCATCAAGGGCATTTATTGCATCACTCTGTCCCGGTGTCCAGCTTCTTGCCATCGTTTTCACCTCCCATAAGCTTTCTTATACATTCATCGTGGGTCATCTTTTCTGCATAGCGTACCTTTGGTTTATCCTTGAGACACACCTGACTGAAATCGCACCACTCACAGGTATCTCCGTGGTCAGGCCCGTAAATAGGTCTTGCAGGAATAATGCCTTCGTGGAGACTGTTACCCATCTCTTCTATAATGGAGTCCATCATTTCCCCAAGCTTTTCAAGCTGCTTGAGGGTTATGAAATTGCCTTTTACCTCACCGGTTTTACTGTCAAAGCTGACAGGTATAAAAATTGCTTTTTTGCTTTTATCCATAGCCGCCGCACTGTCACTGTCATTGTCAAGGACAAGCATACCGCTCATTTTACCTGAAAGCATACGCTTCTTTTCCCTTGTTTCCTCACTGTCATCTCTTTCGATGTTAACTGCAGACAGCCTTGCAGGGAAGTAAAGAATACCCGAGGGGGTTATGTTTTCATAGAACTCCGTACCCCCGCGCCAAATACTCACAAGATAAAGGAGCATCTGCATATTCATGCCGTAAAAGACATCACTCAGATTAAAGGTCTTTGCGCCGGTTTTATAGTCAACTATTCTTATATAGCGTTTGCCGGCAGCATCCATTTTATCTACACGGTCAATTTTGCCTATAAGCTCAACACTGCCCTCTTTAAGCGGCACCCTGAAAGGCTTGACAATTTCATTTCTGCCGATAGTAAGCTCAAAATCGCAGGGTTCAAAATCACTGTCGCTGAACTCTGCAACAAGTCTGTCAAAAAGATGGCTGAGAATCTTATACATTCTCGAATACAGATAGTTGAAGCGAAGGCTCATCTCCTGACTTTCACCCATATAAAGGCGCATATATTCACCTAAGTGGAATCTTATCTCTCTGTCAATTTCTTCTGCACTCATTTCAAGGAAGGACTTGCCCTTGTGGTCTCTGAGCATCATTTCAAGCACATAGTGCACAACGGTACCGCCCATAGCAGCATCGAGGGCAGCCTTAGGTCTCACCTTTGCCTTAACACCGTAACGGCAGAAGTACATAAAGGGACACTTTGAATAAACCTCAAGCTGAGAGGCTGAAAAATACATATTCTCACCGAAAAGCTTTTTGGATATGCTCTTATCCTCAAAGACAAAATCATCACCTGACACCGCGCGGGAAACCGCCCCGAGCCTGTGCTTATATTTTTCATTTTCACTGAAATAAGCACGGAGAGTTTCGTAGCCGTCTGTGCCGCTCTGCCAGAGCTTTGCCATCATTTCAAAAGCAGACTGTTCACTTTCAATAAGCTCAGGCAAAGTTTGCGTGAGTACATTTATATTCTTGCAACCGCTGAAAATTTTCTTCAGATCACTGACACATTCACTTTCTGTCATTTTTTCGGAAACCCCCGATGCAGTGCAGTAGGAAAGGCACAGGAATTCATAAGCACTTGCGAGGGTACAGTAGCAGATAAATCTTTCACTGAGGATCAGGTCTTTTATATCCTCCCCTATTTCCAGCTCTGCGTCGAGAAGCTTCTTCTTTTCATAGGCGGAAAACAGACTGCTGCTTTTTTGTTCAAGAGGAAAAACTCCGCTGTTCATACCCACTGCAAAAACTGCTCTTGCAGATTTGGTAAGTATTCTGTCTGCATTGCACACGCACACCTCGTCATATCCGTCAGGGAGCTTGCCTAAGGTTTTGCCCGCCATAACAAGCTCAAACAGTTCATAAAAGCGCTTGGGTGTTACACTCGTTTCGCCCAGTGCGCCTGCAATTTCGTCAAGGGCTGTCATAAGAATATCCCAAACCTGCTCCTGCTCTGTTGCAAGCTCGGTGAAGCCCTTTTCCTGCAAGGTGATTGCATAGTTTTTCAGCGCCTCATCGGTACCGTTTTCTCTAAGGTAGAAATAAATCAGCTCTGCACACTTTTTGCCCGTTGCATCAGGAAATTTCTCTCTGAGTGCCACAAGAGGCTGAGTTATCTTTTTTCGGGTTTCGTTTATTTTTTCAAGGCGTTCTTTCTCCTTTTCACCGAAAACATCACCGAAGCCCTCGGGATTGCCCGTGAAATCACTGAGCCATTTTTTACCCGTAATATCCCAGGTAAAAATATAGTTTTCTATCTCAGAGATTTCGCCCTCATCAAGAGAGCAAAGCCCCGTCTTGACAAGTCTGAAAATATAGTCGGAATTAAAGCCCTCACTCATTATCAAAAGCAGATTTCTCACATAGGAAATCAGAGGCTGATTTTTCACAGGCTGCCGTCTGTCTTCAAATACGGGCAGGTCATATTTTTTAAGTGCTGCCTTTATACCCTTTTCATACTTTTCGTCTTTTCTGTAAACTACGGCAATATCCCTGCAGCGGTAGTCCTTTTCTCTTATGAGTGCCTTTATGCGTCTTGCAACAGCATCGCACTCACTTTCAACAGTGTCTGCCTGAATAATATTCACCTTATCCGTAGCTTCAGTGAAAACGGTAAAATCGCTTCTGTAAAGATTTTTTTCAAGGTGGAGCATCTCAGCTGAAAACTTGGAAGCATCCCTTTGTGTCAGCAGAGTTTCACCCGTACCAACACCTGAGTTGCCTGCAATAAGTCTGAGCTTTCTTGCCGTTTTTGCAATATAAGAAAAAGGACTGAGAACACTGACATCATTTATATCGTCACAGCAAAGAGTAACATAGACATTTTTCGCCTTTCTCAGCATAAGCTCAATAAGCTTATATTCAGGCTGAGTGAAGCTTTTGAAGCCGTCAATAACAATAGTTTTACCGTCAAAGAAGGAAGTTGGCGCAAGAATCTCGCAGACCTTTTCCAGCATATCGCCGTCATCAAAGTAGCTCTGTGAAATAACCGCCTCATAGGTACGGTATATCAGAGCTGTTTCAAGGAGTTTGTTTTTCAGGCCTTTGTCCGTTATTTTTTCGGCACTTCTTTCAAGGTCGTCAGGCGTAATGCCGCTGTTTTTCATTTCGTCAACTTCGCTGAGCATTTTAGTCACAAGAGCGATTTCATTCTTCTGTTTTGCAAAAACCGTAAGCCTGTCCCTGATGGCCTCAATGGCGTTGGACATAAATATTTCGCGCATACCCTGCCCTGCTATGGGCTTTTTTATACCGCCGTAGGTACTCACTGCAACATGGCAAAGTCTCGAAAAAGACAGCACCTCTATCTCGCAGGCGGTTTTAGGCCCGAGAAGCGAAAGCAGTCCCTTATCCGTATCGAAGGTAAACTGCTTAGGCACAATTACCATAGCACTTTCGCCTCTTGATACACACTCACCGAGTACACTGTGAGCCTTTTGGGTCTTGCCGCTGTTTTTAACACCGATGATAAAATTAAGCATAGACTTCTCCCTTTCAGATAATCTGAAATCATTATAACTGACTTTATTTATTTTTTCAATTATAATGATTGAATTTCCTTTATATTTGATATATAATATAGAGTTGACAGACAATATCGGTACTCAGCAAGGAGGTTTTATATAAAAATGAAAACTTACCGCATACATTTAATCCGCCACGGCTTCACAAAAGATAACATTGAAGGTGTTTACTGCGGCATTACAGATACTTCACTTTGTGCAGAAGGCAAGGAGCAACTTCTGAAAATGGCAGAGGAATATTCCTACCCCGGCGCTCAGTTTGTTTTTTCCTCACCCCTTAAAAGATGCCTTGAAACAGCAGAGGTAATCTATCCCGCCTTAAAGCCCGTTGTTATTGAAGGTCTTACGGAATATAACTTCGGTGAATTTGAAGGCAAAACAGCAGAACAGCTTCAGAAGAAATATCCCGAGTTTGAAATGTGGCTCAAAGGCGAGCCGGGAGTAAGACCTCCCTTCGGCGAGAGCAACGAGGACTTTGCAAGACGAGTATGCACCGACTTTGAAAAGATAGTTGACGGTGTTATCAAAACAGGCACGGAAGACCTTGTCATTATCACCCACGGCGGTGTTATTTCCACCCTTCTTTCAAAATTCGGTCTGCCCGAGGCATCGGTCAGTGACTGGCTTACTCCTCCCGGCTGCGGATATACTCTGCGTGTGAGCCATTTCCTCTGGATGCAGGGCAGAAAAGTAGAGGTTATCAAGGAAATTCCCGAAATTATGGGCGAAGAAAGCGGCAACTACTACGACGGTTGGGACTATTACCCCAACGACGATGATTTTGATGTAAGCGAATATTTATACGATTAAGGTGACAGACATAATGAACATTCTTGTTTTAGGCGATGTTGTAAGTGACGCAGGCTGTGAATTTATAAGAAAGAAGCTCCCCGCCTTCAAAAAGCTCAAGGCAATTGACTTCACAATTGCAAACGGTGAAAACTCATCTGCTGGCAACGGCATAACGCCCTTTTCTGCCGAGCATCTTTTTGCAAGCGGTGTGGATTTTATCACAACAGGCAACCACGTTTACAGACGAAAAGAAGTCTTCGATTTCCTCGATGACAGTGAAAGCGTAATAAGACCCTATAATTTCAGCTCTGCCAATCCGGGCAGAGGCTATCAGGTTGTTGACACGGGCTTTTATAAAATCGGCATACTCAACCTTATGGGCACTATGTATATGGAAAGCCTCGAAAATCCTTTCACTGCAGCCGACAGAGCAATTGAAAAAATCAGCAAAGAAACAAACATAATCATAGTTGACTTCCACGCCGAGGCTACCTCGGAAAAGCAGGCACTCGCCTATTATCTTGACGGCAGGATAAGTGCATTTTTCGGCACCCACACTCATGTGCTGACAAACGATGACCGAGTTTTGAACGGCGGCACAGGCTATATCGGTGATGCAGGTATGTGCGGTGTAATTGACAGTGTGCTTGGCGTTGAAAAGGATATAGTGATAAACAAATTCATAAACAATATGCCTGCACGCTTTGACCACGCCAAAGGCAAATGTATGATAAACGGTTGCATTTTCACAATAGATGAAAAAAGCGGAAAATGCACAGGTACCGAAGCGGTACGCTTTGAATAAGCTAAAGATTCAGGAGATAAATATATGAAAAAACTTGTGTGTCTTTTAATATGTCTTTCACTGTTTACAGTTATTTTTTCTGCCTGCGGTGACAAAGAGGATGTGACAAACCCCGATGACACAACAACCGAAGAAACCACCACAGTGTTACCCTTGCCCGAAAGAAAAATTGTTTTGGGGTACTATGAGGGCAAATCACTCAATCCCTTCAAAACAAAAAGTCCTGCAAACAGAAATCTTATGACCCTTGTCTATGATTCACTGTTTCTTCCCGGTGAAAACTATACTGTGGAGCCTCTGCTTGCAGTTTCCTTTACAAATAAAGACAAAATGCTCACTGTAACACTTGACAGCGAGGCTATATTCTCAGACGGCAGCTATATAACCCCTTACGATGTGGTTGCTTCTTTCAAAGCTGCAAAGGAAAGCGCTCATTACAGCGGCAGACTGCAGAATTTTTCTGCCGCCTCTCCCGGTGTTGACAGCGTAACCTTCACTCTTGTTACACCCGATATTTACGCCGAAAACAGTCTTGTTTTCCCCATTGTCAAAAGCGGCACTGAAAAAAAGGGCATCCCCACAGGCAGCGGCAGATATACGCTCAAGAAAAAAAGCGGAAGCTACACCCTTATTGCCAATGAAAACGGCTTGAGGCAGGAAGAAATGGCAACAGACACAATTTCTCTTGTACCCATAACCTCAGATAAAGGCGAGCTTTATCTTCTTCAGACAGGCGACCTGACCTATTTCTTTGACGATTTAAGCGACGGTGAATACACAAAAATCAGAGCAAACACCGTAAGAGTACCCCTTAACAATATGGTCTATATGGGTGTTAACAGCAAGACAAAAGCACTCAAAAATGAAAATGTAAAAGAAGCTATATGCTATATGCTTTCAAAAAGCTCACTGTGTGATTCTGCTTACAGCGGCATTGCAGCGGCAAGTGATATTCCCTTTAATCCCCACTGGCAGGCTGCTGACGGACTTGATGTCAACACATACGAAACAAGCTCAATAAAAGCTGAGGAGCTTCTTGAAAAAGCGGGCTACAAATTTGAATACAGCACCAATAAATTCCGTTCAAAGAATTTTGAATTTCTTGAGCTGACGCTCATAGTCAACAGTGAAAGTGCGCCTAAGGTAAAATGTGCCGAAACAATAGCCAAAGCTCTCAGGAGTATCGGCATTGATCTGCGACTTCAGAAGCTCAGCTATGATGAATATGTGTCAGCCCTCACAAAAGGTGACTATGACCTTTATATGGGCGAGGTCAAGCTTACACCTGATATGAGCCTCACTCCCTTCTTCAGCGAAAACGGCAGTGTCAATTACGGCATTGACACCTCTTCGGCAACCGCCAAAGCATATTACGATTTCATCGGCGGCAAAATAGACATTTCAACCTTCATTCAGGTTTTCTCTATTGAAAAGCCTTTTATCCCCCTGCTTTTCAGGGAAGGCATAGCCTATTATTCAAGAGAGCTTACCTATGAAGACTCAATCAACGAATATGAACCCTTCCGCAATATTTACTCATGGAGTGTAATAAATTGAAAGACAGCACAGTACCACTGAAATATATAAAAGGTGTAGGCGAAAAAAGAGAGGCATTGCTGAAAAAGCTTGGCATATCCTCTCTTTATGAGCTTGTGCATTTTTATCCGAGAACATATCTTGATTTTTCCGAGCTGACAGATATTGTTTCTATTGTACCGGGTACAGTCTGTGCTTTCAGTGCAGTTGTGGGCTACGACCCTGTTGAGCATAAAATCAGGAAAGGTATGACCCTTTATAAAACGCTTGTCACCGACGGTATTGCAGGGGTACATATAACCATATTCAACAGCAAATATCTGGCTGACAGCTTAAAGCAGGGGGAAGAATATATTTTCTACGGCAAGGTCACAGCAAACGGCGGCTCTCTTGAAATGGCAAATCCCATTGTGGAACCCTTTGACAGTGAATGCGGTATGAAGGCTGTTTACCCCCTCACGGCAGGTCTGACCTCAAAAGTGCTTGCAAAGATAACAGAAAATGCTCTGAGTATATATTTCGACCAAAATATTCCTCCTGCCATTCCCGACAGCATACGCTCACGCTATAACCTTGCCCACGAGCAGTTTGCCCTCAGAGCAATACATTCTCCTAAAAATAAAGGCGACCTTTCCACCGCAAGACGAAGCCTTATATTTGAAGAGCTACTCACCCTGCAAACAGGTATGCGTAGACTAAAAAGCCACACAAGAGGAAAAGCAGCCCTTCATATAGGCGAAGATTTCAGCAGTGAATTTATAAGCTCACTCCCCTTCACACTAACCAACGCCCAGAGCAGAGTAATCCGTGAATGTATAAGCGATATGCAAAGCAACAGACCTATGAACAGACTTGTTCAGGGTGACGTCGGCAGCGGTAAAACCGTTGTGGCAGCATCGCTTATTTACACCGCCGCAAAAAACGGCATACAGAGCGCACTTATGGCTCCCACTGAAATTCTTGCCCGTCAGCACTACGAAACTCTCCTCAAGCTCACAGAAGGCTCAGGAATAAACATTGAGCTTCTCACAGGCTCCGTGACACAAAAAAAGAAAAAGGAAATAAAAGAGCGGCTGAAAAACGGCACTTCACACCTTGCCGTAGGCACTCATGCGCTTCTTACGGAAGATACGGAATTTATGAATTTAGGGCTTATCGTCACTGACGAGCAGCACCGTTTCGGCGTTAACCAAAGAGGTACTCTTGCCTTTAAGGGCAATAACCCTCACACGCTTGTTATGAGTGCAACTCCCATTCCACGCACTCTTTCACTTATAATCTACGGCGACCTTGATGTGAGCATAATTGACGAACTTCCCAAGGGTAGGCAAAAGATTTCTACCTATGCCGTTGACACCTCATACAGAAGCCGTATTTACGCTTTTATAAAAAAGCATCTTGATATGGGCTTGCAGGCATATATAGTCTGCCCTGCAGTTGAAGAAAGTGAAAACGGCGTTGCCTCGGCAGTGCAGTATGCAGAAACACTCAGTGAAAAAGAATTTTCACTTTATACCGTAGGTTTGCTTCACGGCAAAATGAAGCCTAAAGAAAAAGAAGCCGTTATGACCTCATTTGCTTCGGGAGAAATTCAGCTTCTCGTTTCAACAACAGTTATTGAGGTAGGTGTCGATGTGCCTAATTCAGTGATTATGGTTATTGAAAACGCAGAAAGCTTCGGACTTTCACAGCTTCATCAGCTCCGCGGCAGAGTAGGCAGAGGCAGTGCAAAATCCTATTGCGTACTCATAAGCGATAATATGAACGACGGTGTCAAAGCGCGTCTTGACATTATGTGCAGAACAAATGACGGTTTTGCCATTGCAGATAAAGACCTTGAAATGAGAGGTCCCGGCGATTTCTTCGGTTCAAGGCAGCACGGACTGCCTGAAATGAAAATTGCCTCCTTCACGGAAAATATGGATGTAGTTCGTGAGACCGCCGCAGCGGCAGAGGCAATTCTTAAAGATGATCCGCTTCTTAAAAAGACAGAAAATCTTGGTCTTCGCCTTGCGGTGAGAAGACTTTTCACAAACGAAAATAAACACCTTAGCTTAAACTGAGAAAGGAATATAATAATGGAAAAAATTGCAAGCTTCACAATCGACCACACAATTCTGCCCAAGGGTATGTATCTTTCAAGAACTGATGCCAATACTGTAACCTATGACATCAGAACAAGACGCCCCAATGTTGAAGAGGTTATGACCAACGGCGCAATTCACACTCTCGAGCATCTTTTCGCCACCTTCGTGAGAAATTCAGATGTGTCTGACAAAATTGTATATTTCGGACCTATGGGCTGCAGAACAGGCTTTTATTTCATCACTCTCGACACACTTTCAAAGGCTGCTGCTATTACCCTGACAAAAAATGCCCTCGCTTTCTGTGCAGACTTTGACGGTGAGGTACCCGGTGTATCTGCTGAGGAATGCGGCAATTACCGCGACCACGACCTTGCAACAGCAAAAAAGGAAGCTGCCGCTATGTGCAAGGTGCTGGAAAACTGGAGCGTAGAAAAGCTCATTTATCCCACAAAATAAAATTTTTTCATAATAACCTACGCTCACATAAAATAAGAAACTGTCAGGCACGGGAGTTTTCTCGTGCTGATGTAGTTAAAGAAAGGAGGAAGGGCTTTTGGATAAGGATATTTTCGGCGAATACATGCCTCAAAAAATTGAATATAAAAAGTACGACGGTCAGGAAGCTGCTGAAATTATAATTCCTACCGAGGTTAATCTTGCATTTTCAAAGAAAAAACAAAAGCAGAGCCGCTTTTCTCCTTCGTTGATTTTCGGCAGATTTCTCGACTTTGCCGAAAACATAGGTGAATTTTATGTGGATATCATCAGAAGGATATTACTGAAGCTTCTCCCCCTTCTGACAGTACCCGGCGCATTTATAGCCAAAGGTATAAAAAATGTATTTACTTTTTTGCGTGGGCTGTCTGACAAGGAAATGCGAAAACGCATAAGCGGCAGTTCTCAGCTTAAGGCTGACCTGAGACATATTCGTCTGATGACCCTCAAGCAGGAAGACGAAAACAAAACAGCCTACTTTATCAGGTCGCTAAAAAACTATATTGTTGCCTCTCTCCCCGAAGAAAAGCAGATAGTCAAAACTGTTTTCAATTATGCTTTCCCCCTTGCAGTACTCCTGACAGCCCTGCTTATCTTTTTCGGCGGCAACAGAATTTTTGCCATTAAGGTAATGCATGACGGCGAAACTCTTGGATATGTTGAAAGTCAGAGCATATATAATGAAAGCAAAGATATACTTTACGATATGCTCTCTGATGAAAAGGGATGCCGTGAACTTCTCGACAACATAAGCTTTTCCATTGAAAGGGTTGATGTTTCCTCCCTGAGCAGTCCTGATGCCATAAGTGAGGCTTTGTTGACCTGCTCCTCCAACAGTTACAAAAGAGCCTGCGGAATATATATCGACGGCAATTTTCTTTGCGCTATCCCTAACGAAAGCGATGCCGCAAGTGTTTTCAGCTCAGTGCTTACACCCTATGAGAAAAAGGCAGACAGCAACACCTCTGTAGGCTTCGTTGAAGAAATTGAGTATATTCAGGGGTACTACCCCGAAGACAGCAGTGTTATATGGGACAGTGCAAAGCTGAAAGACTGTTTGACAAAAGACAGCTCACCCGTAAGGGTAAAGGTAATGAAAACCTCAACAAGAACTCAAACCCTGAAATATGAAACGGTAAAGAAAAACTCTTCTTCATTATATAAAGGCACAAAAAAGACAACTCAGAAGGGTAAAAACGGCAGGGTACAGATAACAGAGCTGACAACATATATTGACTCAAAGAAAGCTTATACAGGCATTGTCTCCGAGGTCGTACTCAAACAGCCCATTGACGAAATCGTGCTCATCGGCACGAAATCCAACTCCTCTGCCTCAGGCTACACTCCCTCAAGAAGCTTCATCTGGCCTACAAGAGGTGCTTATTCAATCTCCTCATACTACGGCTACAGAAGTGCATATATATCAGGCTGGTCATATCACGGCGGTATTGATATTGTACTGGGCTACGGCAGCTCGGCGGGTATTCCCGTTGTGGCTTCGGCTTCCGGTACTGTTGTTGTGGCAAACAGCGGTTGGCGCGGCTACGGTCACACAGTTGTTATTGACCACGGAAACGGCATAAGAACACGCTACGCTCATATGTACCCGGGTTCAATAACGGTGAGAGTTGGTCAGAAGGTTTATCAGGGACAGCAAATCGGCAGAATAGGCTCCACCGGCAACTCAACGGGACCGCATCTGCATTTTGAAGTTCTTGTCAACGGCTATAAGGTTAATCCCCTGCCATATATCAGATAATTCGGGAAGTTCCTCTTGGTTGAGGAACTTCTTTTGCAAATTAAGGCAAGTCTGCGGTGGGGCGGCTCCACCAAAGCCGCAAAGCGGTTTTGCGGCGACAAAGTCGCCGACCCGAACGAAGTTCGGAAGTGGAGCCGCCCCACTCCCCTTTTGCACCCACTCATTTTAAAGATGCACCATAAAATATAAAAATCCTCTTGACAAAGGAAAAAAGTGGAATATAATATATATTAGCACTCACAATAGCAGAGTGCTAAAAATTAGCAATATTAATTTAAGGAGTAATAATCATGGACAAAAGACAGTTTAAGGCAGAAAGTAAAAAACTCATGGATATGATGATTAACTCAATCTATACCCATAAAGATATTTTCCTTCGTGAGCTTATTTCAAATGCAAGCGATGCTCTTGACAAACGCTACTACAACGCTATGACAAACGGCGAAAGCGGTGCAACCAGAGACGAATACAGAATTGAGCTTGCAATCAACAAAGAAAACCGCACACTCACAATCAGCGATAACGGTTGCGGCATGACAGAGGACGAGTTGGAAAACAACCTGGGTACAATTGCAAAAAGCGGCTCACTTGACTTCAAGAGCGACCTTCAGAAAGACAGCGATGTTGAAATCATCGGTCAGTTCGGTGTAGGCTTCTACTCAGCATTTATGGTCAGCGACAAGGTCAGCGTACTTTCAAAAGCACAGGGCAGCGATAAGGCTTATCTCTGGGAAAGCGAAGGCGTTGACGGCTACACAATTGCTGAAGCTGAAAAAGACACAGCCGGTACTGTTATCACCCTTAAAATCAAGGATAACACCGAAAACGAAAACTATGACCAGTACCTCGACCAGTATGCTCTCAAGGATATTGTAAACAGATATTCAGACTACATCCGCTATCCCATTATGCTTGATATGATAACAACGGCACTCAAAGAGGGTACAGAGGACGAATATGAAACAGTAACCGAAAACACTCAGCTCAACTCAATGGTACCCCTCTGGAGAAAGTCAAAAAGCGAAATCAAAGAGGAAGAGTATAACGAATTCTATCAGGCAAAATTCTACGATTATCAGGCACCTCTTAAGACAATTCACTCAAAAACCGAGGGTCAGATAAGCTACGATGCCCTTCTTTACATTCCCTCACACGCACCCTTTGATTTCTATTCAAAGGACTATGAAAAGGGCTTACAGCTTTATTCAAACGGTGTGATGATTATGGATAAGTGTGCAGAGCTTCTTCCCGACTATTTCAGCTTTGTCAAGGGTCTTGTTGACTCTGCCGACCTTTCACTTAACATTTCAAGAGAAACTCTCCAGCATGACCACATTCTCAAGATTATTGCAAAGAACATAGAAAAGAAGATAAAAAATGAGCTTTCAAAGCTTCTCAAGGATGACCGAGAAGCCTACGAGAAATTTTACGGTACTTTCGGTTTACAGCTTAAATACGGCATTTACAGTGATTACGGCGCTCACAAAGACACTCTTCAGGATCTTGTTATGTTCCACTCTTCAAGTGAAAAGAAGCTCGTTACTCTCGGCGAATATGTTGACAGAATGAGCGAGGAGCAGAAGACTGTTTACTACGCCTGCGGTGAAACCACAGACAAGATTGATATGCTCCCCCAGAGTGATGCAGTAAAGAGCAAGGGTTTTGAAATTCTCTATCTCACAGATGATGTTGACGAATTCGCACTGCAGATGCTTATGCAGTATAAGGAAAAGACCTTTACCAACATCTGTGCAGGAAACCTTGACCTTGGTGACGATGACAAAGAAGCCACAGAGAAAGAAAACGAAGACACCAAAGACCTGAGAGACTTCCTTAAAGAGAGCATCGGAGACGCTGTCAGCGAGGTACGCTTCACAACCAAGCTGCAGAAGCACCCCGTTTGTCTCACAAGTGAAGGTATGCTCTCCCTTGAAATGGAAAAGGTTCTCTCAGCTATGCCGGGTGCCAAGGGTGCAAAGGCAACTCTCGTGCTTGAAATCAACAAAAACCACCCCGTTGCAGGCAAACTGAAGGCACTTTATGAAAGCGACAGGGACACTGCCGCAAAATATGCAAAGATTCTCTATGCTCAGGGCTGCCTTATTGCAGGCAAGGCTATCGACAGTCCCACAGAGCTTTGCGATATGATTTGCGAGCTGATGTAAAAACAATAGCAAAAGACGGCTTTACACGGAGCCGTCTCAGCGTGTCGAAAAAGTATTTTCGGCACGCTGTTTGACTTTCGAGAATGGTACAAGATGCTGTTTTCTTCGCTCCGAAGCTGTACGACGGTACCGCGAGAGGGCGAAAAAACGGCAAACACAAAAGTTTCAGCGACACAGTTCGATACTGTGCCGCTGAACAATATGTATCAATCTATGGTTTATAGTCACATCTTTTTTTATGTTTATTGCTTTTGTGTGTTCTTGTGCCTTTATCGACAGTCTGAGACGGCTCCACACGGAGCCGTCTTATTTATACACAAAAGCGCAGAAGCCTTATGACCTCTGCGCTCGTTATTTTTTATTTTGCAGGACTTTGCCCCGCACCCACGAGCTTTTGTAAAAGCTCGCCAAAACTTTACTTATTCGGCCTTTTTCTTTTCTTCAATTGTGTTTTCCTGACCTTTGTAAACCACAAACTTGCAGAAAAGGTATTCAAGAATAAGATTTGAAAGCATCGTTACGGCAAGAACTATGTATTCGTTGACACCATTGCCTGTTGCCATATTACCGAGCCATGTGGAAATAGGTGTAAATACAAGGTAGAAACCGAAAACCTTAGCCATAGCAACAGGTATATTTGCTGCTGACTTGAAGGTGAAACGGCGGTTGAAGGTGAAGTTCCACAAAACGGAAAGAGTGAGTGCCACAAGATAACATACACCGTATTCTGCACTGAGAATAGCCATAATCTTTTCGTTCTGAATGTTGATGTTGGGCAGCACCAGCTCATTGAGAAGTGTAAATGAACCCACCTGAATGATACCTGCCGATGCTGAAAACAGTGCGAATTTAATTGCCTGCATAGCGTTGTTGTTTTTCATATTTTCTTCCTCCTTTGCCTTTCGGCTATAATTTATTATACTCCCCTTTTTATACAAAAGCAAGTGCAGAAGTGTTGAACCTCTGCACTGTTTTATTTCTTTCATGCATCAAAGATGCAATTCATGGCGGCAGCCAATTCATGAAGCGCAGCTTCAATTCATGACCGAAGGTCAATTCATTGCTTTCATGAAGCAACAGCTTCATTTCATGCCGTAGGCTTTTCATAACCGATGGTTATTTCATGGCGAAGCCATTTCATTTACGCACCGAAGGTGCAAATAAAAGCGAAACACCGTTTCGGACTTATTTCTTAAGGCTGATGCCCTTTGCCTCAAGAACGGCGATAATGCCGCCGACAACATCCATAACCTCGTCTTTTGTCAAAGTCTTTTCAGGATGGGCAAATGTGATTCTTGAAGTGATTGACTTGCCGTTTTCATCTTCGTAGGTGTCAACAACCTCTGTTTTCTTGATAAGAGGACAGTTTGCATCTTCAATAGCTTTGCCGATGGGAGCGAACTTATCGCTGACAAATGAAAGGTCAATTTCTATTCCGGGGAACTTTGAGGGTTCTTCGTACTTAATGGTCTGTGCCTCGGTTTCAGCAAAATCTCTGACATCAATTTCAGCGTAAACGATGTTAGCCTTCTTGTCAACCTTCTTTGAAACTGTGGGATGCACTATACCGATTTCACCGATAGTCTTGCCGCCGAGAATAACAGCATTAAGGTTTTTCGGATGCTGATAGCAGTGAGCAGCCTCCATAGTTTCATATGAAAGTGTAAGATGTTTGATGTCAATCGCAAGAGTTGCAAGCATATCACGAAGCTCGAAATAGAGAGCCTCCATTGACTTTGTCTTTGAGAAGAGTGTGATTGCCAGCTTTTTCTTTTCGTTGCAAAGGCCGTCTTCTCTGTAACCCTCAACTACTCTACCCACTTCAAAGATGCCGAATGAAGGAGCGTAGGTGTTGTTTATCTTAGCCTGACAAAGCTGTGTGGGTACTATTGACTTTCTGATAACCTCAATGTTGGGGTTAGTTGCATTGACAAGCTTGACATTATCCTCAATTTCAATGCCCAGATCCTTACACTCATCATAGTACATCCATACATAGGAGTGCATTTCGTGAAGTGAGAAGCGTTTTACAAGGATGTCTTTGATTTTTTCTTCAACTGTCTTTTCGGTTGCAGGACGAATAGGATAAACAGGTGATTCTGTAGTGTGAATATCAAAGTTATCGTAGCCGTAAATTCTTGTGATTTCTTCGATGATGTCAGCCTTGATAGTTACGTCCTTGGTTGCTCTCCATGAGGGTACGTTAACAGTGAAGTTGTTATCCTGAAGCACAACGCCGAAGCCAAGACTTTCAAGAGTTTTAACGATTGTATCGTTGCTTATTTCAATACCTGTATAACGGTCAACAAAGTTCTTGTCAAAGCTGAGGCTTACTTTATCGTACTCGAAAGCTCTTTCATCTGTGAGTGAAGAAACAACCGTTACACCACTGTCGATATCCTGAAGAAGCTTAACGAAGCGTGCAATGGCGGGTACTGTCATTTCAGGGTCAAGGCACTTTTCATATCTCATTGAGGCATCTGTTCTGTGAGCAAGTCTTACTGTTGACTTGCGGATTGAAACTGCGTCAAAGGTTGCACTTTCAAGAGTGAGCGTAGTGGTATCCTCAACGATTTCGCTGTCAAGACCGCCCATAATACCTGCAATAGCAACGGGAGTGTCACCGTTACAGATCATAAGGGTGTTTTCGTCGATGTTTCTCTCAACACCGTCGAGAGTTGTAAAGCTGAAGCTTTCATCGAAACGCTTGATGCGGAGCTTCTCAACTTTTCTTGAGTCGAAAGCGTGCATGGGCTGACCCATTTCAAGCATAAGGTAGTTTGTAAGGTCAGCAAGAAGGTTGATGCTTCTCATGCCGCAATAGAAAAGTCTGATTTTCATATTTACGGGGCTGACATTCTTAGTAATATTTTCAACCTGCAGACATGAATATCTTTGACAGAGGCTGTCTTCGATTTTCATATCGATTTTCGGGAGGTTATTGTACTTAGCAAGGTCAACACTGTCAAGAGGCTTAAGCGGTCTGCCTGCAAGTGCAGCAAATTCTCTTGCAATACCGTAGTGACCCCAGAGGTCAGGTCTGTTGGTGAGGGACTTGTTATCAACCTCAAAGATAATATCGTCAACTTCATAAGCATCCTTGATCAGGGTACCGTTAGCAATATCGTCGGTGATATCCATAATGCCACTGTTGTCGTCGCTTATACCGATCTCCTTTTCACTGCAGCACATACCGTAGGATGTGTAGCCTGCAAGAGCGCGGGGAGTAATTTCAATTTCACCTATTCTTGCACCGACCTTAGCAAAAGCAGTTTTCATGCCTACTCTTACATTGGGCGCACCGCAGACAACATCTGTGAGAGTGCCGTCGCCTGCATCAACCTTTAAAAGGTGAAGCTTCTTTGATTCGGGGTGGTCAGCAATTTCTTTGATTTCGGCAACAACTATGCCGTCAATATCGCTACCCTTGAAGAAAATTTCATTTTCAACTTCAGCTGTTGACAGTGAGAAACGGTGGATAAGGTCAAGCTTATCAAGACCTTCAAGGTCAACAAAATCTGAAATCCAATTCATTGATAAAAACATAGGTTTACTCTCCTTCCTCTCTTATTGGTCGTCTGTGAACTGTGTAAGTGTCTTGAGTGAGCCACCGTTCAGGTCACGGATATCTTTAATGCCGTATTTCATCATAACAAGTCTTGTAAGACCAAGACCGAAAGCAAAGCCTGTATACTCGTCGGGGTCGATACCGCCAGCCTTAAGCACCTCAGGGTGAATCATACCGCAGGGGCAAAGCTCAAGCCAACCGCTGTGCTTACATGAGGGACAGCCTTCACCACCGCAGATAAGGCAGCTGATGTCAAGCTCAAAGCCGGGTTCAACGAAGGGGAAGAAGCCGGGACGAAGTCTTACCTTAAGGTCTTTCTGGAAAACCTCTGAAAGCATAGTCTTCATAAAGTAGATAAGGTTTGAAATTGAGATGTCCTTATCAACCATAACACCTTCCATCTGGAAGAAGGTGTTTTCATGGCAGGCATCAGTTGCCTCGTTTCTGAAGCAACGGCCCGGGAAGATAGCCTTGATGGGTACACCGTCATTGATAAGTGCATCCTTATACTTCTTGTAAATAGCATTCTGAGCAGCTGAAGTATGGCTCTTGAGAAGCTGTCCGTTGTCAAGATAGTAGGTATCCTGCATATCTCTTGCAGGGTGATGCTTGGGAATATTGAGAGCCTCGAAGCACTCATAGTCAGAAACGATTTCTGAGTAATCTTCAACGGCAAAGCCCATTGACTTGAAAATGTTTTCGCACTGGCGCTGAACAAGTGTCACGGGATGATATGAGCCTTCACCAAGTGTGGGGGGCATTGAAATATCAAACTCGGGCATTGATTCGATTTCTCTCTGAAGCTCTTTTTCCTTAAGCTCCTGATTCTTTTCCGCAATTTTATCTGTTACCTCGCCCTTGATTACATTTACCTTCTGACCGAAAGCTTTCTTTTCTTCTACTGAAAGATCTTTCATCTCTTTCATCAGCTCTGTTACAAAGCCTTTTTTGCCCAGATAAGCAACTCTTATTGCTTCAAGGTCAGCAGAGTTTTCTGCTTTTGCAAGTTCACTGAGGAACTGTTCTTTGATTGCAGCAATCTTGTTATCCATAATAAACCTCCATATAAAATAAAAATCGCCTCAATAAATTGAGACGAAAAATTTCCGTGGTACCACTCAAATTGCAAGGTCTTTTCAGTACCCTGCCGCTTTAGTTTGCTTTAATGCAGCAACTACATCCTGCTTTTCACAGGCGGCTCGTGAGGCGAAATTCATCTTCGGGGACAATAGGATTTTTTCAGCAACTAAATCCCTCTCTGTAAAGTCTTATCCGTTGACTACTGTTTTCTCAGTCATAGCTTTTAAACGATATTGCATAGATTATACTCTACAACAGAAAATATGTCAAGAGAAAATTCGCAATTCGGAATGCGTAATTCCGAATTGCGACATAGTTTATACAAAGAGGGCAGATATACACTCAGTTTTAAACCGTGAGTTACTCCCTCTGTCGGCTTTGCCGACATCTCCCTCAAAGAGGGAGACCTGCTGATGATTTCATCCAGTCAGCGGTAAAGGTAGGCGGCGGCTCCATTAAATCGCTTCGCGATTTTACGGCTGCGCAGCAGCCGACCCGAACACAGTTCGGGTATGGAGCCGCAGCCCACCTCTTCATCAGACTAAAACCAAGGGGCGACGTTTCCTTCTCCCCTAAAGAACTTACTTTATCCTCATAGTAAATCCGTCCTCAAAGCTGCCGTCAAGAATTGCGTAGTACACTCCGCCAAACTGAGCACTGACCTCAACACTGTTCTCCACTTCATAAACATTGTCATCCCAGTCATAAACCTCGGCTGTAACGGTAAGGTTGCCAAGCCTTGAATCATCATAGATATTCGACGAAAGCTCCTTTGACTCAAGCCAGATGTTTATATCCACTGTTTTAATAGAAGGCCTTCCCCCTATGTTTATTCCGAAATCATCGGAATAACCGTGTGCACTCATCATATGGTCGATTTCGCTACAATAAAGAGCTATTTTTTTAATTGGGGCATCGCTCACGCTAAAAAGCTTTATCATAGCTGTTGATTTTGCTTCGTAATACATATTATCTCTGTCATTCTGCTGAACATATGGCATATCTGCAAGGCCTGTCATTTCCATGAGTTTCTGCAGCTGACTTATATCCTCATAGCACTTGCCTATGTCATCACCAAAATATTCACTTGCCTGCTGCCTTGTTGTTGTCAGTCTGCACTCTTTGTTTTCACCGTCTGAATTAAACACTTCATACTCAAAGGTCACAGCACCCAGGTTCTGAATAAGACCCAGAATGGCATAAGAATATTTTCTCATCAGCTCTTCTTTTTCTTTCACCTGCTTAGGCAAAAACTCATAAGAAAGCATCATTGTCCACTCATAAGGCTCTTTTAATGACTGCAGCTTATTGGTATGCGAGCCAAGATAACTGTATATTCCCAATGCTGATGCCGTTCTGCTGTTAGTAGACATATCACCCATATAAGGGTGCTTTGTGTTAAATGCTTCCCATGTTATATCGGAGATGTACTCTCCTTCTTTCCATAAAATCTTATTGAGAATTTTGACTATCTTTACAGAGCCGGGACTTTCGGGGGTGTATTCCCAGGTATATGTTTTCTTGTTACCGAAAGGACTTCTTTTCTTGCCTCTTATGTCAAGCCCTACCTCACCGAAGCCGAATTCTTCTCTTATGACATCGGTTATTACTATCTCATTGCTGATGGGTATCATTGTCATTTTAAAGGTTCTTCCGTCAAATTCAAGGTCATAGTATATGTCTTTTTCAAAAAGCCGTTCGCTTTCCATATACGGCAGGGTACAAAAGGCAATTGCCACCACAAGCACAACGGAAATTATGCTGCAAACCACAGCTTTTATGTTTCTTTTTCTCGTCTTTTTGAGGAAATCAATCTCCTTCTTTTCCGCTTCAATTTTCTCCTGAGAATAAGGTTCTTTCATATTTTCAAGTTTAGCTTTGCACTTATCGCAATGAGCCAGATGCTCACGCAAAGCACCGTTTGTCACTTCACTTGTCAGACCGTCTATGTATGATGGCATTAAATCTTCAACAAGCTCACAGGTAAGATTATTTTTCATAAGTCTCAAGCTCCTTTCTTAGTTTCTCTTTGCCTCGGTAAAATGTTACTCTTGCCCAGTTTTCGCTCTTTCCCATAATGTCCCCTATTTCCTTGAAGGACAAATCTCCGAATATCCTAAGATACAGAATTTCACGGTAAGGCTCAGGGCATAAATGCAGCCGTCGCAGAAGCTCCACTCTGTTTTCATAAGACACTGCATCGTACTCTGCCGAAGGTGTTACGGCATCATAAGCTTCAAGCTCAGCGGTTTTCGGGTGCTTTCGCTGATAAGTCAGAAACTGATTTTTTGCTATGGCACAAAGCCATGTAGATATATGGCACGACCCGTCATAGCGCTTTATGCTTTTAATTGCCTGATAAAAGGTTTCCTGTGTCAGCTCTTCAGCTAAATCATCATTTCTGCAAAGGGATAAAAGATATTTGTATACTGTCAAGGCATAGCTTTGATATATGTCATCCATTGACTGCATTTTTCTCATCTCCTTTCCTTTGTTCTGTATGTTAATGCTGAACAAATCTGTTTCGTTACAGGATTTTGCAATTTTTTCAGTTTTATTATATAGGAAGGTCTGATGAAAAGCAATATGTTTAAGTCAGCTCAAGAGGCGGGCGGGGCTCCACTAAATCGTGAAACGATTTTACGGCGAACGCAGTTCGCCGCACCGAACAAAGTTCGGTGGTGGAGCCCCCGCAGCCCCGATCTGCACTCAACAATAAATTTACACAGCCCAATATAACATTTCAAAGAATTGACTTATCTTCCCAAATATGGTATAATTATAGGTAGACTTGTTTAATTTTTACTATATAGAAAAATACACTTATCGGAGATGAAAAATGGAAAAATACCGTTGGACTAAGGTAGACACAGCATCTATTATGTTCACTTGCCTGAGCAGCAAAAAATGGGGCAGAACATTCCGCACTGCTGCAGTGTTCAAGGATGAAGAAATCGATCCGGTACTGCTCAGAAAAGCAGCCGAAGATATGGTAGAGCGCTTCCCTGCAGTACATTCCTTTTTAAGAAAAGGCTTTTTCTGGAACTATCAGGAATATACCGACAAAACTCCCGAAATAAGAGAAGAATTTTCCCGTCCTCTGCTTCCCATAACAATGCGTAACGACGGCAGACCCGACTTCAGAATTGTCTATCACAAAAGGCGAATTGCTATGGAAAGCGCCCACCATATAGGTGACGGCAAGGGTTCCGCAGAATATTTCACTGCACTTATAGAAAGATATGCAGAGCTTACAAAAAATCCTGATGCGCCTTATAATCCCAAGCCTTTTGATGAAGAGGAAATCAGCAACGCTTTCCAGACCTACTATCAGAAGGGCGGTCCAAAGGCAGAAAAAGAAGACACCGTTGCATATAAGTTCCCGGGTGAAATTGAAAAGGATTTCCTCCAGATGATTTTTGCTATGATAAGCGTTGAAGAAATCAGAAAAGCTTCAAAAGATAAGAGTATGACAGTTACAGAGTTTCTTGCGGCAGCACTTATCCTCGGTGCAATAAAGAATGCTAAGGCTCCTATAAACGAGGTTATCTGCATTGGCATACCTGTAAATCTGAGAAGATTTTTCCCCACAAAATCAATAAGAAACTTCACCATTCAGACCAAGATCGATTTTCATCCTCAGGGCAGAACAGACTGGTCCTTCGATGAAGTGTGCGACGGTGTAAGAGGTCAGCTCAAAGAACGCCTTGCCACAGAGGAGCTTCAGAAGCAGCTCAACAAATTCGGCTCTCTCGTCAATAATCCTGTTATAAAGATAGTTCCTAACTTTATAAAGCTGCCCGTCATCCGTATGATGCAGCACGGCAGCCACAGCGCTAACACAACCATTCTCACCAACACAGGAGAATCTGAGCTTTCTGAAAGTCTCAGAAACAGAATAGAACGCATTGACGGTGTAAACGGTGACACAAGCGGTTACGGACTTATAAGCACCTGCTCTGCAGTAAGCGCAAACGGTATATTCAGCCTGTGCTTCTCAATTCTCAGCCACGACACAAGCTGGGCAAAGGAAAGCATCAGAATACTCGCTCAGCAGGGACTTAATATCAGAGTGGAAAGTACCCACGGAAACGGAGAGACAGAACAATGAGATGTAAAGCATGTAATGTAGATTTATCCGAAACCTATACACTGTGTCCTCTCTGCGGAGAAAAGGCAGTTGATGAACCCGCAAGACTGCAGGGACTTAAGCCTGCACCTTATCCTCACAATGTTCCCGTAAAAAAAGCGGAAAGTGAAAACAGAGAAAAAACACCTTTTTCCATTGAGAAGCTGAAAGCATATTTCAATATGTAAAAAGACAGCGACGGACTTTTTTATAGTCCGTCGCATTTATTTTGTTGTTTCTTACATCCAGATGAGCCACAGCATAACATAGCCTGTTATAACCGCCGCAAGAGTGAAGGGTACACCGTATTTCATAAAGGTGGTAGCTTTAACCTCGTAGCCCTCTTTTCTGAGTATGCCTATACCTGCGATGTTTGCGCTTGCACCGATAGGCGTGAGGTTACCGCCGAGAGTTGCACCGCAAAGAAGGCCGTAGTAAAGAAGTGTAGGCTCAATACCGATTTCACTTGCAATAACAGGCACGATGCTGAGCATTGTTGCCGTGTAGGGAATATTGTCAATAAAGGCTGAAAGAATTACACTCATCCACACAATAATAGTGTAAACAAGGAAGATTGAGCCTGAGCCGAGTGAAGCAATAGCATCACCGATAACATCAATAACACCTGCGCTCTTAACACCGCCGATTACAACGAAAAGACCTGTGAGAAGTACGATTGTGTAATAGTCGATTTCCTTAAAAGCGTTCTTGACAATTTCCTTGTTTTTCTTCAGGAAGAGTTCACGGATAATACCTACAAGGAAGAATGCGATACAGATAATACCGTTTGTGATGTCAGGCTTATAAAACTGACCTTCTGCCGCAGCATCTTTATAAGGAATGAATGAAACAGCAATAAGTGAAAGAACAGTACCCACAAGAAGGAATGTGGGGAACTTGTCCTCAACCTTTGTTCTGCCGCTGAATTCGATTTTGCCGTTGTCCTTGCGGAACATAAAGAGAATGATAAGCGCGCTGACAATAGCACCTGCTTCAACAACCCAGAACATACCCACATGGCCGTTATGTATAAAGAAGTCTGAGAAGTCAAGACCTGCTGCCTTTGCAAGAAGAATTGATGTGGTGTCACCAACAAGAGTTGCAGCACCCTGAAGGTTTGATGAAACCGCAATGCAGATAATTGAGGGTACGGGTGAAACACCCACCTTCTTGCAGAAAGCAAGCGCAACGGGAGCTATCATAAGCACCGTAGCAACATTGTCAACAAAAGCTGAAACAATACCTGCAAAAAGTGAAAGGGCAACTACAACCCATTTCATATTGGGCATTTTTGAAATAAGAATATCTGACATAAGCTGAGGCATCTTTGACTCGATGAAAAGATAAACAGTACCCATGGTACCTGCTATCATCATAATAACATTCCAGTCAATTTCCGAAAGTGCATCAGTGAAGCTGTAAGCAAAACTTCCGTCAGTCAGTGCGAAGAAACCTTCACCGAAAAGTGCGGGGTTAAAGGTTGCGATTGCACCTAAGGCAACAAAAATAAGTGCTGATGCTACAGTGACATAGGGTCTGATTTTCTGAAATGCCAGCATAAGTATGTAGGTTATGGCAAAGATAACCAGAGCAGCGATTGTGATTGGGCTCATTTTTTACTCTCCTTCTGGGTCTGTGCAAAAAGAAAAAATCCGTCAAAAGAAACGGATTCTGTCAAAATTCAGATAAACAAATATGTATACACCAAATTACAACCCATAACAAATAGAACATATCGTTCTATGACAGACTCCACCACTTATTTTGGATTGCTCATTGATTATACTCCCCCACTGCATAAATGTCAACATTCCGTTGAAAAATAAACATTGATTTCATAAAAAAATTGTGGTATTTTTATAAAAGAATATGGTTGAGGTGACAAAATGAATACCTTTGAAAAAATATATGAGCAGGTGAAAAGAATACCCGAAGGCAAGGTTGCCACTTACGGTCAGATTGCTTCTCTCGCAGGCAACCCCCGTTGGTCACAGATTGTGGGGTACGCACTGCATGTAAACCCTGAGCCGGGAGTTATCCCCTGCCACAGAGTAGTGAAAAAAGACGGAAGAATAGCCGAAGGCTTTGCCTTCGGCGGTGAGAATATTCAGCGTGATATGCTTATGAGTGAAGGCGTATCCTTCATCGATGCTGTCAGAGTTGATATGGAAAGCTGTCAGTGGGATAACATTTAATCCAGCACCCACATTTTGACCACAGCAAGCATTTCTCTCATATAATTCATAGGGATGGTGTACCAGATAATATCCGTGCCGAGATGGGTAACAGACAGCCCCTCTGCCTTTGCATATGATGCCGCCCTGTAAACATGATAGCCGTTAGTGACAAAAACTACACTGTCAGAGGACAGACCCTGTTCATTCATAATTTCATGTGAATATTTAAAATTTGTAATAGTGGAGGTCGACTTGTCCTCCATTATTACTTTTTCTTCGGCAATTCCCTTTGCCACAAGATAACGCTTCATGGCAAGGGCTTCACTTATGTCCTCCTGAGGTCCCTGACCGCCTGAAACGATTATCACAGCCTCAGGGTTTTGTCTGTGATACTCTGCCGCTTTATCGAGGCGCTTTGCAAGACCTACACTCACTCTTTCGCCTCTTATGCCGCAACCGAGGACTATAACCGTCTTTTCTTCGAAGGTTGCATTGTCGTTTCTGCCGTAAACTGCAAGAAAGCCGCCAAAGCCCACAAGTACGGCAAGACCGCAGCACAAAAAAATATGTATAAGCTTCTTTCCCTGAAGCTTATTAAAAAATATACCGTATAAAACAAGCACTGCACCGAGACCTGCCACCGGCACAAGACCTATATTGAAATTTGCTATAACTGACATCAGCGCAGTGTTGCCCAGAAGCAGTGCGCCTGCCACTATGCTGAAAATTTTAACTGTCTTTTTCATTGTGTTGCTCCTTACATTTTATATTTATAGTTTAACACTGCCTCCAAATTAATTCAAGGCACGTCAGCAATATTTAAGGAAATCGTAAGAAAATACAAATCACCCTGCAAGAAAATCCCTGCAGGGTTACATCTTAGTATATTGGCGGGCAGAGCGCTTTTCCATATAGCACTCCCCCCCCCCGCAATTCTTAATTCATAATTAATCAGAGGTCATCCGCATCCTGAACGGGCCTTTCATCTCCTTCAAGGGGAACCCCCGTATATGAACCCTGCACATCACTTTTAATCTTATCCCCCGATGTCACTCTGACAGCTTTCACCTTGTGTCTGGTCTTTTTAGCTTTTGTTTGTTTTTCCATAGCGTACCTCCAAAAAAGTTTTCATCTTAATTATTGTCAGAAAAATCTGCCTGTTGCAACAAAATTAAAATTATTGTAAAATGAATGCAACAAACCCCTTTCTATTTTCATCTTATAGGGTGAACGGATGTGATAAATTATGAGCTCAGAAATTTTAAGTCTGGTCAAACGTGCAAAGCAAGGCAGTGCCGAAGCCTTCGGCGAGCTGTATGAGATTTACGCTAAGGATATGTACCGTTTTGCCTATTACTATCTCGGCACCTCTGCTGCGGCAGAAGATGCCGTAAGCGAGTGTGTGCTTCTTGCCTTTCAGAAAATAGGCACTCTCAAAAAAAGCAGCAGTTTCAAATCATGGCTGTTCAAGATACTCCACAACTGCTGTAACACTGCCCTTCGTGAAAAGGCAGGAAAGAAGCAAAATGTTGATATTTCCTCGGTGCAAAATCTCTCTGCCGAAGAAAAAGATGAAAATGAAATATTAAGTCTCAGGTGGGCTCTCAGCAGGCTCAGCGACGAGGAAAGAGAAATTCTTATTCTCCATTACTGTTCAGGCTATTCCAGCAAGGAAATCGGCGAAATTATGGGGCTTAAAGATTCCACCGTACGCTCTAAAATAATGCGTTCAGCTGAAAAACTACGTACATACTTACAGATTTAAGGGGTGACAAAAATGAAAACAAATGAGGAAATATACAATGAAATCAAGGGCAGATTTGACGAATGTCCCGAGCTGCCCGAAAGCCTCAGCAAAGAAAATATTGTTTCAATGCTGAAAAACACAAAGCAAGAAAAGGTCAGCAAAATAACCTTCAGGAAAATGGGTTCAATTGCCGCGGTTTTTGTTCTTGCAGTACTGTGTGCGCTAACAGCAAATTTTGCCTTTGGTGATTTGTTCGAAATCAAGCTTAACGACATAGACGACAAGCCTATATTACAGGAACAGCAAAATATTGTATCACCAACTCTCAACAACGAACAGAAGGCTGAGGCGGAAGTTCTTCCCGAAGGCATACGCAAGGCACAGAGCCGCGAGGAAATAGAAAAGATTATCCTCACCAATTATACTAAGTACCACGATAACTATCTTATCTTTGATAGTGCAGTCGATATGAATTCGTCAACAATAGGCAGTGCCGCTGCCCCTGAAAGCGCGCCCGGAACAAACTACAACTCAGATGCTGAGCTTAAAGAATTCGGGGAAACCAACACTCAGACCAAGGGCGTTGACGAAGCTGACATTATCAAAAATGACGGCAGATATCTCTATGTGCTGGGCTATGACCTTAGCAACAACAGAAAGCTCCGCATTATCGACACCGAAACCATGACGGCGGTTTATAACGGCTATATCTACAACGATAACGGTGATATCCTCAATCTCAATGAAATCTATGTAAACGGCAACACTCTTGTAGCTGTTGGCACCTACGGAAACAATTATTACAGTTACGGCTTCTTTGTTGACAGTGCTTATGGCTACGGTGCAGGCGGAAAAACCGTCAGCGTAGTTATGGATATAACCGACAGAGCAAACCCGAAAACACTCAGAAAAGTTGAACAGGACGGTTCTTACAGAAGCTCACGAATGGTCGGCTCTGTTATCTACACTCTCACAGAGTACACCGTATCAGGCAAGGACGAAGAAGAAGCAAAAACCAATTCCGTACCTGAGGTTGCAGGAGCCGAAGTCAAGTGTGACTGCATTTATATCACAGACGAAAAGGCAAGCAGATACATCTGCCTTACAGCTTACGACACAGCTTCTGCCGACGGCGAAGTAACCTCACTGGCAGTCCTCGGAAGCGGAAATCAAGTCTACTGCTCACAGAATAACCTTTATGTTATCGGCAGCAAGTATATAAACAGAAAAGAAAACAAAGACATTGACATCGACAACTACTCAGTTATCACCGCCTTCAGCTTAAAGGGTACAAGCATTACCTTCAAAGCTCAGGGTGAAGTACCGGGTCATATTAACAATCAGTACAATCTCGACGAGTACGACGGCAAGCTGAGAATAGCCACAACAGTCTACAGTATCAAGAAAAGTGCTGATGTCAGCTCACTTTATATACTGGGTAGCGACATGAAGATTATAGGCAAAGTCGAAGACATCGCTGATAATGAGCAGATAAAGAGCGTTCGCTACATGGGCAACACAGCTTATGTTGTAACCTTCAGAAACACAGACCCTCTCTTTGTTATCGACCTTAAAGACCCGAAAAAACCCGTAATAAAGGGTGAACTCAAGCTCCCCGGCTACAGTGCATATATGCATCCCATAAGCGAGGATATTATCCTTGGCATAGGCTATAACGGCAACGAAAATAATGCAGATTTCTCTTCACTCAAGGTTTCACTGTTTGATGTGAGTGATATGTCAAATCCGAAAGAGATAAGCACTCTGACTTATGATGACAGTTACAGCTATGTTATAGATAATCCCAAGGCATTTGTTTATAACACCCTGGAAAACTATATAGCACTCCCCGTTCAGATTTACGGTAAATATGAGCTTTCAGGTTATGCCTGCTATATTATCGACATAGAAAACAACGCGCTCTCTCTCAGACACAAGCTCACTCACAAGGTGGCAGATGTTTACTCCGGCATCAGCTTCCTCAGGGGTACTTATATAGGTGACAGCTTCTTTACAGTCAGTGATAACCTGACAGTAAAGCATAACCTTAAAGACGGCAAAGCAGAGAGGGAATGTAAGATTTATGAGGAAGGCAAACCCCTTCAACCTACAACGGTGGTTGCAAACGACTATAAAGGTGTTCAAGACACCACAAAATCAGATGTTTCTCAGGATGTTGCCATGACAACGCCGCCCTACAACCCAAACAAATAATCAAAAGGGACTGCTGTAAAGAAAAAAGACAGCGGTCCCTTTTCTTCCGACAAAAAAGCTGAAAAAACTTCAGAAAAAGCCTTGACAAGCCGAGTTAAAAGTGATATAGTATACAAGCACTCGGGAGAGTGAAGTGAATATGCGAGAGTGGCGGAATCGGCAGACGCGCACGTTTGAGGGGCGTGTGGGGCAGCTCGTACGGGTTCAAGTCCCGTCTCTCGCACCATAGTGAGTATTCATAACACAAGTGAATACTCACTTTTCTTTTTTTACATTTCCTCATAGTTAATTTAGTATAATTAGTTATGTATCGAGCAGGTTTTGAGCCTGCTCTTTTTTGTTATGCCGTGAGATATTCCACGGCAACACCTTGTCTTGCTTCAAGGACTATATTTTCCTCTTTAACAGGATTTTCAATAACGCCGATAAAGCGGTAGTGAATAACAATCCTCTGTGTTTTGTTCTTGCCCTTGCCCTCAATAGAATGGACTTCGATTTTCTCAATGAGTTCATTCAAGAGTGCAGGTGTAAGTGTTTCCATCTGCATAAACTTACGGACCGCAAAAGTAAACTGCTCTTTGCTTGTACGAAGATTTTCAATTTCTGAAAGTTCTTCTTGGTACTGCCTGATTTTTAGTTTCAGTTCGTCACGCTCAGTTTCGTATTTCTGTGAGAGCTGCATAAAGCTTTCTTCATTGACAATACCGTTGATGTGCTTCTCAAAGAGCTTTTCGTACATCACAGCAATTTCTTTTGTTCTTGCAACAGATTTATCAATACTGCTTTCAAGAAACTTCTGCTGATTGAGGATACTTTTGTTGGTCTTTGCTTCAAGAATATCTGCGAACGCTTCTTCATCTTCAATGAGAAAACTCGCAAGGCTTCTCAGCTCAAGCATAACAATCTGCTCCAAAGAATCGGCTCTGACATAGTGTGTACCCTCACAAGTACCTCTGCGACCTTTGTAGTTGGAACACATAAAATACTTGATATCAGTATTAGGATGATTGACATTGAACCATAAGGGACTTCCGCAATCGGCGCAGTATAACAATCCGCAGAACATATTCTTTTCAGCGTGCTTTGGATTCGGTGCTCTGCGTTTTGCTTTTGCCTTCATTTTCTGTACCGTTTCAAATGTGTCTCTGTCAATTATGGGCTCGTGTACGCCCTTAAAAACCTTCCAGTTCTCTTCAGGGTTAAGAATCCTTTTCTTGTTCTTAAAGCTCTTGGAATAGGTCTTAAAGTTAATAACATCACCGCAGTACTCCTGCTGTTCAAGTATTTTGCCAATAGTAGTCTTGCACCATTTGTACGGGTCAGGCTGAGTTTTCTTTCCGCCTCTGTCAAGACCTTTGCTCTGCCAATACGCCATAGGTATCATCACTTTGTTTTCCTGTAAGATGCGGGCAATAGTTTCATTTCCTTTACCTTCAATGCACATCATAAAGATACTCTTGACTACCTCTGCAGCTTCGGCATCAATTATCCATTTCTTCTTGTTTTCAGGACTCTTCATATACCCGTAAGGCGGTTGAGATAAGGGCTCACCCATATTACCTCTGATACGATGTGAACTTCTGACCTTGCGACTTATGTCACGGGCATACATTTCATTCATAATATTTTTGAATGGTGCAATTTCATTCTCGCCGTCATTACTGTCAACCATATCGTTGACGGCGATGAAGCGTATGTTATGTTCGGGAAAGAAGTTATCCGTATAGTGACCTACAGAAACATAATCTCTGCCGAGACGGGATAAGTCTTTTACCATTACGGTTGTTACATATCCCATTTCTATATCTTCAAGCATTGCCTGAAAACCGGGTCTGTTGAAATTCGTTCGCGTATAACCGTCATCAACATAAAACTTTGTGTTGGTGAGGTGTAACTCCTTTGCTTTTTGTGAG
>JAZSKE010000053.1:0-39073 GCA_045534675.1 Acutalibacteraceae bacterium
GGACAAAGGAAGTGCCATAGCGGCATGAGCGAATACGCTATTAAAAGGTTAGTAGAAGTGAAACCTCAACTGATGAAACTCCCCTCAACTTACAATCGCAATCACTTATCGTTTAATCCAAATTCCTTCTGCGGAAAACAAATTAAAAGTGGCCGCAGTTTCCACCGCGACCACAATTCTTTTTATCGCCCTCGCCGGGCAGGCGTCACTTTTGCTGGCACCCAAAAGTGACCAAAACGCGCTGATGATTATTTCATCTGAGCTTTGTAATAATTCATAAGACAGCCTTCAAGGATAATTGTCTTTTCTTCTTCTGTCAGACCCTTGACATAAAGTGTGATATCCTCCGCACCGTCTTTGGTTATCACCTTAGCAGGAATTTCCTCCACACCGTTTTTGATAGCCTCTCTGATGCCGGGAACAAACACATAGTCACCGTCGGAGTAGTTGAACTCTCTTTCCTTATCAAGCGTAAAGGGAAGAATACCCCAGTTGATGCAGTTACTTCTGTAACGCTTTGTAGCAAACTCATAGCAGATGTTTGCAAAGCCGCCAAGCACCTTCTGGCAGGATGCTGCCTGCTCTCTTGCAGAGCCGTCGCCGGGGCGTCTTGCAAAGACACATGAGCCGAACTGTGTGTTTTTTGCAGTTTCCTCGGCGTTATCGCAAACCTTTGAAAGCACATCGATAACTTCTTCTGATGAATTGTCTGCACGTCTCTTGGTTTCTTCTGCTGCAACGGCCTTTGCACGGGGTACGTATTGAGGCTCGCGGCGTGAGAGAGCAAACTCTGAAAGACGAAGGGGATTTGAACGGTAGGATGAGGTTTCGCCTGAGGGGATAAGCTCATCGGTTGTGGTTACATCGTCGTGGATAACACAAGCAAGCTTCACAAGGAGATTATCCTCAAGAGCGTACATCTTAGGCCAGTCTGTGATGTTGGGGCCGAATTTCAGTTCAGCGCTTTCGTCTGCTTTGCCGAAGCCCTGATATACTCTCTTTTCATATACGCCCTGCTCGAAAGCATAAGTGCTGTCATAGTCAGGGATTTCCACATCAGTTGCAGCTGTGAGTACACCCTTATTAAGTGCAGTAGCGGCAATTGAACGTGAGTCAACAAGAGCAACACCTGAAAGCTGACCGTCGCCGGGCTTACTGCCTTCTCTGTTGGGGAAGTTACGGGTGGTGTGTCTGATTGAAAGACCGTTATTTGCAGGCACATCACCTGCACCGAAGCAGGGGCCGCAGAAGCAAGGCTTAAAGACTGCACCTGCTTCAAGGAGCTTGCCCTGAACACCGTTTCTGATAAGTGCAAGGTTAACGGGTACGCTTGAGGGATAAACCGAAAGGTTGAAGTAGCCGTCTCCTGTACTCTTGCCGTCGAGAATTGCGGCAGCCTCGCAGATGTTTTCAAACATACCGCCTGCACAGCCTGCGATAACACCCTGATCGATGAGAATTTTGCCGTCAACAACCTTATCCATAAGTCTGAAATCAACCTTATCACCGAACTGAGCCTTAGCTGCCTTTTCAACCTCACGGAGAATTTCGGGATTAGCCTGAAGCTCGTGGATAGTGTAAGCATTTGAGGGGTGGAAGGGAAGGGCAATCATGCTTTCCATCTTTGCAAGGTCGATTTTAATTGCCATATCGTAGTAGGCAACCTTTTCGGGGCTGAGTGCTTTGTAATCGTCGGGTCTGCCGTGTACGGTGTAGAAGTCCTTGACCTTTTCATCTGTTTCCCAGATTGATGAAAGGCAGGCAGTTTCAGTTGTCATAACGTCAATACCGATACGGAAGTCCATTGAGAGATTTTCAACGCCGGGACCTACAAATTCAAGCACTTTGTTTGTTACAAGTCCCTCTTTGAACACTGCACCGCAAAGTGCAATTGCAACGTCATGGGGGCCTATGCCTCTCTTAGGAGCATTTTCAAGATAAACAAGCACAACCTGAGGAGGTGTGATATCCCATGTGTTTGAAAGCAGCTGCTTAACAAGCTCGGGGCCGCCTTCGCCTACGCCCATAGTGCCAAGCGCACCGTAACGGGTATGGCTGTCTGAGCCGAGAAGCATATTGCCGCACTTTGACATCATTTCTCTTGCATACTGGTGAATAACTGCCTGGTTAGCAGGTACATATATACCGCCGTACTTTTTAGCAGCAGACAGACCGAAAACGTGGTCATCCTCGTTAATGGTGCCGCCTACGGCACAAAGGCTGTTGTGACAGTTTGTCATAGCATAGGGCAGGGGAAATTTCTTAAGTCCGCTTGCTCTTGCAGTCTGGATGATGCCCACATAGGTAATATCGTGGGAAATGAGGGAGTCGAATTTCACTCTCATTTTCTCAGCACCGGGAGTGGTATTGTGTGAATTCAAAATTGAATAGGCAATTGTGCCGTTTCTGTCATTTCTTGCTTCAAGACCCATTGAGCTGAGCTTTGCTTTCTGTTCTTCGGGTGTACCGTCAACGATTTCTCTGCCGTTTACCAGATGCACACCGTGATTGATGATTTCTATCATTTTAACGATTCCTTTCGTTTAAATTGTTTTTCCTTCTTGCACCTTTGGTGCATATCGAGTTTGCCACAGACAAACATATCGAGCCGTAAGGCATATCGAGTGCGAAGCACATATCGACTACACCCTCAGTCTGCCTTCGGCATTCAGCTCCCCTTTCAGGGAGAGCCAAGCCAAACCAAGACCGCGTTGATTTTGCCTTTAATAATATCTGCGATAAATATGATTTATCTCCCTGTAGTATGCTTTATCAATTGAGCCAAGTCCTTCGTGGCTGATTCTGAAGCTCCAGTTTTCCTTTGTTGTGCCGGGAATATTCATTCTCGCATCCTTGCCGTAGCCGCACATATCCTGCACTGCAACTATAGCTGTGTCTGCGGCACTTTTCCACACAGTTTCAATCACTGCTCTGCATGAGCCGCTGTATGCTCCCCCGTCACCCCAGTTGTTTCCTCCGTAGCAACAATAACGAAGAGCGTATGCTCTCTCGTCAGGTGTGGCATCCCAGAGCCAACCGAGGATTGTATTGTTGTCGTGGGTACCCACATAGGCAACGGAATTTTTCGGATAGTTATGGGGCAGGTGTGTGCTGTCACCCATAGGATCAAAGCCGAACTGAATTACTCTCATGCCGGGGAACTGTGTATCCTCAAGAAGCTTTATTACATCCTCACCGAAGGTGCCTAAGTCCTCTGCAATAATGTCCGCATCAGGGAGCTGTTTTTTTACTTCATTGAAAAGGCTCATTCCGGGGCCTTCACGCCACTCGCCCTTTTTAGCAGTCTCGCTGTCGGCAGGCACCGCCCAATAGGATGCAAAGGCTCGGAAGTGGTCAATTCTCACCTTGTCATAAAGCTTGAGAGCGCACTGCAGGCGGTTTATCCACCAGCTATAGCCCGTACGCTTCATTTTTTTCCAGTTATAAAGGGGGTTGCCCCAGAGCTGACCCTCCTCTGAGAAATAGTCGGGGGGTACCCCTGCAACTGCCTCAGGCTGAAGGCTCTTGCTGTTTATTTCAAAGCTGTCCGTGTCGCTCCATACGTCGGCACTGTCACGGCTGACATATATGGGCATATCGCCTAAAATGTAGACATTCTTTGAGTTGGCGTATTCCTTAAGGCTTCTCCACTGAATGAAGAAAACATATTGGGTGAAAGCATAGAAGTCGATTTCATTTTTCAGCTCTTCCTTGCATTTCACTGCCACGCTGTAACGCCTATGGTTTTCATTCCACTCCCACCAGGGCTTTTTATCATAGAAATCACGAAGTGCCATAAAGTGAGCGAAAGGCTCAGCCCAGGGATTCTGTGAAAGGAAAATTGAAACTAGCTCCTTAGTGGTACCGTCAAGCTTTGCGAAGGCTTTTCTAAGCAACTCAAGACGGGAGTTATAAGCAAATTCATGATCTGAGGCATATATGCTGCCGCTGTATTCGCACTGCACAGCATCCTCTGCTGACACAAGACCTGCTTGCACCATAGTTTCAGGGTCGATTAATGAGATATTGCCCGCAAAGGCACTGTATGAGCAATAGGGCGAGCCGCTGTCATCGGCAGGGTTGAGAGGCAACACCTGCCAATAGCGAAAGCCCATTTCATTAAGGCTGTCTATAAAGTTGCGGGCATCCTTACCCATAACACCTGTGCCGTATTTTCCCGGCAGTGAGGTTATATGCATGAGAACACCTGCTCTGCGTTTGTTTTCCATTTTGGGGTACTCCTGTTTTTTTCAAATATAACAAATATATATTATACAATTAAATGCGCAACCTTGCAAGAGCATTGAGAGATTTTTTTCTTCCAATAAAATTTTATTGTGACCCTGCTGCCATACCCTTCCCACGAGAGTTGTTGACGATCTCCGTAAGTTTCTGCCGGAGGGTGGGCGGCTCCATAAATCGCACGTGTGCGATTTTACGGCGACGCAGTCGCCGACCCGAATTCATTCGGGGATGGAGCCGCCCGCCAACTCACCTTCGCCGCAAAACCCAAAAAGAGAACAGGCTACATTCCTGCTATGTGCAGAGAGCCTGTCCCTTAATTCATAATTCCTCATTAATAATTTTCTCAATCTTCTTCTCCACGCTTGCCATTTTCATGCCCTCAAGCACCTGATTGGCATAAAGGGAAAACGTCTCCTCATCACTGTCAGCGCGTACCCTCTGAAGCATATAAATGCTGCTGCCGCTTTCAATTACGGCGGCTTCACCGTAAGACAGCTCTGCTACCTGAGCAAAAAACTCACTGCCGTAAAGCGGGTCGTTTTCCTTAATCACGTTGAGGCTCAGGCTCTGGGTGACAATAAGCCCCAGGCCCTCGTTGTAGCTTTCGTTAACAGCGTCTATATCTGTGCCGCTGCCCACCTTTTTTGCCATGGCCTCAAACTTTTTGCGCAGAGCCTTTTTTTCGCCGTCAGCCATTTCGGTGCTTTCGCCCATATCACTCTGCTTTATGAATGAGCCTTCAATTGCCTTGAAAAGCACATATTTTTTTGCAAATTCACTGCGAAGCTCATCTTCACTCACTTCGCCTCTGCCACCTGCACCGTAGTAAAAATGCAGCAGTTCTTTTTTCATCATTTCACGGGTTTTGATTTCGGCAATATCCTGCTTACTCACGCCCGCTTCCTCGTAAAAGGAAGAAAACATGCTCCAGAGCTTTTCCGTTTCCTCGGCAGCCATACGCTTGTAGTTTGTGCTGAGGTTTATTCCCTCTTTTTCCATCAGGCGACCGGTGGCAATATATTTTTTCACCTTGTACTCTGCCGCTGCCTGAGCCTCGTCACCTTCCTCTGAGGCTTCGGCAAGATAGTAGTTATACACTCCCTCGGGAATTTTCTCACCGGAGACTTTGACATAACCTCTGTCATTTCCGCAGGAGGAAAGGCACAGCACACACATTATTATCATTGTAATACTCAGTAATTTTTTCAGCATAATTTCACCTTGTTTTAATTTCTGACCTGATTATATCATTATTGGCGGTAGTTTGCAACAAAAAACACTGCAGTTTTCCCCGCGTACCATAGCAAGATAGACAATATCGGGAAATTTTCCTTTTTATGCTTGACTTAAAAGACAATAACTGCTATAATCCTTAATTGTGTCAGTGCGTAAAGCACCAAAAGACATATTCCTTGCTCCATAGAAAGTGTGGGGCCAGAGACCAAAAGGAGGTAGAATGACATGAACAACTATGAGACAATGTTCGTATTTTCAGTCAAGAAGGGTGAAGAAGGCGTAAAGGCTCTTGAAGAGAAATTTACTGCTCTCATCGCTAAGAACGGCACTCTTGAAAGTTCAGCACCTTTCGGCGGTAACGACGGCGTTCGCAACCTTGCTTATGCTATCGAAGACGAAACAACAGGCGCATACATTCTTATGAACTATGCATCTGCTCCCGAATTCCCCGCTGAACTCGAACGTATCGCTAAGATCACTGACGGCGTTCTTCGTGTTCTTACAATCAGAAAGTAAGGAGAGGTAATTATGCTTAACTGCGTAACACTTATGGGTCGTCTCACAGCAGACCCCGAAGTACGTACCACCACAACAGGCAAGTCAGTCTGCACATTCTCAATTGCCGTTGAGCGTTCATTCGCAAGAGCAGGCGAACAGAGACAGACCGACTTCATCAACATCGTCGCTTGGGAAAATCAGGCAAACTTCATCAGCAGATATTTCGCAAAGGGTTCGATGATTGCCATTCAGGGTTCAATTCAGACCCGTCCCTATGAGGATAAGAACGGCAATAAAAGAACGGCTTTCGAAGTTATTGCAAGAGAAGTTTCATTCTGCGGTTCAAAGGCAGAAACAGGCACAGTTGCAGCAGCTGCAGCTCCCGCTCAGGCACCTGCTTATCAGACAGCAGCTCCCTCAGACTTCGAAGAAATCGAAGACGACGAAGATTTACCCTTTTAACTAAAAATATTAACAGGAGGCAATTCTCATGGCATACGAAAAAGGCGCACGTCCCGGCAGAAAGTCACGCAAGAAGGTTTGCGCATTCTGCGTTGAAAAGGCTGAATGCATCGACTACAAGGACGTTCAGAAGCTTCGCAAGTTCACATCAGAGAGAGCTAAGATTCTCCCCCGCCGTGTAACAGGCACATGTGCTCGTCACCAGCGTGAACTCACAACAGCTATCAAGCGTGCTCGTCAGGTAGCACTCATGGCTTACACAGCTGACTAATTTCAAAGACAAATTAACCGTCGGTTTTCCGGCGGTTTTTGTTTTTAATGCACCGCAGGTGCAATCCATGGCGCAGCCAATTCATGACCGAAGGTCAATTCATGCCGAAGGCAATTCATTCAATAATACAACGCGTCACAGCAAAACGAAACGGCAGGTTTTATCCCGCCGTTTTGTTAAAGCTATTTCTTAATAGTATTTTATTACAGCCCCTGGCTTATAATGTCATTCCAAACAGTTTTGTGTTGAAATTTAATTGTTTCATCTTTTTTCAACAACTCAACATATCGATCAATAAACTCCGCAGGATCTATTACAAGTCTCAAATAATATTTAAGGGTGGTGTAAACACCGTTTACAATTACTTGGCAACCGTGTATTTGGGAAATCCTCTGAACTTCTGACTCAATAGCATTCCAATCTGCCGAATCCATATTGGCTGTTGTTAAAAGATAATAACGATCTGTATTATGGATTTTGAATTTTTCATATGCATCTGCAACCATTTGACTTGTAATCTGTATTTCGTGCTTAATTTCAACACCCTCAAAAGCATTTCCGTTTTCATTATTTATATCAATGTCTCCTATTCGACCAGATTGTGAGTCTGCTGAATTATGAGATTCTAAAGGACACAGCGTCTTATTGTTGAATCTAACAACCTGATCCATCATACATTGATATGCTGCATAAACCGCTAATGTTGGTAAACGCGACGCACCTGCACAAGTATATCTATATGTGAAATGTTTCTCTAATAACTTAATGATTTTTGAAATAGAAAGGCTGTGAGGTTTTGCGAGTTCAATGTTTAAATCATCTCTTTGTTTTATAAGCAACTTGAAGAAATACAACAACACAGCTTCTGCGCTAACATTATTTGCTTGAACTTTATCTACTATGTTCAAAAAAGCTATCTTTACTGTTTCAGGTTTGATTTTTCCAGGATATTCGAGGTTATATGGATGTGGTTGCTCAAGAGATCGTGTAAGCCATCCGGATTCTGACATAGCAGGAAAACTAACTCTTTTCATAAACGGAGTAATGTAATTTTGATCTATTCCGCGACCTGCAAAACCATTTGGCAACTGAGCCTGATGATACCTTATATCCTGTAAAGGGTCGACCAATTTATGTACCAATAATGTTGTTAGAACAGCAATCATACCCTTATTTGTTTCAGAGCGGGAAACCAACAACTCAACCTGAGCTTTAATTTCATCCGGTAATGATGTTGTTAAGTTAGAATTAGCAATATCAGATAAAGCTCTTTCATATACCTCATTTAAAACTTCATTATGGTTTGGCATATTACATCCCCCTAAAAAACTGATTATTTATTTCCTCGGCAACAGCTTTTATCATTGGAACACAAACAGAATTTCCCAACTGTTTATACTGTTCACCAATAGAACTGATTTTTTTATATGTATCCGGAAATCCCATAATTCTCCAACATTCGTTTATTGTAAGTTTCCTAACTCGATTATCTGTAGTTAAAATAAAATATCTACCAGATGATTCTTGTGAGGGTAACGTAGGGTGAACTCCAAGCACAGAATAAATACGATTTGGCTGTTTATGAACTCTTGAAAGATGTTCTGTTCCTGGTCGCACACCTACCTTACGGATTGATTTATTTCTATAACCAGCAAAAATCAATCCAGAACCCGGCTGTTGTTTTGGGTTTTCAATTAAAGTATATTCATTTGGTTCAAGAAATTCAAAATTACCATTATCATCTAAAGATTCAAGAAGTCTGCTCCTTGGAATAGTCCGCAATTTGCTGAAATCAAACGTTCCTATCAAAGAGCCAATTATGATAACTCTCTCTCTATTTTGCGGTACGCCAAAATCAGATCCATTTAATACTTTCCAGGATACTGAATAACCCAAATCTTTCAACTTGTCAATTATAGTCTGCAATGTCTTTCCACCATTATGATGTATCAGATGCTTAACATTTTCAAGGAATACTACTGACGGTTTTTTTTCATCCAATATTCTGCATATATCAAAAAACAATGTCCCTCTAATATCATCAAAACCTTTTTGTTTCCCGGAAATACTAAAAGGTTGACAAGGGAACCCCGCACATAATATATCGTGATCGGGAATTGATTTTTCATCAATCTTTGTTATATCACCAAATGGCAACTCACCAAAATTCTCACTGTATGTGCGCTGACATTCCGTATTTATATCACTGGAGAAAACACATTCATAACCTTGCGCATCCATACCTAATCGTATGCCACCAATACCACAGAATAAATCTATAAATTTAATCGGTTTAACCACTTGCCTCTCCTCCTTTATTGATAAATACAAAAACATACAATATATTATATCATAATGTTTTTGTTTGTACAAGCAAGATATAAAAAATCTATAAAAAAAAGACTTAACAGCTTTCTATATATAATTTTTATTATCCTCACCCCATCGGCGGGAAAAGACAAAAAGAGACGCGAGTTGCACCCGCGTCCCAACAACATTAAATATTTTATATCGCCCTCGCCGGGCAGGCATTCTTTTTGCTGACGCACAAAAAGAATCAAAAATGCGCTCATGCGCTCACCCCATAGCCTTATCAAGCTCTGCCTTAATTGCCATAATAAACTCATCAGTTGTCAGAGCAACCGCATTATTGCCTTCCCAAAGGCCTACAAGGTCCTTGGTCATCTTGCCGCTTTCGATAGTGTCAATGCAGGCCTTTTCAAGTTTATCAGCAAATGCCATAAGTTCTGCGTTGCTGTCTAATTCTCCGCGCTTGCGAAGTGCGCCTGTCCATGCAAAAATTGTTGCAACAGGGTTGGTTGAGGTCTTTTCACCCTCAAGATAGCGGTAGTAGTGACGGGTAACAGTGCCGTGGGCAGCTTCATATTCAAAGTTGCCGTCGGGTGATACAAGCACACTTGTCATCATAGCAAGTGAGCCGAAGGCGGTTGAAACCATATCACTCATAACGTCGCCGTCATAGTTTTTGCAAGCCCAGATGTAACCGCCCTTTGAACGGATAACTCTTGCCACAGCGTCGTCAATAAGGGTGTAGAAATATTCAATACCGAGCTTTTCAAAGTCAGCCTTGTAGTTTTTGTTATATATATCCTCAAAGATGAGCTTGAAGGTCTGATCATACTTCTTTGAGATTGTGTCCTTGGTTGAGAACCATAAATCCTGCTTTGTGCTGATAGCATATTTAAAGCAGGCGTGGGCAAAGGATTCAATGGAGCTGTCCTTATTATACATACCCTGAAGCACGCCGCCGCACTCGAAATCGTAAATAGTGGCTCTTTCCTCTTCACCGTCGGCACTTGTGAAAACAAGCTCAGCCTTGCCGGGCTTTGTAGTGCGGAATTCACTTGCCTTATAAACATCACCGTAAGCGTGACGGGCAATAGTGATAGGCTCCTTCCATGTTCTGACAGTGGGGCTGATACCGCTGACAAGAATAGGCGTGCGGAAAACAGTGCCGTCAAGAATTGCTCTGATAGTACCGTTGGGACTCTTCCACATTTCCTTGAGCTTATATTCTTCAACTCTCTGTGCGTTGGGTGTGATTGTTGCACACTTTACGCCTACGCGGTACTTTTTGATTGCCTCACCTGCATCGATGCTCACCTGATCATTGGTTTCATCACGGTAGGGAAGACCTAAATCGTAATATTCGGTGTTGAGCTCAACATAGGGTGAAAGAAGCTCATCCTTAATCTGCTTCCAGATGATTCTGGTCATTTCGTCGCCGTCCATCTCGACGATTTTGTTCATTTTGATTTTTTCCATTGTGTTATCCTCCAAGGGGTTATTTGCTGTATTCTTGCACCGAAGGTGCATATCGGGTTACCTTCGCAACATATCGGGCCGAAGGCACATCGAGTGCGAAGCACATATCGACCCGGCACTTACTTGTTTTTTTATTTGCTGCTTTTTAATATTTCTATAAGCATAGATGGCTGTCTTGTTGTGATGTTGTCACAGCCGAGAGCCAGAGCCTTATGCATATGCTTTTCTTTGTTCACAGTCCATATAGAAACCTCGAGGCCCTCCTGATGGAAAATCTCAACCATTTTCTTTGAGGCTCCTCTGAAATTAATGTTCAGACCTGCTGCACCGTTGTCTTTGGTGAGCTTCACAAGTGAACGGATGTATTTTTCATTCTTCTTTTTCCATTTTATGACCTTGGTGTTGAGATAATATTTCACACCCGGTGAATTTTTCTTAACAGCGGCAACCTTGTCTGCCTCAATGCCTGTATAGAATATTCTGTCAAGTATGCCGCACTCCTCAGCAATTGCAGGCACTGCTGCGATGTTGTCAACTGTTTTGCAGTCAACATTGGCCTTTAACTTTCCGCACTGTGCCACAAGCTCAAAAGCTCTCTTAAGAGGTATGCTTTCTTCTTCTGCCTTATCGTGAGCCAGCACAGCCTCGCCGTCTTTGGTGAAGCGCAAATCAAATTCCACTATGTCAGCGCCGCTTTCAAAGCCCTTTTTTATTGCTTCGAGAGAATTGTCGGCAGTACCCTCGCAGCCTGTGTGGGCAGTAACAGTCATTTTTGTTGTGTTTTTCATTTTAACATCTCCACATGCTTTAACATTTTAACAGATTAAATGGCTTTGGTCAATATTTTTTTCACACCTCAGGGGGAATATCCCTGACATTTTTTCATACAGCTGAGGGCCTTTTCCTTTACATTTAATATTTCCTCTCCGCACAGGCTTTCTTTTTGCTGCCGCACCTGATCCTCAGTCATACGGATGCCAGCTCCCCTTTCAGGAAGAGTTAAGACAAATCAAAAACGCGCTGTTATTCAAAATCAAATTCGTCTTCGTTTTTTATTCTGAAAATTTCAAAAATTTCCTCTGCGTCCTTCTCGTCGGTGACACGGACATAAACCTCTTTGCCGTTTGCGCCCATAATGCGGAAAATATCCACATAGCCGTCTGCCTCAAGAGGCGACACAACTGCATATTCACAATTTTTATAAAGCACTATATCAAGAAACTCGTATTCCCCGTAAACACCGTCGGTATCCGTAAAGCGCACGGTGAAATCAAGCTCTTCATCCTTTAACTGATTAAGAAGCTCTGACATTATTTGCCCCCCATTTCCATGCGGTAAATTTCCTGGTTTTCTATATTGACATTCTGCAGATAAATAGGCGGAATACCTGCATTGACGGAAAGGTTAAGCACAAAAGCCTTGGCAAGAGGAAAAAGCTCCTTGAAGGTTTCCACATGGATGAATTCCTTTTCCATTTCCTTGAGAATTCTGAAAGCACCCACAAGAGTGACCTTCACATTTATGGTGTCGGGATTTTCCTTATCAAGCACCTCAACGGTGAGATTACCCTCACAAAACTGCGAGCCTGAATATCTCACATTATAGGAAACCTTGTTGCTGAATTTCAGCTGCTGTTTGCCCTGCACCTTATTTATAAACTGAACCTCGCTGACTTTATAAGCCTGCATCTGAACATTTGCCATAGCTTTTCTCCTACTTCTTTAATAATTCGGGGAGGCAAACAAGCTCCCTGATGTAATTTTTCATCCGCAATTCCTTAGGGCTGGGGGCTGCAACAGTGGTTAGCTTAAGTCCGCATTTTTCAGCAAGCAGACCTGCCCTCATAAGATGAAATTCACTTGAAAGCAAAGCAACACTGAGATTTTCACCCATAGTGTCAATAATTTTCTTTGCATTGAGGAAATTCTCTTTTGTAGTGGTGGATTTATCCTCGAGAATAATCCGCTCCTCTTCAACGCCACTTGAAACAAGACCCTCAAAAATAGCCTGAGCCTCACTCTTTGTCTGATCTTCGTGGACTATGCCTCCGCAAGCAATTGCCACAACATTTTTATTGTCCTTCAGGTACTCTGCCGCCTTATTTATTCTCATCTGTAAGGTTTCTTCGGGTGTCTCACCCTTTACTCTGCAGCCGAGTATAATCAGCACATCGGGAGCAGTAAGAGTGTTGCCGAAAGAAGCCTTGAACTCTGCCTCGGCAAAAACTGCAAGACCAACCGCCGCAGCACTGAGAACGCCTTTTATTATATTCATAAGTGAACCTCCTGACGGATAATTTATTAGATTATAACATAAAATATCTATTATAAAAAGAGTTTTACATTATTTTTCAGGGAGAAATTTTTATGTGCGGAATTATCGGTTACACAGGGGTAAACAATGCAGTGCCTTATCTGATTGAGGGACTTAAAAAGCTTGAATACAGAGGCTACGACTCGGCAGGTATTGCTCTTTGCACCGAGGAAGGCATTTCACTTGTCAAGCGCAAAGGTAAGGTCAGGGTGTTAGAAGAAGGTATAGACGAGAACCTCACAGGTACAACGGGCATAGGTCACACACGCTGGGCAACTCACGGAGAGCCTTCTCAGGTCAACGCTCACCCGCACCTGAGCGAAAACGGTATGTTTGCCGTGGTACACAACGGGATAATTGAAAACTGTGACAAGCTAAAGGCAGAGCTGAAAAGTCAAGGCTATTCCTTCATTTCCGACACGGACACTGAGGTTATAAGTCAGCTTCTGGAAAAAAATTACCGCGGTGATTTACTCTCTTGCCTCAGAGAAACCGCTCTCAGCCTTGAGGGGTCATTTGCCGTTGCCGCCCTCCACAGAGATTACCCCGACACCCTGCTTTGTCTTAAGAAAAACAGTCCTCTCATCGTGGCAAAGGATGATGAGGGATTTTTCATTATGTCCGACACCTTGGCGACACAAAGGCACGGCCTCACATATTATATGCTTTCTGAAGGCGAATTTGCAATTGTGAGCAAAAAAAGTGCATTGTTTTTCACAGGAGACGGCAAGCCTGTGGAAAAGTCTCCCTGCCACATTGCATATAACGGTACCTCTGCCGAAAAAGGCTCATTCCCCCACTATATGCTCAAGGAAATTTACGAACAGCCCGAGGCTCTGGGAAGAACCCTCAGTGAATATATAAAAGACGGCGAAATTGATTTTCCCTGTTTTGAAGGCTGTGAAGAGGAAATAAAAAGAGCCGGCAGTATTCATATGGTTGCCTGCGGGTCTGCATATCACGCCGCGCGCTTAGCCGAATATGTTTTTCACCGTCTGACGGATAAAACAGTTTTTTCTCATATTGCAAGTGAATTCCGCTATGATGAGATATCCCTGAGTGAAGACAGCCTTGTTATCATAATAAGTCAGAGCGGTGAAACTGCGGACTCAATTGCCGCACTTCTCAGAGCCAAGGAAAAGGGTGCAAAAGCTCTGGCAATTGTCAATGTAAAAAACTCAACCATTGCACTTAACTCTCATATGGTTATACCCACTCTTGCAGGGCCTGAAATTGCCGTTGCCACAACAAAAGCATTCACCTGTCAGCTTGGGGTACTCTATGCTCTTGCCTGCTTTATGTGTGAGGATGCCTCCTTGAAAGCCTCCTTTATAAACGAGCTTTCCCTCGCAAGCGAAAAAATGAAGGCGGAGCTTTCTCAGGCTGAGAAGGCGTTTTATGTCTCTGAGCTTATAAAAGACAGTGAGCATATTTATTTTATCGGCAGAAACACGGACTTTGCTCTTTCAATGGAGGGCGCACTGAAAATGAAGGAAATCAGCTATATTCACTGTGAGGCTTACCCTGCAGGTGAGCTTAAGCACGGCACAATTTCCCTTATTGAAAAGGGTACACCTGTTGTTGCGCTTTGCCTTCGCCGTGACCTTATGAGCAAAACACTCTCGGCAATAAAAGAGGTAAAAGCAAGAGGCGCATTCATTATTGTGCTGACGGCAAAGGAGCTTGAAAAAGAGATAACAGACGCTGACTTTGTTTTGACGCTGAAAAATCAAGGTGAAGACGACTTCACTGCCTTTCAGAGCATAGTACCCCTGCAGCTTATGAGCTATTACACTGCCGTTAAAAGAAACTGCGATGTTGACAAGCCACGCAACCTTGCTAAATCAGTTACGGTGGAATAGTCTTCGGCAGGGTACAAAACAAATCTTTGTCATTTAATAAATTTTGTGTTAATTAGGTTGAATTTTCCTGAGTAATAAGGTATAATTTTAGAGAATGGATTATTCTCACCAACTTAAAGGAGTGTAGAAAATGTCAGAGATAAATTTCACCGTAACGGAACGCGGTTACGATATTACGGAAGTGAATAAATACATCACCATGATTCAGCAGGAATATGCGAATGCTGTTGCCTGGGGTGAAGAAATGGAAAGACAGTATGAGGAGCTTAAAAAGAGCATAGACGATTACGGTCTTTATTTTACTATCACAGAGGAAAACCAGAGTGAGGTTATTGCCAATGTTTTCAGCGAGCTTTCAAAAACAGTTGCTCAGTCAAAGGCTGAGGCTGACCGCAGAAACCGCGAAATCATTGAAAGCGCTCAGGCTCAGGCAAGAGAAATCAAGCGTCAGGCTATGGAAAACAGCGTTGAAATAAGAACACAGAACACTACTATTATGAATAACCTTAAGGCTATTAACGAGATGATCAGCGTTGTTGTTGAGAAGGGTCTGCAGTATTAATCCCCAACCTCAGCACACCTTTACACCCAAGCAAAGGAAGTGATATAAATTGGCTAATCACAGACCGAAAAGTCTGAGTGAGCTTAACCAGGTTTACGATAAGGCTATGCAGGCACAGCGTGCCATAAAGGAAGGCTCCCAGAGCCTCAGCAGTGATGAAGCGCCCAAGGCTGAAGCCTCCTCACAGAATATATTTGAGGAACTCAGGCAACAGGCAGGCACTGCTAAAAAAACAGAGATTTACGACTCTGAAATAGCTGATATTGCCAATGACTTTTTAAAGCGCTATGCAAAGCCCGAGCAGCGTAAACCTCAGGCTGCGCCTAAAGAGATAAAGCGTCCTGCTCCCAGTATTCAGAGCCTTTACCATACTCCCGTAAAGCAAGAGGAGCAGCCCTCAAAGGATATATCTATGGGTCAGTCCGAGCCTGTTGAGATTAAGGCTCCTTCTGTCGGTGCAGTGAGACCCAAGCCCTTTGAAAGCATAGAGGCACAGCCCGATAAGGTTATCCCTCAGCAGGCAAATGAAGCTGCTGTTCCCTTCACCGAAAGCTTTGAAGGCGCAGCACCTCAGCAGACAGTGCAGTTCAGCGTGCCTGAGGAATATACGGTTAAAAATCCCGCTCCCCAGAACCGCATGACAAGTGCCGAAAGAAATGACCTGATAAATGAATATAAGCGTGTTATGTCAGACGATGATGACAACTGGTATGATGACGATGATGAATATTCAAAGCCTAAAAAGAGCAGCTTCTGGTCAAGAATAAAGAAACGCCGTCAGGAACCCACAGAGGAGCTTGCAGAAACCGAGACACTCCCGCAGGAAGCTCCCGAAGAGGAAAATGACGAAGCTCTGCCCATGACAGATATTTATTCCGGCATTTCAGAGTACTCTGCCGAAGAAGAAAGCAACGAAGCCGAGGCAGACGAAGAACTCCCCATGAGCCTTTATGATTATATTGAGGCAGACTTCGATTACGGCGACGAGGCAGAAATCGCCGAGGAAATAGCACAGGATGTTGAAATTACTCCCGAAGATGCCCAAGATGCCCAAGTTGCTCAGGAAGTTGAAGACACTCCCGAAGCTGCCCAAGTTGCTCAGGAAGTTGAATATATCCCCGAAGCTGCCCAAGTTTCTGAAGAAGTTGAATATACTCCCGAAGCTGCTGAAACAATTGAAGATATAATAGCAGAAGACTTTTCAGAAGAAGCAGAGGAATCAGAGGAAGCCGAAGAGGTTATCCCTGAGGAAGACACTGCAGAGGAACCCGAAGAAGCAGCCGAAGAAGACAGTGACGAGGTTGTGATTTATCCCGAAGAGGAAACTGTAGAAGAAGCACCCGTAGAAGAGCTTCCCACTGCAGGAATGGTCTTTGACGATATTTTCTCTGTCAGTGACGAAAGCAAGAGAAGCTACACCGGCGGCGACTGGAGCCACAGTGACGAGGAAGACGCCTCAGAGGAAGCCTCGGATTTTGACGAAGCGCCCGAAAAAGTGCAATCTCCCGCCAAAAAGGTGAAGAAGGTACGCCCTGCAAGAAAAAAGATTAACCCCGTTCTTAAGGTTATTCTCAGCCTTGTGCTGGTTATCCTTGTTGCTATTGCAGGCTCAGTTACGGCTCTGGGCACTGCTATCGGCGTTGACACGGGCAAGCTCTTCGGCGACAGCTACAGAGCATTCTCTGCTCAGCAGAACTTCTCACTCAGCGGTGTATATGCAGGTGACCTTATCATAACTCAGGATTACAGCACCTATGATGCAGACGGCGATTCCTTTGTCTATGTCAATTATGACACCAAGGAGTTTATGGTTGGTAAATACAAGGGTCATACATACAGTCTCACAGGTGATCTCCTCTATGTTGCCCAGAATGAAGCCGGCAGTGTTTTAGTTTTTAGAGAAGATACTCTCGGTGCCATTGTGAAAACCTACAGCGGTATTGGCTCTATTCTCAGTGCGCTTAGCAAAAACTTCATTATAATTGATGCAGTTATTCTTGTTCTGGCTCTTGCAATTGTTTTGGTGCTTATTCTTTCAGGCAGAGGCAAAGGCAAAAATCCTGCCGTGGAAGCTGAGGCCACACACACTGCAGTTAACGAAGAAGAGTACAGCGAAGAAACCGAAGAAGCTGAAGGCACCACTGCAGATGAATATGACAGTGATGATTTTGACGACGAATATGACACAGATGATCTTGGAGAAAGTCTTTTCAGCGGCATATAAATACAGTTTTGTAACATTTATGCCAATTTGGTTACTTTTGTAATTTGTATTTGACTTTTATAATTTCATAGTGTAAAATGATAGTGCGACAGTATCTCTGTCGCACTATTTCAATTTATTAAGGAGTGATTGTCTTCAAAAACGACACAACCAACCCAAAGAAGAAAGGAACAGCGAAAAAATTTCGCAAGGTATGATTTATGGAAAACGACAGAAAAAAAGCTTTACTTATTGTAAATCCCTGCGCCGGTAAAAATAAAACAAGAACCGGTACTTTTGATATAGTTGACAGATTCCCCAGTGACGAATATGAATTTACGGTACGCACCACAACCTGTCAGGGCGATGCCACCAACATAGTCAAGAGAGAACTCGACGGCAAGGACCTTGTTATCTGCTGCGGCGGTGACGGCACTCTCAATGAAACAATAAACGGTGTTATGGATATGCCTAAGCGCGTACCCATAGGCTACGTACCCACAGGAACAACCTGTGACCTTGCTTCAACCCTGGGTATCCCCACAGGTGTAAAAGAGGCAACGGACATAATTCTCAGCGGCAACACAAACGACTATGATATCGGTCTTTTCAACAACAGATATTTCTCTTATGTTGCCTCCTTCGGTGCATTCACAAAATGCTCTTATGCAACTCCGCAGAAGCTGAAAAACCGTTTCGGTCACGCCGCTTATGTTTTCACCGCTTTAAGCGAAATAAAAGATGTTCACGGCATTCAGATGAGAATTGAGCATGACGGAGGTGTCCTGGAAGGCAAGTTCTCCTTCGGTGCCATTGCCAACTCCACATCCGTTGCAGGTATGTTTAAGCTTATTGAAGATGATGTCCGCCTCAATGACGGTATTTTCGAGGTGCTTCTCGTGCCCGAAATGAAAATTCACACCATCATCCCCACTATAAGAAAAGCTCAGAAGCAGGACTATGACGGCAAGAGTGTTATCTATATCAGAACAACAAAACTTAAGATTACCTCACCCTATGAGGAGGTTGACTGGACTCTCGACGGTGAATACGGCGGAAAGCACAGCGAGGTAATGGTTCATATTCTTGAGCGTGCTGTAAGACTTTACACAAAAGACAGCTTTTTGTTTATCAAGCACTCAGATCCTGAACCGGAAGAGCCTCAGCAGATTCCCGAAGAAACAGAACCCAAGAAAAAGAGCCGCAAAAAGAACAAGTAATTCCTCTTTGCGAAAAAATTAAAAAGACTTCAGTCAGCGATGCAGCAAGACCTGTGTCGCTGACTTTTTCAAGGTGATTTTCCTTCCAATATTTTTTAATAAAAAAACGAGGCGAAAAGTAAATTATTTTTTAACAAACTGTTGACAAAATTATAATGTTCGGTTATACTATTAATGTAAACTACCACAAAAGGTAAGGAGGTCAAAATTAATGAATTATTCTGAACTTATCCAGATTATCATTGACTTTATCATGAAATTAGTTGCGCTCTTCAAGAGCAGTGATAACACCGAAACTACTGAAGACTAATCTGCTTTTTTCAAATACATTCCTGCAAAGAATTGCAGGATTTTATTTTTTTATAAATCCCTCGCCAAAAGCTGTCACACCGGCGAGAAGGTTAGATGTTAAAGGGGGCTGTAAAAAAATTGCAAACCGCATAAACCGAGATAAATAAAGGATTCCTTCAGGACGAAAGGTCCGAAGAAACCCTTTAAAGCAGATAAAAAGGACTGTAAAAAACTTTCGTTTTTTACAGTCCTTTCAATGTTTTATTGATTATTTTGTTTTGCCGGGGCCGTAGTTAAGCTGCGGTCCGATGTTAGCGAACATATCGTTACAGCAAACATGTTCAACGCCGAAGAGGGTGTGGAGCAATCTGAGGATTCTTACCCAGATGGGCTTAAGGAAGGTGTGGCAGATACATCCGCATGAGAATGCGCCGACCTTTTCCATTGTTATGATAGCACCTGAGGGGCCGATAACGAAGTTGCTTACAGTTTCACCCTTGTAGCCTGTTGCTGTAGCTGAAATGGTGTAGTGTGTGCTGTAGTTAACAAGTGTAGTGAACTCGTAAATTGAACCTTCCTCGTTAACCTTTTTAGCATATCTGCCGTCAGCAATCTGGCCGTTTGCATAGAGAATCTGAACGAAAACATCTTCGGGATGATAGTTGTTATCATCGGGATAAAGGATAGTAACCTTAAGCTCATAAACTCTGAGCTGCTTTTCATACTTGGGAATAAGACGTACTTCTGCACTGCCGTCAAGAGCGTCGGGAGTACCTGCAGGCACTGAGAATGAGTTAAGTGAAACAACATAATCCTGACGGTTAGCTAAAACCCATTTGCCTGACCATGCATATATGTATTGATTGTCGGGGTCTTTGATGAGAAGATCTGTGGGGATAGCAAGACCGTTTGTTGCAGGGTCACCGTATTTAACCTTGCTGTCTTTAACAGCAATATCCTTGTTGATGATAGGCTCGGTGCAAGATGCATCATAGTAGTAAGCTACATTGTATTCTCTGGGAATTGAAACATAGTCAGCTCTTACTGCAACATCATCATAAATTGCTGTAAGGTGAACTTCCTTGCCTTCATATGACCAATAGTTGAACTTATATCTGAACTTAACGTCAGATTCCTTTGTGGGAAGATCAAGATTATAAATTGCTGCTCTGCCGTGAGGTACGCCCTGTGCAACTGCAAGAGCCCTGCCGTTATAATCATAGAATCTAACATTATAAGAAACATCTACGCCATAGAAAGAAGCATAAACATCAAGATTGCCGTTTACAGCTTCGCCGCCCAGGGGGTCATACTCAACTAAGCCTGAGTTGAATGTTTGTGCAGGACGGGAGGGTCTGATAAGGTCTTCAAGAGTAAACTTTACATCTGCATTTGCAGGATAGTACCAACCGTCAAAGTTATACTTACCGTAATCAAGGTCCTTATCGCAAAGAGGTGATATACCTGCTATCTGATCTTCAAGGACTGTTTCACCTGCCTTGACATAGACAGTTTCGAGAACTACAGCATCACTGATACCTACACGCTGGTCTGCAAGCTTTGTGTAAGCAAGGCTTTCGTCATAGGTCTTGGTTACTGCAGGGTTAAGGAATTTAACTGCATAATAAATCACAACATTGAAATTGTCATCTGTTTCCTTTGTATTGAGATAACAAACCTTACATTCACCGTTGTTTTCGTAGTGGTCACCGTTTACTACCATGGTCCAGTTAAACTTGTGACCCTCTGCAGGCACATCTGAACCGGGTACTCTGCCGATAACCTCATTACAGCCGCCGCATACAGCCTCGGTGTAACCTTCAGTTGTGCAGGTGGGAGCAATAACATTACCTTCGTATGAAGGGAAGTCTGTGTGGGTGCATGCTGCTGATGCCGCAAACATTGTAACTGTCATAAGAGCCACAATTGTGATAAGGAGCATCAGATACTTTTTAGTAGATCTTTTCATGTTTACCTCCTATGATTTTTAAAAATCTGAATCAGGATATAATATTTTGAATATAGCCTTAGACTATACACTCATACATATAATATAATATAATTTTTTTAAAGAAAAGTCAACAAATATCTTAAATATAAATGTAAATATTATGTTGCGCTTAAATTAAATTTGCGTATTCTGCACAGCGCGCACATAATATGTGCCGTCTGCATTTTTGCCGAGAGTGATTTTCATATATTTGGTTGGCTCGGGGGGTACCATGTTTCCCTCACTGTCCTGCTGCCAGTCTGCAGAGTAGAGATAGCCCACCGTCAACACGGCATAGCTGCTTTTTTCACTCACATCCATAACATCGGGAGTATAAATAGGTGTAATTCCCGTAATGGGAATGATGTAGGCTTTTTTGCCTTCACTGTATCTGAAATCAATACCGCCGCCGTCTACACTACCGTGACTGATTTTAACCTCACTGCCGAAAAGAGAAATAAATTTTTCCTCAACCTCTTTCTCGGGCAGGAGCATTCCGCTATCGGTATATTCATATCGGTCAGGCTCAGGATTGCTGTCGAGTATTGACCAGATTGTGATGCTTATAAGCTGGTTTTGATCTGCAAGGGTTATGTCGTCAAAGGTGTCAGGGTCATTCATTATCACGGGAGCTATAAAGCTCTCATATTCGCTGTAGCGCGCCTCATTTTTCTCTTTTATCTCTGAGGAAATTTTACCCTGAAGGCTGATTATCAAAGACACTGCACCCACTGCAGCAAGCAGCAGCACTGCAAGGCCTACAAAAAGATTAACTTTTGAGCGTTTCTTTTTCAATTAAACACCTCCATAAAAATGCAGAATGCCTTTCTATCGTCCTCGCCGGACGGTCGTTACTTTTTGCTGGCGCGGTTAACCCCTCAGTCAAATGCTTCGCATTTGCCAGCTCCCCTTTCAGGGAGAGCCAAGACAAACCAAAAACGCGCTGATGCTTTCTTTTCGGTATATCATTTCATCCTTTGATGAAACTCCCCCGCAATTCCGCATTCCGAATTCCGAATTCCGAATTTATCTCGTCTGTCCTTCGCCTCTGATGACATACTTTACGCTTGTCAGCTCAGGCAGTCCCAATGGGCCTCTTGCATGAAGCTTCTGGGTTGAAATGCCTATCTCTGCACCAAAGCCGAATTCTCCGCCGTCTGTGAAACGGGTGGAAGCATTGACATAAACCGCAGCGGCGTCAACCTCTTCGGTGAATTTCTTCTGTGCAAAGTAATTGTCGGTAACAATGCATTCACTGTGACCGCTGCTGTATTTCATTATATGCTCAATTGCTTCGTCAATATCCTTTGCAATTTTAACGCTGATTTCATAGGCAAGATATTCTCTTGCGAAATCCTCTTCACTTGCCGGCACAACGTTTGGGATAATTTTTGCAGTTTCCTCATCGCCGTGGATAATAACATTCTTTTCGTCAAGCTTTGTCTTAATCATAGGCAGAGCCTCTTTTGCAACAGCCCGGTGAATTACAAGGCTTTCGCAGGCGTTGCACACGCTGGGACGTGAGGTCTTGGCATTGTAAATTATATCTGCAGCCATATTAAGGTCTGCATCCTTGTCAACATAGATATGGCAGTTGCCCGTACCTGTTTCGATTACGGGTACGCTTGCATTTTCAACGCAGGAGCGGATAAGGCCTGCGCCGCCTCGGGGAATAAGCACATCAACATAGCCGTTCATTCTCATAAGTGCCGTTGCGCTCTCTCTTGTGGTGTCTTCAACAAGCTGTATACAGTCTTCGGGCAGACCTGCCTTTATCACTGCACCTCGCATAATTTCAGCCATAGCCTTGTTGGAGTTTATTGCCTCCTTGCCGCCGCGGAGAATTACACAGTTGCCCGATTTCAGGCAAAGCGCCGCCGCATCAACAGTTACATTGGGTCTTGCCTCAAATATAACGGCAATTACGCCGAGGGGTACTGTAACCTTCTCAATAACAAGGCCGTTGGGGCGCTTTGTGCCGCTTATTACTTTTCCGCAGGGGTCATCTAAAGATGCCACCTGAAGTGCCGCATCTGCAATGCCTTTTATTCTGCCCTCATCAAGGCTCAGACGGTCAATCATGCTTTCGCTCATGCCCTTTTCTCTTGCCTTTTCTATATCAAGAGCATTCTTTTCTATTATGTATGCACTATTTTCTATAAGAGCCTTTGCAATTTCCTTAAGGGCTTCGTTTTTCTTTTCACTTGAAGCAGTCATAAGTACCCTGCCGGCTTTTTTCGCATTTTTACCTAACTGTGTGAGCATGCTTATCTCTCCTTTATAAAAAGTGTACCTACACTGTGTCCGTCAATAAGCTTATAGATATCCTGAGGTGCAGTGCCGTTCATTATAACTGTAGGGATGCCTGCTTCCCCTGCAATTTCGGCGGCGTGTATCTTTGTTATCATACCGCCGGTACCCCTGTCAGTGCCTGCACCGCCGCAAAGGGCTTTGATATCATCGTTAATTTCCCTGACCACGGGGATAAGTCTTGCATCGGGATTTTCGTTGGGGTTGTCGTCAAAAAGTCCGTCAATATCCGAAAGGATAATCAGTGCATCTGCCTTTATAAGTCTTGCAACAATAGCCGACAGTGAATCGTTATCACCGTAGACGATTTCTTCCGTTGCAACACTGTCATTTTCATTTACTATAGGTACTGCTTCATATTCAAAGAGCTTTTCGAAGGTGTTTTCAAGGTTTTCGCGTCTTTTGTCATTTTCGATATCACTTTTTGTGATAAGAAGCTGACCCGTTTTTACTCCGTTTTCACCGAAAAATTTATCATACATAAACATAAGCTCGCACTGACCCACAGTGGCAGCAGCCTGTCTGCCGGGGATATCCTTAGGTCTTTCCTTAAGACCCAGCTTGCCCACACCTACGCCTATCGCACCTGATGTGACAAGAACAACCTCCTTGCCTGAGTTGTGCAAATCTGCAAGAACACTGCAGAGCTTCACCATGCGTCTTATATTGATTTTGCCCGTTTCGTGAGTGAGGGTGGATGTACCCACCTTAACAACAATTCTTTTTGCGTTTGAAACTGCACTCATTATTTTTCACCTTCTAAAAGATTTTTATAATAGTCCTCATCCTTGACCTTGCCCACCGCCGTAAAGGAGAGCTTTCTCAGGTCGAAATATTTTTCCGATGCCTTTTTGACATCGTCGAGAGTTATATTTTTAATTGAGGTTATAATTTCATCGTCTTCTATAACTCTGCCGAGAAGCAGCAGGTTATAGCCTATGGAGGAAAACTTTGACTGAGGCTGTTCACGTGACATTATGAGGCTTGAAATAAGCTTTTCCTTTGCCACGGCAACCTGCTTTTCAGTTACCTTCACGGAAAATTCCCCAAGGATAGTCAGTGCCTCTTTTATTGCTTTTTCTTCGGACGCGCCTGCAAGGCTCATTGAAATAGCAATATATCCCCCGCCCATATAGCGGCCAAGCCAGCTGTCAACACCGTAGCAAAGACCAAGCTGTTCTCTTATGCGCTGATAAAGCATTGAGGAGGTGCCTGTGCCGAGGATAAACATACACACCTGTAGGGGATATAAATCCTCGTGCTCAATTCCCACACCGGGAAGGCATATCATAATGTGATTCTGCTCCGTCTGCATTGTTTTGAGGGTAACGCCCTGCTCAAAGGGTACATCATAAACCTTGTTTTGTGCACCCGACTTGGGAAGTGTTCCGAAATACTCCGCAATTTTATCCTGCATTTCTTTTTCGGGGAAGTTACCGCTGACACCTACCACCATTCTTTCACCGCAGTAGTTGTTTATCATATACTCCCCTATTTTTTCTTTTGTCAGACTGCTGACCGTTTCTTTTTCGCCCAGGATTTTCATTGAAAGTGTAGTACCCTCAAAAAGTGCGCCCTCATTGACCTCATAGACCACATCGCCAGGGTCATCCTCACACATATTTATTTCCTCAAGGACTACGCCCTTTTCCGTTTCAATGTCACCCTCATCAAGGCGGGGATTTATCAGCATATCAAAGAGGATATCTGCCGCCTTGACTATCTGATAGTCCAGTGCCTTTGTGTAAAAGAAGGTGTATTCCTTCGTTGTGTAGGCGTTGACATAGGCGCCTATTTCATCCATACCCTCGGCTATCTGAAAAGCCGTTCTCTTTTTACTTCCCTTAAAAACTATATGCTCAATAAAATGTGAAATTCCGCTGATTTCTTCTCTTTCGTTTCTTGAACCGGTGTAGACCCATACTCCCACAGTGGCGGAGCGAAGGTCATCACGCTTATCGGTGAATATGCGAAGTGAATTTGGAAGTGTAGTAAGATTCATCTGTGCCTCCGGAATAAGCTTTGAGATTGTTTAACGCGAGGAGATTTTCGCAGAGATAACGGAATTAAACAGCAAACTGTGAATTATAAATTTCGGCATAAAAGCCGTCTTCCTTCATAAGTGAGGCGTGGGTACCTGTTTCCACAATTCGGCCCTCTTTCATAACGAGGATTTTGTCTGCCTTTCTTATGGTGGAAAGTCTGTGGGCAATAACGAAGTTTGTTCTGCCCTGCATAAGATTCTGCATTGCCTGCTGAATCTGAAGCTCTGTTCTCGTGTCAACGCTTGAGGTTGCCTCATCGAGAATAAGTATATCGGGTGAAGCAAGAATAGCTCTTGCAATTGTGATAAGCTGCTTCTGACCTGCGCTGATATTTGACGCATCCTCTTCAAGGACAGTATCATATCCATCGGGCAGAGTTGAAACAAAGTGGTCAACCTTGGCAGCCTTCACAGCAGAAAGGAATTCCTCTTCACTTGCATTTTCGTTGCCGTAGAGAATGTTCTCTCTTACACTGCCCTTGAACAGCCATGTGTCCTGAAGCACCATACCCAAAACACTTCTGAGGTTTTCTCTTGAAAGGTCTTTTATGTTCTTGCCGCTGACCATGATGCTGCCGCCCTTGGTTTCATAGAAACGCATAAGGAGATTGACTATTGTGGTTTTGCCCGCACCTGTGGGGCCTACAATTGCCACAAGCTCTCCCTTGTTGACGGTGAGACTGAAATCCTCAATAAGAGGCTTGTCCTCGGTGTAAGAGAAGTTGACATTGCTGAACTCCACACTGTCGCCTGAAGTGATTTTCTCAGTGGGGGTGTCGTCCACCTCTTCCTCTGCTTCAAGAATATCGAAAACTCGCTCTGCACTTGCAAGAGAGGACTGGAGGTTATTTGCTATGTTGCTAAGGTCAACGATAGGCTGCATAACCATTTTTGTGTAGGTCATAAAGACGGTAATGGTACCTACATCCTGCTGGCCCTTAATAATAAGATACCCACCTATAACGCAGATAATCACATAACCTGCATTATTTGCAAAGTTTATAAGGGGACTGAGTATACCTGAAAGAAACTGTGCCTTTCTTGAGCTTTCGCAAAGCTCTTCGTTTATAATGTCAAACTCTTCAATTGCCCTTTTCTCGTGGGAGAAGGCTTTGACAATCTTATGTCCTGTGAACATCTCTTCAATGTGGCCGTTAACGTCACCTGTCTGCTTCCACTGCTTGCGGAAATAGGACTTTGAAAAGCGAAGGATAACCATAGCAATTACAAAACAGACGGGGAAGGGCAGAAGGGATGCCACTGAAAGGCTGAAGCTGTAGTAAATCATTATGGCAAGCACACCTACAAAGGTCACTACACTGGTTATAATCTGGATAAGGTTATTCTGCAGGGTGTTGTTTATATTGTCGATATCGTTGGTTATTCTTGAAAGGATATCGCCCTTGTTGTGTGCATCGAAATATGAAAGGGGAAGTCTTGAGAGCTTGTGGTTGACATCACGGCGGAGCTTTGTGATAAGTCCCTGAACAACACCTGCCATAACATAGTGCTGAATAAAGCTGAAGAAGGAGCTTGCAATATAGATAAGAAGGATAGATAAAAGTATCTCCTTAATAGGAGCGAAATCCATATTGCCGTTCTGAAGCTTATGCTTGACCTGTGCATCAAGCACATTGATAATGTCGCCTAAATATTTAGGGCCGAGAATGCTGAGAAATGAGCTTGCCGCCGCGCATATAACTGTGAAAATTGCTGCTAATTCCTTGCCTTTGAGAAGTGAAAGGAGCTTTTTTGCCGTACCCATAAAGTCTGCGGGCTTTTCTTTTTCACTGCGTGAGCGGTCGCGGTAAGCGGCATATTTTTCCTGCATTTTAAGTCTGCGCTTTTTTTCAGCCATTATAATGCCACCTCCTCGGAAATCTGTGAGTGATATATTTCACTGTAAACACTGCAATTTTCCATAAGCTCACTGTGCTTGCCTATGCCTGCAATTCTGCCCTCATCGAGAACAATAATTTTATCTGCATCGATAATTGTGCCTACACGCTGAGCAACGATAATAACCGTTGCGTCAATGTTTTCTCTGAGCGCCTTGCGAAGAAGGGCATCTGTTTTGAAGTCGAGAGCTGAGAAGCTGTCGTCAAAGATATAGACCTCTGCTTTTCTTGTGAGGGCTCTTGCAATTGAAAGACGCTGCTTCTGACCGCCTGAAAGGTTTGTGCCGTTTTGGCTGAGAACTGAGTTTATGCCCTCAGGGAGCTTGTCCACAAATTCGGCACTCTGTGAAATTTCAAGAGCTTTGCGAAGGTCTGCATCCGTAGCGTTTTCGTCACCGTAAAGAAGATTTTCTTCTATTGTACCGCTGAAAAGCACTGCCTTCTGAGGCACAAGTGAAATGCGCGCGTGAAGGTCATCCTGGCTGAGGTTTCTTACATCCACGCCGTCAAAAAGCACTGCTCCCTCTGTTACGTCATAAAAACGGGGAATAAGGCTTGCAATTGTTGTTTTGCCGCTGCCCGTTGAGCCTATAATGGCTGTCACCTTGCCCTTTTCGGCGGTGAAAGACACATCTGTCAGCACATACTGCTGCGCGTCCTCATAACCGAAGCAAACATCTCTGAACTCAACTGTACCCTTCATATTTTCATTGACCTTTTCGGGTACCTTCGGGTCTTTGATAACCGGTTCAAGGTCAAGAACCTGGATAATTCTGTTTGCCGAAATCTTTGCACGGGGTACGATAACAAACATAGCCGCCGCCATTGTAACGGCAGAAACTATCATAATCATATAAATTACAAATGCCTGCAGGTCGCCTATAGCAGTCATAAGCTTTGCTGCATCATCTATATAGTGAAGGGAGTCGAGATTTTTAGCTGCAACCATAATCAGACAGTCCAGAGCGCAGATAACAAGCACTATGCACACGGGGATAAGCACCGACATTATGCGCTGAAATCTCAGTGTAATAGCGGAAAGGGCCTCATTCTGCACATCAAATTTTTTATCCTCATGCTCGCTGCGGTTAAATGCTCTGATTACTCTTATACCTGTGAGCTTTTCTCTTATGAAACGGTTGACTGCGTCAACTAATTTCTGTCTTTTTCTGAAAAGAGGAATAACGTATTTCAGCACTATTGCCGCAATAACACCGATAATAGGTATAACACCAAAGATAATTGTGGCAAGCTTGGGGTTAAGAATAAACGCCATAAGCACTCCGCCCACAAGCATTATAGGTACGGAGATAATCATGCGAAGACCCTGCAGGATAAAATCCTGCACAACCTTGACATCATTGGTGCAGCGTGTGATAAGCGAGGGGGTTCCTATCTTATCAATGTCACTCTGGGATAAGTCTTCAACCTTGAGGAAAAGCTCACGGCGAAGGAACTTTCCGTATTGGGCGGCAGTTTTGCTTGAATAGTAGCTGTTAAGCACGGATATAACAACACCAACAGCAGAGACCATCATCATAAGAATGCCTATTTTCTTGATATACTCCACATCCTCGTTGGCAATACCGTTGTTGATAATAGCCGACATCATCATAGGCAGCACAAGGCTTGCGCCGTGGGACAGCACAACAAAAATCATAGCCGCAAAGGCAGGCTTTTTAAGATGTTTCAGATACTTTATAAGTCTAATCAAAGCTCTATCCTCCTGAAAATTACACATAATCAGACAATTATATAACAGTATAGCAAACTAATATGAATAAAGTGTAAACCAAATATAAAAATCCGGGGCCATGCGCCGGATTTTTAAATGCAAAGTGCAAAATGCAAAATGCAAAATTGTAGTCGCGGGTTGACCAATGCTGACCTTAACTTCTCTGCCCGCAAAGGGAATGCTCTGAAACGGCAAGTGCCGTCGATTATACTGTGCTAACTTTACACTTTTCTGGTTTGGCGGAATAACGCTTGTTCTTTGTGTAGGCTTAAACGGATATAATTGGAGCGAAGCGACCCGACATTTTGCATTTTGCACTTTGCATTTTGCATTTAAAAAAGCCCCTTTCGGGACTTTTCATTTCACAAACATTTCTATAAATTCGTCTATTTTCTTTTCATACTTCTCGGGAGCAAGATGATAGCTTTCGGCGTGGTCTGCGCCCTCAATTATAAGCTTATCCTTATAAGGTGCGCCGCAGTTGTCATAGAGCTGATGCACCATATAGGTGGGTACAAAAGCATCCTTGTCTCCGTGAATAAAGAGCATGGGTACCTTGGCATACTGCACTGCACCGAGAGCGTTTGTGTCATCCTGAAAATGATAGCCTGCCCTGCGGAGATTTTTCTTTATCATATGAGGAATAATGGGCTTTGTGGGTACACCCAGGTTGGTGAGCTTATAGGTGAACTCGTCAAGAGCCGAGGTAAAGCCGCAGTCCGCAATTGTGAACCTGACATTGTCCGGAAGCTTATTTGAGCCGGTCATAAGCATAACCGTGGCACTGCCCATTGATATGCCGTGAAGGATAATCTGAATATCCTTGCCGAATTTTTCATTCATGAAGCCGAGCCACTGAAGGCAGTCTCTCGATTCAAAGGAACTGAAGCCTACATACTGACCCGTACTCTGACCTGCACCCTGATGGTCAACAAAGAAGAAGTTATAGCCCAACTCCTCAACATAGTGCTTTGCAAAGAAGCACCACTCACCCTTGCCGTCACTTCTGTAGCCGTGGGAACCGAAAACATAGACATTACTCTTTTTCTTGGGCTGAAGGTGATAAGCCACCAGCATATTGCCGTCGGCATTTATCATGTTATACTTCTTGTAGCCGTAGTCCTCAAGCCACTTTTTGCAACGCTCAGAATCTTCACTGTAGTCAGCCGATTCGTTTTCGCTGACCTTTTTACCGAGAGCCTTCGGCACCTGAAAATCAGCATGAATAAGGGCTCTGTAAACCCATTCGTTAAAGCCGTAGTATGCTCCTGCAAGCACTCCGCCGAGTGCGCCGAGGGCAATGATTGTTTTTTTCATAGTTATACTCCTTTACTAAGTACCCCTCTGTCAGCCTACAGGGCTGACATCTCCCCTTTCAGGGGCGACAAGCCGACGAAAACTTCACTTTCTTCTTTATCTTACAGCTTGCAGGGCGTTATTTTATATATAAAACAACTTCTCATTTTTCCATAATGGGCGGTATCGCATAAGCGTCGCAGGGATTTACACCAACTGCCTCGGCAACCCTGTTCTTTCACTGACAACTCTATCTATTTCAAGGCAAACACCCTCAAAATTAGTATCCACATCATAGTTGGAAAACCTTATTACCTCCACACCATATCTGTTCATAACATAGGTGCGGTTTTCATCATAGTCCATACCTTCTTTTGAATAGTGCTGGTTACCGTCAAGTTCAATTACGAGCTTGGCTTTTGCACAATAAAAGTCTGCTATGTAAGCACCGATTATTCTCTGGCTAATAAATTTTACAGGATATTGCTTCAGAAAGCAAAACCACAGATGACGTTCTTGCTTAGTCATATCTGCCCTTAACCTTCTTGCTTTTTCTTTAAGCTTACTGTTATATCCCGTGTAGCCATAATCTTTTTCATCTTGCATATTGAGTTGCCCTTCCTCACCCCTCTGTCTGCCTGCAGGGCTGACATCTCCCCTTTCAGGGGCGACAAGCCGACGAAAAGTCAAGTTTCTTTTCCGTCACTGTAGTTTATAGGGTATTATATTGCATAAAATTCAACTATATTATAAATTCTCGTCTCCCCTGAAAGGGGAGGTGTCGCATAAGCGACGGAGGGGTTAAAAAATGGGCTGCCATAAAGACAGCCCGTTTTTTCGATTATTGATTAAGCGTATGTATAGGTGAATTCGTCGTCAAGTGAACCTGCAAGACCGATTGTTGCATCGAGAGGCGGGAACTTAACGCTACCTGTACCTGAACCGTCAAGAGGCATCTTGATTGAGTGGTATGTCATTCTGCCCTGACCGTCAACCTTAACTTCTACTGTAGCACCGGGATAATTCATATCGGCAGCTGTGATAACGATGGGGTTAACATCGAGAGTAGCAAGGTTGAGGGGATCCATAATTGATTCGTGGTTTACAGGGTTAACAGTGTTTGTGCCGTCATATGTTGACTTTTCAGCAACAAGTGTGATTGTCATCTTGTAGCCGTCACCGTCTGCTACTGCAGTTGCGTTAGCAATACCTGCTTCTGTGAGCTTAGCTTCTCTGTCGCCGGGTGTTACACGCTTAGCAAGCAGACCGCCTTCTGCGTCTGCACCGTTGGTGTAACTGTAATCACTTTCTGTTGTGCCTGTGAACTTGTCAACGATGGGCTGAACAATCTTAAGAACAACAGCACCGCCGGGAGCATCTGTAACCTGGATGGCAATTACGCTCTTCTTATGTACGCTGACGTTACCTGTGTAGTTCTTTGTGCCGTTGATAGCCTTGTTGTAAGCTTCAGCGATTTCTGCCTTTGTTGAGGGAATCTTTGCGTCGCCTGAGGGAGCCTGTGTGGGAGCTGTTGTATCGTCGCCACCTGAGGGAGCATCTGTGGGAGCCTGTGTAGGAGCCTGTGTAGGCTGAGTTGCAGGAGCCTGTGTGGGCTGAGTTGCGGGAGCCTGTGTTGCGCCAACATTAGCTGCGCCGCCGCTGAGTGCAAGGTCACCGCTGATTGTGATGTTGATGCCTTGTTTTGCGCCAAGACCGAAGCCGCCTAAGAAAACGATAAGAGCTACGAGTACAATAGCAACAATCTTAATCTCTTTTTTCATGGTTAAAATAACCCCTTTCAAAAATTTTGCGTTCTTTTGAACGCGTTTTCCGTAATAATGGCTGTCTCGGTTTCAAACACGCGCAGTCATTTACCTAATAAAATTACAATATTTTTGCAAAAAAGTCAAGTGCTTTTTATCCTTTTCCTTTAAAGATTTTAATTTTTTAGTGCCACCTCTGCAAAGTTTGACTTTTTCAACAAAAAAGAACGAAAAAAGATGTGCAAGGTGACGAAAGTGGCGTGAGAGCGTTGATGAATGCAAAATGACCTCTCCGCCCTTCGGACACCTCTCCTTCGAGGATAGGCAAATCCATGGTGACACCTGCGGTGCATTATGCGGGTCGCTTCACCCCGATTATAATCCTTGCGTCAGACCTGCGGTCTGCCACCTCCCTCAACGAGGGAGGCAAGGGGTCAGAGAAAGATTAACTTGCATTCCGCAGAGGAGGCGGGCGGCTCCATACCCGAATTTAATTCGGGTCGGCGACCTTGGTCGCCGTAAAATCGCCGTGGCGATTTAATGGAGCCGCCGCCCACCGCAGACTGCCCTCTTCGCCAGCAGCAGACCGCAGCAATCCGATATACCTTCGGCGGGAGGATGCGATATGAAAAATTCATAATTCATCATTCATAATTCATAATTATTATGGGGTGATATAATGAACTGCTGCATAACCGACCTTCGCAACAAAGAGGTCATCTCAGCTAAAAACGGATGCCGTCTGGGATTCGTGTCAGATGTGGAAATCGACACCTGCTCAGGCTGCCTGACCGCAATAATTATCTGGGGCAGAAGCCGCTGCTTCGGACTTATGGGCAGAGACGAGGATATAAGAATTTGCTGGAAAGATATTGAGGTTATAGGTGAAGATACAGTTATAGTCTGCGGTGATGTATGTTGCCGTGAGAAGCAGACCTCACCGCGTGCAAAAAGGAATTTTATCGAAAATCTCTTTAAATATTGATAAAAGTGGAAAATAACTATTGCAGTTTTGTGTTTTTTTTGGTACTATTTATATTGTATATGAAAATTTAATTACAAAAAGGAGAAAAAAATATGGCAGAACTCAAAAACCAGGATTTACTCGCCAAGCTCTCTCTCGAAGAGAAAGTAGGCATCTGTTCAGGTAAGGATTTCTGGAATCTGAAGGCTGTGCCTCAGCTTGATATTCCCGAAATTATGCTCACCGACGGCCCTCACGGTCTGAGAAAGAAAAACCCGGAAGGCACACAGGGCGGTCTGAGCGATTCAGTGCCTACAACAGCTTTCCCCACAGCAGCTACCACAGCCTGCTCATGGGACCCCGAACTCATTTACGAAATGGGTGTTGCTCTCGGTGAAGAATGCCTTCAGGAAAAGGTAAGCGTTATTCTCGGACCCGGCGTAAATATGAAGCGCTCTCCCCTTTGCGGCAGAAACTTCGAGTACTTCTCAGAAGATCCTCTGCTTGCAGGTGAAATTGCTGCAGGCTGGATAAACGGTGTTCAGTCACTTGATGTGGGTACATCAATGAAGCACTTTGCAGCTAACTCACAGGAAACACGCAGAATGACAATCGACAGTATTATCGATGAGAGAACCCTGCGCGAAATTTATCTTCCCGCATTTGAAATTGCAGTTAAAAAGGCTCAGCCCTGGACTATAATGAATGCTTATAACAAGCTCAACGGTACTTACTGCTCAGAAAACGCTCACATTCAGGAGGAAATTCTCCGCGACGAGTGGGGCTTCAAGGGTATTGTTGTAACTGACTGGGGTGCAGCAAACGAAAGAGTACAGGGTATGCTTAACGGTAATGAGCTTGAAATGCCCTCATCAGGCGGCTACAACGACAATAAGGTTATTGCCGCAGTTAAAAACGGCACTCTTGACGAAGCTGTTGTTGACAAGCGTGCTGACGCAATGCTTTCACTTATGCTCAAATCAAAGGCTGCCCTCAAAGATGGCTACACCTATGATAAGGATGCTCACAATGACCTCGCCGCTAAAATTGCTGCACAGAGTATGGTACTTCTTAAAAACGAAGGCGGTATTCTTCCCCTCAAGGCAGACAAGAAAATTGCAGTTATCGGTGAAATGGCTCGCTCACCCCGTTATCAGGGCGCAGGCAGCTCACTTCTCAATCCTCTCAGACTTGTCGACTCCTTTGCATCTCTTGAGGAATGCGGCATAAAGGCAAGCTACGCTCCCGGCTATGACAAGAAAAAGGACGTTGTTTCTGAGGTTATGGTTGCAGATGCACGAAAGATTGCAGAAGATGCTGACATCGTTCTTGTATTCATCGGTCTTACAGAAGAATATGAATCAGAAGGCTATGACAGAAAGCATATGGATCTGCCCAAATCACACAATAACCTTGTTGAAGAAATTGCAAAGGTCAACGAAAATGTTGTTGTTATTCTTTCAGGCGGTTCACCCGTAACAATGCCCTGGCTCGGCAATGTCAAGGCAGTACTCAACGGTTATCTCGGCGGTCAGGCAGGCGGTACAGCCATAGCTGAAATACTTACAGGTAAGGTTAATCCCTCAGGTAAGCTTGCTGAAACCTATCCCCTCTCCTACGACGATGTACCCAGCAAAAAATACTATCCCGGCACAGAGCTTCTTGCAGAGCATCCCGAAGGCATTTATATCGGTTACAGATATTACGATTCAGCCAAGAAGGATGTACTCTTCCCCTTCGGCTTCGGTCTTTCATACACCAAGTTCGAATACAGCGATCTCAAGCTCAGCGCAGACAGCATAAAGGATACAGATACTCTTACCCTTACATACAAAATTAAGAATGTAGGCGATGTTGACGGCGCAGAAATTTCACAGATTTATGTCAGCGATAAGGAAAGCACCATCTACCGTCCCGCAAAAGAGCTTCGCGCCTTTAATAAGGTCTTCCTCAAGGCAGGCGAAGAAAAAGAAATCACAATCGAGCTTTCAAAGAGAGCTTTCGCATACTACAATGTAAACATCAACGACTGGCATGTTGAAAGCGGCGAATTTGATATTCTCGTAGGTGCATCATCACGCGACATCAAGCTTTCAGCTACAGTTAATGTTGCTTCAACAGTTGACGCAGCGGTACCCGACTACCGTCAGAGCGCACCCTGCTACTACACTGCAGATGTTACTGATGTACCCGACAGTGCTTTTGAGGCTGTTCTCGGTCATCCAATCCCTGCAAGACAGATGGACACAACCATGAAGCTCACCTTCGCGAACTCACTCTGTGATGCAAAACACACCAAGTGGGGCGGCAGAATCAACAACCTCCTCAACAAGGTTCTTGATATGATTTTCAACCCCGATGATCCCAGCAGCGGTATGATCAAGTCAATGGCTCTTGAAATCCCCATCAGAAACTTCATCACAATGAGTATGGGTGTATTCTCAGAGGAAATGGCTAAGGGTCTGCTTCTCATCCTCAACGGTGACGGCGCAGGCAAGGGTCTTGGCAAGATTCTTGCAGGCATTATTCCTGCAATCGCTAAGTTACCCGCACTGTTCAAGTCAATCTAAGGAAAATTAGGAATTATAAATTGCGGTGAAGCCCAATAGAGGATGAACTCTCTGCCCGCAGAAAGTAATTTCGTATAACCCAAGGTGGGGAGGCTTTTGCCTTCCCACTTATTTTTTGTGCAAAAGGCAAGCTGTGGCGGCTCCATTAAATCGCCAAAGCGATTTACGGCGACCTTGGTCGCCGACCCGAATGAAATTCGGGTATGGAGCCGCCGCCCTGCACAAACTTCCCTCCGCTTACAATCGCAATCACTTATCGTTTAATCCAAATTCCCTTTGCGGAAACCAAATTAAAAGTGGCCGCAGTTTTCACCGCGACCACAATTTTGCTTTTTGAATTTTTATTGCGCTCGCCGCGCAGGCATTCTTTCTTATAAGAAAGAATCAAAGAACTTTACTCATTATCCTACGATAACTGTGCCGTCCATCTTGATTTCAACCTTCATACCGTCTTGAACATAGTCAAGGAATTCCTGGCCGAGGTTGTCAACAGCTGTAATTGTATCGTTTGTCCATACATCAGCAAGGATAACACCTGCAGCTGCAAGGGAGTCGATAGGCTCTGAGAAAAGCATTGCTCTGGGATGAATCTTAAGAGCTGTTGCAGTGTAAATAACCATACCGCCTGTGGTTGAGCCGATTGTCTGAGGAAGGCAGAGAGCCTTGCCTGTGATGTTCTTACCGAAAAGGTCGGAGTTATTCTGGTCAGAAACGATTGTTTCCTTCTTTTTTGCAAGGGCGCTCTTCTGGAAAGATGCCAGAGTGTTAAAGCCCTGACGGGAAACAACTGCTTCTACTGTGCATTCGCCTGCGATTACGGGGCGACCTTTAAATTCTCTTGCCATAGCTTATATATCCCCCTTTACTGCAATTTCACAGATTTCATCATCTGTGTAGTATCTTGAAGTTGTGTATGTACGAAGCTTGTTGGAGTTTGTCAAAACATTCTTTTTGCCGCAAAGAGGATTATTCATATACATAAGCGGACAGATGCTTGTCAGGTGAATACCCATTTTAACAAGCTTGTCATAGTGTGCCTTATCCTTAGCCTTGAAAGCCTCAAGTACGTCGGGAGCAGTTGTCATAATTGTGTTCATGCCAACCTTTGACTTACCCTGCTTCTTAAGCTCAGCCTCAAACTTTTCAGTCCACTCGCCAAGCTGTGCAAATGTCAGGTGAGGACAGCCGATAAAGCAACGGTCAGGCTTGCCGTTGGGGTCTTTCCACATAACGGGATAAGAAGCCTTAACTCTTTCAAGCTCTGCATCGTCGATAACATAAACCTTCGCATCCTTGTTGATGATATCTTCACCGAATTCGGTTGCTTCGGGAGTGAGGTTTTCAACATGATAGAGACCAACTGCACCGTTTGAAGCTGTTGCAGCGCCCATATCCTTGAGGTATGACTTGGTTGCATCATCAAGCTCTGTGCCTATGAACTTATCAAGGCCTCTGATGAAGGGTACGTCTTCCATAACCTTAAGACCGATAGCTGAGCCGAGAATCTGAGCCTCAGGCTTTTCGCTGGTCTTAACTTCGATAATCCACTTAGCCTTTCTGCCTTCGTCTGTGAGAAGGTCAAATTCGGGTACCTTGCCGAGAATCATACCGAAAAGCTCAATGATACCTGAGTTACGGTTACATCTTGCGCCGATAACTGAGTTTGCGTAAACAACTGCTGAAGATTCAGCCCATGAAAGGATGTCGCCCTTCTTGGGAATGTTGCCTACATCGTCAAGATAGCAAGCACAGGTGAAAGCATTCTTGTCTTTAAGACCGAGCTTTCTGAGCTGAGCTTCATATCTTGCCTGCTCACCGTAAAGAATCTTTGAAAAGATAAGCTTCTCAATAGGATTGCACTTTACATTTGCATAGTCGATAGGACGGGGGTCAACAGTGAAGGGTGCCTTTGCCTTGAGACCTGCATCAATAAGCTCCTGAGTGATGTCGAAAACAGGGCTCATAATGGAAATGCCGAAGCTTGTTACAAGGTGACCGGGAGCAGTAACTTCAACGAAGCGCTTTGCACCGAAGGTTTCACCGTAGAGAATGAGGGTTTTGATAACCTTTGCCATTGTTTCACCCTGAGAGCCGTTTAATATGGCTTCTTCTTCAGGGGTGAGAATCATTTTATATTCCATTGGAAATACTCCTTTCTTTTTTTATATGATTATTGATTATTTGAATAATTCGCTGAAAAACTGAGCTATTCTGATAAAGATGCATACAATCTCATCAAAAAAGTTTTCGTGTACACTGTTGCAATATTCACAAGGCTGAGCTTCAGGCTCTGCATCCTTAGCGAAAAGATTTTCAGGCAGGGCAGCTGTCATATGTGACGGCTGTTCAATTCCGAGGGCATGAAGTGCTATTGCTGCAACATCACGGTTTCTTACATCTTCACCGAGGGTGGCACTGTTTACTGTTTTGCCCTGAACGGCAACTACCACTGAGCTTTCCTCGGGTGTGTTGCCGCCGTGACCGTTATGTGTTTCACCGTGGTCTGCAACGATGATAAAAAGACCGTTTTCCATAAGGCCTGCCTCAGTGAGAGCATCATATATTCTGCCGATGTATGTATCTGCAACACGCAGAGCTGCATAATATTTTTCACTGAATCCGCCGTAGGAGTGAGCAGCGTGGTCAACATCATCAAGCTGAACGAACATAAGCTTAGGCTTGTTGCCTTCGCCTATGTAGCTTACAATTCTGTCTGTTACAAGGGAATCGCCGCTTGCACTGATTTTTGTGACATTGATATCGTTTTCGATTATTCCTTTGTTAATTGCCGACCAATTATTGAAGGAAACCAGCTCAGCTTCGGGATATTTTTCTCTTGCATAATAAAAGATTGAGTTAAAACCCTCATCGGAGCTTCTTTCTGTTGTTTCACATATCTTATTGGTAAGACCGTGTGTCTCGCAGGAAACACCTGTAAGTATAGAACCCCAGTTTTGTGCGCTGATGGTTATATTTTCAGTGTGGGCATCATAACGCACTGCACCGTCGGCAAAGATTCTGTCAAAACACGGAGTTTCAACATCTCTGAAAGCGGCACCCGCTCCGTCGATACCGACAATAAAAACGTGGTCATATTTACCGAAGCCGTAAGCTTCCTCCCGGGTTGCACCGGCAAAAGAAGAGCAACCGATAATTATAAGGGCAACAATCAGAAGAGAAGTAAATTTTTTAAACACAAACATACTCCTTTCTGATTTGTTAGATTTTCATAGCTACATCCCAAGCGCCCCAGATAACTGTTCTGAGGTTACCAACAACGTCAGCGTCGCCGATAACGTAAACTCTGTCATCCTCAACGGGAGCGGGAGTATAACCAACGGAGAGAATAACGCTATCACAAGGAATAGTTTCGCGTGTGCCATCCTTATGCTTAACCATTATACCCTTGTCGGGAACGATTTGCGTAATTCCTGTTTCAAGGTGTACGGGTACCTTATTTGTCTTGAAGAAGTCGCGCAAGTAGCTTGTGTTTGCCAAGCAAATGCCCTTTGTGACGATAAGGTCATCCATCATTTCAACGATAATGGGCTTCT
>JAZSKE010000086.1:0-37763 GCA_045534675.1 Acutalibacteraceae bacterium
CAATCTGTACTTATTTCATCCGGTGTTTTTTTGTTTCCTTTTCGTGATACCGACTCTTAAAGTCCTTTCCTCTGTTCAACGGAGGTGAGGACTTTTTTGTTTTTATGCACCTTGAAAATTTAATGACCGTCTGAAAGTGATACGACTTTGCGATGATACGAGCAAGGCAACGCTGCGGTGAGATTCCGGAGCAGGAACTATTTCATATGAAACGGCACGAAATTTGCAGAAAATTATTGACAAAAGAACAAATGTTCTTTATAATGGTAAATTGGTAAATAATGTATTTGCCATAAAACTTAATATCAACTGAAACACATATTTTTTACTTATTGGCTTTATGCCACACATATTATTTGACCGAAAAAGTATAGTCCGATACTCGGTCAGCAACATACGGACAATCAGAGCTTAAATTTTAAGCCGTTACATAGTTTCAGTGCAAACTGTGCGAGAGGATGAAATGTCTTCCCGCTATTTGTGCTGTCTATGTGACGGCTTTTTTGTTTGCAAAAACTTTTTCTGAAAATCAGGAACAATTTTATGTGGCTTGTTCCCATTACTTGTAGAGGCAGTTTATTTATATAGTAGCTGCCCCCACAAATGAAGCTATGTATAAAGGATACTACAGCCACCCTACATAGCGAAACTCGTCTGCGGAGTAATCCGCAACTAAAGTTTGTCGTTCCCTTGATAAGCGAGAAATTTTAGTTTATGAGCCTCGCAGAGCCCACTGACATCTTTGCAGCCCAAATGGGATGAAAGTGTCATAGTGGGTTACGCACTTTCAAAGAAAGCGAACGTGTCATAAGAACCTGCCTACTGCAGAACCTTGGCGGCGTGGCTTCGCCACTGGCTAATGTGGGATTATGAGCTTTCGAAGAAAGTCAGCGGAACAAATAAAGCAGTAATGCAGAAAGGAGGTAAAACCTATGTCAAAGAAAAACTACAGTGTAGCGAGAGTTGTTACTCATACACAAAGCTCAATCGGTAAATGTGAAAGGCACAACGAGAGAAAGAATGAAAGCTATGCAAATATGAATGTAGATACGGCTCGCTCAGATATGAATGTGCATTTCAAGAGTTGCGGTGAACTAACCTACAACGAACAACTGAATAAGCTAGTAGCCGAAAAGAAGGTCTGTATGCGAGGTCTGAAGGCTGATGCAAAGGTTTTTGATGAAGTCATATTCGATGTCAACACAGACTACTTTGAAACTCACGGAGGTTATGAATACGCAAAAGAGTTTTATTCAGAAGCATATCGTTTCGCAGTTAATCTCTACGGTGAACAAAACATCATTTCTGCCGTTATGCACGCAGATGAACTGAATGTGGCTCTCACAGAACAGTACGGAAATCCTGTCTATCACTATCATATGCACCTTGTAGCTCTGCCTGTTGTTGAAAAGCAAATTCTGTGGACCAAGCGGTGTAAGGATAAATCACTTGTAGGCACTGTCAAAGAAACGGTTAATCAGATAAGCCATTCAAAGAAATGGAAGTCACCTCAGGCTGTTGATGAAAACGGCAATGTTGTATTCAATGAAAAAGGTAAGCCTGTGCTGATTCCGTCTTACAGTATTCTGCAGGATGATTTCTTCAACCATATGCAAAGAGCCGGTTTCAATGATTTCATCCGTGGCGAAAAAGGCAGTACGGCTGAGCATCTGTCTTGTCTGCAGTACGAGATTCTGCAGGATAAGAAACGCCTTGAAGAAATCAAAAGTCAGGTTGAAAAGGAAGAAATTAAATACGATGAAATTAAGACTGCGAATAAAACATTCCTTGAAATTGACAGTATGGGCAAGAAAACACTTACGGGCAGGGTCACAATTTCAAGTGAAGATTTCAATGACCTTAGTAATATGGCAAAACAGTCTGTTGCGGCAAGAAGCAAGATTTATGACCTTGAACAGGAAAACAAAAGGCTACACAGCAAGGTGTGGGATTTGCAAAGCAGAATAAACCGTTTGAGTGAAAGACTGCACGAGCTTGAACAAATCTGTGCACCGTATCTTGAGACATTGAGGCTGATGCCCGAAAAAGTACAATCATTTATCTCGGATGTGATGAAAACTATCCGAAAAGAGAAACCCAACAAAAATATAGAAATCAAAAAAGAGAGGTAATTAAATGAATAACGAAGATAAATTTATCGAAGAACTGTTTGATAAAACAGAAGAAACCAAACCCGCAACTACAGAAATCGTAAATATGCCTGTAGGCAAAATTGTTCCTAATTTCAAGAATCCGTACAAGTGCCGTGAGGAAGATATGAAGCCGTTGGAGGACAGTATTCGTGAAAACGGTATTATACAACCTCTGATGGTGCGTAAAGATGAGAAGGCTGATGTTTATGAAATAATATCAGGACACAGACGATTCCTTGCGGCAACAAGGCTTGAAATAACAGAGGTTCCGGTGGTAGTTTTAGACATCACAAAGGAAGAAGCGGATATTATCCTCGTTGACAGCAATCTTCACCGAGAGCATATTCTTCCTTCGGAGAAAGCCTTCGCCTACAAGATGAAAATGGACGCACTCAAAAAGCAAGGTAAACGAACAGATTTAACTTCGGACCCGGTGGGTCCAAAGTTAAGCTCTGCAGAAAAAATTTCACAGGACAGTGAAGACAGTGCAACCCAAATCAAAAGGTATATCCGTTTGACAAACCTTGAAAAATCTATTCTTAACCTTGTGGATGAAGGCAGAATTGCAATGCGGCCTGCAGTTGAAATCTCATATCTTACTCCCGAAGAACAGATGATGATTTTTGAAACCTATGAGAGTGATGAGGTCACTCCCTCACTTGCACAGGCACAAAAATTGCGAAAGCTCTCGGAGCAGAATCAGCTTAATGCTGATACGGTGTTGGCAATTCTGACTGCACCAAAGCCTAATCAGGCAGAGGCTATAAAAATTCCTGAAGAACGTATCAACAAGTTCTTTGGTAAAAATTACACCAAGCAGCAGAAAGAAGAGCATATCTTAAAGGCTTTGGAATATTACCACAAATATCTTCAGCGTCAGAGAAACAGGGATGCGAGGTGATGCGGATGAAGAAACTCTCAATAACCCCTAAACTTATTTCAAGAAAAGGTTCAGGAAGAATAAATGATGATATCCCTGTTGATTTTATGGAGTATGTAATTTCTCAACCTGACGAAATAAAGCAAACTGAAGAACTGCATATAGTTCCTGATGAAATTAAAGTTTCCGAACAGATACACGGTATTGTTTATGATGTAACGGGAGTGTTTGACGGCAAGCTAAACAAATCACTGTTACAGCAGTTTAAAGAAATCATACTGTCGGAACAACTCTCATAAAACCACACATTTGAAAAATGGCAGTCGGGCATTGTACAATGGCAATACCTAATGCAATGCTCGGCTTCCGGAAAGGAGATTTAGATTATGGCAAAGAAAGCCGAGAAAAATATTAATGAAAAAATAACCGCATTATACTGTCGCTTGTCCGTTGATGATATAAAGGATAAAGACAAAGATAAGGATACCAACAAGGATTCCGAATCCAACAGTATCACCAATCAGAAGCAGATTCTTTCTGATTACGCCAAAAAGCACGGGTATAAAAATACAATGTTCTTTGTTGATGACGGTATCTCAGGTACAACCTTTGACAGACCTGACTTTCAGCGTATGGAACGCATGATAGAAACAGGTGAAATCGGCACTGTAATCGTAAAGGACTTGTCCCGTTTTGGTCGTGAGCATATACTGTTTGACCACTATACTCAGGTGCTCTATCCGTCTTTAGGCGTAAACTTTATATCCATTCAGGAGAATGTTGAAACTATAAGCGGCAAGGGTACAGAAATGATGCCTTTCCACAACTTGTTTAACGAGTGGTATGCTTCACAGACAAGCAAGAAAATCCGTCAGGTGTGGCAATCAAAATCCGACAACGGGGAAAGAGTTTCTCCCACAGTTCCGTACGGATATAAAAAAGATACTGAAAATCCTAAGCAGTGGCTAATTGATGAGCCTGCCGCAAAAGTAGTCAGATATATTTATCAATTAGCTCTTGAAGGTTTAGGTGTTACAAAAATTGCTCGCAGGCTTGAAAGAGACAAAATCTTAACACCAACAGCATATTATGCTTCAATAGGACGAAAAACAAGAAATCCTTTCACAACATCTTATGCATGGGCTGAAACAAGTATTGAACATATTCTAGATAATATGCAATACACAGGTTGTACGGTTAATTTCAAATCAACAACCGTCAGCTACAAGGTTCATAAGAAAATGTATAATGATACTGAAGATTGGGTTGTTATCCCAAATACTCAAGAACCAATTATTGATATGGACACTTGGGAACGAGTTCAGGAAATAAAAAAGCACCGCCGCAGGAATACTGCAACGGGCAGAGAAAGTATATTTTCAGGATTGGTTTACTGTGGAGATTGTGGTTCAAGATTATATTTCTGTGCAGCTAAAAGTATAAAAGAACATCAGGAGTTCTTCCGATGTTCTGCTTACAAGGAAAACAGAGGTAGTTGTTCTATTCACTATATTAGAAATGTAGTGTTAGAGAAAATGGTACTCAAAACTATACGAGAAGCGGCAGAGTATATTGTGGAATATGAGCCTGTATTTCTTTACTTGTTTACAAAGGAACACAGATTAAGCATCGCAAACAATCTCAAAGAAGCAAAGTATGAGCTTGAGAAAAACAGGAACCGCATACAGGAGTTAGACAAACTGATTGAAGCAGTATTTGAGCAAAATGTTCTCGGTAAATTACCTGATGACCGCTACAAACGTATGCTTACCAATTATGAAAACGAGCAGAAGGATTTAATGCAAAAGGTTGAGGATGCTGAGAAGCTTATCAATACCGCACAGCAAGAAAATATTGATGTCAGAAATTTTCTTGCTAACATCCGTCAGTGTACTGACCTGAAAGAACTTACACCTTCTATTGTTAATAAGCTCATTGATAAGATTGAAGTATTTGACAGAGTAAGAGGAGAAGACGGAAAGAAACGTGTTCCTATAAAAATACACTTTGTCGGCGTTGGTATAATGCAGTTCCCTGATGCGGAAATGTTAGAAAAAGCAAAAGAAGAAATGAAAGCTTACGCTAAAAAAGCTTCGTAAAAATGAAAACACGGTGTAGCCGTAACTGACTACACCGTATATTTCACTTAAACTGTCCTTAGCCACCTGTGGCTAATGGGTACCGTCATTTTTTGGCGGAGAGCAAGGGATTCGAACCCTCGAACCGCTTTTGACGGTTACACGATTTCCAATCGTGCTCCTTCGGCCAGCTCGGACAACTCTCCATGTATTCAATTGCCTTGATATTATACACGAGGAGTAATAAAAAATCAAGTCTTTTTGCAATTTTATTTGACTTTTCTGCGAGGTGGCGGAGGTGATAATATGTACTGAAATTGAAGGCAGGCTACCGTGTGGTGCCTGCCTTTGCTGTGTTATTTAATTGTAACTATATCAATAATCTTAGCTTCGCTTTCTTCGTGGGTGATAGTAACACTGTCGCCCTTTGACATAATAACAACCATTTCCTCATCGGAAGCCTTGATGCTGTAGTAAACACCCTTGCCGTCAAGCTCAAGGAAGTATACGCTTTCGCCGTTCATAACAGCAGTGCGTATGTCTGTGATAGCACCCTTTACTGTTATAAGCTCTGCTTCGGGAGTGTTGTTTTCATTGCCGTTATTGTTGGTGGCATCTTCAATCTTGTCAATGTCAACGTTGATATTGATGTTGTTTTGCTTAAGCTTCTTTACATAAGCGTCGGTACATTCGGCAATTGTAGTACCCGTTACAACAACCTGATAGTTTTCAACGTTAACCATTGCATAACGCTTGACAAGGTTGTCTTTATCCTTAAGTGACATGAAGTAGGTAGGTTCACCGCTGATGTTAAGCAGAATGGGGAAGGTTGCATCGTAAGCGTAGTCCTGAACTTCACCGCGTGCAGAGGACTGAGCTGACATTTCCTTAGCCCCTGAAACTGCATAGAAGTTTGCATCCTTTGTTCTCATGTTAATAAGAACGAAACCGATGATAGCCTGGTCATTACCTGCTGAAGTAACACCGGTGTACATATAAACGTCGTCATTCTGAGCAAGGAAGTTTTCGCCTTCTGTAGCCATCTTAACGCCGTCCTGGCCTATAAGTGAGTTGATAAAGCCGTTCTTATACTGACCGAAGTAGTTGAACTGTTCAACAAGAAGATCCTTTGAATAAATGCCGTCAATCCACTGAAGCTCAGCGCTGTTTTTAACCTCATCGGCAGTGTACTCAACCATATCGCCTGTAACTGCATCAACGATAACAACACCCTTTACATCTGTACCTCCGAAGAGACCGATTGTCTTATCGAGTACGGGGCAGAGCCAGTAAGGACTTCCGTTTTCATCGATTTCAAAGTGAGGTGTGTCGAAAATATAGGTGGGATAAGCAAAGCGAACATGTCTCATAAGGTACTTGCTGAAATGCTCGTGAATTGAATATCTGATATATTCGCCTTCGGGAAGGATTTTAAGCTCAGCCTTCTGTGTTACCATGTTGACAACAATGTAACCGGGCAGACCTTCTTTTGTGTTTTTCAGCCATTTGAAAACGTCGCCGTAGGAAAGAGTTGTGACCTTAACGGGTTCGTTTTTATAGTTTATCTGTGTCATCTGGTTTGAAACTTCAAACTGTGAAATAGCATTGATTGAAGCAAGGTCGCCGAGAGTACGGTTTGCAAGTACGCCTGCAGCCAGATTGTCAAGAACAGGTACTGATGAGAAGTCAGCTTCTTCAATGTCCTTGGAAAAATTGGTTTCTTCGTTGACATCAATAATGTCGCTGTAGGTCTTAGCTCTGAAAACAACTGTTGAGGTGAGCATACCCACACCCACAATTGCAACTAAGATTGCAATGATAACAATTGAAACAATGCTGCGCTTCTTGACGTATTCAGTATATTCGGGCTTGAGGAAGGCTCCGCTTGTAACAAAGAGAAGACCTATGAATATAGCTGCAACTATACCGAAGAACATGTAGGTGTCTGTGCTTTTGAAATTGAGAGGGGGAAGCATAAAGTAATAAGCAACGGCTGCACCTATGATTGTGCCGATTATGCTTATAACGAGCTTGAGACCTGATTTTTCAGGAATAAGGTAGGCGCTTTTGCCTCTGCCCTTAGTGTTATCTCCGCCGCCCGTAAAGTCAACTTTAATGGGTTCCATAAGATTCACTCCTTAAGTTAATAATAGTTATATAATATTTTAATTATACATTAGACGAACTGAAAAAGCAATAGTAAAAGTCAAATGTTTTGCGGGGACTGCTTCGGCAGTACCCCGCACTTTATCAGCTGAATTTATAAATTTTGCCCTTTTCGGTGTTGAAGGATGTTACACCCTCAGCAAATTCCGTTTCGACTTCCTTGCCCTCCTCGTCATATATGAGCATAATTTTGCCGTCATATTTCATTGAGCATTTACCGCAGAGGTTTGATTTAACTGTGCCTTCTTTGAGCTTGTTATCTTTCCAGTTGAGGTTCAGTTCAAAGTTTCCTCTTGCCATAAGACCGCTGATTTCACCCTCGTGCCAGCTTTCGGGCAGTGCGGGAAGAATGCGGATATAGTTTTCGTGGCTCTGAAGAAGCATTTCACATATACCTGCCAGCAGACCGAAGTTGCCGTCAATCTGGAAGGGTGGGTGAGTGCCGAAAAGGTTTTTGAGTATGGTTGTCTTCATAATCTGAGTGATAATCTCGTCACACTCGTTGCCCTTGAGAAGTCTTGCATAGCTGAGAAGTCTTATTGCAAGTCCCCAACCGGTGCTCTTATTGCCTCTGTCTTTGAGGGTTGTGTAAGCCGCCTCGGAAAGAGCCTTGTTGTCGGGTGAAATCTGTCTGAAGGGATAAAGTGACAGCAGATGTGAAATGTGTCTGTGCTTTTTCTGCACACCCTGATTATAGAAGCCGCGCATAAAGAATTTATCCTCGTCATACCACTCCTTAATCTGCCCCCACTTGCCTATATGAAGAGGCTGAAGCTTTCCCTTCTGCTGCTTTACGGTTTCGATAAGGCTTTCGTTGACACTGCTGCCAAAGCCTGCTTCCTTCATGTACTCTGCCGCAGAAATAAGGTCTTCATAAAGGTTATAGATTATGCACTGGTCATAGGTGTTGCCTGCTGCAACCGGACCGTGTTCGGGAGAGTAGCCCGGTGAGCAGACAAGTCTGCCGCTTTTTTTATCTTCTGTGAGAAGCTGTGTCCACATGAGGGCGCATTCTTCCATAGCGGGATATATATCATCCCTGAGCTTTTCCGCATCTCTTGTGTAAAGGAAGTAGTCATACATTCCCTGAAGCGCCCAGGCACCGTTTGTGGGCGCCCAGCCCCAACGCCACTCACTGCCGGGACCTACAAATCCAAGGGGAGTGACCATAGTGTGAATCATAAAGCCTGTTGCTTTATTGAGGTCGGGAGTGCCGTCGGGAAGATTTTCGCCTATGCCGAGAGTTTTGTTTGCAATAAGTCTGCCCGGTTTTTTGAGGGAGTTGACAAAGTCTATGTAGGGCAGTGCAGTTTCCTTGAGGTTTGCAGCGTATGCACCCCAGTAGTTCATCTGCACATTGACGTTGAAATGATAGTCGCAGCACCATTTCGGGTCGTTTTTTGCATTCCATATGCCCTGAAGATTTGCAGGCAGTGAGCCGTCACGTGATGAGGCTATAAGCAGATATCTCGCATACTGGAAAAGCAATGTGATAAGGTTTCTTTTGTTTTCACCCTTCTTTTCAAAACGGCTGAGCATATAGTCTGTGGTGAGAATGGCATCACTTTCACCGAGAGAAAATTTAACTCTTTCATAAAGTGCCTTGTAGTCGGCAAGATGTGTTCTGTAAAGCTCGCCGAAGGTTTTTGTAGCGGCAGAGTTCACACAGGCAAGAGCCTTCTCAAGGGGATTTTCGTCTGAAAAATATTGGGGGAAGCTGTTGATATAGTTTGTTGCAAGTGACGCTATTACCGTAACACTTGTGGCATCTTTGATTCTGATGTGACCGTCATCGGTTTCACTCATTTCACCGTCGGTTATGAATCTGAATGCACCTGCAAATTTCATTGAGTTTTTGTCATCACTCGCCTTAGCATCGGTACCCACATTTGCCATAACGGTGCCTTCTGTAGTAATAGTGCCGTTTTCCGCCTTGCACTGTGCCTTCTGGTCAGAAATAAAATATGCTTCAAGGCTGATTTTTGCCTCGGTTTCTTCCGGCTTTGCCTCTTCGCCTTCTTTGGCAGGGAGTGGCTCTGCTTTTATTCTGCCCACAAAAACATTGTCGGGATAGCTGACGAAATAGTGACGGGTATAGTTCACCTTGTCGAGGTGAAAGCTGACCATAGCCGAAGCTGTGTCAAGCTCCAAGTCACGGGTATATTTTTCTTTTTCGTTCTGCGCCTTGGGAAACTGAAGATAAAGGTTGCCGAAGGACTGATAAGCACCGAAGCCTGTCATATCGCCTTCGAGATTTTTCATTTTATCGGTGGCAGATTTTATATCGCCTTTTTTCAGAAGCTCCTGAAGCTCTCTGAAGGAAGCACCCTTGTCATCGTTTTTAACACCGTAGTTGAAGCCGGGGACATCCTTGCCGCCTGACCAGAGAGTCTTTTCGTTGAAATGGATAAGCTCACAGTCCACACCGCCGAAAACCTTGGCGCCGATTTTGCCGTTGCCTAAGGGGAGTGCTTCGTTTTCCCAACCGTAATAGCTCATATGAGCAGGTTCTTTATAGCATAAAAACATATTTTCACCTCATATAACATTATAAACTGCTTTCAATTATACCTTTAAAACAGGTTATATGTCAAGAAGTACCAAAAATATAGAGTGAAATGCCCTGAAAATCTTATCTAAAAATGAAAAATAAAAATTGATTTTTTACAAACTGTGTGGTATTATATATAATGTATATTTATGTTCAGGACGAAAGGGCAAAGAAAATATGGATTATCTTATAAAAGTCTGCTCTTTGAATGAGGTTGACGGAGACGAAATGAGAGAAGAAATTATTACTCATGCAAGTCTCTCGGGCAATAAGGACGATTACACAATAACCTATACGGAGGATGTGGAGGGTCTTATAGCCGAAACCGCAATCAGGGTGCTTGGCAGTGAGTGTGTCACGGTCAGACGAAAGGCAGAAATGCAGACGGATATGGTAATTGAAGTAGGCAGAAAGCATATCTCAGAGCATAAGTTGCCCTTCGGCAGCTTTCAGCTTGAGGTTATAGGCAGAAGCATAAGCAGTGCTTTCGGTGAAAACTGCACCGAGCTTTCCTTCGCCTACACAACATATCAGGACAATATGCCCGTAGGTAAAGCTGAGTTCAACATAACCCTGAAAAGAAAAGGGCATCTTAAATCTTAAGAGAGGATAATTAAAATGTCAAAAACTGTAGATAAAGCACAAAATCAGATAAAACAGGCAGTTATCGGTGCTATAGAAAAGGCTCAGGAAAAAGAGCTTCTTGTACGCGCTGATATTCCTGCCTTCGGTGTGGAAGTACCCGCCGACAGGGCTAACGGTGATTTTTCAACAAATGCCGCTATGGTGGGTGCAAGAGCCTTCCGTCTGCCCCCGAGAAAAATTGCCGAGGCTATTTGCGATAATATGTGCCTTGAGGGAACATATTTTGAAAAGGTTGAAATTGCAGGCCCCGGCTTCATTAACTTCTTCCTTTGCGATGACTATTACAGCGATATACTTCTTGAAATAAACGAAGCAGGAGACAGCTACGGCAGAAGCGATTACGGCAAGGGTAAGAGCATAAATGTTGAATTTGTTTCAGCTAACCCCACAGGTCCTATGCACATGGGCAATGCAAGAGGCGGTGCCTTAGGTGACTGCCTTGCAGCAGTTCTCGATTATGCCGGCTATGATGTAGCAAGAGAATTCTATGTCAATGATGCAGGCAATCAGATTGATAAGTTTGCACTCTCACTTGATATAAGATATCAGCAGCTGCTCGGCAAGGATGTTGAGCTTCCCGAAGACAGCTATCACGGCGAAGATATAGTTGAAAGAGCTGCAGAGTTTAAAGAGGCTTTTGGTGACAGTTATCTCGAAAAGAGTGAGGAAGAAAGAAGAAAAGCTCTCGTAGAGTTTGCGCTGCCCAAAAATCTTGCCAATATGAAGGCGGCCATGGCAAAGTACCGCATAGATTATGACCTCTGGTTCAGTGAGCTTACACTTCACAACGGAGGTGAGCTTAAAGAAACAATTGACATACTCACCGAAAAAGGTTACACTTATGAAAAGGACGGCGCTCTGTGGTACAAGAACATTGAAGTGCAGACAGAGATGCTTCTCAGTCAGGGCAAAACTCAGGACTATATTGATAAGCTGGAGCTGAAAGACGATGTTCTTATAAGAGCAAACGGCAACCCCACTTATTTTGCTGCCGATATTGCTTACCACAGAAACAAGCTTGAAAAGAGAGGCTTCGATAAGGCAATTGATGTCTGGGGCGCTGACCACCACGGTCACGTTGCAAGAATGAAGGGTGCCATGAAGGCTGTGGGTATTGACCCGGACAGACTTGATATTCTGCTTATGCAGTTTGTACGCCTTGTGCGTGACGGTGAAGTTGTAAGAATGTCAAAGAGAACAGGTAAGGCAATTACCCTTGTTGACCTTCTTAATGAAGTGCCTATCGATGCGGTGCGTTTCCTTTTCAATATAAGAGAGCCGGGTTCACTTATGGACTTTGACCTTGACCTTGCAGTTGAGGAAAGCCCACAGAATCCCGTTTACTATTGCCAGTATGCTCACGCAAGAATCTGCAGCATTCTTTCAAAGCTTGAAGCTGAGGGCAAAAAGGCAAGACTCTGCACAAAGGATGAGCTTAAAAAACTCGTCTGCCCCGAAGAGAGAGAGCTTATCCGCTACCTTTCAACTTTAGGCGATGTTATTATAAATGCAGCCAAAAACTATGACCCTGCCAAGGTAACACACTATGCCGTTGACCTTGCAACTCATTTCCATAAGTTCTATAATGCCTGCCGTGTAAGCACCCGGGATGAAGAGCTTATGCAGGCAAGACTTTTCCTTTGCATTTGCGTCAAGAATACAATGAAGAGCATTCTCAATATGCTTAAAGTTGATTCACCTGACAGAATGTAATAAAATTTTGTTCTGTAACGGAAAAAACATAAAAAATTAATCAATAATTTAAGTAGTTGTGATATACTTTTATTAAATAAACAAAAAGGAGTAAAACTATGAACGCAGAAAAAATTCTCGTTGTGGATGATGACCTTAATATTTGCGAGCTTCTCAGACTTTATCTTACAAAGGAAGGCTATAATGTGGTTATAGCAAATGACGGTGTGAGTGCTGTTACAATGTTCCAGGAGGAAAACCCTTCTCTGGTGCTTCTTGACATTATGCTTCCCAAGCTTGACGGCTGGCAGGTATGCAGAGAAATCAGAAAGTTTTCCGAAACTCCCATCATTATGCTCACCGCAAAGGGTGAAGTTTTCGACAGAGTACTCGGTCTCGAGCTTGGTGCTGATGACTATGTTGTAAAGCCCTTTGATACAAAAGAAATAGTGGCAAGAATCAAAGCCGTTCTTCGCCGCAGCGCAGCTTCAGCTGCTGAAGAGGTTAAGGAAGTTCATTACGATAAGCTTTCAATCAATCTTACAAACTATGAGCTGAAGGTTGCAGGTGTGCAGATTGATACACCTCCCAAAGAGATGGAGCTTATTTTCCACCTTGCAAAGAATCCCAACAGAGTTTTCACAAGAGACCAGCTTCTTGATGAGGTGTGGGGCTATGACTACTACGGTGATTCAAGAACAGTTGACGTTCACGTTAAACGTCTTCGTGAAAAGCTTGAGGGTACCTCAGATAAGTGGGAACTCAGAACTGTATGGGGCGTAGGCTACAAGTTTGAAACAAAAGAATAATAAGTGACCTGTGTCACTCTGACGCCTGACTAAACATCAGGCGTTTTATTGAAGCGGGAGGATTTTTATGGAAAAAGCAAGTCACAGAAAAAAAAGAAGAATCAAAGCACGCGGACTTTTTGCAAGATATTTCGGTATATCAGCTCTGACGGTGTTTCTCAGCTTTGTTTTTGTCGGTCTTGCCATGGTGTTTTTTGTTGCAGCTCAGTGGTGGACAGATAAGGTTGATATACTCATAAGCAATGCTCAGGATATTTCTGCAGTTTATTACGATGTCAGAAAAGAAGATAACTTTGATGTGGATACAGTTACAGGCACTCTGCAGATAATGTCATCTGCCACAAAGTCGGAATATTTTATTACCGATGACAGCGGTTATGTTTTGTTGTGCGGTGACTGTGAAAGCGGCATGAGTGAAAAATGTGACAACCATAAAAATCTTGTTATTGGCACAAAAACTCTCGAAAGAGCCAAAGACGGCGGATTTTCAGACTATATGACAGATGACGATTTCGGTATAGGTAAGTTTGTTGCCGCAGTGCCTCTCAAGGGCGCGGGAAGTGAAACTGAGGCGATAGTTTTTGCCGTTGAAGACGCTGTTACGGGTCTTGTCCCTTATGTTGTCAATATCGTTACGGCAATATTTTACTTTATGCTTTTTGCTCTTGTTATTGTGTTTATTGCCATCTTCTTTATCACCAGAGGCATCACCAAGCCCCTTAACGAAATGAAAGAGGTCACCACGCACTTTGCAAAGGGTGAGTTTGAATTCAGGGCAAACGAAAACTATAAAAAGAGAGACTTCCGCGAATTTGCCAAGGCACTTAACAAAATGGCGTATGAGCTTAAAATAGACGATGAAGCGCAGAAAAGCTTTATTGCAAATGTGTCTCACGAGCTGAAAACTCCCATGACATCAATAGGCGGTTTCATTGACGGCATTCTTGACGGTACTATTCCGCCTGAGGAGGAAAAGAAATATCTCACTGTTGTTTCAAGTGAGGTTAAAAGACTTGCTCGCATGGTTGTTTCAATGCTCAATCTGTCTAAAATTGAGGCAGGTGAAGTTCAGCTTGCACCCTATAAGTATGATATAGGCAAGCAGATTTTTGAAATTCTTCTCTCATTTGAAAAGACCATAGATGAAAAGCGTATCGAAATAGAAGGCTTTGAAAATATGGGTGATGTTATTATTGAGGCAGACCGAGACCTGATTCAGCAGGTGGTGTACAATCTTATTGACAATGCAGTGAAGTTTACCCCTGAAAAGGGAAAAATAACCGTCTTTGCAGAAAAAGGCAGTGAATCAACCAAGGTTACAATCCGCAATTCAGGTGCAGGCGTTTCAGAGGATGAAATAGCAAGAATATTTGAACGCTTCTATAAAGTTGATAAATCAAGAAGCTATGACACAAAGGGTGTAGGTTTAGGTCTTTATATAGTTAAGACCATAATAAATATGCACGACGGTGAAATCAGTGCCGCAAGTAAAAAAGGGGAATACACAGAGTTCTCTTTTGAAATACCTTTTTCAGAGTAAATAATTCTTAAATGTTTTTAACTTTTTTTAAGTGTAGCGGTGTACAGTATACACTGTAATTTTCAGTTATTATTTCTGAACAGCTCAGAAAGGAGCCATATATTATGAATGACAATGAAACAAACTTCAATTCCTTTAAAGAACCTGACGAAAGCGAAAATGTAACAGCTTCCCCTCAGAGTGAAAAAGCTGCTTGTGAGAGTGCGGATGTTTATTCAGAGCCTAATGTTGCAGGTGAAGAAATAACTCCCGTGGCTGATATGGAAAAGCCCTATGAGGGCTATTTCAAAGAGGATGACGAGCCTGTTTATACAGACTATAATCCTTACACGGAGGCACAGCCTTCACAGGAAAATGTAAATCCCTATGTCGGCGGCGCAAATAAGCAGGAAAGTGTAAAGGGTGAGCCGGTGGGCGCAAGTCAGACACAGTCTGCACCCTTCAATCCCTATGCGTCACCCTCACAGTTCAGTCAGCCAAACTATAACTCGCAGAATTACGGCTACACTCAGTATAATCAGCAGTACCGTCAGCCCCCTATGCCTCCCGAGAAAAAAGGAAAAGGCAAAAGAGTTGCAGCAGGTTTGATTGCAGCTTGCGTTGTGATAGCACTTATTGCAATTGTCAGCGCCTTTTTCGGCGGTAGTCCCGATATAGACACAACAAAGGGTAACACCTCAACAACAGAGGAACCCACAACAATAAAGCCTGTTATTTCAACAACTCAGACAAATGAGGCTCTTTCACAGATTAACTCAGTTGTTATTGCAGAAAAGGTACGCCCCAGTGTTGTTGGCGTTATGACCTATAAAAACGGTCAGCTTTACGGTGAAGGCTCAGGCGTACTCTGGGCAACAGACTCCACGGGTAAATATACTTATGTTGTTACCTGCGCTCATGTTATTGACGAAAGCGGTGTTACCTACGGCGTACTTCTTGACAGCGGCAAAACCTATGAAGCTGAAATGGTTGCCAGCGACACAAGAACTGATATAGGTGTGCTTAAGATTGAGGCTACGGGGCTTCCCCTTGCTGAGATAGGTGATTCTTCCGCACTGAGAATAGGTGAGCCTATTTATGCTATCGGTAACCCGGGCGGTGCAGCATTCTTCGGTTCAATTACTGACGGTATAGTTTCTGCCATTGACAGAAGCGTAGATGCAACCTACACAATGACCTGCATACAGCACAGTGCTGCTATCAATCCCGGCAACTCAGGCGGTGCTCTTGTAAATATGGCAGGTCAGATAGTGGGTATCAACTCCTCAAAGATAGCTTCAACTGAATATGAGGGCATGGGATTTGCCGTACCCACATTAATTGCCGTACCCGTAGTTGATGCACTCATTCAGTATAAATATGTTCCCAACAGACCGAAGCTGGGCATTGAATATGCACCTGTAAGCGCATATCAGCTTTACTCTCTCGTTGTTTCTATCAAGGGGCTTCCTCAGGGTTCGCTTGTTATTGCAGGCATCTCATCTGACAGCAGTCTTAAAAATACCGAGGCTCAGGTAGGTGACCTTATTATAGGTGTTAACGGCAAGGATATGGATGATTCCAGCGTACTGCTTGACCTTATTGACACCGGCGCAGTAGGTGACACACTCACACTCACTCTCTGCAGGGTGGAAAGCCGTACCTATAAAACAAAAACCTTTGATGTTACTATTACCCTGGTTGAAGATAAGGGTACCTCACAGCAGGAGGAGGAAACCACAACTGCAAGACCTTCAGGCGGCAACGATTATTACTACGGCGGTGCCGGCAGCTTCGAAGACTTCTTCAACGAATATTTCGGCTTCGGATGGTAATTTAAATTGTGAATTATTAAATGCGCTGTATTCACCCACAAGGTGAATACAGCGCATTTTCCATTGTTTTCACATCAGTGAAAACAAGACAAGTGCTTCTTCGATTTTAGAGTAAATTTCATATAGCTCACTCTGTGGCAGAGGATTTTCTCCTTTGCCTATTTCTATTGTGAAGCCGGGGCGGTGGAATTCGTCAATAAACCAATCCTTGAAGCCGCCGTGAGAAGCAAGGGAGCTGTTTTTTACAAGCTCATAGGAGCATGAATCGGCAAGTATTTTTGCCATCATATCAGACTGTGGGGGAGTATGCTCACCGTATTGCCAATAAAGTTCTTCTCCTTGGGAGTGCAGTGCCATACACTGCCTGAACTGTCTTATTCTGCAAAGCCTTGTAAGTGCTTTTGTTTCAGCCTCACTTTCAGGATAAGCTCCGCCAAACTGTCTCGGAGAGGGCGAGTGAATACCCTGCTCCTCTTCCATTTGTCTGAGAATGTGCCAACCTGCATTGAAATTGTGGTTTATGTCAACGCCCATAGCATTTGCATTCCACTTTGAATAATCCTCGCAGGGGATGCGACTGATGAAATTACGCAGATTTTTTCCGCTTTCACTGCCGTGTACTGCTATTTCAACACCGTCGGGGTTTACACAGGGAATTACGGTTACGCCAAGCTGTGTCAAAGCACGCTTCATATCCACTCCGCAAAGAAGCTTTGAGTGCTTTATGCTGTAACAGAGCCTTTCCGTAAAAAGAAGCAGAGCAAGAGCTGTCAGCCACTCACTGCCGTGAAAGGCACCTGCATATATAACGCTGTTGTCGGGATTTCCGATATTCAGAGCAAAAATGCCTCTGCCCAGAGCGGTGCGTCCGCAAAGTTCTGCATTAATGAAAGGATATTCTGAAATTAACTCTTCTATTATTGATTTATTTGTGTTATAATCATATAAACACGGTTTTACTATGTAGTTCAAATTTATCACCTTAGTGATATATATTATCCGTGACTTTGAAATATGATGAAAAGAGGAATAAATTATGGCGTTCAGCGAAAAAACCTTGAATGTAAAAACTATATTTGAGGGTAAAATTATAAATGTTCATGTTGACGATGTTGAACTCTCTGACGGCAAAAAGTCTTTCAGAGAGGTTGTTGAACACAGCGGCGGCGTATGCGTTGCACCTCTGACTGATGAAGATGAGCTGCTTATGGTCAGACAGTTCCGCTATCCTTTTTCCCGTGAACTCATTGAGGTACCTGCGGGTAAGCTTGAGAAGGGTGAAGATCCTCTTGCCGCAGGAGTAAGAGAGCTGGAAGAGGAATGCGGAGTGGTTGCCGACAGAATTATATCTTTAGGTGAAATTTATCCCACTGTTGCCTATTGCAGTGAGATTATATATATGTTTGCAGCTACGGGACTTCACAAGACATACCAGCACCTTGATGAGGGCGAATTTTTAGGTGTTGAGAAGGTTAAATTCTGCGATGCGCTTTCAATGGTTATGTCAGGAGAAATACGTGATGCAAAGACCGTTTCCGCAATTCTCAAAATAGCAAGACTTAAAGAGGAAGGTGTCCTTTAATGGCGGATTTTATTTTAGCCTCAGCCTCACCGAGAAGAAAGGAAATCCTTTCAAATGCAGGCTTTTCCTTCGAGATTATTCCCTCAGATGCCGATGAAAGCATAGAAGAAAACCTTTCTCCCGAAGAAACGGTAAAAGAGCTTGCAAGAAGGAAGGCAGAGTACATTCTCAATAAGTACCCCGACAGAGTGGTTTTCGGCTGTGACACCGTTGTTGCAGTTGAGGGAAATATTCTCGGTAAGCCTGCCGATGATGAAGAGGCATTCTCTATGCTTAAACTTCTTTCAGGCAAAACTCATAAGGTGTCAACAGGCGTTTGTGTTATATCTGCAGAAAAGGAAATCTGCTTCAGTGACACAACAGAAGTAACCTTTTATGACCTGGGCGATGAAACCATAAGAAGCTATGTTGAAACGGGGGAATGCAGCGACAAGGCAGGTGCTTACGGTATTCAGGGCTACGGCAGCGTACTTGTAAAAGAGATAAAGGGCGATTACTTTTCAGTTATGGGATTACCTGCTGCAAGAGCATCAAGGACACTTGCGGAATTTGGAATAAAGGGCAAGGTAAGCCTTTAATTTGTAATAGTTTTTTAGTTCGGTTTAGTAAATAAACTGTAAACCTCTTTCGATAATGGAATAAAAGTATTTACTTTTTTTGTTTTTAGGTGTATATTTATCTTCGAATAAAATTATACGGGGCAGAGGCTGTCCCATAACTATATTAAAAGGAAGTAAATGAAATGGATATCAAAGAATTTATCAGAGGCGCATTGTGTGAACCCGAAAAAGGAGATACCGTTGAGTATTTCAATCTCAAGGCAAGAGTTTCAGGTAATGTGCTGACAAATGCACAGAGAAATATCCCCAGCCCTGCTTATGCTTATGAAGCAGATATCACAAAATTCCTTGAGGTTTACAATGAAATTAAAAAGGATTGCGGCTATCACCTTTCCTTCAACGCTCTTATGATGAGAGTGCTTGTCGAGGGCCTTAAAGCAGCTCCCAGACTTAATGCACATCTTCAGTATAATCATACAGCATCCTGCGGCAGACTTATTGTAAAGAAGCACATCGACGTTGCCATGCCCATATTCCTTGAAAGCGGTGAAACCTTCCCAATCAAGGTCAGAGGTGTTGAAGATAAGTCACTCAAAGAAATTGCAGAGCTGACAGACAACCTTATTGCCAGAGTTGACAAGACTGATATGGACAGTCTGCTCTTTGAGCTTATTACTCAAAGAATGGTTGGCTTTATTCTCAAAGGCAAGTTCATCTCAAGTGCTGCACAGATAGCTTCAGGCTATTTCGGCAAATATAAGGTTGCAAAGCTTTCGGGTCTCTTTGAAAAGAAGGCTCCCCGTGATCCCGAATCACTTGAACCCCTTGATATGAACGAAGGCACAGTTTGTCTTACAAACTGGGGTCCTCTCAACGATAAAATCACAGGTGACGTAACCTACACACCCCTTCTCTATCCTCAGGTTTTCCTTATGGCTGTTGGCTGTATCCGTGACAGAGAGTTTGTTTTCAAAAACGATGAGGGTGTTGTTGATATCGGTACCAAGAAGGTGCTTCCCATCACTTTGGTTTTCGACCACAGAATCGGCGGCTTTGCCGATGTTATGCCTTTCATCAGAAAGCTTGATGAAATCTTCGAAAACCCCGAAGTAATGAAAGAATGGTAATAAAAGGGAGAAAAATTCCTTTTTAGAATGACAAAAATGTGAACATATGATATAATATCTCACTGTGTTAAATAATCTTACTAAAGGAGTTATCCTATGAGCAGTGTAAATGAAAATTTCAGAAAGGTTCTTGATAATCTTTCCGGAGATATTGAAAAGCTTGGCTTTTCAGCTTACAAAAATGAAAACGGCGAAGTTCTTTATGAAAAGGACGGTGAGCTGTGGGCAAGATACACCGGAGAAAAGGGTGTAGTTGCTTTCTGTGTTGCTGACGGCAAAATTACAATCTATTCAGGTGAAGATGCAGAAAATGCAGAAGATACACCTAAGAAGCTTTCAGCTTCACTTTTTGATGCGAATGCCGATGACAGAGATATTAAATATGCAATAAGTGACTGTGCCGAAACCCTGAACGATAAGTTCGGTGCAAAGGCTCCCGCTAAGAAGAAGGCACAGCAGACAAAGGCAGCTCAGACTGTATCAAAGGCGGCAGTGAAGAACGGTTCATTCTATGACCCCAACACACTTGCAAGCAAGCTTTGCCTTGTTTTCCCTGAGCTTCGTCCCTATTACAAAGACAATATTGCAAAATACGGCGAATTTCTCAGCGAAGAGTTCTTCACCAAGTATGGCACAAGAAAGGTTATTGATGCTATCAAGGCAAATGATCCCCATACCATGAAAAAACTTTTCCAGGTGCTTAATGAAATTTATGAAGACGGCACCAACGATACACAGAGCCTTATTGCTGTTACAATTTTAGGTGAGCTTGGCAACGATCAGATTCTTCTTGCCAACTGTGTTGACTATATGAGCGAAACTATGGCTCCTCCCGTAATTGAAGTGAACAGATATCTTGCTTCAGCGGCGGGCAAAAAGGCTAAGAAAAAGCTCGCAAATCCTCCCGCGTACAAGCCTAAGAAGCAGAAGAAGCCCGGCATGTTTGCTCAGGCAATGGCAGCTTCGGGCGGCGGAATGACACCCCCGATTCAGTAATTGTTACTGCGGTCATATTAAATATAAGGTCGCAGCCACAGGTTGCGACTTTGCATTTTTGAAAGGAGAAAAACCATGCTTAACACTATTCTTAAACTTTTCTGGGCTAACACCAAAAGACAGGACGACAAACGAATTGCCACTCTCACTATGCCTGAGGGCGTTTATGAGAGCAACGACCATCAATATATTGACGACGGCAACAAATATCATCAGCTTGATGTTTATTATCCCGAGGGTACCACCGAGAAGCTGCCCGTAATTGTTGATATTCACGGCGGCGGATGGATGTACGGCGATAAGGAGCTTAACAAGCCCTACTGTCTCACTCTTGCAAAAAGAGGCAATGTTGTTTTTAATATGAGCTACAGTCTATTCCCCGATGTTACTCCCGATGAGCAGCTTCGTGAAATAGGCAAGGCACTGAAATGGATTTACGATAACCTTGACAATTACCCCTGCGATAAGAAAAGCATCTGCCTTACAGGCGACTCGGCAGGCGGTATGCTTGCCCTTTTCACCTCAATGCTCAGCGTCAGCGAGGAAATGAGAAGAATTTATGATGTTGAGGATTTTCTCCTTAAATTCAACGCCGTTGCCCTCACTTCACCCGTGCCTTATATGGATGACGGCTCTGTTGTCAGCCTTTACACCAAACATATATTGGGAGGTAACAGTTACAAGACTAAAAAATGGGCAAATTATGTGAACGCGGATCAGGTTGTCGCTCTTGGTGAAATGATTCCCACCTTCCTGGTTACATCCTCAGGAGACTTCCTTGCTCTTAAGCATACGCTGAAAACTGCAAAACTCCTTGAAGAAAAGGGCATAGAACATAAACTTATGAATTGGGATAAGGTTAACGGTAAGGGTCTGCCACATGTTTTTGCAGTTCTTTTCCCTGAGAAAGAGCCTTCAAGAAAGACAATCGACGAGATGCTTGCATTCTTCAAAAAATATGAAAAGCAGGAAGAAACGGTATAATGAAAACACTTTTACAGTTATTTCTCATTTTTGCCCGTATAGGCGGATTCACCTTCGGTGGCGGATATGCTATGTTACCCATGCTCCAAAAGGAGCTTGTTGAAAATAAAAAATGGACAACAAACGAAGAACTCATTGACTATTATGCCATAGGTCAGTGTACCCCCGGTGTAATTGCCGTCAATGTTGCAACCTTTGTCGGCTTCAGGAAAAAGGGCGTACTCGGTGCAATTTTTGCCACTCTGGGTATGGTTACTCCCTCACTTATAATTGTCGGTTCAATTGCCGCATTTATCAGCGGTTTTCAGGATTATGAGGTAGTGCAGTGGGCTTTCTCAGGCATTCGTGCTGCTGTTGTGGCACTTATACTCAGCTCAATGTGGAAAATTGCAAAGAAATCACTGGTGGATATTTTTGCCGGTGCAATCTTCCTTGTTGTTGCCCTTGTGTCATTTTTCACAGACCTTTCACCTGTTATTTTTGTGTTATCGGCAGGTCTTCTGGGTCTTGTGCTTAATCTGACAGGCATAAGAAAAGCAAGGGAGGAAAAGAAAAAATGATGATTTTCCTCGAGCTTTATATAAGATTTTTCACCGTGGGACTTTTCTCTGTGGGTGGCGGACTTGCTACCCTTCCCTTCCTGACGGCAATGGGTGAAACAACAGGCTGGTTCACCTCTATGGATATTTCGAATATGGTTGCTATTTCCGAATCAACTCCCGGACCTATAGGTATAAATATGGCAACCTACATCGGTTATCAGGTGGGCAGTAATCTCGGCGGTGCAGGCTTCGGCATTTTAGGCAGTGTTATTGCTACACTCGGTGAAGTTACTCCCTGCATGATAGTTATTATGATCGTTTCAAAGATACTTGTAAAATTCCGCAATTCAAAATATGTTGAATACGCCTTTTACGGACTTCGTGCTGCCAGTGTAGGTCTTATTGCCGCTGCTCTTTTAGGTGTTGCAAAGATAGCTTTTTTCAATGCTGAGGCTATGGCGCAAAGCACAAACTTCTTTACGGCAATAGACTATAAGAGTATTATTCTCAGCGCAGTGATATTCTTTCTCGTTACAAAATTCAAAAAGCTGCACCCTATAGCACTTATTGCCTTATCGGCAGTTATAGGTATTATATTCAAGATGTAAACAGATAAAAAGTTACAGATAAGGTTTTTCTGTAACTTTTTTAAATTTTTTCAGAAAGCTTGTCGGAAACGGTGAATTTTCACTGTATATAATAATAGAAAGGTGGAGGACAATGACAGACAGAGAACTTTTGCTTCTTATCAGCGAAGACAAGGTCAAGGGCTTCTCTTTGATGGTTGATACATATTCCGGCCTTGTTTATAAAATAGTGGCCTCAGTTATTCTGAGCGTTGGCACAAGAGAGGATGCAGAGGAGTGTGTAAGTGATACTTTTCTGGCCTTTTATAACAATCTCGATGATGTTGACCCTGAAAAGGGCAGCATCAAGGGTTATCTTGCTCTTATTGCAAAAAGGCGGGCTATCAATCTTTATCACACTCTCAAAAGACAGCAGTACGCCGAAGAAACTTTTGATGACAGTACCCCTGCCAAAACCTCAGATGAGGTTGCTGACTATGAAAGCAGACAGGCACTGACGAAGGCGGTTAAGGCTCTCGGTGAACCTGACAGCACAATAGTGGTGAGGAAATATATCTTAGGTGAAACCGCAAGGGAAATAAGCCCGAAGGTAGGACTGTCACCCGAAGCGGTACAAAAACGGCTTGAGAGAAGTATGGATAAACTGAAAACCATGTTAGGAGGTGTTTTCCTTGGCTGATTTGGAAAAAGTTTTTGATGAACTTGATGTAACACAGCTCAGTGAACTGCTTGAAAATATAGATGAAGAGCAGGATATGCTTTTAAGTCAGAGAATAAAAAATAAGGCTGTGCCTCAACTGACAAAGGAAGACAAGGCACCTGAAGTGCGAGAAAAGACCATACCGAGAATATTCAAGATTATTCCCGTTGCGGCGGCTCTTGTTATATTTATTGCAGGTGTAGTTGTGGCGGTGAGTGACATGGTGTCTCCGGCAAAGCAACCTGAAACCACAACGCAGGTAACTACTACTGAGAAGCAACAGGGTCTGTTTGACAACCCGCTTATGCTTGCAATTTCATCGGGCAACGAAAAACTTATTGAGTCTCTGCTTAAAAATACGGTTCTGCTTACAGAAGAGGTTCTGGATTATGCCATAGAGTTTGCAGGGATTATCTCCTACAGAAGTCTGCAGGAAATTGCAAAGGCAGTGGAAAAGAATATGGGTTCAACAGGTCTTGACACACTTCTTGAAAGCACCTTATTAGGCGACTCGAAAAAGGCTCTCGAGGAGCTGAAAAACCGTGAAAATATGCTTATGACGCCCATTGAAAGACTTTCCTTCTTTTTCTCTGCCGCCTTTTGTGACAGTGAGGTTATAAGCGAATTTCTCGAAAAAGGCTTTGCCCTTGATCTGAAGGATGCCTCGGGCAAAAGTATCTTTGAAATTGCAGAAAAATACGGAAACGAAGAAAATGTAAAAAACGCTGAAGAACTCAGCGAATAAAAACCGTTTTTCAAATCATAATTAAACGAAAGAGGTGTATCCTATGAAAAACAAGTTGTTTATTATTCTTTCTCTTATCGTAACCCTTGCACTTGTTACGGGTATAGCAGTTTCCGCTTCGGCTGACAATGTTGCTGACACAGATATAACATCTGCCGAGCCTGAAATTCAGAGAGTAACCGTAAACAAAGAAAAGACCTATTTTGCTTATTACAATGCAGGCTCAGAAAGGGGCGCAGTTGCCCTCTGCCTTGACAATCTTTTTACCGCTTACGGTGAAAGCACACAGGATATTCAGCTTTGCACTAAAAATGAAGACGGCACTTACACCGCGCTTCACACAATTGGCAAAGATAGCCGTACCACCTGGTTTGCAGGTAAGCAGGAATATTCCGTTAGTCCCGGCGATGACCTTTCGACGCTTTTAGGAGGACTTTCAGGTGTGGGCATAACTCTTGACAGCACAAAAACAAATCTGGCTTTCAAACTTAATTCACAGAGTATCGAAAAGGGAAAACCTTATTATGTTTATATCCCCGAGGATTATTATGTTAACGCTGAGGGCGTGGGCAATCTGGGCGCATATATTGAAATTGAAAGCAGTGCCGTTAACAACTATACGGGTACTATCTGCGGCGATATTGAAACAATAGCAAACGGCATTTATGATGTGGCACTTTTCGGCTTGGAAAGTATTGCATCAATAGTATCATGACAGCTTGAGAAGAAAAGATATAGTAGTGTGTTGCACTCCGGGTAGAAATATCCGGGGTGTAATGCTTTTTTTACACAATTTACAGTTGTTTTTTTCTTTTTTCTTTGATATAATAACTATATATAGTTGTTTTTGGGAGTGAGAAAATGGAAATAGGTGCATCTTCATCATGCTTTTATCCTATGGAAACGGAAAAAGCCTTTCTCCATGTGGCAAGTCACGGCTTTAAAAATATTGAAATTTTCCTCAACTCATCAAGCGAAACCGGAAAAAGCTTCATAAAAGAGCTTAAGACAATAAAAGATGCCTACGGTGTCAACGTAACTTCAATTCACCCTTATGAGAGCTTCGGCGAGGGCTACAACTTTTTCTCCAACTATTACCGCCGTTATGTGGACGCGTGTGAGAATTACAAACGCTTTTTCTCCGTTGCCGCCGAGCTGGGCGCACCCTACGTTATAATGCACGGTGCAAAATTCGGGGCAGACATATGCGATGAGGAATATGCTGAGAGATTTACAAGGCTTAATGAAATTGCTATGAGCAACGGCTGTTTTGTGGCTCACGAAAATGTGGTTACATTTTCAGGTGAAAGACCTGAGTTTATGAAGCTGCTCAAGGAGTACGGCAAAGAAAACTTTAAGATGGTGCTGGATGTCAAGCAGGCGAGAAAAGCAGGCGTAGAGCCTTCCGAGTACATCAAAGCTGTTGGCGAAAATATCGTTCATGTGCATCTCAGTGATAAAACCGAAAACAGCGACTGCGCTCCGCCGAGTGAAAAAGGTCTCTTTGATTTCGGTGAACTCTTCACTCAGCTTAAAGACATTAATTATAAAGGTAAGTATATTATCGAGCTGTATTCCGACGGCTTCGATTCAATAGAGGATATTATTCAGTCGGCACACTATCTTGAAAAGGTGCTTGCTGAAAACAGATAAAGAGAGGTAAAAGCTATGAAATGTCCATTTTGCGGTTATGAGGAAAGTAAGGTAATCGACTCAAGACCCACCGATGAAGGCGAGAAAATCCGCCGCCGCAGAGAGTGTATCTCCTGTGCTAAGAGATTTACAACCTACGAGATAATTGAAAGTGTACCCATCGTGGTTGTGAAAAAGGACAAATCAAGACAGGCATTTGACAGAGTGAAGCTCTTTAACGGTATGCTGCGTGCCTGCGAAAAGAGACCCGTTTCAATTGACCAGATTGAAAAAGTGGTAACGGAAATTGAAACTGAGCTTCAGAATTCCCTTGACAGAGAGGTTACATCAGTACATATAGGTGAGCTTGTTATGGAAAAGCTCAAGGAGCTTGATGAGGTTGCCTATGTTCGTTTTGCCAGCGTTTACCGTCAGTTTAAGGATATCAACACCTTTATGGATGAGCTGACAAAGCTTCTTGCAAAGGACTGATTTTATGATTTATAACAATTTTTGTGAGCTTGTGGGTAAGACCCCTTTGCTGAAGCTGAATGCTTTCGGCAAGGATATACCTGCAGAGCTTTATGCCAAGCTGGAATGCTTTAACCCTGCCGGCTCTGTGAAAGACAGGGTGGCTGTTAATATGCTCGAAAAGGCAAGAGCAAAGGGTCTTATCAGTGAGGGCGCAACAATAATTGAGCCTACAAGCGGCAACACAGGTATAGGTCTTGCCGCTGCGGCAGTGTCCCTCGGATATAAGGCTGTGCTTGTTATGCCCGACACTATGAGCGTAGAAAGGCAAAAGCTCCTCAAAGCCTACGGCGCTGAGATTGTTCTCACAGAAGGCGCAAAGGGTATGCTCGGTTCAATTGAAAAAGCAAAAGAGCTGTGTGACACAACTCCCAATTCCTTCATACCCTCACAGTTTGATAACCCCGACAACCCTGAAGCGCATATGCTCACTACGGGTCCCGAAATATGGGAGGACACCGAGGGCCGTGTTGATATTTTTGTTGCCTCAATAGGTACGGGCGGAACTCTCAGCGGTACGGGTAGGTATCTCAAGGAGAAAAATCCCGATATAAAGGTAATAGGCATTGAGCCTTTTGATTCGCCTCTTATTACAAAGGGTACAGCAGGACCTCACGGTATTCAGGGAATAGGTGCCAACTTTATTCCTGATAATCTTGATATGGCTGTTGTGGATGAGGTTATTACGGTGCGCACTGCCGATGCTTTCAGAATGTGCAGGTCATTTGCCGAAACAGAGGGACTGCTTGTGGGTATTTCATCAGGTGCGGCACTGAAGGCTGCAAGTGAAATTGCAATGAGACCCGAAAATGAGGGCAAAAAAATTGTGATACTCCTGCCCGACAGTGGCGAGAGGTATATGAGTGTGAATTTATTCGGATAAAAGCAACATCGCGTTTTTGATTCGTCTTGGCTCCCCTGAAAGGTAACTCCCCTGTTAGGGGAGATGTCTGCGGAGCAGACAAAGGGGTGCCTGTTTTCGGAGAAAAAGCTAGATTTTTGCTTTAGCAAAAAGGCTGAGGGGTTGAGACAGGAAAAAGAATGCTCCGCGGCAAGCGAAAGAAAATGCAAAGTGTAAAGTGCAGAATTATTGTAGCGCAGGCGCATGGCCTGCGGAATTGCAGTTGTTCACACAGGCAGCCCACGGGGCTGCGCTACAGACAAAAATTAAGGCGAGTAGGTTAGTACCTACCCGCTGATTTTATTTATATAAGAAAGTCCGTTTGTTACTCCCTCCGTCAGGCTCCGCCTGCCACCTTCCTCACGGAGGGAGGCAAGACGTATATTTCAGTCTCGTTAGCTTGGCTCCCTCTTTGAGGGAGCTGTCGCGAAGCGACTGAGGGAGTTAGAAAAAAAGAAAAGACGAGGAGATTGGCTTCTACACGCCCTTTTTTGTTTTTTATATATGTTTCATCATATAATCGGGCTTAAATTCTTTGTATCCGTGCTTTGGATAAAACTGCCAACTCTCAAAGAAGTGTTCTTTATTTCCGAGATGAATGATGATTTTCTTTTTGCCTATACTTTTAAGATGTTCTTCAGCGTGGAACAAAAGAGATGTTCCGATGCCTTGGTGTTTTAGATTATATTTAACAAAAAGTCTGTGAAGTACAACATCATCGCTGTTCTCAATGGAATTGTAACCTACACTGCCGATAACTCTGTCATTATCATCGAGGACAATCCAGAACATATCCCCCTTATCGAAATAATTCTTTTCAATATCTAACAAATCCTCATTAAGTCCCGGCACTCTGCCGAGAGCGTTTTTGGCTTCAAGTATCATGAATATCAGGTCATCACGGTATTTCGGTTCAAATTTGATTATTTTCATTTTTCTTCCTCCAATCTCATAAAAACAAATTCCTCGTCATTCCCGAATCTGTCTTTCATAATTTTCTTATACTTTTCCGTAAAGTCGCAACTCTCATAGCATTTAATTGCCCTTTTGTTCCAAGAACGTACTTCCACTCATATTTCACTTTTGGGATAACGGCTTTTAGCTGTTTCAATGCCTTGTCTTAAATAAGTTTCACCAAATCCTTTACCGCATAAATCAGGTGAAAGACCTATACCGAGAAAAACATTTTCGTCCTTTTTATAAATATTGATATATGCCGAGAGTGTTTCATCCTCCCAAAAGCAAATATAATTATCTTTGTTTTCGTCTTTGAGCAAAGGGGCGTTGTTTTTCACCGCCTTGTCAAAAGACATATAGTTATAAACATCATAGGGTTCAGGATACCGCCACGAGCAGATTGACTTTACGGCAGAAATGTTCATAGAAGTTTTCATTCATAATTCCTCATTCATAATTCATAATTTCCACTTACCCTGTAAGACCCACTGCATTGCAGTTTTTCTTGTGTTCAGCGTAGGTTTCAGCGTAATAATAATTCCAATCGCTGTCCGTTACGAAGTAGTAATAGTCCGTTTCGGCAGGGTACAAAGCAGCCTCAATTGAAGCAAGACCCGGGTTGCAAATTGCACCAACGGGCAAGCCCTCACACTTGTAGGTGTTGTATTTTTCGGCATAGCCGTCAGTGGTGCCGAGATATTTCGAGCCGATGACATAATTGTTGATATAGTGAATGGTCACATCGCACTGAAGTCTTGGGAAAGACGGGCTTTTCAGGCGGTTGTGAAGAACACTCGAGACATTTTTCACACTGTCGTGAGTGAAGGATTCCTCCTGTACGATTGAGGCAAGGGTGATGATTTCGTCAAGGGTGTAGCCAAGCTCCGCGGCTCTTTGTTTGTATTCTGCCGTGAGCTTTTTCTCTGTGTTGTCAAGGAAACGGGAGAGTGCCTTCTCGGCACTTTCTCCGCGATAAAACTCATAGGTGTCTGGGAAAACGTAGCCCTCAAGTATAAAGGCGCGTTCGGTTTTGTGGTCAATTCCCTCTATAAAAGAGTAGGGGAGTGACTGAATATATGTGCTGTTATTTGCCAATTCTATAAATTGTGAGGCGCTGCACACCTCGTTTTCCTCCAGTTTCTCCGCAATCTGCACAAGAGTCAGACCTTCGGGGAAGGTTACTCTGACGGTGAGTGACTTTGTTGTGGTTGTATACTCGGGCAGAGTGGTTATATCAGGGTCGCTTTTGTCACCGCAGGCGTAAAAGGTGAAAAGTACCGTAAACAGCAATAAGACAGTAATAAGCTTTTTTATTGTAATCACGTCCTGTTTTAAGTTTAATTTACATTTGCATTGTATCATAGAGTTGTAAAAAACAAAAGAGAAACTGTCATAAATTATGAAAATTGTAAGAAATTGCATTATTTACTGTGTTAATTTCTTTCTATTTTTAAAAAAGACTTGAAAAATATTATGTTTTGTTATAAAATAACTAAGTAAATTTAAAATTTCGGAGGAATACTAATTATGGTATCAGCAGGCGATTTCAGAAATGGCGTCACATTTGAAATGGACGGCAATGTTCTTCAGATCATTGAATTCCAGCACGTTAAGCCCGGTAAGGGTGCAGCCTTTGTTCGTGCAAAGGTAAGAAATGTTATCACAGGTTCAGTTGTTGAACGTACTTTCAACCCCAGTGAAAAGTTCCCCACTGCATTTGTTGAGAGAAAGGATATGGAATATTCCTACAGCGACGGCGGTCTCTACTATTTCATGGATCCCGAAAGCTATGAGCTTATCCCCATCAACGAAAGCGAACTTTCAGACAACTTCAAGTTTGTTAAGGAAAACATGGTTTGTAAAGTTCTTTCATACAAGGGCAACGTTTTCGGCGTTGAACCTCCCAACTTTGTTGAACTTCAGGTAACAAAGACAGATCCCGGCTTCAAGGGTGACACAGCTACAAACACAACCAAACCCGCTACACTTGAAACAGGTGCTGAGGTTAAGGTTCCCCTCTTCATCGACGAGGGTGAAATGATCCAGATCGACACAAGAACAGGCGAGTACATGGGTCGTGCATAATTTTTAGAAAAGGATGTGGACATAATGTCAGTATCAGAAAAAGTTGCATACTTAAGAGGTCTTATGGAAGGTCTTGACATCGATGACGATTCAAAGGAAGGCAAGCTCTTTGCTGCTATTGTTGACGCTCTTGATGAAATGGCTTCGGAAATAAGCGATCTCGAAGAAGATATCGAGGATATCGATGACGATCTTGATGAGCTTGAAGAGTACATCGAAGAAGTTGACGAAGCTCTCGGCGAAGTTGAAGAAATCGTATATGATTTCGACGATGATTGCGATTGCTGCTGTGACGACGATTGCGATTGTGACTGCTGCGACGATGATTGCATCGAAGCTGTATGTCCCGCTTGCGGCGCAGAAATCTGCATCGATTTTGAAGATATCGACGAAGACGGCAAGGTAGAATGTCCTGCTTGTGCAGAAATTCTCGAGTTCGAAATCGAAGAAGAAGACATCGAAGATGAAGAATAAGATAAAAAGCGACCCGATGGGGTCGCTTTTTTAATGTAAAATGCAAAGTGCAAAATTGTGGGGAGCAAAGCTCCGGATTATATCCGTTTTAGTCTATTGCAAGGCTTAAATTCTGACCCGCCAAACACTAAAGAAAAGTTAAGCAGGCCGCTGCCGATTTGGAAGCGACCTGCTGATATTTCATAATCTACAAAGTTGGTATTTACTGTAACTGTATTTGCGGGGAGGACATACTTGTCGGTAAAAAGTAACCCGCGACCACAATTTTGCATTTTACATTTAATCAAAGCCTTCAGCTTTGATTAAATTTTCTTCTCATCAAAGTCGATAAGTACCGATGCCTTCTTAGGTTCCAACTTTGTCATCTTAACACCGGCAGCTGAGAACATACGCTTTGATGCGCGGGTACCCATAGTATTTGCATATTTATCCGAGAGATAAACAACCTCCTTGATGCCGCTCTGGATAATAGCCTTTGCACATTCGTTGCAGGGGAAGAGTGCAACATATATTCGGCAGCCCTCCAGGTTTACGCCTCTGCAGTTGAGAATTGCATTAAGCTCAGCATGGCACACATAAGGGTATTTGGTGTCATAGGCATCTCCGTCTCTTTCCCAGGGGAATTCGTCATCGTTACAGCCCGTGGGGAAGCCGTTATAGCCCATTGACATAATACGGTTGTTGTCATTGACAATGCAGGCACCTACCTGTGTGTTGGGGTCCTTGCTTCTGTAGGATGAAAGCATAGCAACTCCCATAAAATATTCGTCCCAAGATAAATAGTCCTGTCTTTTCGGCATAATGTTTTTCCTCTCTTTTCTTATTCTGTACCTCTGTAATATAATCCTCTTGTGTAAGCGGAGCCTTCCTTGAGAGAAGCACCTCTGCGGTACGCCTCGAGAACAGCCTCGCAAAGTTCCTGTTTTTCTTTTGTGAAGTAGAAAGTGATGAAGTCCATATTCTCAATTTCGCCCAAGCGGTCAGCCATATAAAGAGGCGCCGAGTTGAGAATCTCGCTGAAGCCCATATTGCACACAACGGGGAATTTCTTGCCAAGTCTGTCTGTGAGGCTACTGTTGCTTTTACACTCACTGCAGGTTTTGCCGTTTTTAATCGGGCAGTTTCTTGTGAGCATAAGAGGCAGTCTTCCAAAGGCTACAATTCCTCTGGGTACCCTGCCGCCGATTTGAGAAAGCTTCTTTAATGGAAGTTCTGCTGACAAGGTCAATGACTTTACACCTAAACCTTCTAAAACCTCAACGGAAAGGCTGTTCGCAATGTTCATTGTGAAGCCTGTGTGGATGTTGAATCCGAGCTTTTTTGCAATAGCCAAAGCATCTAATGTGTGGCAATAGGCTATATTTATTCCCATAGCTTTTGCTTTTAAAAGAAGCTTTTCCACAGCTTTTTCATTTCCGAAAATGCCTCGTGGCACTTCAACTCCGAGATTTACACCTGAGTTTTTAAGGCTTTCCACCGAGTTTTCATCAATATTCAGGGGTAAATACAGGTTTTCAACATTTTTGAGATTATGGGGAATCTGCTCTTTGCTTGCCACTCTCACATGATATTTCATCACCTTGGTTGCTTCGTGGGGAGTGATTTTTATTTCTTTTTCTGTAAAGGCTCTCTCCTTTACAGTTGTAAACTTGTTTTCAAGCTCCGCAAGAGCCTGTCGTCTGAGATTATTTATAACGCTTGCGGCTACTATCAGACCTTCGTCAAGGTCAATTTCAATCTTTTCGGCATAGAACTGTGTGCCGCCGCATTTACCTATTCTTTCAGCAAGCCCCTCTTTGGTCATAGGCTTGTTGAGAGCTTTTTCGGGTATGGTCTTATCCTCAACAAAAACAGTTTTACCCATAGCCGAAGCCGAAAGGGAAACCTTCTCGCCCTCTATAACCGAAAGATAAAAATCTACGGGAATAAGTGGCACTTCCTTTTCATATGCTTTTGAAAGCTCTGTCAGCACTTTATTTGTTGAAGCAGTGACATCTTCCTTTTGTCTTATGCCGAACATATCCCTGCCAAGCTGATTTTCAAAATATCCCTTAGTAAAGCCTGAACGGGAAAAAACTGCCCTGAGCTTTTCTGTCAGCTCTGCGCTGAGATTGCCCTCAAGGGATGACTTTACACTTTTCACTGCTGCAGAAACATATTCGGGTCTTTTCATTCTGCCTTCGATTTTAAGTGAATCCACATCGAGGCTTATAATATCATTCGCGCATTCAACAAGGGATAAATCTTTAAGGCTCAGGTCATGTCCCGTACCGCCGGAAACTGCAAAGGGAAGTCTGCAGGGCTGAGCGCAAAGTCCTCTGTTTCCGCTTCTGCCTCCGAAGACACTGCTCATATAGCACTGACCCGATACGCACATACAAAGTGCGCCGTGAACAAAGATTTCTATTTCAATGGAGTTACTGTTTTTTATTTCTTTTATCTCACCTTGTGACAGCTCTCTTGGCAGTACGGCTCTGTGGTAGCCGAGATTGCGGAGCAGGGCAACACCTGAAGGGGTACCCACACACATCTGGGTTGAAGCGTGTCTCTCAAGGTCGGGGGAGCATTCTTTGATAAGCTTTGCAAGACCTAAATCCTGCAGGATAACTGCATCTGCTCCGAGGTCTGTGATGGTTTTTATCACTTCCAGTGCCTGAGGAATTTCGCTGTCCTGAACAAGAGTGTTCATTGTGATGTGAACCTTTACACCTCTTGCGTGGCAGTAATCTATTGCCTCTTTAAGCTTTTCTCCCGAAAAGTTGTCTGCTTTCATTCTTGCATTAAAGCTGTCCGTGCCGAGATAAACCGCATCAGCCCCTGAGCGTACGGCGGCAACGAGTGCCTCAAAGGAGCCGGCAGGGGCAAGAATCTCGCTTTTATGCATTGTCATCGGATTTTTTCTTCATAGGCTTAATGTTCGAGGGTGCGCCTGCATTGCCCATTATTGCAGAAAGCTCTGCTTTGAGCCTGCCGTTTTCAATAATGAGGTTTTCAAGCTGTCTCTTGGCTTCTTCAAGCTCGTGTCTTGCCCAGTCTGCCTTGCTCTTGGCATTTGAAGCATCGTCAAGATAATCCTTTATCTGTTCGCGCAGACGGTCGGCAGAGTCCGAAGCCTTTTTGCACTCGTCGGCATAGTTGAGTGCTGACAGTACGGCTGCCTGAGTAGTTGAGAGCCTGGGACTTTCCTTCATAATTTTAGTGATGGTTCTGTCGAGGTCTCTGCCAAGCTCCTGAACATATTTTACATCGTCTTCGGTGATTATGGAATATTCCACACCTGCGATATAGAGTTTAACTTTTGTTGCTGCCATAATATCATTCCCTTCAGATTAATTCGGAATACGGAATTCGGAATTGCGGGGGAGAACACATTAAAATAAAAGCTTCACTCCGCAGAACTGACCCATTCCTGAATATTCACTATTATTATACAACAGTTGAGAATTATAATCAAGCAAAAATCATAAATGTAATAAAGATATAATAATATCAAATTTAGTTTGCATTTTTTGATAAATAGTGATATAATACATTAGTTATATCAAATAAAGGAGATGAAGGTATGGAAGCAATAAAAAGTTTTATTACGGATATTTACTCCCTGACTTCCGTACAGTATGCTCTTGACGCTGCACTTAAAATGGTGCTTGCTGTTATTTTCAGCGGTGTTATCGGCTATGAGAGAGAACATTCACACAGACCTGCAGGCTTCCGTACGCATATTCTTGTTGCAGTCGGCTCAACTCTTGTTATGATGACATCAAAATATGTCTTCATGGAATATCAGGGACTTGTCAATGTTGACCCTACAAGACTTGGCGCACAGGTTATCAGCGGTATCGGTTTTCTGGGTGCAGGCACAATTCTTCGTGAAGGCTTCAGCGTAAAGGGTCTGACAACTGCCGCATCACTCTGGGCAGTAAGCTGTATAGGTCTTGCCGTAGGTGCGGGTTATTATGTGGGTGCGCTTGTAACAACCTTAGTTATATATATCACCCTCAACACACTCAAGAGAGTTGTAGCAAAGGGAAATCCCTCAAGAAATATCTATATTGAGGCAGATAACCTTTCCCGTCAGGCTGCAGAAATAGGTGCAATTATAAAGAGGTACGGAGGAAATCTTCACACACTTGAGGTTCTCTATGCCGACAGCGCATCCACCAAGCGCAAGAGTGATTCCGTTGTCATGAAGGCAGTTGTGATGCCTAAGGATGAAGAAAGTCTGAGTATGACTATATCGGCAATAAGAGCTCTTGAAGGAATAAGAGACTTGTATATTGACTAAAAGAATAATGTTAATAATCCACCTGAAGGGCAGTATTGCTCAAAAGGTGGATTTTTGCTGTTTTGGTCTGAAAGTTAAATGATGTTGTTTTTTTGTTTGAATGAACTGTTAAATATAACAAATTTTTACAGTAATTTGCCAAATTGTTGTTGATTTTGAGAATTTCATATGATATAGTAAAGTTGTAGATGTGCGACATCTATTACTTAAAAAAGGAGAATTTGTTATGTTTACCGCAAAAATGAAAAAGGGTGTATCATTGTTATTGACAATAATTATGATGTTTACAATGATGCCTATGGCAATCTTCAGTCTTGGCGCAGAGGAAAGCTATCCTGTGATGAAACTTTACGATGTTTCTTCTATAGGTGATTACCATGCAACCGCATATTGCGGAAAGGTTTATTCGGTGACATTCCTCGACTATATTGATACTGCTGCAATTGCTCAAGCTGATACAGTTGCATCATGGGATGTTTCTGATGCTGGTGATGGTAGTGTTATGGCGTGGGCAAAAATCAATGCTGTTGAAACCACTGCTGCCGGTGCTGACAGATATGATATCTATATCGGTGGTGAAGGCGGTGTTAAAGCGCATGAGGATACCACTCATCTCTTCTATGCCTTCCAGAAACTCGAGGTAGTAAATGGTCTGGAAAATTTTGATACAAGCAAGGTTAAGAAGTTTAATTATTGGTTTGGTAACTGTGCTAGTCTTGAAAACATTGACCTTGGTGCAATGGACACTTCATCTGCAACCAGTTTTAAATATCTGTTCAACTATTGTCAAAAACTCCAATATGTAAATCTTCATGGTTGGAATACTAGCAATGTTACAGATATGTCATTTATGTTTTATAACTGTGTTGCTCTCAAGGAGGTTGACCTGAGAAGCTTTGATACTTCAAAGGTTACCACAATGTACTTTATGTTCTACAGAGCAGGTGAACTGACTAATATCTATATCGGCAGCGACTGGACAAATGAATCTATAGCAAATCTTAATGAAAGTGTGTTCAACTGCTGTTATGCTATCAGAGGCGGCAAAGAGGAATATGATAAGAATCCTCAGGAATCAGCTCATTTTGCTACAGCAAAGCCTGAAGGTAACCTTGAAATAAGATTTAAGGTTGAGTACGAATTTACAGGTGATGTACCCGAGGGTATTGAACCTCCTGAAACAACATATTATGAAAAGAATTCAGGCGCAACTGTTGAGAATGCTCCCACAGTGCCTGACGGATATACCTTCACAGGTTGGTCAACTGAAGATGTCACTCCCGATAACGGAAACTTTACTGTTACCGATGACGTTCTGTTTGTTGGTGAGTGGTCAAAGGTCTATAAGGTAAACTATATATACATAGGTGAGGTGCCCGAGAATGCACCCGAAGTGCCTGCAACAAAGATATACAAAGCAGGTGAAAACGTAAATGTTGAAGAAACACCTTCCGATGTGGGTGACTATGTGTTTGTAGGCTGGAACAGTGATGATATTGTTACCACCGGCGGAGATTTTACGATGCCTGCACACGATGTTACACTTTACGGCTATTTCAAGATTCCCGTTTCAGGTGTTATAATCAACACAGGTAATATCATTCTTAATGAAAATGACGAAACAAAGATTGAAATTACAGTAAACCCCGAAGATGCAACAATTAAGGATGTAATATATAAGTCGGGGGACGATACAATTGTAACTGTTGACGAAAACGGTAACATCACCGCAGTCGGTGAGGGTACAACCACAATCACAGTGTCCTCAAAGGATGACCCCACAAAGTTTGATACAATTACAGTAACAGTTAAAAAGCCTGTTATGGAAGTGGTTCTTGAAAAAGAAAAGACTATCATTGATATTAATGAAACTGAGGATCTTATTGTTACAGTAAATCCCGAAGACGCTACAAATAAGGAGCTTATATGGGAAAGCGGTGACGAAACAATTGTAACAGTAGATGAAAACGGTAAGATTACAGCAGTGGGCGAGGGTACAACAACAATCACAGTTACCTCAGCAGATGACCCCACTAAGAAGGATACTATTATAGTTAAGGTCGAGATTCCTGTTGAGGATATTGTCATTGAAAACGAAGATACCGAAGTTGCAATAGGTGAAGAGCTTCAGCTCAATGTAACAGTTAATCCTGATACAGCATCAGTAAAGGATCTTGAATATACTTCAAGTGATGAAACTGTTGCAATAGTTGATGAATATGGTAAAGTAACACCTGTTGGTGAAGGTACAACAATAATCACCGTTACTTCAAAGGATAACCCTGACATCACGGAAACAATTACAGTTACAGTAATAAAGTATAAGGTTATATATGAGTTCATTGGTGATGTTATTCCTGAGGGTGTTGTTGCTCCCGAAGGCGGTAAGTATATCAGCGGTGAAGAAGTTACAGTTGAAAAAGATTCTTCAGCTGAGGGCTATATTTTCTCAGGCTGGTCAACACAAGATAACGCTGATATCAAAGACGGCAAGTTCAATATTTATAATGATGTACATTTTGTAGGATCATGGACAAAGATCAACTACTACGATGTAACATACAGATATGAAAACGCTCCTGAAGGCGCTCCCGCGGTACCCGGCGAAGCAACCTACGAAGAAGGCACAACAGTTACGGTTGAAGCAAATCCCACACTTGACGGATATATCTTCACAGGTTGGGAAACAAAGGACGTAACAGTAACAGACGGCGAGTTTGATATTTACAATGATGTTGAGTTTGTCG
>JAZSKE010000049.1:0-42358 GCA_045534675.1 Acutalibacteraceae bacterium
TACGGTGTAACAGGTTGGGAATTTGATTTCAGAGGTCACAAACAGCAGGGCGACTGGCAGGCAGTTCTCGGCATTACAAACCGCGTTCACCATCTTTCATGGTACAGCATGGAAGGTGAGGCAAAACGTGACTATCCTGCTTCAATTTTTTATCAGTCACCCTGGTATAAAGAATACAAACTTATTGAAGACCATTTTGCAAGAGTAAACACCGCTATGACACGTGGTAAACCTGAAGTTAAAATCGGTCTTATACATCCTGTTGAAAGCTATTGGGTGCGTTTTGGTCCTCAGGAGCAGACAGCTCTTTATAGAGAAGAACTTGAACAGAATTTCCAGAACGTTGTTTTATGGCTTCTTTCAAATCAGCTTGATTTCGACTTCATTGCCGAATCACTTCTTCCCTCACAGAATAAAGGTCAGTCAGGCAAGACATTCAATGTCGGTGAAATGGATTACGACGTTGTAATTGTACCTGCACTCGAAACAATCAGAGGTACAACTCTTGAAAGACTTAAGTCTTTCAGAAACGCAGGCGGTAAAGTAATTTTCCTTGGCTCTGTTCCGCAGCACGTTGATGCAGTAAAGAGTGATGAGGCACTTGAGTTTGCAAAGAACTGCGATACAGTATCATTTACTCAGGCAAGTCTTGTCAAGAGCCTTGAAGAATTCAAAACGGTTTATCTTCTTGATGACGAAGGCAGAAATGCAAAGAATCTCTTCTATCAGATGAGAAATGATAACGATTGCAAATGGCTCTTTATTGCCAATGCAGAAAAACGTGTATCAGACCTTATTGATGACACAGAACTTACAATTAAAGTTAAAGGTACTTTCACAGCAGAACTTTATGACACATTGACAGGCGAAATTTCTCCCATAGCAACTGACTGCAGAAACGGCTTTACTTTTATTAAAAAATTGATTTACAGCCATGACAGTATTCTTCTTAAGCTCACAGAATCCGAAGAACATTCATCAGTTCTCTCTGTAAGTGAAAGAGAAACAGCAGAAAGAATTCATATTCTCGGTTCTATGGAATACGAAATGTCAGAGCCTAACGTAGCACTTCTTGAAAGAGCAGAATATCGCTTTGACGGTGGCGAATGGCAGGCAGAGGAAGAGGTTCTTCTTATTGATGATAAATTCAGAGAAGTTCTCGGTTATCCTTCAAGAAAGGAATCTGTTGCACAGCCGTGGGTAATCCAAAATGAAGAAAACGCAAACCATACTCTTGATCTTCGCTATACAATTCATTCTGAAATTGATACGGAAGATGATGTTTATTTTGCGTATGAAAGACCTGAACTTTGTGAAATTAAAGTAAACGGTAATGTTCTCGAACAAAAATACGAAGGCTTTTATGTTGACGAATGTCTTGTCAAGATGAACATCGGTAAACTTCATAAAGGTGATAACGTTATTGAAATTAAAATGCCCTTCGCAAAGAAAACAAACGTTGAATGGGGCTATCTTCTTGGTGATTTCGGCGTGGTTGTTGAGGGCGAGAGAATCAAAATTACCGAAAAACGCAAAGAAATCAGTTTTGGTGAATATTTAAGATACGGTAGGCCTTTCTATGGCGGTAACCTTACTTATAAATGCAAAGTAAACGTTGAAGAGGGCGATTACAGACTTTCTTGCACAATGTTCCGTAACCCCGTTATCGCTGTAAGTCTTGATGGTAAAGATTGCGGAAGAATTGCATTTGAACCGTATTCAGTAGAATTAGGTCACCTTGAAGCGGGTGAACATCTCATAGAAATTACCGCTTTCGGTCACCGCTATAACAGCTTTGGTGCAATTCACAATAATGATTTATCAAGAAAATGGCACGGTCCTGATGCATGGCGTGTTGAACACGAGGAATATACAAAATATTATTTCTTCAAGGGCATAGGAATTCAGAAAGAACCTGTTCTTGAAAAATTGGAGGAAGTAAAATGAAATATGTAGGCTTTGCACTTCTTGCACTTCTTGCGATAATTGTTGTGCTTTTACTTATTGCTGTTATTAACGCAGTAAGAATTAAAGTAAAACCTGCTCCCGGTAAAGCAACACTTGATTTTACAAAAGAAGAAGAAAAAATGTATGCAGAAAAACTCTCAAGAATGGTTAAAATACCCACAATTTCAATGAGAGGCAATACAGACCTAACAGAGTTTTACAAACTCCATAAGGTTATTGAAGAGGATTTTCCGCTCGTTCACAAACATCTTGAAAGAACCGAGATTCAGGGTAATCTTCTTTATAAGTGGGTAGGTAAAGATTCTTCACGTGCGTTTCTTCTTATGGGACATCAGGATGTTGTTCCTGCAGAAGAAACTGACTGGAAATACGATCCGTTTTCAGGCGAAATTGCTGACGGTGCAGTTCACGGAAGGGGAGCAATGGACTGCAAATGTACAGTTCTTGCTGAACTTTCAGCAGTTGAAGAATTACTTGCTGAAAACTTTGTTCCGGAATGTGATGTTTATCTTGCCTTCTCTGCAAACGAAGAAATTTTCGGCGGCGGTGCAGATTTAATCATTGACCACCTTGAAAAGAATAATGTAAAGCTTCTCTCTGTTCTTGACGAGGGCGGAACAATTATGGAAAAGGCGTTCCCCGGTGTTTCCTGTGATACTGCTGCAATCGGTATTGTTGAAAAAGGTAACTGCAACATTAAAATTACTGCAAAGGGTGCAGGCGGTCACTCATCAACTCCGCCGAAAAACACTCCTGTTGCCCGCCTTGCAGCTTTCGTTAACGAAGTTGAAACAAAGAAACCGTTTAAGAAATATATGGATACGCCTGTTAAGCAGATGTTCTCATCAGTTGCGGCATACGCTTCATTCCCCATGAGACTTGTGTTGGGTAATGTATGGCTCTTTAAACCTGTGCTTGTAGCTTTACTTCCTTCACTTTCGTCCTTTGGTGAAGCATTTCTTTCAACAACCTGTGCCTTCACAATGTGCGGTGGCTCAACTGCACCTAATGTTATTCCTGATGAAGCATATGTTATCTGTAATATCAGACCTTCAACACATCAGGATGCAGACGCATCAATTGCAGTTCTTGAGAAAATTGCAGAAAAATATGACCTTAAGGTTGAGCCTATGAACAGAAGAAGTGCATCAAAGGTAACAGACCCTGATGGTGAAGCTTTCTCATATCTTAAACAATGTCTTAACGAAGTGCTTCCTGATGTTTGTGTTACACCTTACTATATGGCAGGTGCAACAGACAGCAGATTCTATGAAAGAGTTACTGATAACTGTCTGAGATTCTGTCCTGTTAAAATGAATAATCAGCAGCTTGCAGCTATGCACGCAGCAAATGAAAATATTTCAACTGACAATGTTGCTGCAGGTGTTAAATTCTATAAATACTATATCAAGAACCATAAGTAATAGTGAATTGTGTCTGATATTGTTATTTTTGTGAAAAAGAGGAAGAATTTTGAAAACTAAAAACATAAATATTATTTTCTCAATAGTTTTAGTTATTACCGTTTGTGTAACAGCATTTGTTGTTGTACGTTTACATAACAATGGTAAAAAAGAAGAATCCATACCTGTAAACGTTGAAAATACAACAGATGAGCAGATTCGTGCTGACGGTTTTTATAAAGATGAAGCAGAATGGGTTTATTATGAAAATGGCAGACGTTCCGTTAGAACTGACCTGATTTCAGGATATGTGGATGATGAGAAATCATGGTGGTATGTTAAAGATGGTGTCGTAGATTTTTCTCACAATGCTTTGTATAAAAACGATAGTGACGACGGTTGGTGGTTAATAAGGAACGGTAAAGCAACGCAGGAAGATTCTGATACGATTGCATTGAAAGCAAGTGGATTTCTGAATGCTCCGCAGAATGCCGAAGGAATTAATACTTTAGGTGGATTTGTTTTATCAGAGGATGACAGAACTTCTATTGACCATGCATTGAAAAAAATCGAAGATAAAGGATATGAAGCCGGTCTTTTTGTAATGGACATTAATACTTTACAAGGGCTTACGTATAATGCAGATGTACCTTTTTATTCGGCAAGCACAGTTAAAGCACCATATATCGTTTCGGTTATCAAAAGTAATAATTCGGCGTTCGAACGAGAAAAAAGTTCAATTAAATCAATTCTGAAATATTCATCTAATTCTTCATATGCCTCACTTCGTTCCAGATACGGAAATGATTGTTTTTATTATTGGACAGCGGAGATGCCCGCTGATATTGAAGAGGTTACAAGCGATTATTATCAGGATTTGTCACCGCGTCAGTTGGCACATATGTGGTTTAAAAGTTATTTCTTTTTTGAGGGTTCCGAGATAGGTTCACTGCTTGGAGAAATGCTTGAAGAACCGGAAATCTCTCCGATAAACAAAGCACTTTCAGATAAACACAAAACCCGTTCAAAAGCAGGATGGTATGAGTCACGTTCTGTGAATGTCACAAATGATGCAGGTATAGTGTACACAGATGATCGGACGTATCTTATTGTTGTTATGACAACGGCACCTTCCGAATATGAAATTGTTGAGGAACTGGTTAAATCAATTGATGCTGTTATGTCAAAATAATGTGCAGAATATTATTTGAATAAAATATTGATTTTTATTTTTTTACTTGTTATAATTACTAACGTATATTATTTTTCTTGGAGTGAATAAAAATGAAAAGAAATACCAAAAAAATTATTTCGTTTTTCATAGCAATGATAATGTTGTTTTCAACATTTCAGGTTGCTGTAATCAGTGCACAGGCATATGGATCAATTTCATATGCACTTAATCCTGACGGCGTTTCATATTGCGTGGTTGATTGTGATGATAATTATTTTGGCCGTGCAAAAATTCAGGAAACATACAACAGACTTCCTGTTACAAGAATCGCTGCAAAAGCCTTTGATAATTCTGATATTTATGCAGTTGTGATTCCTGATTCTGTTACAGTCATTGATGAAGGAGCTTTTGCAGGCTGTTTGAAATTAAGAACTGTTGATTTTGGAAACGGCGTTGCTAAAATCAGAAAAAATGCTTTCAGTAATTGTACAAGACTGTCTTCAATCACAATTCCGGAATCAGTGAAGATTATTGAAGATTATGCTTTCAGTGGATGTACAGCTTTAAGACAGATTTATGTTCTCAGCAAAGATGTTGATATCAGTGTTTATTCCGACCTTGGCGAAACATCAGGTGCGGTTATTAATGCTTATCTTCATTCAACTGCAGAAAAATATGCACTTAATAATGGCATCAGATTCTTATCAATTATATGCGATGAGGTTGTTGTTAAAAAGCCTGCATCAACAGATGACGGTATTTTATTGTCCTGGGATAAGGTTGACGGCGCCTTGTTTTATCGTGTTTATAAAAAAACAAGTAACGCTGAAACATGGACATTAATCGGTGATAATGTAAGAAGTACACGTTTTGTTGATTCAGATGTTGTAAGCGGTGAAAAATATATTTACACTGTAAGTGCTTGTAATGACTATGCAGATGGTGAGTATAACTCTTTTGGTTTTGAAGGGATATATCTTGCAACACCTGTACTTTCATCTGTAGTTTCTTCAGAAGAAGGTGTAACCGTAAAATGGAATGGTGTTCAGGGTGCCGAACAATATAACGTTTACCATAAAACAACTTTTGGTAAATGGGAAAAAATCGGAACTACTAAAAATCTGAGCTTTGTTGACAGAACAGCTAAAAAAGGTACACGCTACCTCTATACTGTTACAGCATCTGCAAGTGCATACAGAAAAACATTTGAATCAGCATATGATATGGTTGGCATAAAAGAACGTGTAGATTACATTGCTAAACCTAATATCAAAAGTATTGAAATGACAGATTACAATCAGATTACTCTTGAATGGACAGAAAACAAAGGTGCTGATTATTATCTGGTTTATCGTTCAACATCTCAGAATGGCAGTTATGAGGGTGTTGCAAAAGTAAAAAGCAATACATGGACGGATACCGCCGTAACATTTAATAAAAAATATTACTATAAGGTTGTAACAGTTGACAGGGATCAGAGTGCTCCGTCTACTGTTAAAAGCAGAACTTCACGCATTCCTTCTCCTGTAATTTCCAAGAACATATATACAAAACCTGATAGTATTACCATTACATGGGATAAGGTTGATTCTGCATCAGGATATGCAGTTTATCGTCTGAATAATAACCAGTGGGTGAGGATAGCTACTCTCAGAGGCTCTGATTCTGTTTCATATACAGATAAAGTCCGTGGAAAATATCAGTATAAAGTTTATTCTATCATAACTGTTAATTCCAAAGATTATTTAAGTGCAGCATCCAAAGTTTTGACAGCAACCACTTTTAATAAAACAACTCTTTCTGTAAAACAGTATAAGAATGCGTTTAAGGATGTTGTAAGCTGGGAGCCTGTTCCCGGTGCTACAGGATATCTGCTTTATTACAAAGTAGGTAAAACAGGCGCGTGGACAAGAGCTGCAGTTCTCAACGAGAGAAACACAAGCTATACAATGGATGTAAATCACGGTCAGTATTATTATTGGAGAGTTCGTCCCATATATGAAAATGGTGGACACATAGTTGCCGGTTCATATTCCAATACAGCTGATATTATGATTTTCTATACACCAAGTGTAAGAGTTTCAGTAAGTAAAGAAACAGTTGAAAATGCACAGAGAGTAGTGGTTAATATAGAAAATAAAGGTGTTTGTGATTTTAAAGTACTTTCTTCAGATGCATTTATCTATAATGGTCCCACTAAAGCTGAATCTAACGGAACAATTTCTTTAGTCAATGCAGCAGGTCAGAAAATCAATGAACAAGTAATTCCTGCGGGTGCAACAGCAAATGTTATTTTTGCTGTTGACGGACCGGAAAAAGGCTATTATAACAAAGATACAATTATACAGCTTTACTTTATGTATGACAATATAAAGTACGTTATGCAGACAGATGCGGAACTTGAAGGAAGCAATGCTCGTTTCCAGAGATCATAATTGTTTATATCTGTTATTGATAACTTTGTAATAAAAAAACCGATATGCAGTTGCATATCGGTTTTTGTTATTTAATCAAATCAACTATTTCTCTTACTTTTCCGTTTTTAACATAGACTCTGGGCACGCGTTTATTTACATTGCAGACGAACTCATAGTTGAATGAGCCTGAGTTGTTTGCAAGTTCTTCAACTGTGATTTTTTCATCTCCGTCAGTGCCCACAATTGTAACAACATCGCCTTGCTTTACATCGTCAATATCTGTTACATCAACCATCATCTGATCCATACAGACTCTACCGATTATGGGAGCATATTTGCCTTTGATAAGTACGCGGCCTTTGTTTGAAAGGCTTCTGGGGTAGCCGTCAGCATAGCCGATGGGGATGGTTGCAATTTTTGTTCTGCCCTTTGTTACATATGTTGCACCGTAGCTTACTGTGAAGTTTTCTTCAACTTCTTTAACATATACAACGTGGCTTCTGATGCTCATAGCAGGGGAGAGTTTGATTTCATTTTTGTTGACTTCATCAGAGGGATAAAGTCCGTAAGTGATGATTCCGTTTCTTACCATATTTGCATATGCGGAAGAAAATTCCATAATACCTGCAGAGTTGCAAAGGTGTTTTTTCAGAATATTTATTCCTGCATTTTCAAGTTTTTCGCAGAAATTGTCAAACATTTTAATCTGATTGTAAGTCATCGTTTTATCTGTCATATCTGCACAGGCAAAATGAGTGTAAATACCGCTTACAGTAATGTTTTCAAGTTCATAAATTTTTCTGATAACATCAAAGCTTTCATCAGAGGGGATAAAACCTATTCTGCCCATACCTGTATCAAGTTTAATGTGAATATCAGCCTTTTTACCGAGAATTCCTGCAATGTCATTAAGCTTTTTGGCGTGTTTATATTCAAAAACAGTGCTTGTGATGTTGTTTTCGATAAGCTCAGTATAGCTTTCTTCAAAAGCATAATCAAGAAGAAGAATACATGCATCAATGCCATGTTTGCGAAGCTGGATTGCTTCTTCCGCAGTAGCAACACCAAAATTGTGAATATCAATTTCCGATAAAGCCCTTGCGACACGTAATGCACCATGGCCGTAAGCATCGGCTTTTATGATTGCAAGCACGTCAACATTATTGCCTACTTTCTTTTTAGTTTCATTCACATTGTTGCAGATAGCATCAAGGTTGATTTCTGCGTAAATTCGTTTAGGTAACATAATAATAACTCTTTTAAGTGAAATTTATCCTATATATTATATAACTATATTACTTGGGTGTCAATAAATATACAAAATATTGATAAAACAATATTGACAAAACACATTAAAAATGGGATAATATCTTGGTGTATAACTATTTTGAAAAGGGATGATATTATGGCAAAAGAACTTGCTAAACAATACGACCCCAAAAATGTTGAGGACAGGATTTACAAATTCTGGCTTGACGGAAAATATTTTCACGCAGAACCTGATGAAAGTAAGAATCCGTACACTATTGTAATTCCGCCACCCAACATTACAGGTCAACTTCACATGGGACATGCTCTTGACAATACTCTGCAGGATATTCTTATCCGTTTCAGAAGAATGCAGGGCTTTGACACACTTTGGCTCCCCGGTACTGACCACGCTTCAATTGCTACTGAAGCTAAAATCGTTGAGGCTATGAAGGCTGAAGGTATTTCAAAGGAAGATATCGGCAGAGAAGGCTTCCTTGAAAGAGCCTGGGATTGGAAAGCACAATACGGTGGAAGAATTATTGAGCAGCTTAAAAAAATGGGTTCATCATGTGACTGGGAAAGAGAGCGTTTCACGCTTGATGAGGGTTGCTCAAAGGCAGTTAAAGAGGTATTTGTAAATCTCTATGAAAAAGGTCTCATTTACCGTGGCGAAAGAATGATCAACTGGTGTACTCACTGCAAAACTTCAATTTCAGACGCTGAGGTTGAACACGAAGAAAAAGACGGCAGCTTCTGGCATTTAAGATATCCCTTTGCTGACGGAACAGGTTATATTGAGGTTGCTACAACCCGTCCCGAAACCATCCCCGGTGATACAGGTGTTGCTGTACATCCCGATGATGAAAGATATAAGGCAATTGTCGGCAAGACAGTTATTATCCCCGTTATCGGCAGAGAAATTCCCATCGTAGCAGACAGCTATGCAAAGATGGATAAAGGCACAGGTGCCGTTAAAATCACACCCGCTCACGATCCCAACGACTTTGAAGTCGGTCTGAGATGTGACCTTCCCGTACTCAATGTAATGACCGACGACGGTTTTATGAACGAATTTGCCGGTAAGTATGAGGGTATGGATCTTATGCAGTGCCGTAAGGCAATTGTTGCCGATATGGAAGCAGCAGGCGCACTTGTTAAAATCGAGCCCACAAAGCACGAGGTCGGCACCTGCTACCGTTGCCATACTGCTGTTGAACCGAGAGTTTCAAAGCAGTGGTTCGTTAAAATGGAACCCCTTGCAAAGCCTGCTATAGATGTTGTTCGCGAGGGTAAGGTTAAGTTCATTCCCGAACGTTTTGACAAGATTTATTATAACTGGATGGAAAATATCCGTGACTGGTGTATCTCACGTCAGCTCTGGTGGGGTCACAGAATCCCCGCGTGGTACTGCGAAGAATGCGGTGAAATCACAGTTTCTAAAGAAGATGCAACAAAGTGCTGCAAGTGTGGCAGCACTAAGATAACTCAGGATCCTGATACACTTGATACATGGTTCTCATCAGCGCTCTGGCCTTTCTCAACACTCGGCTGGCCTGACAAGACACCTGAACTTATGCACTATTATCCCACAAGCACTCTTGTAACAGGTTATGATATTATATTCTTCTGGGTTGCAAGAATGATCTTCTCAGCTTGCGAGCAGATGGGCGAGGTACCCTTTGATACTGTATTTATTCACGGCATTGTGCGTGACGAGCTTGGCAGAAAGATGTCAAAGTCACTTGGCAACGGTATTGATCCTCTTGTTGTTATTGAGCAGTACGGTGCTGACGCACTTCGTCTGACACTTGCAACAGGTAACAGCCCCGGTAACGATATGCGTTACAGTGAAAAGAAGGTTGAAGCTTCAAGAAACTTCTGCAACAAAATCTGGAATGCTGCAAGATTTATTCTTATGAATCTTCCCGAAGATGAAGCTGCTCCTCACATTCCTGCAGATTTAGCGCTTGAAGATAAGTGGATTCTTTCACAGTACAACAGACTTACAAAGGAAGTAACTGACAACCTCGACAAGTTCGAGCTTGGTGTTGCTGTGCAGAAGCTCTATGACTTCATCTGGGATGTTTTCTGCGACTGGTATATTGAGCTTGCAAAGATAAGACTTCAGAAGGGTGGCGACGAAGCTGCAACGGCAAGAGCGGTCCTCGTTTATGTTATGAGCGAAACTCTCAAGCTCCTGCATCCCTTTATGCCCTTTATCACAGAAGAAATCTGGCAGACACTTCCTCATAGCGGTGAGACCATTATGAAGGCTCCCTGGCCTGTATTCAGTGATGAGCTTGTATTCACCGAAGATGAAGAACAGATGAACATCATCATGGATGCTATCCGCGCTATCCGTAACAGACGCGGTGAAATGAATGTACCTCCTTCAAGAAAGGCTCACGTGTATATTGCCACGGAAAAGAAGGACATCTTCTCGCTTTCAGCTCTGTTTATGCAGAAGCTTGCATCTGCTTCTGAGGTAACCGTAGGTGACAGCTTCAATATTGAAGGCAGTGTAAGCATTGTAACTGCTGATGCTAAGATTTATATTCCTATGGGTGACCTTGTTGACTTTGAAGCTGAGAGAAAGAGACTTCTCAAGGAAAAGGAAACTGCAGAAAAGAAACTTGCCCAGATTAACGGTAAGCTTTCAAATCCCGGCTTCCTTGCAAAGGCGCCTGCTAATGTCATAGAAACACAGAAGGCTGATGCTGAAAAGCTGACAGAAAAAATCAAGATGATTGATGAAAGCCTTGCAGCACTTCAGTAAGTATAATTTAAGGACAGTTCTTCGTAGCTGTCCTTTCAATTTGACAAAGTGAATGCAGAATAGTATAATATTTGTAATAAACTTAGGAGGAAACATTATGGATTTATACGGTAAGTTTTTTGCATTTGTTGCTGCAGTTATCTTTTTTATAAGCGGAGTAGGTCCTGTTATCGGTGAGTTTGATGCAGAGCCTTCAACAAAACTGACTCAGACTGAAATTATTGGCGGCGAGCTGCCCTGCGACCTGCAGCTGAAGCCTTTTTATGACAATTCCGAGGAGGGCTTTATTATTCCCGGACTTAAAGAGGGCTTTGTGCCTCAGGGTATTTTTTATGAAGAAGCGAATGATATTTTCCTGCTTTCAGGCTATTATAAAGAAAAGGCTCAGCCTTCAAGAGTTATTGTTGTTGACGGTGAAGGTAATTTCGTGAAATCCGTCGGCTGCCTGACACAGAAAGGCGATAAGGCAACGGGTCATTTCGGCGGTATTGCTGTTTATAAGGACTATGTCTATGTTGCAACTACAAGCGTTACTCACGTTCTGTCTCTCACTGAAATTCTCAGTGCAGAGGATGAGGGATATGTTCAGATTATAGGCGAACTTTACACAGACACAACCTGCTCTTATGTTAATGTCTGTGGCGGAGTACTTTATATCGGTGAGTTTACTGATACCACCTTTGAGGATATGAAAGGCGCAACCAATGTTTATGAAAACGGACTTGCGAAATATTTTTCACGGTGCAATGCATTTGTGCTTGATGAAAACGGCAAGTTTGGCATTAAAGCAGACAAAATTGATGAAGAAAACAATATGATACCTGATTTTGCGTTGACATCACCCTTCAAGGTGCAGGGCATGTGCGTACTCCCTGACGGCACAATTGTTTATACTGCTTCGTCAACGCCTGCAACTAATTCGCGAGTATATCTTTACGAAGATGTGACCAAAGGTGAACCGGATGAAATTATCAATGTTGCAGGTCAGGATGTGCCTCTTTTTTACTGTGAGTTAAAAGACAGAATCGCACAGTACAGAGTGCCTACATATCTTGAAGAAATTACTCTCTATCCCGATGGCAGTGTTTATATAATAACAGAGTCAGCCTCTGCGCCTTACGCGGTGCAGAGTAAGAATCCCATTGATAATGTTTTCAAGTGGGATATTAACGGTATGAGGTAAAAGATTTATATCCGGCTGAAAGGAAGATAACAAAATGAAAGCTGAAAAAAAGCACAGTGTCTTCTCGGCAATAAGCTTGAGTGTTGTTGCGGTTTATTGTCTTATCAACAGTCTGTTTATGTGCGAGTGGTTCTTTACTAAAGGTACTTTGTCTGTTTTTGCAAATATAGTGTTTTCTATTGATTTGTTTACATGGCATATTTATGGTTTATTTGCAACAATAAGTTTATTTATTAAGGTTTCTAAGAAAAGTTCTACAAAACGCAATTGCTTTTTACACCTTATTTTAATGCTGATAAGTTTCTTTGAAATATACTGGATGATTCAAAACGCATTCTAAATAATCTTATATTAAAACAGGACAGCTCTCAGAGCTGTCCTTAAACTTTATCAGAATTTATCGTGATACTTTATGTAATTGGCTATAAAGCTGATAAGAAGTGCAAGGAGAATTGCAGGCAGGAAAACAATCACACCGAGTACCAGACCGATGATAACACCAAGTCCTTTTTTACTCTTGATGAAGTTGGGTTTTGTAAGGCTTTTTGCCGGTAAGTCATCATAGAGATTAATCACGGCTTGTCTGTCGCAAATACCGCTATTGTAAAGAAGAGGCTCGACAAGGCTCTGTACTGATTCCGCACCTTTGAGTATTTTTCCAATGTTTATACCTAACACACTGAGGATACTGTCAACAATTGCGAGTATGCCCATTGTGATTTTATAGTGAGCAGTATCGGGTGTATAAGGGCTGTCGCCACCGTAAAGATTTGCAACAAGTGAAACAATGAAATTTACAACACTTTCATCTTTGATATCCTGCCAATCAGTCTTTTTAAGTCCCGATTCCTTTTTGCAAAGAGGAGCGAGCTTGCCGATTGTCAGCCTGTTGAGTATTTTTGCAAAGGGCTTGATAATCCACCCTATTTTGTATATAAGGGACGGTTTGACGCTGAACGAGTTTGCCATTCTTGCAAATTCAGGGATATCACTGCCTGCCTTTGCAATAACCCGTCTTATCATACCGAAAAATTTGTCTTCAAGGTGTTCTTTGACATTTCTGCCGCCTATTTCAAAATCAACATCAACGGATTTTACATCAATTTTTCCTTCGGCAGGATTGAATATAACCTGACGGAAGGTTGCAGGGTACCCAACAGCACCTGCAGTTGTGATGTCATAGAAAATTTTGCCTTCATCGGTGTATTTATAGGATATATCATCCATGTGAGTGTGGCCGGTAAACATATAGTGAAGACCCATTTCGGTGAATTCATCAATGCGCTTTTCAGCTTCACCCATTATGTTTCCGCCGCCGATAATCTTATAAAAGGGCGAGGGAGAGAGCATGGGATGATGTGTCATGGGGATGATGAACTGACCGTTTTTATGTGCATCTTCAATCTGCTCTGAAATCCATTTGAAGCAATCATCTGAAAATCCGCTTGCGCCCTTGTGGTTTCTGTCGTCGTTGAGTGCAAACAGCCTGTAGCCGTCCTGGAGTTGAACGACAAAGGACATGCTGTCTTCATGAAGTGCAATAGCTTCATCCGGGCCGAACTCACGATACATCTCAAGCAACTCTTCTCTTTTTGTGCCGGGAACTGTTTTTCTTTCGTCACCGTCATAGAAATAAGTCATACCGTCACCGTTGAAATCGTGAGTGGCTGTTATGACATAGACCTTTTTACCTCTTTCTTTAAGAGAGCGCAGAAGTCCGATAACACCTTCGTGACTGGGCTTTTCTGCTTTACAGGTTGTGTCACCGCTGACAAGAACAATATCTGCATCATCTTTTGCGAGCTGCTCCATAAGAGCTTCAAGAATTTCCTTGCTGTAATACATTTCATTAGATGCAGTTACATTAGCCTTGTCGAAGGCTTTACCTTCACAGCCCATTTCTCTGGCGTAGTAGTGAATGTCGGAAATGATATTCACCTTTAATGGTTTGATGTTTTCATACATAGCTTTATTTCTCCTTAATAATAAGTTTATGAGCTTCTTTAAATTCGCTTTTCAGAGTAAATTCAAGACATCCGTTTTCGTTTATAAATGAAACTTCTTCACCGTCAAGTGTTGCGCTGTAAGTCTTTCCTTCTGTCATAACAGCAAGAAGGGTGAATTTTTCATTTTTACCGTAGTAGGTGAAAGTAATTTCAGCATTGGTATTTTCTGTGTTAAACTGTGATTTTTCGAGGAAAGTATCGAAGCCTACATTAACGGTTCCGGGGCTGTAATATGCTTTAAACCACATATTGATAGGTGTTGAAAGTCCGCCGAAGTTGTGGAACCATCCGCCGCAACCTGTGACGGTGTTGACCATTTCAAAGGTGTAGTATGTGTCATCAACTTCTCTTTTCCATATATTAAGTGCCATATGTGCAATATCTTTTGCAATCGCACCTTCACCGCAGTCAAGCATGCTCTTCCAGATGAACCACTGATGGGGGAACCATATATTGCCGTTCCAATAGCCGTTTACCATATAGTACCCTGCCGTCATATCAACAGCGCTGATACCGAAGGGGGAGTGCATTTCTTTCTCATTTGTCAGGTGTGAAATTATTTTTGCTTTCTGATTTTCGTCGCAGGCCCCTGCAATTATGGGATAAATTCCGTCAAGTCCCTTATTAAGGTTTTCACCGTCAGCAGTGCGGAATATCTCATTAGGCTCATAGTTTTCATCGTGAAGCACATAACTGTAATATCCGCTGTCTTCATCCCATGAATATTTATCAAGTGCTGTGGTAAGTCTTTCGGCATCGGCAGTGTACTCTTTTACATGGTCCCAAAGGTTTAATTTATCGGCTAAAATTGAAAGTATCTTGCCAAAGCGGATAACCTGTGCTGTTGTGATAACGGGAGAAGCCTTATCACGTAGAGACTGTTTCATCATGGCCACCTGCGCCGGATAGTCATCCATGCCGCTTGTTGAATAGAAGTAATCATAGGTAGTGAGGATTCCGCTTTTGAATTTTGCTGTTGTTGAGCCTCTTATTTTGCCTGCAAGGAAGCGGTAATAAAGTCTTGCACGCGAATAGTAGGAGAGGAGGAGATGCTCTTTGTTGTCAGCCTTCTGAATCATTTCATAAAGCTGATAAATCTGCACAGGTACAGGTGAACCGTGATGCAGAAAGGCATAATCGGGATTATCCTCGCTGCTTAAATATGTATCAATTATATATTCGGCAAATTTCGGGGCAATTTCATTCATGCCAAGACCTATGAAGCCTGAATCCCAAGTGTAAAGACAGTCCCAACGCTTGCCGGGGGTGTGGTGTATGATATAATCACCGTGTTTATAAATGGGATAAACCACATTTGTCATAACTGTAGCCGTAAGTATCTGATTGCTCAGCTTATATTTTACACCTGAAGGATTTACCTTGATGTCAATGGCAGTGCTTTTAGCTTTCTGATAAATTGCTTCATATTTGCTTTCGGTGAGATAATCGGTTTCACCTTCTGAAATAACTGCATACTGAACCCTCTTTTCACCGGGTTCTACAAATATTGTGTGACTGATTGCATTGTGGAAGAAGCCTTCGTCACTGTGTTTTCTGTTAAAAGCGCCGGTAAAGCTTTCGGTTACATCGTCAAAGGTTTCATCTGCATTTGAAAGGCGTGCCGTCATGCAGTCTTCAAGAGCGCCTGTTTCTATTTCTCTGAAGCGTGTGTTATCATCAAAAACACGAAGCTTATATTCGCCTTCGATTTTATTGTATTTAAGAGTTGAGAGATAGCCGCTGCGGCATTTATCATTTGTAATTTCAGGAATAAAATCAACGCACTCTGTAAAAACCCTGATTTCATCTTTATTCTCTTCTTCGGTTATAGCCATAAAGTCGAACTCTGCCGCACCTGTACCTTCTGCAATAAATTTGAGCTCGAGAGTGCCTTTTTCAAGTTTTCCGAGGAAAACATATTTAATTTCAGGAGTATCACACGGAGAAAGCTCAATTGTTTTGTCTGAGAGTTTGAATGTGGCTGTTTTTGTGCTGTTTATGTAGTGTACGCCGACCTGTTTTCCCTGTTCATAATGAATATCACTTGTGCGGTATCTGATGGCGAGCACAGCGTTATCAAAGTCGTTATCTACATTGATTGTATAGCAGACAGTGTCGCCGTCGGTTGCACCGAAGGGTTCAATTACCTTGTGAGGCATATGCCACTTTTCTGCCCTGTCACCAAGACCTTTGCCGCCTACAAATGTTTTATCAAGAAATTCACCTTTTTTTCTGCCGTCAGCATTCTGCTTATCCCAAGGGCGGGGGAGGGAGTAAGAATATTCGCTGTACTGTGTCGCGTCCCAATAAATGCATTTTTTTGGAAGACTTACCTCAGTGTATAAATCCTGGGGATACTCAATTGATGAAAAATAGTTGACAACGCAGTTTTTTATTATATCCGTATTATTGACAATTTCGGTTCTGACGAGTATACTGTTGTCGGTAAGCTTTGTATATGACACATCAGCATATACCTTATCTTTCCATTGAAGATCATATCTGTAACTGTAGAAGGAGTAATCCTCGTTACACAGCCACGGGTGATATGCACTTGGAAGAGTTACATTGGGTACTCTGATGTCAAACGCGCTTATGGCAGGAGCCACACTCAGGTCAAAGCGGATGCCGCTGTATTTTTCGTGTTTGGCAATATGTGATATGCCGGCATACTTCTTGGAGAATGGTCCCCAGCCCCAGAAGCAACCAAATTTATCAAACATAGACTATACCTCGTTTCCGAATATATGTGTAAAACACTGTATCAATTATACAATATGTTGTGATTTTATGTCAACTTATTTTCAACGAAAGTGTAAAATATGTGAACATCTTTATTAAAATAAATTAATTTTGCTATTTTTTTCAAAAAAACGGTCTAAAATCGATTTTTTCTTGAAGAAATGTCTTGCAATTTCAAAAATTAAGTGCTATAATGTGCAAGTAAAAATATTTTAGGAGGTCTTTTCCAATGAAAAAAGTTTTAGCCGTTCTTCTTTCGGTTATGATGCTTTTCGGAGCTCTTTCATTCAGTTCATCAGCAGTAAGCGTTAGTCAGCATTTTGATTCACATCTTGTTGACCGTAACACACAGGTTATCATCACATTCGATCTTGCAGGCGGCACAATGAAAAATGGTGTTTGGGTTTACAACACATCAAAGCAGCCTAAGCCTGATTTCGAGTGGGTTGAAGGTTTCGACGATCCTACTTATGTAATGCTTCCTATGGATAAGGATTCAATGAAGCCCGGCACACCTATCACACTTCCTGTTGTTACTCCTCCCGCAGGCTATCAGTTTGACGGTTGGTACTGCTACGGTATTGCTGGTGACTACACACAGGGTAGTACATATGCTGCAAACAGCGCATACTATATTCCTCTCGGCACAGCAGGTGAGGTTATTGAGTTCAGAGCTGCTTACAGCCCCGCAACAATCGAACCCGACACAATGGAAACTGTTATGAACATCCTTATCAAGGTATTCGGCACAATCATTGGTCTTCTCTTCTTAGGTGACGAAGCCAACCCCGCTGAAGCTGGTATGCAGATGATGGAACAGCTTCTTGGCAGCCTTCTTGCCTGATTTAATTTGAATATCAAAGCCATCCTTTCGGGTGGCTTTATATTTTTCCTTTACAAATCTTTAAGTTTTTGATATAATCAACGAAAATGACAATAAGGAGTTTAATTATGGAAAGAGAAGAAATAGCCGTGCCTCTTCTTACTTGGCTTATCGGTGCTTCAAGAATTGGCGGTAAATATAACTACTATACAGGTTCTAGAGGAACAGATGCTTCTTTGGGGATGCTTACCCGCAAAGTGTTTAACTATCGCATCTGGCTTGAAAAGCTTGACGAGCAGGAGGTTCTCAAGGCGGCTGTTTATTACGGTGATAAATGCTTTGAATGTCAGAGTGAAGATGAAATTGAAGTTAAGGTGTTTGAACCAGAACAGGAAAGCCTTGCCGAAGTCAAGGATTGGCTTGAAAACAGATGTAGTGAATATCTTGATGAATAAAAAATTATACTTATTATCTCCCTCTTAATTGCGGGAGATTTTTTATAAAAATTCACAAAAAACTTTTTTTGAGAATTTGAGAGAAAAAACGAGAAAATCAAAGCAATTTAAAGATTTTAAGTTAGTGCGGCAAAATTCCGCTGAGTTTTTGCCGAAAAATGCAAAAAAACTGTTGACAATTGCACAAAATTGTTCTATATTGTGTGTTATAAAAGATGTGTATTTTTGCAATTATTATGCTATATACAGTCCCGGGAAAAACGCGTTTTTCTTGGGATATTTATGAGTAAAAATAGCATATTTATTCGAGCGGGCATGGCTGTCCATGCAGGGAAAGGGGTTTAACCATGGGAGATAATTATATTATCAAGCTTCAGAATATTTCAAAGAAATTTGAGGATGATGTCATTCTTGATTCTATTAATCTCAGCATAAAAGATAAAGAATTTATGACATTTCTCGGTCCGTCAGGTTGCGGCAAAACAACTACACTTAGAATTATTGCAGGCTTTCTTGAAGCAGACAGCGGTCAGGTGATTTTTGAGGGTAAGGATATAAATAATTTACCTCCCCATAAAAGACAGGTTAACACTATTTTTCAGAGATATGCTCTCTTTCCGCATCTGAATGTTTATGATAATATTGCATTCGGTCTTCGCATAAAAAAAATGAAAGAAAAGGATATTGCCAAAAAAGTTGGCGAAATGCTTGAGCTTGTTAACCTTAAAGGCTTTCAGAAAAGAGACATTTCATCTCTTTCAGGCGGTCAGCAGCAGCGTGTAGCTATTGCACGAGCTCTTGCCGTTGAGCCGCGAGTTCTTCTTCTCGACGAACCCCTTGGCGCTCTTGACCTCAAACTCCGAAAAGATATGCAGGTTGAACTCAAAAATATACAGAAAAGAATGGGCATTACCTTTATATATGTTACCCATGATCAGCAGGAAGCTCTTTCAATGAGTGACACAGTTGTTGTTATGAACGACGGCAAGATTCAGCAGATAGGCACACCTATTGATATATATAATGAGCCGAAAAACGCCTTTGTTGCTGACTTTATCGGTGAGAGTAATATTCTTGACGGTGTAATGCTTGACGACTTTAAGGCTAAGTTTTCAGGTGCTATATTCCAGTGTCTTGACAAAGGCTTTGCTGTTAATGAAAGCGTTGACATTGTTGTCAGACCTGAAGATGTCGATGTTGTACCTTACGGCGAGGGTACAATCAGCGGCGTTATCACATCAAACACCTTTAAGGGTGTACACTTTGAAATGATTGTTGATATTGATAATTTCAAGTGGATGATTCAGACAACAGATTATTATCCCGTTGGCACTAAAATCGGTATTCAGATTGAACCCGATGCTATTCATGTTATGAAAAAGAGTGAATATTCGGGTATGTTCGGTGACTATAGCTCCTTCAGTGATGAATTGGAGCATCTCAGTGATGTTGAAACAGAAGAGGAGGAGTGATAAATGAAGAAAAATTCACTCGGTAAGAAGCTTACCGCCTCTCCCTATATTGTCTGGTCAGCTATGTTTATAGTAGTACCTCTGATTTTTGTGGCGTACTATTCTCTTACAGACGCATCAGGCAATTTTACTCTTGAATATATCAGCGATATAGGCAGATATAAGGATGTTATGCTCAACTCTATCTGGTTGGGCTTTATTGCCACAGTTATCAGCCTTGTTCTTGCGTACCCTCTTGCATATATAATGGCAAGAAGTAAGGCAAATGTGCAGCGCACCATGATGATGCTTGTTATGTTGCCTATGTGGATGAATCTTCTTATCAGAACATATTCAATGATGATTCTTATGCAGGATACGGGTGTTATAAATTCTGTGCTCAGCTTTCTGAATCTGCCCAATGTGCATATGATTAACACTCAGGGGGCAGTTGTTTTCGGTATGGTATATAACTACATACCTTATATGATTTTGCCTCTTTATAATATTATGGCAAAAATGGATCATAACCTTATTGAAGCTGCTGAGGACTTAGGTGCAAATAAGATTACTGTTGTTAAAAACATAATTTTTCCCCTAAGTCTTCCCGGTGTTGCATCAGGCTTCACCATGGTTTTTGTACCCAGTGTTTCTACTTTCTATATATCAAAAAAACTCGGCGGCAACACATTCTCACTTATAGGCGACGTTATTGAAATGCAGTTCAAGTCGGCAAATAACTATAATCTTGGTGCTGCGCTTTCAATGATACTTATGGTTCTCATTATCATCTGTATGATGGTTATGAATCGCTTTACCGGCGATGACGATGACGGAGGTGTGCTTATATGAAAACAAAGATGTCTCCTCTTTCAAAGCTCTATGTTGCATTTATAATGCTGCTTTTATATTCACCCATCGTGCTGATGATTGTTTTTTCATTCAACTCTTCGGCAAGCACAAGTGTTATTACAGGCTTCTCACTTCGTTGGTACGAATCATTGCTTCACGACAGCGCAACTATGAACGCACTTAAAAACACACTGATTCTTGCAGTTACATCATCGCTTTTGGCAACGGTTATGGGTACCGCTGCCGCTGTTGGAATAAACGCCTTCAGAAATAAGTTTATCAAAAAGACTGTAATGGGCGTTACCAATATTCCCATGATGAACCCTGAAATTGTAACGGGTATCTCCATGATGCTTCTGTTCATTTTCTGCGCAAAATTAATCGGTGTTACTGATGCTCTTGGTTTTACCACGATGCTTATTGCTCATGTAACATTCAATCTGCCTTATGTCATTTTGTCGGTACTGCCCAAACTCAGACAGCTTGATAAATATCTTCCTGAAGCAGCTATGGATTTGGGCTGCACACCTGTTCAGGCGTTCTTCAAGGTTATTCTGCCTTCAATTTCAACGGGTATTGTGTCTGGTCTTATGATGTCATTTACCCTTTCCCTTGATGACTTTGTTATCAGTTACTTCACTCAGGGTCCTTCCTTTGAAACTTTGCCTATCAGAATATTCTCAATGACTAAAAAGAGAGTAACTCCTGATATGTACGCTCTTTCAACACTTATATTTGTTGCAATTCTTGTTCTTCTTATTCTGCTGAATGTGTCTCAGGTAAGAGGCGAAAAGAAAATGAACAACAAGCTCAATAAGGGAGGTAAAAGATGAAAAAATTAATCAGCTTTACTTTTATCCTCTGTGTTATTCTTAGTGTTTGTGCTTTTGGTGCATTTGCTTATGAGAACGAAAGCTATTATAAGAATACGGGTCTTGAAGGCACCGAAATAAATGTTTTTAACTGGGGCGAATATATCTCAGACAGTTACGAGGACGGCTGTATTGATGTTAACCGTGAGTTTGAAAAGCTAACAGGCATCAAGGTTAACTATGTCACCTATGAAAGCAACGAGGATATGTATCCCAAAATCAAAAACGGCGGTGCAAGCTACGATATTGTTGTGCCTTCCGACTATATGATTCAGCGTATGATTTCAGAGGATATGCTCCTTGAAATTGATGTTTCGTCTCTGCCTAACTATAAATATGTTGCTGAGAAGTATAAGAATATGTATTATGACCCGGATAACAGCCACTCCGTACCTTATAATGTAGGAATGGTCGGACTCATCTATAATAAAACTATGGTCGAGGAAGCTCCTACAAGCTGGACTGCCCTCTGGGACGGAAGGTATGCGGGCAAAATTCTTATGATTGACAATCCCCGGGATGCCTTTGCAATTCCGCAGAAGATTTTAGGCTACTCACTTAACTCAACTGATGAAAAAGAGCTTTCGGACGTAGCTCAGATGCTAATTGAGCAAAAGCCCCTTCTGCAGGGCTATGTTATGGATGAAATCTATAACAAAATGGAAAGCGGTGAAGCCGCTATGGTGCCTTACTATGTAGGCGACTTTGTATGTATGAAGGATGTAAACCCCGATCTTGATTTTGTTTATCCTGAAGAAGGCGTAAACATTTTTGTTGACGCTGTTTGTATTCCTAAATGCTCTAAGAATTATGATGCAGCAATGCTTTACATCAATTTCCTGCTTGACCCCGAGGTAGCACTCAGCAATGCCTTTTATATTGGCTACGCCACACCGAATACAGGTGTGCTTGAGCATCCTGATTATGCCGAAATGCGTGAGAATGAATATCTGTATCCGAGTGAAGAAAATATGCCTGATACTGAATATTTCAGAAATCTTCCTCAGGACACCCTTGACAGATTTTCTGAGCTGTGGAATGAAATAAGGATTCACGGCACTGATAACACACATATTTATATCGGATTTGCTTTAGTTGGTGCAACTGCGCTGTTTTTCATAATCAGAAAAAGGATTATCAGAAAGCGCAGAGAATATTGGTATAATTCACTGTAAATTTAATTTAAGGCGGTCTTTTGACTGCCTTATTTTTGTTATTTTGTATTGACAAAACCGGTCAATAATAGTAAAATGTTACTGTTATTAATATGGTTAAAGACTATGACGAAAGAAACCTTTTGTGAGTTTCATTACAGAGAGAGGGGAGCAGGTGTAAGCCCCTTATGAAGCCACTTGAGTGTGCTGCTTTCAGCAGTTGCGCCCGAAAGGGTTGCCGTGTGTCCGCGTTAAGGACTTTGAGTGGTGCTTTATGCGCAATTCGGGTGGTACCGTGGACTTGTTTCACCCCGAGGTGTGTATTTTGCGCTTTATTTTTTTGTATTTTATTTTCGAAAGGAATGTTTGTTATGAAATGGATGGGTCTTAATGAAATCAGAGAGAAATATCTCTCATTCTTTGAAAGCAAGGAACATATGAGACTTCCCAGCTTTTCACTTGTACCTCAGGGAGATAAGAGCATTCTTCTTATCAATGCAGGTATGACACCTATGAAAAAGTACTTTACGGGTGAAGTTACACCTCCCAGCAAGAGAGTGACAACCTGCCAGAAGTGTATCCGTACCCCGGATATCGAAAATGTTGGCAAGACAGCACGTCACGGCACATATTTTGAAATGCTCGGTAACTTCTCCTTCGGTGATTATTTCAAGAGAGAAGCTACTGCATGGGCATGGGAATTTTTCACAAAGGTGATGGAAATTCCTGAGGATCTGCTTTATGTCAGCGTTTATCTTGATGACGATGAGGCTTATGACATCTGGACAAAAGAGGTTGGCGTTGACCCCTCACATATGGTTCGCTTCGGCAAAGAGGATAACTTCTGGGAACACGGTGCAGGTCCCTGCGGTCCTTGTTCGGAAATTTACTTTGACAGAGGCCACTCTAAGGGCTGCGGAAGCCCTGACTGTAAGGTCGGCTGTGAATGTGACAGATTTATTGAAGTGTGGAACCTTGTTTTTACACAGTTTGAAAATGACGGCAATAATAACTATACCCGTCTTGCTAATCCTAACATTGACACAGGTATGGGTCTTGAAAGACTTGCTTGTGTAATGCAGGATGTTGATAATCTTTTCGAGGTTGACACTGTGCAGAATATTATGAAGCACATCATTAAAATTGCAGGCATCAACTATCACGACGATGCAAATAAGGATATTTCACTTCGTGTTATCACTGACCACATCAGAAGCACAACCTTTATGGTCGGTGACGGTGTAATTCCTTCAAACAGCGGCAGAGGATATGTTCTTCGCAGACTTCTTCGCCGCGCGGCAAGACACGGAAGACTTATCGGCATAGACAGACCCTTCCTTGCAGAAGTGTGTGACACCGTTATTGCAGAAAATGCAAATGCATACCCAAATCTTGTTGAAAAGCAGGACTATATCAAAAAAGTTATTGCTATGGAAGAAGATTCGTTCTATAAGACAATTGATTCAGGTCTTGGTCTTCTCAATGAAATGATGGCAAAGAGTGAAGGCGGTGTGCTTTCAGGCGAGGATGCCTTCAAGCTTCAGGATACCTACGGTTTCCCCATTGACCTGACAAAAGAAATTGCTGCTGAAAACAATATAACCGTTGACGAAGAAAAGTTCAGAGTTCTTGTTGAAGAAGCAAGACTTAAGGCAAAAAATGCTAAGCGTGATGCTGCTGACAGTGACTGGAGAAACTCCGGTGTTTCACTTAAAGATTTATCTGCAACTGAATTTACAGGCTACACTGAAAACAACATAGAAGCAGCGGTGGTTGCTATTATTGCTGACGGTGAAAGAAAAGATATAATCGAAGACGGTGACGATGCTGTAATTATCCTTGATAAAACCTCTTTCTATGCCGAAAGCGGCGGACAGGTTGGTGACTGCGGTGTAATTTCTATAGGCGACAGCACCTTCGAGGTTTCAAAGACAACCAAGGATGCTGACGGTGTTGTTCTTCATCACGGTACTCTTTCAGGTGACAGCATTAAGGTTGGCGATAACGCTACTGCAACATACTGCAATAAAAAGAGAAGTGCAACAATGAGAAACCACACATCAGCTCATCTTCTTCAGGCTGCCCTTCGTGAAATTCTCGGCTCACACGTTGAGCAGGCAGGTCAGCTTGTAGATAGTGATATGTGCCGCTTTGACTTTGTTCATTTCTCAGCTATGACCAAGGAAGAAATCAAGAAGGTTGAAGACAGAGTAAACGAAATTATCCTTGAAGGAATAGACCTTATGATTAAGGAAATGCCCATAGAAGAAGCCAAGGCTATGGGGGCTATGGCACTCTTCTCAGAAAAATACGGCGACACAGTCCGCGTTGTTAAGGCAGGTGAGTTCTCAACAGAGCTTTGTGGCGGTACCCACGTAAATAACACCGGAAAAATCGGTCTGTTCAAGATTGTCGGCGAATCGTCGGTTGCAGCAGGTGTCAGACGAATCGAGGCTGTAACAGGTGCAAATGTTATGAAGTTTATTGACGGCAAGCTCTCCCTTATTGCAGACACTGCCGTTGCGCTCAAAGCTGCTAATGCAAACGATATTGCCTCGAAGGCTCAGAGTGTTATGGCTGACCTTAAGGCTAAAGAAAAGGAAATTGAAAAACTTTCAGGTGTTCTTGCTAACATTAAAACCGAATCAATGCTTTCAAGCGCAAAGCAGGTTGGCTCCGTTATGCTTGTAACTGCTTTCCTTGATGACACAACACCCGACGAGCTTCGCAGTATGTGTGACCTTGTAAAGAGCAAGGGCGACAACTTTGTTGGCGTTATTGCAGGTGTGCAGAAAGCTAAAGGTACTGGCAACATCTGCGTCTGCTGCGGTAAGGATGCTGTGGCTGCAGGTGCTCACTCAGGCAATCTTGCAAGAGAAGTTGCAAAGCTTGCAGGCGGTTCAGGTGGCGGCAAGCCTGACAGTGCTATGGCGGGTGCAAAGGATGTTTCTGCACTTCCCGAAGCTGTCAACAAGGCTGAGGAAATTCTCAGTGCTATGCTGAAATAAATATAAATACCCCTGCTTTTTATTAAGCAGGGGAGTGAATAAAGGAGAATTTATTATGGATTGTATTTTTTGTAAAATAATCAAAGGTGAAATTCCTTCAAACAAAGTTTATGAGGATGACACGGTTTTAGCTTTTCACGATATCGCGCCTCAGATGCCCGTCCACATTATTGTAATTCCTAAGGTGCATATTGAATCAGCCCTTGAAGTAAATGAAGAAAACTGTGAAGTTATCGGACACATCTTCAGCGTTATTGCAAAGGTTGCTAAGCAAGCAGGTCTTGAAAACGGATTCAGAGTTATAAACAACTGCGGTGAAGACGGCGGTCAGACAGTAAAGCACATACACTTCCACATTCTCGGCGGTGAAAAATTAGGCGAAAAGCTGGTTAAATAATTGGAGGTCTAAGGTTATGGCAATGTACAAAATGACAATTGCAGGTCTTGAAAGAGAACTGCCCATATGTAAGGTAAACGATCATCTTGATATTGCAGGCTTCGTAATCTTCGGTGATGCTGAAATTACAGTTGCTGCGGCTGCGGAGCTTCTTAAAAAATGTCCTGAATTTGATTTTATCGTGGCACCTGAAGCCAAGGCTATTCCTCTTGCTCACGAGATGTCAAGACAGAGCGGTAAAAAATATTTTATCTGCCGCAAGGGTGCAAAGCTTTATATGCAGAATCCTGTTTCCGTAAGCGTGCGTTCCATCACTACTGATAAAGAGCAGACCCTTTACATTGACTCCCTTGAGGGTGAACAGCTCAGAGGCAAAAAGGTCATAATCCTCGACGATGTTATCAGTACGGGTGAGTCTCTTGCAGCGGTCAATAAGCTTCTTGAGCAGTTTGACGCCGATGTTGTGGCACAGGCTGCAATTCTCGCTGAGGGTGATGCTGCAAAGCGTGATGATATAATTTTCCTTGAAGAGCTTCCGTTGTTCTTCCATTGATTTTTCTAATAGTTAATAAAAAATTTTAAATTGAGGAAGTTTTTATCACACAGATTTCACTTTTGTGTTGATAATATAAATAAATACTGTATATTTTCAATTGACATTAATTAAATAAAGTGGTATTATACAGTAGATAATATTCATTTTAAATATGGATGGTGAAATTATGAAAAAATTACTTAAAAATCTGTTGGTTCCTGCACTTATGATTATTGTGCTTCTTTGTGCAGTTCCCGCTGCGTCTGCCGCTGATTTGCCTTTTACATATGAGGTGAGAAACGGTGGCGTAATCATTGTTGCGCTTAATGCTGACTATGAAGGTGAAGTTAAAATTCCCGAGAAAATCGAAGGCGCTCCTGTTGTAGAAATTGCTGACGGTGCTTTCAGTTTTGCTGAGGGTCTTACTGCTGTAACTCTTCCTTCTACTCTTAAGACAATCGGCAACTCTGCTTTTGAAGGCTGTGAAGTAATAGAAAAAATTGTAATTCCCGACAGCGTTAAAACTATCGGCAGCAATGCTTTTGCTTCTTGCCCTGAACTCAAGAGTGTTACCCTCGGTAAGGGTATAGATAAAATCAGCGACGGTATGTTTGAGGGCTGTACTGCACTTTCAGGTGTTGTTCTTCCCGAAAATATCAAAGCAATCGGTGATTATGCTTTCAGCTGCTGTGACAGCATTGAAACAATCGCTCTCTATCCTCATGTTGAGTCAATCGGTGACTATGCATTCTATGATTGCGACTCATTCAAGAAGATAGCTCTTCCTGAAGCTGTAACCGTTATCGGTGAAGGTACTTTTGCAGAATGTGAAAAGCTCGAATCAATTTCAATTCAGAAGACTGTTACAAGCATTGAAGCTCTTGCTTTTGACGGTTGTGAAAAGTTTACTGTTTATTACACAGGTTCAATGGCTGCATGGGCACATATCGCTATTGAAAGTGAAGGCAACGAAGCTCTTACATCAGCTATTCTTTCCGTTGCTCACAAGCATGACGACAAGCAGACTGTTATTGTGAAGCCCACTTGCACCGAAAAAGGTTTAGGTGAATACTCTTGTGAGTGCGGATTCGTTTATAAAGGTGCTATTGACGCAGCCGGTCACAAGAAGGTAAATATTCCTGAAATTCCCGCTACATGCACCACTGCTGGTTCAACTTCAGGTGAAGAATGCTCAGTTTGCGGTGTTATTCTTACTCAGCCCCAGACTATTCCCGCTCCCGGTCACGCTGAGGTTGTAGATGCAGCTGTTGAAGCTACATGTACATCGGAAGGTAAAACAAGAGGCAGTCACTGTGCTGCTTGCGGCGAGGTTTTTGTTAAGCAGGAAATTATCGAAAAGAAGCCTCATAACGATACCAAGGAATTAACTAAGGCTACAACAACCGAAAACGGTAAGAAGGTTCTTACATGTAAGGATTGCGGCGATGTCAGAACAAAGATTCTCTATAATGTTTCAAAGTTCACACTTGCTGACACATCATACGCTTACACAGGAAAGGTAATTAATCCTAAAGTTACAGTTAAAGACAGTGACGGCAATACTCTCAAGGAAGGCACAGACTACACTGTAACATATCCTGACGGTTGCAAAGCTATCGGCAAGTACACAGTAAAAATCACTCTCAAGGGTGACTATTCAGGCAGCAAGAAGGTTTCCTTCACAATTACTCCTGCTAAGACTGCTAAGATAACTTCAAAAACAACAAGTAAGTCAATTGCTCTTACATGGGATTCAGTTAAGGGTGCTACAGGCTACAGAGTTTATGTTTATAAGTCAGTTGACACTAAGACAAGAATCAGACTTGCTTCGGTAAACGGAAAAACAACATATACAGCTCTTAAAGACTATAACGGTAAGGCACTTAAAGCCGGTGAAACATACAAGTTTGCTATTCAGGCTTATAAGAAGTATAGTGACGGCACAGTTATCTATGCAAAGAACGGTGTGGCTGTAACTGTTACAATTCCTCCCACAACTCCCACAACTCTCAAGGTTACTTCAACCACAAAGGGTAAGGTTAACCTTTCATGGACAAATGTTTCAGGTGAAGACGGATACACAGTATTCTATTCAACATCAAAGGACGGTACATATAAGAAGCTTGACGGTACAAAGGCTGATGTTGCTAAGCTTACAGCAAGCCTCACAAGCGGCAAGACCTACTATTTCAAGATCAGAGCATACTGTGCAGGTCCTGACGGTAACGTAAGAAGCGGATATTCACCTGTTAAGAGTATTAAAGTTAAATAAGTGAATTTTAGTAAACTCCGTAGTTGAAGGCTACGGAGTTTATTTTATCATATGATTATTTTCTGATGACTTTTTATCTTGTCCAATGCTCCTTTTTCAAGGCGTGAGACCTGTGCCTGGGAAATCCCGATTTCTTTTGCAACTTCGGTTTGTGTCATTCCGTTCATAAAACGCAGAGATAAAATTGTTTTTTCACGCTCTCCTAAATTGTTTATAGCCTTTTTCAGCAATATCTCATCAATCCAGTTAACATCAGTATTGCTGTCACCGATCTGATCCATCACATAGATTGTATCACCTGCGTCGAAATAAACAGGTTCATACAGTGATACAGGCTCCACAATAGCTTCAAGAGCAATAACAACATTTTCTTTTTTCATGCCCATTTCCTTGGCAATGTCTTCAACTGTAGGTTCTTTCTGAGTTTCGTTTATAATGCGTTCCTTGATTTTCATTGCCTGATAAGCAGTATCCCGCAATGAACGGCTGACTCTTATGGGTGCATAGTCTCTGAGATATCGCTTGACCTCACCGATAATCATAGGTACGGCGTATGTGCTGAACCGAAGTCCTAATTCAACATCAAAATTGTCAATCGCCTTTATAAGACCTATACATCCGACCTGAAATAAATCATCAAGATTTTCGCCTCTTGATGTGAAACGCTGAATAACACTCAGTACCAATCTGAGGTTTCCGTTTATCAGTTCTTCACGCGCTTTTTTGTCGTTTTGCTTCGTTTTTTTTAGTAACTCAATTTTTTCTTTTTCATTCAGTACTTTTATTTTAGATGTATCTATACCGCATATTTCAACCTTGTTAAAATGCAAAATTATTACCTCCGCAGAGTTTTTTTGGCAATATTTGTGTGTCTTTATAATTATTGCCCGAGAGGTTTTAATTTAATAATTGAAATATTTAACAATATGTGTTATAATGCTTCTAACAAAGCTCAGGAGGACGAATATGAAATACCAGATTAAAAAGCTTTTGATTAATGACTTCGATGTTTATAAGAAGAATAAACTTGATTACAGAAGTTATTTTATCCCCTACAAAAACAAGGAGTTGTTAGCAGAGAAAACTGCGCTCAATGAAAGATATGAGAGTGATGCTGTCAGCGTTCTTTCAGGTGAATGGGAGTTTAAATTCTATGAAAAGATTTCCCGTTTGCCAAGCATCATTGATACAGACAACCTTGCATTCGACAAAATTTCCGTGCCGAGCGTATGGCAGAGAACAGGATATGCACCGCCTGCTTATATCAATACAAGATATGAGTTCGAGATGAATCTTCCGAATGTACCCGAAGAGATGATGGCAGGTGTTTATGTCAAGAAATTCAATATCAGCCAGGAGGCAGTCAACCCGATTATTACCTTCCTCGGTGTTTGCTCATGCCTTACACTTTATATCAACGGTGAATTTGTAGGTTACAGTGAGGGCAGCCACAATCCTGCTGAGTTTAATATTGCAAAGTTTGTCAAGCCCGGCGAAAATGAACTTCTTGCAATTGTTACCCAGTGGTGTAACGGTACATATCTGGAATGTCAGGATATGTTCAGAGACAAGGGTATTTTCCGCGATGTTTATATTACTGAGAACCCTGCCGAGTATATTTACGATTACGAAATAAAGACAGCCAAGACAGACGATTTATATCAGCTTTCTCTTGATGTTAAGATCAGTGGTGACAATACCAAGAGTAAAAGTCTTCTTGCTGAACTCTATTATAAAGATGAAAAAATTGCAGAAAAAACATCTGATGCAGACAGAAACGCTTATATGAATTTCGGCAAGCTCAATGTTAAAGAATGGAATGCTGAAAAGCCGGAGCTGTATACCCTTTATATTTCACTTCTTGAAGGTGATAAGCTTATTCAGTGCCTTCGCTCAAAAATAGGTTTCAAGACAGTTAAAATCAGCGGTGAACTCTTCACCTTCAACGGTATGCCCATTAAATTCAAGGGCGTTAACCACCACGATACTCACGAAAAAACAGGTTTTGTTATGACTGCTGAGGATCTTTTCAAGGACATTCTCCTTATGAAAAAATTCAATGTCAATGCAGTGCGTACATCTCACTATCCTCCCGACCCGATTTTCCTTGATCTTTGTGACGAATACGGACTTTATGTTATTGATGAGGCTGACATCGAAACTCACGGCACTCAGTTTGACACAAAACTCAGATTTACCTTCAAGTCAAACATAATCAGCAACGATCCTAAGTGGCTTCCCAGAATGAGCGACAGAGTAATGAGCATGTATCAGCGTGATAAAAACCATGTTTCAATTACAATGTGGAGCCTTGGTAATGAATCGGGCGGTTGGAAAAATCAGGATAAGTGCTGCCAAATGCTCAAGCACCTTACAGATATTCCTGTTCATTATGAAGGTGTTATCAGAACGGTAAGAGGCTCATATGATGTTATCTCCGAGATGTATCAGGTACCGCAGGTTCTTAAAAAAATCGGTGAGCATAAATTTGGCTCACGCTATAAGGGCAAGCCTTATTATCTTTGTGAATACTGCCACGCTATGGGTGTAGGCCCCGGTTCTCTTGATGATTATTGGGATATAATCTATAAGTATGATCAAATGACCGGCGGTTGCATCTGGGAATGGGCTGACCATAGTGTATATGATGAAAATGCCAAATATAAATATACATACGGCGGCGACCACGGTGAAGCCTGGCATGACGGAAATTTCTGCGTTGACGGTCTTTTCTATCCTGACAGAACACCTCACACGGGTGCATATACAATGAAGCAGGTTTACCGTCCAATCAGAGCTGAAAAAGCAGGGGAGGGTACCTATAAATTCATCAACACAAACCGCTTTACAAACGCTGATGAATATACTGTAAAATATGAGTTTGTGGAAGACGGCACCGTAATTGAAACCGGTGACATCAGCCTCAATATTGCGCCTTGTCATTTTGATACTGTTAAAATCGACCACAAGAAAGCTGACAAGGAAAAGGATGTATTTATTAATTTCATCTATTCTGACAAAGCCGGAAACGATATTGCCAAGGAGCAGATTATCCTTAACGAAACAGTGAAAGAGCCTGAATACACCGAAAAGAAAAAGGCACAATACACCCGCAAGAAGGACAGACTTCTTGTTGAATTTGAAGGCGGTACCGCTGAGTTTTCTCTTGCAACGGGTATACTTCTGAGCTACTGTGTTGGCGGAAAAGAAATGCTTGCTGATAAAAACGGTTTTACTCATAATCTTTTCAGAGCCTTCCTTGACAATGACAGAAACATCGTCAACGGTTGGGAGAAAACAGGTCTTGACAAGCTTCATTTCAACGGCAAAATGTCTTCATATAAGCTTCTTGAAAATGAAGGCAGAATGAAAATTAAGACTGAAGGTACTCTTTGCGTTTCAGGTAAGTCTCTTGTTGAGTGCGAAATCTCCTACACCATATTCCCCAGCGGTATTATGAGTGTAAAGGCTGAAATCAAGCGCAAGAAGTTTAGCTTTAACAAATTTGATGTACCCAGATACGGTCTTAACATCAACCTTGATGCAAGCCTGCAGAATGTGGAATACTATGGACTTGGCGATCTTGAAAATCTAAACGACTTCAAGGCACAGAGTACCCTCGGAATTTACTCCGCTAAGGTTGATGAGTTGAATGTCGATTACATCAGACCTCAGGAAAACGGAACACACGGCGAAACCCGTTGGCTCAGACTTACTGACGACGACGGTAAGGGTGTTATGATTTTCAACAGAAAGAACTACTTTACATTCGGTGTACATAACTATTCAAACGAAACTCTCCGTAAGGCTAAGCATATTGAGGATATTAAGAAGGATAATCTTGTTTCGCTCAATATCGACGGCTTTTACAGAGGTACCGGTACAAACAGCTGCGGTCCAAACGCACTTCCCGAATACAGAGTTAACTTCAAGGATGAGCTGAAATTCGGTTTCTATATTGTGCCTGTTGTAACTGAGTAATAGGGCCGGTGTAAAAAATAAACAATATTTCCCCTCAATATTCGTGATAATCAACAAGTGATTTTTTCTTGAATATTGAGGGGGCTTATGCTATAATGGCATTAATTGGATGATTTTCTTTTCACCTGCAATTTAAAATAACGGAGGCTCATTAAAATGAAGCAATTAAACATTGGTATCATCGGTGCAGGACGCATCGGCAAGGTACATATGCAGTCCATCACTTATAATGTACCTACAGCTAAAGTTCTCGGTATCACTGACGTTTTTAAAGACGGTTTACAGGAACTCGCTGACAAGTACGGTATTGAAAAAGTTTACGAAGATTACAAAGAGATGCTGGCAGATAAGGACATTGACGCAGTTCTCGTTTGCTCATCAACAGATACACACGCTGACATTTCAATCGAAGCTGCCAAGGCAGGCAAGCACGTTTTCTGTGAAAAACCCGTTGACTTGACCCCTGAAAAGGTTCAGGCAGTTATTGATGCTGTTGCTGAGGCAGGTGTTAAGCTTCAGGTTGGTTTCAACAGACGCTTTGACCACAACTTTGCCCATGTAAGAAACCTCATCAACGAAGGTAAGGTAGGTAACCTTGAACTTATCAAGATTACTTCACGCGACCCGGCACCCCCACCGGCAGAATATGCTGCAGTTTCAGGCGGTATGTTCCTTGATATGACAATTCACGATTTTGATATGGCTCGCTTCCTTGCAGGCTCAGATGTAACTGAGGTTTATGCAAATGCTACTTGCCTTGTTGACCCTGCAATCGGTGAAGCAGGCGATGTTGATACTGCTATTATCAATCTTAAATTTGAAAACGGCGCTCTCGGTGTAATTGACAACAGCCGCCGCGCTGCTTACGGTTATGACCAGAGAATTGAAGTTTTTGGCTCGCTCGGTGCTGCTATGGCTTCAAACGATACACCCACAAATGTAACTGTTATGAACAATGACGGCGTTACAACAGATAAGCCTCTTTACTTCTTCCTTGAGAGATATATGCAGTCATTCCGTGACGAAATGGTGCAGTTTGTTGACGCAGTTCAGAACGATAAGCCCACTCCTACAACAGGTACAGACGGTCTCAATTCAATTCTTGTTGCTCTTGCTGCTAAGAAGAGCGTTGCTGAAGGCAGACCCGTTAAAATTTCAGAAATTATGTAATATATCTTTGGGAGTATCCTTAAGGGGATACTCCTGAAAGTGTTATTATCGAAAGGATTTGATTATTATGAAACTTACAATGGCTCAGGCTCTTGTCAAATTTCTTGACAATCAGTATATCAGCTTTGACGGAAAAGAAACAAAGTTTGTTGACGGCATTTTCGGCATATTCGGTCACGGATGTGTTGTAGGTATCGGTCAGGCTCTTGAGCAGGGCGGTCACAGCCTTCGCTACTATCAGGGTCACAACGAGCAGGGTATGGCACATGCTGCTATTGCCTATGCAAAGCAGATGAAAAGACGCAAGATTATTGCCTGCACATCCTCGATCGGCCCCGGCGCACTTAATATGGTTACTGCCTGCGGTACCGCAACGGCAAACCGTATTCCACTTCTCGTGCTGCCCGGTGATACCTTCGCCTGCCGTCAGCCCGACCCCGTTCTTCAGCAGATTGAACAGTACGATTCATGCGCAATCACTGCCAATGACGCTTTCAAGGCAGTGTGCAAATATTGGGACAGAATCAGCCGTCCCGAACAGCTTATGACAGCTTGCATTAATGCTATGCGTGTTCTGACGGACCCTGCCGATACGGGCGCAGTCTGCATTGCAATGCCTCAGGATGTTGAAGCTGAAGCTTTTGATTATCCCGACTACTTCCTTGAGAAGAGAGTATGGTATATGGACAGACGCGTACCTTCTGACAGAGAAGTTGAGGCTGCTGCTGAAATGATTAAAAACGCAAAGAAACCTATGATTATTGTAGGTGGTGGCGTTACATATTCTGACAGTGAAAAGGCAGTTCTTGCTCTTGCTGAAAAATGTAATATCCCCATTGGTGAAACTCAGGCAGGCAAGGGACAGATTCCCTTTGAGCATCCTCTCAATATGGGCGGTTGCGGTGTAACAGGCGGCCCTGCAGCAAATGCGCTTGCAAAGCAGACAGACCTTGTTATTGCTGTCGGCACAAGACTTACAGACTTCACAACCTGCTCAAAGTGGGGCTTCCATAATCCTGATGTAAAGATGCTTTCAATCAACGTTTGCGCATTTGACGCATTCAAGATGGATTCAACAGCAGTTATTGCTGATGCAAAAGAGGCTTGTGAGGCTATTACAGCTAAGCTTGACGGCTACAAGTCACAGTGGACAGATGAAATTGATGCGGCTAAAAAGGCTTATATTCAAGAAATTGACCGTTGCTACGCAGATGATTCACACGATATGCTTTCACAGATGAAGGCTCTTGGTATCATTAACGAGGTTGTTGCTGATGATAGCGTTATCATCGGTTCATCAGGTTCACTTCCCGGTTGTCTTCAGAGAATTTGGAAGACCAAGGCTCCTGATACATATCATGTTGAATACGGCTTCTCGTGTATGGGCTATGAAATCTGCGGCGCTCTCGGTGCAAAGCTTGCAGCAGGGGAGAGAGAAGTTTACTCAATGGTTGGTGACGGCTCATTCCTTATGCTTCACAGTGAGCTTTATACGGCTATTCAGGAGGATAAGAAAATCAATGTAATGCTCTTTGATAACAGCGGTTGGGGCTGCATTGAAAATCTTCAGAATAATCAGGGTACAGATACATTCGGCACACGCTTCACAAAGAGAAATGAAACTTCAGGTCTTCTTGACGGCGCTCTTATAACAACAGATTATGCTAAAATTGCCGAAGGCTACGGCTGCAAGGCATACAGAATAACAACTGCCGAAGAGCTTTATGCTGCACTTGAAGATTCAAAGAAGCAGACAGTTTCTACTCTTTTTGACATCAAGGTCGCCCACAAGTCAATGACAGACGGCTACGATTCATGGTGGAGAGTTGGTGTTGCTGAGGTCAGCACAAGTGAAACAGTTCAGAAATGCTATGAAGATATGGCAGAAAATATCAAGAAAGCACGTTTATATTAATTTAAAGGAGTAGATTAAAATGCTTAATAAAGATAAAGTATATCTTGCCTGTGCGCCTATTGCATGGACAAATGACGACCTTCCCGATTTAGGTGCTGAAAACACCTTTGAACAATGTGTGAGTGAAATGGCACTTGCAGGCTTTACCGGCAGTGAAATCGGCAACAAGTACCCCAAGGATGTTGAAACTCTCAAGCATAAGCTCGACGTGAGAGGCATGAGAATCTGTAACGCATGGTTCTCTTCACTTCTTCTTTCAGAGGGCTATGAAGCAACAATCGAAGCTTTCATCAAGCACAGAGATTTTCTTCACGCTCTCGGCGCAAAGGTTATCGGTGCTTCTGAGCAGGGCAACAGCATTCAGGGCAAGGATGTAAGCATCTTCGGCGAAAAGCCTGTTTACACTGACGAACAGTGGGAGCTTATTGCCAAGGGCTTCAACGAAATGGGCAGACTTGCCAAGGAAAAGGGTATGTACTTCACAGTACACCACCATATGGGTACAGGTGTTCAGACCGAAGCTGAAATTGATAAGCTTATGGAAATCACAGATCCTGACCTTGTTTATCTTCTTTTCGATACAGGTCATCTTTCATTCAGCGGTGAAGATGTTCTCGGCGTACTTAAAAAGTATGTTGACAGAACAAAGCACGTTCACCTCAAGTCAATTCGTAAGGATATTATCGAAGAAGCTAAAGAAAAAGGTTACAGCTTCCTTGACAGCGTAAGAGCAGGCTCATTTACAGTACCCGGTGACGGTGACTTTGACTTCACTCCCGTATTTGATATTCTTGATGAAGCAGGCTATGAAGGCTGGGTTGTTGTTGAAGCAGAGCAGGATCCTGCTAAGGCTAACCCCTACGAGTATGCCGTGCTTGCAAGAAACTATATCAGAGAAAAGACAGGCCTTTAATATAAATCTGAGGTGAAAATATGAAACCGCTTAAATTTTATCATCTGACTGACCTTCACTACTATGCAAACGAAGATATCGGTTCATACGGCAAGAATTATGAAATGAAGGATATGCTTGACCAGAAATGTATGGACAAGAGCGGAGCAATTATTGATGCGGCTTTCAAGGCTGTTTGCGAAGATGATGAAACTGATATTGTGCTTCTTTCAGGCGACCTTACCTTTGACGGTGAGGTGCAGAGCCACGATTCTCTCATTAAAAAGCTTTATAAACTGAAAGAAAAGGGCAAAAGAGTTTTCATTACCTTTGCAACCCATGACTTTTATATGCACGCCAGAAAATACACCGATGAGGGTGAGATTGAGCTTGACAAGTACACGAGAGCCGAGCTTCGTGAAAAGTATGCCGATTTTGGTTATAATGAAGCTATTGCAGAGCATAAAAACTCCTATTCATATTGCGTTCAGCTCAGTGACGATGTGAGAATGTTAGCTCTCAACGATGACGGAGATTTCGATAAATTCTGCGGTTATTACAACGATCTTCTTTTCTGGATAAAAGAGCAGATTGAAGATGCCCACAAGGCAGGCTGCGAGATTTTTGCTATGACACATCATCCCATTCTTGAGCCGACGCCGATTTATCCCTTGTTCTCGCATAAGGCAATGCTTGGCGGTTATGAGTTTGCAGGGCCGTACCTTGCCAATGCAGGACTTAAGTACATCTTTGTAGGTCATACTCATATTCACGATATTAACTCACTTACAACAGATAAGGGCAATACTCTTTATCAGGTAAACACTGCAGCACTGACCGCTTATCCTCTTGCTTACCGTAAGATTGAATTTAACGATGCAGGTATGGATGTGAAGACTGTTCAGGTAACTGAAATTGATGCTGATACAAACGGAATGAGCGTTATTGAGTATGCCAGGAAGCACTTCACTTATATGGTTGAGCTTGTTTTTGACACCCTTGAAAACGATTTTGATAAGTTCTGCATTCTGGCACAGGGCTTCAGCGGCGAAGGTGAAAAGTTGAGAAAAGTTCAGCCCATACTTCAGACTGCGGGTAAGATTATTAATGCTTTGACATTCAGAAAACTTGCAGGACTTTTCGGCTGCGGTAAATATGTTGACGAAAGCATTGCTGATGATAAAATTGTTAAATTTGTCTGCACTGTTATTATCAATATGTACAGCGGTAATGAGGTGCTGTCACCCGACACACCTGAATATAGGGCTTTTATCCCTGTGTGCAGAAAGCTCGGTAAGGTTATTAAGCTTAAAGACCATAGCGGAAATCCCGTTGACCTTGAAAAGCTTGTTTCAAGAATTCTGTATGATGACGGTATAAACGATATTGATGCGTTTTTACCTGTGTGATATCAGCATAAAAAAACACTTCACTATTTTAAGGTGAAGTGTTTTGCTTTTATTTGGATTTGAGTATAGCCTCTGCAACAATAAGGTCATAGGGATAAGTTATTTTAATATTGCTCACATGACCTTTGACAAGATGTACATCATAGCCTTTGATGGTATAGATTTTGCAGGCATCGGTTAAAATTTCTTTTTCGCTGTCACTGAGGCTGTTATAAAGCTCTCTGAGTTTCAGCGCGCCAAAGCACTGAGGGGTCTGTGCCTGAAAAAGCTTGCTTCTGTCGGGTACGGTTGAAATTACTTCTTTATCCCGACTTTCAAATATAGTGTCAGTAGCGGGGATTGCAGTGCCTGTTGCACCGTATTTTATAAGAGCGTCAATATTATTTTCAATTATTTCTGCAGTTACAAAGGGTCTTACGGCATCGTGGGTGACTAAAAGCGTTTCCTCTGAAAGTCCGTCAGTTGCCTCAATGAAGTCAATTGCTTTCATAAGGGTATCATTTCTTGTTGTACCGCCGCTGATGACTGTGATTTTTTCGTCGGTGAAAAGTGATTTTGTGAAGCTTACCCAATCCTCGGGACACAGAATTATAACCTTATCAATTCTGCTGATAGCGCTGAATTTTTCGGCAGTGTGCCTGATAATTTCTTTACCGCCGACTTTAATATATTGCTTGGGCATATTGCTTCCCATACGGCTGCCGATGCCGCCGGCTGCTATAATTGCGTAAATCATAATTTCACCTTCTGTTTAATCTTACTTGAATTATACATCAATTGTACGGGTTGTCAAGTTCAATTTTTTTATAAAAAACTCTTGACTTTTAGGAGTTAAAGTGCTATTATCTTTCCAATATCACAAATGCGTTGAAGAAATTATGAATTTTCAACTTATGCTTTCAGAGAGTCGGTGGCAGGTGTGAACCGATACAAAGTGTTAATTCAGTCTCGTTTCTGAGCAGAACTGCTGAACATCTCTATGGTCGCGTAGGTGGTTCCGGATGCCCCGTTATCATGGCTAAAAGCTTGTCAGAGCTTTGAAGAGTGACTGTTTTACAGTAATCAAGGTGGTACCACGGATAGTATTATTCGTCCTTGAGGTTACAGGAGTAACTTCGAGGGCTTTTTTATTGTCACAGCATCATGTTAGCCTCGATGCAAAAGTGATAAATTGTTTAAAAGGAGCAATTAAAATGCAAAAATTAACAGTTTCAGACATCACCCTTAAGCAGTTTGCCAAGTCAGGCGACTATTCTCTTAGCTTCAGAGAGAAAATTGAAATTGCAAAGCTGCTTAATAAAATTCATGTAAGTGTTATTGAGCTTCCCGCAATTGTAAAAGAAAAGACTGATATGCTTCTTATTAAGTCTGTTGCTTCATGTGTTACGCACAGTGTTATTGCAGTACCCGTCAACCTTCAGGAGGGTGATGTAGAGAGAGTTGCAGAAGCACTCAAAACTGCAGGCAAGCCCCGTATTCAGGTTCAGGTGCCTGTTTCAACAGTTCAGATGGAATATATCTGCGGCAAGAAGCCTGCTGCAGTGCTTGAGATGATTAAGGACTATGTTTCAAGGGCAAAAGCACTTTGCGGTGATGTTGAATTTATTGCTGATGATGCAACAAGAAGTGACATTGACTTTCTTTATAAAGCAGTTGAGTGTGCAGTTGAATGCGGTGCTACAACAGTTACCGTCTGCGACACTGCAGGAACAATGTTCCCTGATGAGATATCGGATTTTGTTTCAGATCTTATTAAAAATGTACCCGGCTGTGAAAATATAAATATAGGTATTCAGTGCAGTAATGCAATTGAAATGGCTTGTGCAGGTTCAATTTCTGCTATCAAGGCAGGTGCCTCAGAGGTTAAGGTTTCATCAGTTGCTTCAAAGAACACTGCTTCAATGGAATCAATCTGTCAGATTATCCGCACTCACGGTGACAGCTTCGGCTTCACAACAGGCGTAAGAACTACCGAATACCACAAAGCAGCAAAGCAGATAGACTGGATTATTAACGGCAAACACGGACAGAATTCACCCTTTGAGCATGTAACTGTTGATTCAGCTGAAGATTTCGTTCTGAGTGAACATGATGATATAACTGAGGTAAGCAAGGCTATTGCTGTTCTCGGCTACGATTTATCACAGGAAGATATTTCAAATGTCTATAATGAGTTTAAGCGTATCAGCACAAGAAAGACTGTTACAGCAAAGGAACTTGATGTAATTATTGCTTCAACGGCTCTTCAGGTGCCCACAACTTATGTGCTTGAAAGCTATGTTATAAACAGCGGTAATGTTATAAGTGCAACTGCAAACATCACCCTTAAAAAGAACGGTGAAACAATCAGAGCCCTTGCAAACGGCGACGGCCCCATTGATGCGGCTTTCCTTGCAGTTGAACAGGTTATCGGTCACCGCTATGAGCTTGACGATTTCCAGATTCAGGCAGTAACCGAAGGTCAGGAGGCTATGGGTTCAGCTCTTGTTAAACTTCGTTCAAACGGCAAGCTTTATTCAGGTAAGGGTCTTTCAACTGATATTATCGGTGCAAGCATAAGAGCATATATCAACGCTATCAATAAGATAGTTTATGAGGAGGTATAATCACTATGATGAAGCTTTCTTTCTCGGTTAAGGGCTGGGAGGATTATTCCTGGCAGGAGCTGACCGACTTAGCTATAGAAAACAATATAAAAGGCATTGATCTTTGTCCTGACACAAATCCAGCTTTCTTTGATAAGAACGGTGAATTTGATAAATATAACAGCGGTGCAACTATCCGTGCTATGAGAGATAAAGATCTTAATGTACCTGCAGTTTGCTATGACGGTGATATTTCATCTGACAATGTAAAAGAAACTGCAGAAAAGGTTAAGTCATATATTGACTTTGCTTCAGGCATCAGAGTGCCTTACATTGCTCTTTATGCTTCAGAAAACAATAAAAATGCAAAGGCTAACGTTATTTCTCTTATTAGCGAAATCAGTGATTATGCTGAAAAGAAGGATGTTGTTGTACTTTTCAAAACTGAAGGTCTCTTCTCTGACACAAGTGTTCTTCGTGATGTTATTATGGAGTTTTCATGTGATACTATAGGTGTTATGTGGGATATGTACAGCACATATTTCGTTGGCGGAGAAGATCCCGAGAAGACCATAACAAACCTTGGCGCGTACATAAAGCATGTGCATATCAAGGATTTCAAAGACGGTGAATACTGTCTTCTCGGTGAAGGTGAAATTCCCACTGAGATTATGGTCAATGCTCTGTCTTCAATTAACTACAGAGGCTATATTTCTTTCGATTGGGATATCGAATATATGAGCGACCTTGATGAGCTTGATGTTATTCTTGCTCATTTCAGCGAGTATATGAAGAAATTCAAGTCAACATCAAGAAAGAAGAATCACCTTTACTACAACAACCGCCACACAGGCAAATATGTGTGGAAAAAGGAAGACCTTATCGAAAAGACCTTCTCTCAGGTGCTGGATAAAATGGTTGAGGAGTTTCCTGACCAGTACGCATTCAAATATACAACTCTTGACTACACAAGAACTTATGCTGAGTTCAGAGACGACGTTGACGAGTGCTGCAGAGCCTTCCTTGCTCTCGGTGTTAAACCCGGCAGCCATGTTGCCGTATGGGCTACGAATATTCCGCAGTGGTATATTGCATTCTGGGCTGCCACAAAAATCGGCGCGGTGCTTGTAACTGTTAACACCGCCTATAAAATCAGAGAAATCGAATATCTCCTCAAGCAGTCAGATACACATACACTTATCTTTATTGAAAGCTGGCGCGATTCACACTATTCAGAGATTATCGGTGAGCTTTGTCCTGAACTTGAAAACAATAAAGCAGGTGAACCTCTCCACTGCAAGAGACTTCCCTTCCTTCGTAATGTTATTACTGTGGGCTTCAGAAAAAAAGGCTGTCTGACATGGGAAGAAGCTATGGAAAGAAGTGTAAATGTACCTGTTGAAGAGGTATACAGAATTGCTGCAAATGTTAATCCTAACGATGTTTGCAATATGCAGTACACATCAGGCACAACAGGCTTCCCCAAGGGTGTAATGCTCACACATTACAACATTGTAAACAACGGCAAATGCATCGGTGACAGAATGGACCTTTCCACCGCTGACAGAATGATGATTCAGGTGCCTATGTTCCACTGCTTCGGAATGGTGCTTGCGATGACAGCTTCAATGACACACGGCACAACAATGTCACCGATTACTGCATTC
>JAZSKE010000037.1:0-2518 GCA_045534675.1 Acutalibacteraceae bacterium
CTATCAAAGTAACAAATTGAAACAAAAAATTATTTTTTCGTTCATTTTCACCTATATATAAAAGAATTGACCTTGTAACTACTTGATAATCAGTGCAAAGCAATGAGTTTCAGTTGTTTATATATGTTGAAACGGGCAAAAATTGATTTTTGCAAAAATGAAAAATTTTTCAACTTTTTACAAATGATTGATTTTCAAAGGTTTAAGACAAGCCCTCGCGCGTGGGCGTTCCATACTCAAGCAAAAATTAAAATCGCTATCCATCACAAAAATTTTTTTCGCAAAAGTTTTGGAGTTTGAAAATTCGGTGTTACTATAGTGCTGTACTCAAACGCCAACAACAACGGCAAAGAGTAAACGAAAAAATAAATGAAAAAATAAACACTTAAAAAACAAATTTACAAAACAGACAAACCAAACCGCATTAGCGAGAAAACAAAAGCCCTTTTTGTGGGAAACCTATTTTTGAGGCTTGGAAAATCAAAAATTGCCTGTTCGCTTTGGAGCGATTAAATAGGGTGTTAAATAACCACACCGAGCAGGACTACAGACCAATGTAGCAAGTCGGAGCGGTCTATTTGTGCAAATAGTCCGTACACGCAAAGCACGCAAATTTGGGAGTGCGAGAGCCGTGTAGAAAAGAGAGGTAACAGAATAATGCCATAAATGCGCCCTTGTGCGCTCGGAGATAAAAGTTACTATGCAGGAAAAACACCCTGCACGGAGCCTGAGAAAAGGGTATTGCCAATGTTATGCCCATAATCACCAACCGCCAACCGCTCGAATGTGTTGCTGCCAGACTGAAAAAGGTCTGGGGTGTGCCAAAGAAACACCCTGCCGAAATTGGAGTACGCAGGTATTGTGCGATGACACACGGAGCAGAACGGTGCTGATGCACTTATGCCACCACTATGCTCTGATGGATAGCCAATTATAGGGTACACTTATAGGTGCGACAAAGTTACGAAAAATGTGCCGTGCAGGGTGAAATGCACGGCATATTTTTGGGTGCGTGGCGTATGGTTGCCACACTTTGCACTATAGCGTGTAAGGTTCTCGGTTCGACTCCGAGAGTGCCCGCAATGCGTAATTTTGCGCAGAGTTTGTAAAATTTTATCATTATGGCAACTTCAAAATTGAACAAAGAGCAGTATGCAAACCTCAGTGCGTTTGCAGGTGTAATGTTGGTTTACAACTCAACCAACAAGGACGGAGAATTGGTGCAGACAGCACAGCATTTCTGGGGCAAGGATTTCGAGCCTGCAGATAACTCGGACAACGAGATTTTCCGTGTAGTTAAAAACCTCGTAGCCACTATTTGGCACACGGTTGCAGAGGAGAAAAAGTTGCGTGCAGATGCTGACGGTATCCGCTCGAAATTCCGTGCCACCACTCCTGCAGAGATTATTATCTGCGACAATCGTAACAATCGCATCAAAAAGTACGACCTCACGGATAGTGTGTGGGCTCGCATTGGACTTGTGCCTACAAAGGTAGACCTCGAGAAGTCGAGCCGAGATTTTGCCAAGACTATCCACTCGGCTGCAAAGGCAATCCGTGATGCAATGAACTTTGCCCCTAACCTCGCAAAACTCGATGCCGAGAAACCTGCAAAGAAGGGTGCAAAGGGTGCAGAGAAGCCTGCAACAACTGCCGAAACCCCTGCACAAGCGGCTTAATCCGTGGAGTAACTATCCGACAATCTGCCTGAAATAGGTCTGCAATAGATAGATTTTCGTAATTGCGTGAAGAGCGTGTTATCGTGTGTATGCCGATAATACGCTCTTTTTGTTTCGGGCAAGAGGTATCGTAACCGTGATGAGCGAGAGAAATTCTGCCGCAGGTATGCCCGCAGTAGAGCGTCAGCATACCATTGACGATGTGAAGACGGCATTGGAAGCATCTGCCACCGCCATACACGAAGCAATCCATATTGCCCGTGAGGTGTGGGAGAAAGATGCCGATGCCCTGCATTTTGAGATTGACGACCTTGTGCAGATAGAAACTGCACTGCAAGAGATCTGCAACCTTGCCGCAGGTATAGACTGCGATGACGAGGATTGAACCCTGCCGAGAGTGCGCATATAGCGAGGATAACTATGCCCGAACTATGTGTGCACTCTTCTTTTAGACACTAATACACACTATGCCGAGATTGCAACTCGGAGTGTCTGCAAGTAACATAATCGAAGCAAAATGATAGAAGTATTCAACGCAAAACGCACCCGCAGTTTTGGGTGCTTTGCCAGTTTTAAGAGTGCCGAAGATACGCTTAACCGCCTTGCCCGTGAGAACATTCTGGGCGATGTTCCGTGCGTATCCATCTCGGCATACCGCAACAATGAGTTGCAGAGAGAGTATCAAGCCGTCTTTGTCGGAGGCAAATGGCGTATGCCCAAGGAGCGTAAAAAGCGAGCAATCGTAGTGCCACTCCCAGCCAAGAAACGACGCAGGAGAAAACTCTGCAAGGAGTATCTGACCGCCGAACTGATGTTTCGTGAGGCGTTCCCCGACCACC
>JAZSKE010000041.1:0-1926 GCA_045534675.1 Acutalibacteraceae bacterium
GTTTTGAAATAGTTTGGAGCGTCGGCTCCGTAGACACCGCCCACAGCAATGTTTACCAGTTTGCGACAGTAAACAGTATCATTAATTAAAGACATTTTACTGCCAAACGCTGCAATATGCTCATAGGCTGCACTGTACATAGTAAGGTCATAGCCATCCTTTGAACAAAAACCGTAGGTTGTTATAAACTCGCTCCAATTTTTAGGAAAAGCATTGAAAAACGCCTCCTGTTTCTCCATTGAATCAGGGTTATCAACAAGTTCTCTGTATGCCGTATTCAACCTTGCCGTGTCTACCTGAAAGTATTGTGCATTTGCAGCAAGTGTAGCAAAAAAAGCTACAACAACAAGCAAAAATATCTTTTTCATAGCTTCTTGTAATAATAAAATCTAACATCATTTTTTTGTTAGGCCCATATCCGTTACTCAACGACGTGTAAGATTCTCGTTTATTATATCCTGTATCTTGCTATTGAAAATACTCTTCTGTTAAGGTCCAATGTTTCAAGGATTGAGGCTCTGCCGATTACTTTGAATCTGTTTAAATTTTTTGCAATTATAACAATATCGGCTAACAGTTTTACCCCCCACCTATTAATAAATGTTAACATAGCATATAAAGCGAATGTTTACACCTATAAGACGGATAAGATGCCTATTTGTTACAATGAGCACTGACTTATTTTCTCTTCTTCGGTTCTATATTCAACTTATATACAATGTGAAGCATTCCGTATGCAGGAACAACATTGTAATATGTTTCGGTTATACCCTGTGCATTTATACTGTGGCGGACATTGGATAGGTTGCCAAGTATGTCAAAGCCGTCAAGAATAAAGGTAAGGTTGCCGTTCAGGACACTGCGTTCAAGGCGTGCGTTCCACACAAGTTCATTAGTGTTCAGCTGTTCATCGTTATAACCGTCACGGCAGTATAAAGTAAGGTCGGTTGCAAAATGAAACTCCCAGGGAAGAGGTATCCTTGCCGATGCGCTGTATGAATGGTTTACTGCATTTATGACATTGAAATTCTCTCTGCTACTTGTTGCACGAGTGTAGTTGCCTTGCAGCTTTGCACCAAGATGCCAACCGTTACGCGACCAGTTCAATCGCAATGTCTCCCCTACATTAAAGTTATAGACCGTGCTTTCTACCACATTTTGCCACGCATCGTCATTTGCAGTCGTGACCTCGGCTGCATCCACGCTGTTATGATAATTGAGTGAGCTGTTTGAGTCGAATGTAAAATTCTGATTCTTGCCGAAAATGCGATTGATGTTGAATGTACCGCCTGCAAGCCAATTACCGCTAATATTAACAGGACGCGTGGTGTAAACACCTGTCGTGGGGTTATAACTACGCTGTATGCCGACATCGTTGTTCGAGGCGGTATAATTAAGCTCAAGGTTATAAAGTTGTCGCCTTGTCTTTCCGCTTCGGGTACTCATTGAGAGGCGTACATTATGGCGGTTGCTATTCTCAAGTGTCTTATTACCCATCTGTACATTCAACGGATTGGCATCACTGACAACCTCTACAAGATGTCGCATCGAGGGCTGTATTATTGAAAAGTCATAGTTCAACTTTATGTTTGTAAAAGCACCGTTCTTGTGGTATATCACAGGTTGCAATGACAAACGTGGTGAAACGAGTACTGCGCTACGGCGTTCATCAAATAGGATATCCTGGCGTTCAAAACGCAGCCTCTCGTTTACCATAACCACAGGTACATTCAAATCAAAGTCAAAGACATTCTTTCCCTCGGCGTTTCGTATGCGAAAAAAGAAACGAGGTGTAACGGTATGCATCTTGTTCCAGGAATCCATATTTCCGCTGTTGATATCCGGTGTCGGCAGAACCGAGGGCAATTCACCCAATGCATACTCGCAGCCTGCTCCCCAACCTTCAAGTTCGTCAAGGCGATAGAG
>JAZSKE010000035.1:0-50788 GCA_045534675.1 Acutalibacteraceae bacterium
TTTTGCCTCTGTAGCTCAGTTGGTAGAGCAGAGGACTGAAAATCCTCGTGTCGTTGGTTCGATTCCGACCGGAGGCACCATGATTGAGTCGTCCTCACGGCTCATTCATTTATGCGGATGTAGCTCATCTGGTAGAGCGCCACCTTGCCAAGGTGGAGGTAGGGAGTTCGGGCCTCGTCATCCGCTCCAGAAAAGAAAAAACCTTTGAAGGCGGATCGTAGCCAGGGCGTTCTGTGAGCCGAGGAGTTGCCTGACTGGGTTGTCTTCCTAAGACCGCTTGGCCTCCGACTTAGCAGTTGCGGATGTAGCTCATCTGGTAGAGCGCCACCTTGCCAAGGTGGAGGTAGCGAGTTCGAGCCTCGTCATCCGCTCCAGAAAAGAACCCACATTAGTCTACGACAGATGTGGGTTCTTTTCAATGAAATTTGCCCTTGCAGGCAAGTGAAATAGCTTCGCTATGAAATATTTGCTTCGCAAATGTGAAATATTCGCTGATGCGAATATGGGCAAATTTTATTTCACATTTTGCCGTTAAGGCAAAATATTTCATAATCCGAAGGATTATTTCATATTGCGTAGCAATATTTCATTAAATATGCTATAATATTTGCAGAGGTGAAGATTATGAAGGAAAACAAACTCGTCAATTTATCTATGGATTTTGCCATTAAGATAATTAAACTCTGCGAAACGATCAAGGGACATTATTCTCTCGTAAATCAATTGGAGCGCAGTGCCACCTCAATTGGAGCAAATATTCACGAAGCAAATTATGCTCACGGCAAGCCTGATTTTATCGCCAAACTGCAAATCGCCTTAAAAGAATGCTATGAAACGGAATATTGGATGGAGCTGTTTGTAAAATCTGAGATCCTTAGTAGAGAAAACGCTGTCGATCTTTACAATCAATGCGGTACAATTCGCCGTATTCTGATTGCCTCCATCAACACCGCAAAGGAAAATATGAAATAATGGTTGCGATTATAGCTGTTTTTAATTAAGATGTTTTTGTGATATAACTATTCAGATATGTAAGAATTTTTAGGGTGTATATTATGAAATTTAATGATTACTGGAAAATACCTGAAAATGCTAAAAACTATTTTTCCCCAAAACAAGAAAAGCAGTTGAAAGAAAAATACGGTAAATTATATACAATACATACAATATTTTCCGTTGTTATCCTTCTTGTTCCTTCTATTGTTTTTTTGATCATTTCTCCAACTAATGCATTTGAGCCTACTACACAAATCGGGAATTTATGTGGTGCACTTGGCGGCCTTTTGGGCTTATTAGGTTCGATTTCAATAGGAGTGGGTCTTGTAAATGTTTTTATGATTCTCGTAAAACAGTATTTGGGTCATTGGGTAACTATAATTGCAATTATTGGTGGAGTAATATTGGATAGCTTTGGTTTGTTTATATTTTCATTTGTTAAATAAATTCTCATTTGCACACATCACTAACCGAGGTAATTGATATGATAGAAATCAACTCATGGATAAATGCCTTTTTAAAAGCATTGGAAGACATCTTCTCTGAGCGTGTATGGTTTGTAGGGTTGCAGGGAAGCTACGGCAGAGGTGAAGCCACTGAAACAAGTGATATAGATGTTGTGGTTATTCTCGATGAATTTAATGCCGCTGACATTAAAGCCTATAATGATATGCTTTGCATATTGCCTCACAGAGAGCTTGTCTGTGGTTTTATTTCCGGCAAAGATGAAATTCTTAATTGGGAGCCTTCTGACCTTTTTCAGTTTTATTATGACACCAAACCTATAAAAGGCAGCCTTGATGAATTGTTGCCTATGATTAGCAATGACGCTATAGATAAGGCTATAAAAACAGGTGTCTGCAATATTTATCACGGCTGTGTGCATAATATGCTCCATGAAAAAAGTGATGATATCCTGAAAGGACTATATAAGTCCGCAAGCTTTGTTGTTCAGGCTATCTCTTATAAGCAAAGGGGAGTATATATAAGCAGTCTTAATGACTTGCTCACAAGCGTTTCCGAAGCTGACAGAGCTGTTGTGGATACTTTTTCAAAGCTCAAAAAAGGCGGCGATATCAATTTCGATGAAATGTCCGCAACTTTATTTGATTGGGCGAAAAATATTATAACTGAATAATCGCAACAACAAAAGGCGGCCCGTTCGGGTCGCCTTAGTTTTTTTATTGCGCTCGCCGCGGGGCATTCTTTTTCCTGGCGCGGAAAAAGAATCAAAAACGCGCTGATGTTAATTTTCCAAGTCTGTGCTGAGTTCGTAAAGTCTTTTATAAACTCCGCCCTGAGTCATAAGCTCCTCATGAGTGCCTTGCTGCTCAATACCCTTATCCGTCAGCACAATAATTCTGTCAGCGTTGCGGATAGTAGAAAGTCTGTGGGCAATTGTGAAGGTTGTTCTGCCCTTTGTCAGTTCACTAAGGGACTTCTTGATAAACTGCTCACTTTCGTTATCCAGCGCTGAGGTAGCCTCGTCAAGCACAATAATCGGGGGGTTTTTCACAAAAACACGGGCTATGCTTATTCTCTGCTTCTGACCGCCTGAAAGCATAACGCCTCTTTCTCCTATGTAGGTGTCGTAGCCCTGAGGCAGTGTCATAATAAAATCGTGAGCGCCTGCTCTTTTGGCGGCTTCAATTGCCTGCTCTTTTGTGGCACCCTGAGCGCCGTACAAAATGTTTTCAAGCACACTGCCGGAGAAAAGATAAACATCCTGCTGCACCACGCCTATAGCCTGCCTGAGTGATGAAAGGTTAAGGCTGTTTATATCCTTGCCGTCGAGGGTTATTGTGCCTTCCTTAAGCTCATAAAAGCGTGAGATGAGGCTGCACATAGTTGTTTTGCCGCCGCCTGAAGGGCCTACAATTGCAATGTTTTCGCCCTGCTTTATATCGAGGCTCAGGTTGGCCAGTACATCACCCTTTTCTTCTTCATAGCTGAAGGTGACATTTTTAAAGCTGATGTCGCCGCGTACCTTGTCAAGCTCTTCACCTGAGGTGTAGCCCTGCTCTGAGGGTACTTCCATAACTTCTGCAAAACGCTCAATGCCTGTCATACCCTTTTCAAATTGCTCCGTAAATTCAACAATTCTCTTTATGGCGGCTATGAGCATGCCGATATAAAGCAGATAAGCCGTCATATCTGCTGCGGTGATTTTGCCTGTCATAAGGAAATATCCGCCAAGGAGAATCATTACAACATACATAAGACCGTCAAACATTCTCACAACGCCGTTGAGCCTTGCCATATATTTGTAGGATGCCTTCTGCACCTGGGCAAACTCTGTGCTGCGGGCGTTGAATTTATCCTTTTCTGTCTGCTCGTTAGAGAAAGATTTGACAACTCTGATGCCAAGCAGTGAGGTTTCAGCCTGAGCGTTGACCTCGCCTGCAATAACGCGCCTTTCCTTGAAAATTGTGCGCATCTGCCTTCTGAAATAAAGGGTACCGTAAAAAATAAGGGGTATTGCCACAAAGGTTGAAACTGTAAGCAGGGGATTGATGGTTGCAAGAATAACAAAGGATGCAACCACCTTGATGCCTGCAATGAAAAACTCTTCGGGGCAGTGGTGAGCAAATTCAACCACGTCAAAAAGGTCAGTGGTGATTCTTGACATAAGCTGACCGACCTTAGTTTTATCGAAATAGCTGAAGGGTACCGTCAGCAGGTGAGCAAACATATCCTCACGCATATCCTTTTCGATTTTAACGCCCATTCCGTGGCCTATATAAATCATATAGTACCCTGCCGCCATATCGATGATTTTCAGCACCACATAAACTGCGGCGAGGGAGAGTATAAGCTCAAAGGTGAGAGCCGAAATATCTGTGGTTGCGATGCTTGTTATTTCTCTGACAATCATAGGCAAGACAATTTCACAGCCTGTTGTCAGAGCAGCGCAGAAAAGGTCAAGGGCAAGGACTGCCTTATGCTTTCTGAAATAGGGGAGGAAATGTTTTTTGAGCATTCCTTTTTTAGTTGATTTTTTCATAGAGTCACCTGATTCTTAGTTCTGTGAGGCTGCCTGAGAGTGATATTTTTCACGAAGAGCCTCAAGGGTTTCCTGTCTGTCAGAGAATTTTTCTACCTCATCCATAATGATTTTTGCGCCGATGAGAGCTTGTTTGTCATAATCGTCTTTGTTTCTGATGATTTTTTCAGCCTGTTCAATATCGCTCATTGTGTCCACAAGAGATTCCTGCGAAAGCTCGCCGTTGAGCGCATCGTCAAAGAGGGCACGTACCTTGAGGGCTTTGATCATACTGCTACGTTTATTTTCGTCAAGGTCATAGAAAAGATAGGGAATAGTTGAAAGAAGGGTGCCGATAATGCTGCAGATGATAATTGTTTTGACAACAGGGTTTCTGAAATCGGCAGTATAAAGGTCGCTGTAATTATTTGTAAGACCGAGATTTTTAAGTATAAAAGGAATGGCATAGCCGGTAACAAGTGAAATAGCCGAGGTGAGAAGAGGACCTGTCTGACCGATAAAGCCTTCAAGTCTGTCACCTGTTTTATACTGCTGATAATCCATCATATCTGCATTCATGGCAGGGATATATATAATGGAAAGTGCGCCTACCATATCCTTAAGGAAGATGAAAAGAAAAACAAGAATAAAGTTTTTGTAGCAGGTGAGCATCATTATCAGGCAGAATACCTGAGCTGAGAGTGAAAACAGACAGATTTTCTTTTTGCCGAATTTATTCATAAGCGGGGCGGCAAGAGCCATGCCGGGAGTGGAGGCTTCACCCTTGATAACAACCATAAGGGCATAGAGTGAAGGGTTGTTCATTCCGTAATAGAATATCCACTGAAAAATATATCCTGCACCGCCCGAAAGGAAGCCGAGCCATGATGAGGAATTGATAATCCAGAAATATTTGTTTTTAGCAATTTTCCTGAAGCCTTCTATGAAGCCGATTTTCTGCACATAACTCTTGGACACAATTATCCTTTCCTGAGTGCCGAAAACACAGAACATACTCACGAAAATGCCTAAAATGCAGAAAATGGGGAAAGCCACTCTGTAGGTGTGAATATCCTCAAGGTTACCGATAAGGGGGAGCACAGGGTTGATAACTGTGGGAGCAAATGAATAAATAATTGAACTTATTTCAATTATCCAGCCTCTTTCGGCAGAGTTGGGGGAGAGAACCTGAACAAGGCCTGCATAAGCTGACTGATAAAAGGGCGAAAAGAATTGCAGAATTGTATAAAAAATAAATACGGTTATACATTTCTGAGAATATCCCATGGTTTCATAGGGCATATAAACAAAGGCAGTGGCAAATATTGCCGTAGGAAGCCCCATATATAATATGTATGGTCTGAATTTGCCCATTTTGCTTCGGGTGTTATCAAACATCATAGCTCTTGCCGGAGCAATGAGGAAGCCGAGGATAATAGAGAGGGCATTCATTGTCTGCAGGTCAATTGCTTCGATGCCTATTGAAGCGCCCACAATCATACTGCCTGCATTAAGGGTTATCTGACCCACAAGTGAATATATGAAATATACACCTGCACCGCCCACTGAATAGGCGGCAATTTCCTTGAAGGAAACATATTTGCCTTCGGGAGGCTTTTTCCAATAGCTTTTTCCTTCACGTAGCTTGCCTTTGGCAAAAGCGATACCTTGCTTTATTTTTGACATAGCCTGTTTCTCCTTTTATATATAGATATTATAACGAAGACGGCAAAGCAGTCCGTGGCTGCATCCGACGGTTTGAAGTCAGAAAGCAAAAAGGAGCCTCCCGGCTCCTTTTTTATCTTAGCCGAAGAATGCGGCATGTACTGCTGAAACTGCCTTATCAGCAAGCTCCTTGTCAATAAGCACGCTGATTGTGATTTCACTTGTTGAAATCATGCTGATGTTGATGCCTGCCTCATAAAGAGCACCGAACATCTTTGATGCTGTGCCGGAGTGTGACTGCATGCCTGCACCAACGATTGAAACCTTAGCAACTGTTGTGTCGCTTGAAACAACTGCACCTTCCATTGAGAAGATGTCGTTAAGAATTTCAACTGCTTCTTCAGCGTGTGATGAAGCACATGTGAAGGAAATATCCTTTGTGCCGTCACGGCCTACTGACTGAAGGATAACGTCGATGTTGATGCCCTTCTGAGCAAGTCTTGAGAACATCTTGAATGCGTTACCGGGGATGTCCTTCATGCCTACTACTGAAATTCTTGCGATGTCTGTATCTTTAGTTACGCCTCTGATTAACATTTTTTCCATAGTTGCTACCTCTCTTACTATTGTGCCGGGTTCTCTGACTAAGCTTGAAAGAACCTCTAATTCTACGTTATATTTTTTTGCCATTTCAACACTGCGGTTGTTGAGTACCTGTGCGCCCAGTGTTGCGAATTCGAGCATTTCATCATAAGTGATGTCTGAAAGCTTCTGTGTATTTGCTACCTTTCTGGGGTCGGCAGTGTAAACACCTGAAACGTCGGTGAAAATCTGACAACGGTCTGCGTGAAGAGCAGCAGCAATGGCAACCGCACTTGTGTCTGAGCCGCCTCTGCCGAGGGTTGTCAGGTCATCGTACTTGTTAAGACCCTGGAAGCCTGCAACGATAACGATCTTTTTCTTGTCGAGTTCGCTCTGAAGTCTTTCGGGATTAACGTTGTGAATTCTTGCTGAGCCGTAAGCTGAGTTTGTGCTGAAGCCTGCCTGCCAGCCTAAGAGAGAAATAACGGGATAGCCAAGGCTTTCAATTGCCATTGCAAGAAGTGCGATTGAAATCTGCTCGCCTGATGTGAGGAGCATATCCATTTCTCTTTTTGATGCTCTGGGGTTGATTTCGTTTGCTTTTTCGATTAAGTCGTCAGTTGTGTCACCCTGAGCTGAAACAACAACAACGACACTGTTGCCTTCTTTATATGTGTCTGTGATAATACGGGCAACATTCATAACTCTCTCTGCGTTAGCAACAGAGGAGCCACCGAATTTCTGAACTATGAGTGCCATATAAATCCTCCTGATTTATTTGAAAATATAATTAACTGAATTGTTTATCAATAATCGGATACTCTGATTATTGAAAGTGCATTGATGCCGGCTGTTTCCAGTGCCTTGCGAAGGTCGCCTTCTTTGCCTGCGGGTGTGATGAAAGCAGTAATGTTTTCTGCAGCACTTTCTGCTGAGAGATACTGTACACTGCCGAAAGCCTTTTCGATTGCTGCTTTATCGGCATTTTCTGCTCTGACATAAAGAGCTGTTTCACAGTCGAGATATGAGGCGAGATAATCCTCCTTCTTATCCTCCCAACCGAAGACCTTGCGCTCCTTATCGTTTGAAGCACAGTCGATGATATCGCCTACAACGGCAGAAGCAGTTGCAAGTGAGCCTGCGCCCTGACCGTACATAAGCACGTCACCAACCATATCACCGCGCACAAGACAAGCGTTGAATACGCCGTTTACACCTGAGAGCATACTGCTGTTTTTAACAAGACAGGGTGAAACCATAACAAGTGCCTTGCCGCAGGGGAACTTCTTAGCTCTTGCGATAAGCTTGATAACACAGTCATAATCTGCTGCAAAAGCAACGTCGTCGAGAGTGATTTTTGAAATGCCTTCACTGTAAACGCCGTCGGGATAAACGTGTGAGCCGAAGCAAAGTGAAGCTAATATGCAGATTTTTCTCATAGCGTCAAGACCTTCAACGTCTGCTGTGGGATCTTTTTCTGCATAGCCCTTATCCTGAGCAAGCTTCAGAGCTGTTTCAAAGCTCATGCCGTCTACTATCATTTTAGTCAGAATAAAGTTTGATGTTCCGTTGAGTATGCCTGCAACTTCACTGATTTTATTACCTGCAAGGCAACGACTGATGGGTCTTATAATGGGGATGCCGCCGCCGACGGATGCCTCGAAGAGGAAGTTGACATTGTTTTCTCTTGCGAGAGTGAGAAGCTCATAGCCTCTTGTGGCAACAAGCTCTTTGTTTGAAGAAACAACGTGCTTGCCCTTTTTAAGACATTCCGAAACAAAGGTGAAAGCCGGGTTTACACCGCCCATTGTTTCAACAACGATATCAATGCTGTCATCAGAGAGAATATCATCGAAATTTTTTGTGAGAATATCTTTATATTCACTGTCGGGGAAATCTCTGATGTCAAGTATGCGTGTAACATTAAGGGTAACATTGCTGTTTTCTTCAATTGATTTACAGTTGTTTTTAATAACTTCGGCAACGCCTGAGCCGACAACACCGAAACCTAAGATTGCTACATTCATTGTTTTCTACTGCCTTTCTACACCGAAGGGTGTGAAAATATACAATATATAATATCACAAAAAAACATTTAATAAAAGTGTTTTGAGAAAAATTTTTTATTTTGTTAAATACATTGATTTTATGTAGAACTTAGGTTAATATAATATATATAAATAACAAAAAAGAGGAATTGCCTTATCATCTCTGCGGGTAGCAATTGACCTGCTGCAACAATTTCATCACAATTCCTGATTCCGAATTCATAATTTGATAAAGGGGAGATATAAATGACAGACGTTGAAAGAAAACGCAAATGGATAATCAATGTTGCTTTTTATGCTATGCTTCTTGCCTTGGGTTATCTTTTCTATAAGTACGCCTTCGGTGTGTGCTTTCCCATACTTTTTGCCTTTGTTATAGCGGTAATACTGCAAAAGCCCAAAAACTTCATAGTTAAAAAGACTTTCCTGAAAAAGGGTGCCGCTTCAACGCTTTGTGTTTTTGCTCTGCTGTTTATTGCCGGAGCCGTTATGGTACTCATAGGTGTAAGAGCTGCAGAGGAAGTCAAAGGCTTCATTAACTATGTGACTCTCCAGTTTCAGAATATCGACTCAATCATAAACACGGTTGAAACCTCCGTTCTCAGCTTTGTGGGCAGACTTCCCGAATTTATAAGTGAGAATGTTACGCAAAGCATTACAACTATTTTCACACAGCTCCGTGAATTTGTTGCAGGTACCAGCACTCAGCTTCCCGAGCAGATAACCGGCGGACTTTCAGATTCCTTTAATATTTCATGGATTACAACTCCCATTACGGGCGTTATTTCCACTGCCAGCCGTATTCCTTCAATTTTAATCGGCATAGTTGTTACCATAGTCTGCGCTTGCTTTATGACTGCGGACTATGACCTTATATCAAACTTCATTTATTGTCAGTTCCCCGCAGAAAAGCGCAAGGATGTCACAAGAGCAAAGCAGCTTCTCAAGCTCAATCTCGGCAAAATGGCAAAGGCATATCTTCTTATTATGCTCGTCACATTCACCGAGGTTTTCATCGGTCTTACGGTGCTGCAGCTCATAGGCATTTTCCAGTCAAGCTACATTGCAGTCATAGCAGTTGTTACGGCAATTGTTGATGTCATTCCCGTTCTCGGCACGGGTACAATAGTGCTTCCCTGGGCAGCCTACAGCCTCATTGTGGGGGATTACGGTATGGCAATCGGCCTGATAATTATGTATGTTACCGTTACGGTTATCAGACAGATAGTTGAGCCGAAGCTGGTTGCAGGTCAGCTGGGTCTGCCGCCTTTCGTGACCCTTATTGCTATGTATCTCGGACTTAAAATCTTTGGCGTGCTTGGTGTGTTTATTCTTCCCGTTGTGATAATAATGCTCAAGCTTCTCAATGATGAGGGCATAATCCACCTGTGGAGGACCACGAGGGGAGAAAATTCGGAAGTCGGAATGCGTAGTTCGGAATTGCGTGCAGATGCTGATGAAAAGGTGAATGATGCACCGCCTGCCGAATAAAACCATCTTAACAATACAGCCGCTTTGAGAAATTGAAGCGGCTATAACTTTTAATTTTTCGTTGAAAAGGGAGTTGGGTGCAAGGGGGCGGCGGCTCCATACCCGAACCGCGTTCGGGTCGGCGACTGTGTCGCCGTAAAATCGCAAGGCGATTTAATGGAGCCGCCGCTGAAGGCAAGCCGCCAAATTATTTTGAAAACATTTGCAATATTACTTGATTTTTGCTGTGTATATAGGTGAAAGGAGGATAGATATGAAAGATATCGATATCATAAAACTTTACTTTGCGCGCTCAGAAAAAGCCATAGACGAAACCAATATCAAATACGGCGCTTATTGTAAGTGCATAGCCAATAACATTCTATGCAATCTGCAGGACAGTGAGGAATGTGTCAACGATACATATCTTCGTGCGTGGAATTCCATTCCGCCGAAATCACCTTCCAACCTTCGGACTTATCTCGGCAAAATAACAAGAGGTCTTGCAATAAACCGATATAAGATGTACTCAGCCAAAAAAAGAGGCGGTATCACTGCGGATATTGTTTTTTCGGAGCTTGAAGACTGTATCCCGTCGGAAATGAGGGTGGAAGATGCTCTCGACGAAAAGCTGGTTATAAAAGCTGTTGAAGACTTTCTCAGACGGCAGAGTACCCAGAAGAGAAACATTTTTCTCAGACGCTATTGGTACTGCTCCTCAATAGCCGATATAGCAAAGGACTTTTCCCTGAGTGAAAGCAAAGTGGCATCCATACTTTACCGTCAGCGTGTTAAGCTGAAAGAACACTTAGAAAGAGAGGAAATAATATGAAGGGTGAAGATTTATTTAATGTCTTAGGCAAAATTGATGAAAAATATATTGAGGCTGCTGCACCTGAAAAAGTGGCATTCTACCGTAAAAGTTTTTTCAAAGGAGCTGTGGCTGCTGCAGCTTGCCTTTGTCTCATAGTGGGCGGTTACAGTGTTGCCTCGGTGCTTACTGCAAGAGAAGGCAACCTGCCGAAAATAGGTTATACAATTGTTATTGACGGTATGGGATATGAGGGAACAGACGAGCTGTCAATGAAAAACTCACAGGATATCAACCCTTGGAACGAGGATGTTGACTTGGAAACACTGCCTGTTTATAAAAATCTCTGCTATAATGAGGGCAAGCTGACCCAGACATATTTTAATGTTTATGACCTTAAAAAGCAGGCAGAGGAGCTTGCAGATAAACTGGGTATGAGCTATGGTAACATTCAGATAAGTGTAAGTGACAGTGACGAAGTTACCGCCTTCAGCCTTGAAACAGAAAAGGGAACTGTGAGAGCATTCCCAAAGGGAAGCAATATAACCGTCAGGGAAAGCGATTTGCCCTTGATAGAAAAGCATATGCAGACTGTCTATAACAAAAACGGCTATAATGAAACCGAGTCAGGTGTTTATACAGAGTATTCCGTAGACGGAGAACAACTTACAACCAAAACACGCACTTATTATAAAAGCGGTAATATAACCGATGATATCATCAGCTTTAATATGCAAAGCCATTATCTCACTGAAAGCGGAAATTATCTCGCCGGCAGCAGTGATGATTATTTAAACGGCTCTGAAAAGCTGGGAGACTATCCTGTAATAAACCTCACTCAGGCAAAGAAAAAGCTTCTCAGGGGCGAATATGTTTCCTCTGCATTTGAACATTATGTTGAGGGAGGAAAAATCACCGAAGATGTAATAGCAAAAGCGGATCTTATTTATTACACTACGGGCAATCAGGAATATTACCTGCCTTATTACAGATTTTTCGTTGAGTACAGTATGGGTGACAATGAGATACAGCAGTATGCTTACTTCTATGTCTGTGCTGTTGCTGACGAATATTTAGGTGAAATCACAGTCTTTGACGGCAGCTTTCAGTGATATTGCAGCTTGTGGGCGGCTCCATACCCGAACTGTGTTCGGGTCGGCGACTGCGTCGCCGCAAATCGCACAAGTGCGATTTAATGGAGTCGCCCCACCGCAGACTACCTCCTTCGTCAGTAACAAACCTGCCCGCTTCGGAAACTGCTGACGCAGGCGGCATGAGCGGGGAAAGATTAACTGTTATATTAAAGCTTAAATCAACAGATAAAACTCCCCCTGAAAATTATCCTTCATCTCACTGAAAAAAACAAATAAAAAAGCGCGAGTTTCACCCGCGCCTATAAAACAAATATTTTCTTTTCCCTGCGCTCGCCGCGGGGCATTCTTTTTCCTGGCGTGAGAACCCCTCCGTCTTTTGCTTCGCAAAATCCACCTTTTTCTCCGAAAACAGGCACCCCTTTGTCTGCTTCGCAGACATCTCCCCTAACAGGGGAGTTACCTTTCAGGAGAGGCAAGACGAATCAAAAACACGCTGTTGCTCAGTTTTTCTTAAACTGCTTCTTCATTCGCATTTCCTTTGAAAGAATAGTCTTTCTCAGTCTGAGTGAAACAGGCGTAACCTCAAGAAGCTCGTCATCCTTGATGAATTCCATGCACTGCTCAAGTGAAAGATTTGAGGGAGGCACAAGTCTCAGTGCATCGTCTGAGCCTGATGCACGAGTGTTGGTCAGATGCTTCTGCTTGCAGACATTACATACAACGTCCTCAGATTTTGCACATTCGCCCACAATCATACCCTCATATACGGGTACGCCCGGGCCGATGAAGAGGCGGCCTCTGTCCTGAGTGTTGAAAAGTCCGTAGGCGGAGCTTTCACCTGTTTCGTGTACCACAATCGACCCGCGTTCTCTTGTGATGATGTCACCCTTATAAGGCTCATAGCCTGCAAAGAGCTGATTCATAATACCGTTGCCGTTGGTGTCGGTCATAAACTCACTTCTGTAGCCGATAAGACCGCGTGCAGGCACCTTGAACTCCAGATGTGTTGAGCCGCCGTCACGTGCGCCCATATTTTCAAGCTCGCCCTTTCGTGAGCAGACCTTTTCAATAACTGAGCCTGCATACTGCTCGGGTACCTCAACGATAAGAAGCTCCATAGGCTCCATTGTTACGCCGTTTTCTTCCTTGAGAATAACCTTGGGGCGTGAAACCTGGAACTCATAGCCCTGGCGGCGCATAGTTTCAATAAGTATTGAAAGGTGAAGCTCGCCTCTGCCGCTGACCTTGAAGGAGTCTGTGGTATCGGTTTCTTCAACGCGCATTGATACATTGGTTTCAACCTCTTTGAAAAGGCGGTCACGGATGTTTCTTGAGGTGACAAACTTGCCTTCCTTGCCTGCGAAGGGGCTGTTGTTGACAATGAAGTTCATTGAAATTGTAGGCTCGTCAATTTTGATAAAGGGAAGAGCTTCCACATGCTCCGGGTCACAGGCAGTGTCACCTATATTAAGCTCGGATATACCCGATACACACACAAGGTCGCCGAGGGACGCAGTAGCAACCTCAACTCTTTTAAGACCCTCAAACTGATAGAGCTTTGATATTCTTACATTTCTGCTTTCGCCGTTATTGTTGCACAGTACCACCTGCTGGCCCTGCTTAACTGAGCCTCTTTCCACTCTGCCGATGCCGATTCTGCCGATATAGTCATCGTAATCAAGTGATGAGAAGAGTATCTGTGTGGGACCGTTCAGGTCACCTCTGGGGGCATCGATATTTTCGAGGATAGCATCAAGAAGAGGACGCATATCGCCGTCTCTTGCATTGTCGTCAAGGCTGGCGTAACCGTCACGTCCGCTTGCATAAACTACGGGGAATTCAAGCTGGTCTTCGTCTGCACCAAGCTCGATAAACAGGTCAAGCACCTCGTCAATAACCTCGGTGGGTCTTGCGCCGGGACGGTCGATTTTATTTACAACAACTACTACCTTTTTCTTAAGCCCGAGAGCCTTTTTCAGCACGAAGCGTGTCTGGGGCATGCAGCCTTCAAAGGCATCAACGAGAAGAAGTACACCGTCAACCATAAGAAGGATTCTTTCAACCTCACCGCCGAAGTCGGCATGACCCGGAGTGTCAACGATATTGATTTTAGTGTCTTTATAGTGGATAGCCGTATTCTTTGAAAGGATAGTGATACCTCTTTCTCTTTCGAGGTCACCTGAGTCCATAACTCTGTCGGCAACCTGCTCGTTGGTTCTGAAGGTACCGCTCTGCTTTAAAAGCTCGTCAACAAGGGTAGTCTTACCGTGGTCAACGTGGGCAATAATTGCAACGTTTCTTACTTCGTTTCTGATGTCCATTATTTCACCTTATTTTTGCATATTTTTAACTTTACTATTTTATCACTAAAAGAGGATTAGTGCAAGTTGAATTTGCACAGACAGACGGCAGATTTTTTGGTATAATTGTACAAAAAGCAACAACCGCCACCTTTAAGATGACGGTCGGAATAGGTTGTGTTATACGATTGTTATTTTTTCTAAGCATGCTTTTGCATGCTGCTTGGGCATGTGTGCCTCTATGTCATATCCTTTTTTTAACAGGTCTTCCGCAATTTCCTGCCATATTTTATACGCTTTTTCATATTCGCCTAAATATTCAAGACACTCGGCTTTTGAATATTTGCCGTCAAGAAAGTCCGTCCCGAGAGCCTCTGCTTTGTCCCAACATGTGAAAGCCTCATCATACCGCTTTAATCTTTCGCAGATATCTCCACCGTGAATATACAGCTCCCACTCCTCAGGGAACAGGGCAATCGCCTTGAGGAAATATTGATATGCTTCTTCATAACGTTTTGCAAACATAAAGGCAGCAAGCAACAAGCCCCATTCACTTGCATCGTTAGGGTTGTTCCGGATAATTTCAAGCTGACTTGTGATGTTTTCTTCATTTTTGCCTAGTTGAGAGCAAAGTTTCATTCTTTGTATGCGTGTTTTGCCATAAGCAAACTCATCTGTTTGCTTACCTTTCTCCAGCACCTTATCAAACCAATAAAAAGCCTTCTCAATGCAGTAATTCATCATAAACTGGTGGCTGACACCGTAGAGCCACATATCTAATGGGGTGAGTTTATTATCCTGCATGAGTTTTTTAAACTCAATATCTGCACGGATAAAATCCTCGGGGTCATGTGTAGCTTCAAAAACTGAGGCTAAACGCTGAGCGTAGTTTTCATAAGCGGTGGAGTTTTCTTTGAAAAAGTCATCAACAGTTACACAATAAAGCCTTGCAAGTTGGGGGAGCATCATAACATCGGGCAAGGTGGTGCTGCATTCCCAGCGTGAAACCGTGTGGGCGCTCACACCGAGGATTTCAGCCACTTGCTCTTGAGTAAATTTTTTATCTTGTCTGAATCTTTTAAGATTATTTGAAAAAACAGTATTCATATCATTTTTCCTTTCACGTTATTCAGAAGTTTCTGTTTTAATTATACTTATTAATCAAAGTAAAGTCCACATCTCATTTTGTGATCTGTCTCGCAGTTTGTGTTCAGTAGGGAGTACAAAAAACCAACCGCCACCTTTAAGATGACGGTCGGTTAAATATCAATATTGTTACTGCTGCGGCAGATGGTCGCTGATGAGTTTATCTGTGTCAATGCCTTCAATCTTATCATATTTGGGGATAAGTGAATGCACCGTTGCGCCGACTGTGAGGCAAAGAGAAGCAATCTTCACCACCTTTGTGGCAATTGTAATTGTTTTCACGATTTTTGCTAAGTCCTTCATTTTGGTTTTCTCCTTATTCGTCTATTGAAATTGTATATCCGCATTCCTTAAAGTACCTGATAAGGAAATTTTTATTGTTATCCTTTTTCAGCCACATAGTTGAAACCTTGCCCGTTTTAGTTATTTCCTCAAGAAGCTCTTTGTTTCTGTTGCACCAGGACTTATATTCAATATCGGGCATAAAGATGACATTTCCTGCCACTAAAATCACTCCTAACAGTTATGAGCTTATTATTGTCCTTCTTCATTATATTATATTCAGGGGAGAAATATCAATAGGAAAATAAAAATAAAAAAGAAAAAACCACAGTTATTACTGCGGTTCTTTATACTGTGTCGGCATCGCCTTATCTTCCCGGGCCGCTTCCAGCCAAGTATTGTCAGCACTGATGAGCTTAACTACCGTGTTCGGGATGGGAACGGGTGGACCCTCATCGCTAAAAACACCGACTACGCTGCACTTTCGCGCACTCGTCTTAATCAGTGAGGCTATTATATACGAACAAAAGTCGTTTGTCAATACCTTTTTGCAAATTTCTTCAAATTTTTTTATTTCCTTTTGTTGGTACGGGAGAGTGGGGCAGTTTTTGTGCAGTTTGTATGCTTAAAGGGACTTCGTTATAGTCCCTTTTTCTTTTTTATGGCAAAATAGACATAAAATGCTGCTGCGATTGAAATGGGGTAAAGCATAAGCAGACAGATTTTAATTGTTTTTATTTCAGGCTCAGCTTTCTTTTCCGCCTCTATTAAAGCGCTGTGTGTATAGCATTTAACGGGAAAACCGTTGCCGTCGGTGGTGCGGATTTTCACTACCTCTTTGTTGCCGTAGTCGAAAAACATAGAGTAGGTCATGTTCTTATCGTTTCTGTAGGAAACGAAATAGCGCTCACTGTTATCGTTTTCTTTGTATACTGCTATGTCATAAGGCAGGTCGTATTTGTCCGCAAATTTTTCTTTTGGCGCTGCAACCTCAGCTGAGATATATTCCTCGAAAGATTTTCGGTCAGTGAATTCTTCATATTCCGCGTGCTTGAATACGGTGTGGTAGGGGTGATACTCTTCGTTTGCAAAAAGCACTCCGAAAAGAAGAAGGAAGGCAAGGGCAGTGCATGAAAGCTTCAGCTTAAGCTTCTTTCTTCTCGGCTCAGGCCAGTCAGGGTCTTTGGGTAATATACCTTTCTTTCTCAGCAGAAGCTCTATACCAAGGCAGAGCAGGGGGACAATTATAAATGCAAGGAAAATGAAACCGCCTATAATGTTGATAAACAGTGAGGTAACGGCAATGAGGGCAAAGGAAAAGTTGCAATAGAAAACTATACTGCTTACACGCAATGCTTTTTCGCGAAGATGGGCGTTGCCCTTGTTTTTGTAGACATAGTTATAGTATAAAATCCATGCACATATGCAAGAGACACCGAAGACCAGCAGATCAAAGGCTATAATCAGGATGCCGAGAAAAACAAAGGTACATATTCCACACAGGAAAGCGATACCCGATACGGCTGCAGCTATGATATTGTAAGTTTTGAATTTGTGAAAATCATCTTCAGGCTGCAAAACGGGAGGGGGAGGATTGCTGTCGATGACGCTGTTATTGCTATTATTTTCAATTGTTCTTTCGCCTTTAAGCAGCTCGTCAACAGTTATTGAAAAGGTTTCTGCAATTAAAAGCAAAATGCTTATATCGGGAGAGGATTCCTCTCTTTCCCAATGGCTGACGGTTTTATCTGAAACTCCTAATATTTCACTGAGCTGCTTCTGTGTAAGACCTTTTTCTTTTCTTAAGTGTGCTATAAAAGCACCGAGAGACATTTTCATAAAGGTACCTCCTTTTCTGTCTGTGGTTTTAGTATATCAGTACCCCTTGAAAAAGTACACAAGACAGTCGGGGAATGTACTCTCAGATTTTGAGAGTGGCTATTGTTCAAGAAATTTCAGCATAAGATTTCATACAGTTTTCACACAGGTGTGTTATTCTTTATCTGCAACAGTAATCTCGCCTGAAATATATCCTTCCTGCGAAAGACCTTCGTCCTGAGCCGAAACAACGGCCTCACCCGAAATCACTTCTGACGGGTCAACGGCATAGTAGCCTTCATTTTCGAGATGGTCTGAAAGAGGCATGGTCTGGGTGTCAACTATTGGTGCGTTGACAAGAGGCATAAACACGATAACGGTAGAAATGCAGATGAACGCAAAAATTATAAGAGGAAGAATATACAGTCTTATAGCCTTTCGTCTCCATCTGATGTGTTCTTCTTCACCGAAGGGACACATATTAAGTGTACTCATAAATCTGAGATGCGCCGAGAGCAAGGTGATTGCACCGGTTGCCGCAGAGAAAATTGCAACGACTATGGCACCATAGGATTCGAAATCATTTATACCTACCCGATGCTCAACGAGCTGAATAACAGTATAAAGTCCGGCCCACATAATTAACGAAACGAAAACGGCAATAACATTTGTAAGTTTCAGCTTGTTGTAGGCGTTGAGAATTCTGATTCTGGCGTACTTCTCAAATTCGTTTTCTTTTGTCAGCGGCTCATAGCTGAAATTGTTTTCATTATATTCAGGCGGCTTTTTCTCGCCTTTGAGCAGCTCGTCACAGGTGACACCGAAAAACTCAGCGAGCAGGGGAATAACGCTTATGTCAGGTGAGTAATTATCACATTCCCAGTGGCTGACAGTCTTATCCGAAACATTAAGATAATCTGCAAGCTCCTTTTGTGTGATGCCTTTTTCCTTGCGCAATTCTGCAAGAAAGCTGCCTATTGATTTGTTTGTCATAACCGGTCACTCCTTTTGTGTGTTTGTGATTTTATTATAGTGTGGGAGTGAGTCTATAGCCACTCAGCAGACCTTGAAATAACTCTCGCAAAACGAGAATGCTCGTTTTGAATGCGGAATTATGAATTCGGAATTAGGAATGGCGACGAATTTTGCCATAGAAGGGAAATTGCTTCCCGCCACTTTTAATAGGGACGGCTTACCCTGCGGGGTAAAGATTTATTTTTGATGAAACCTACCCGCAATTCCGCATTCCGAATTCCGCATTCCGAATTCTTGACATCGATTACAAATCGATGTCAAGCTCCACGGGGCAGTGGTCTGAGCCGAAAATTTCAGGGTGAATTTTCGAGTCGATAATCTTATCTTTTACATAGCTTGACACCACAAAATAGTCTATGCGCCAGCCGGCGTTCTTCTGTCTTGCCTGAAAGCGGTAGCTCCACCAGGAATATGCGCCTTCCGCATCGGGATAAAGATAGCGGAAGGAATCCACAAAGCCTGCCTCAAGCAATTGTGAGAATTTGCCACGCTCTTCGTCTGAAAAACCTGCGTTGCCGCGATTGCTTTTCGGATTTTTAAGGTCAATTTCGTTGTGGGCAACATTAAGGTCTCCGCAGTAAACAACGGGCTTGTTTGCACTCAGGGACGAGAGATATTCTCTCAGGTCATCCTCCCACTTCATGCGGTAGTCGATTCTCTTAAGACCGTCCTGAGCGTTGGGTGTGTAACAGCACACGAAATAGAAGTTGTCATACTCGAGAGTAATAAGTCTGCCCTCGGTGTCATGCTCGGCCTTGTCCATGCCGTAAAAAACCGAAAGAGGCTCCTGCCTTGTGAAAACGGCGGTGCCGGAGTAGCCTTTCTTTTCGGCATAGTTCCAATACTGATGATAGCCGGGGAGGTCAAGGTCAATCTGACCTGCCTGAAGCTTGGTTTCCTGCAGGCAGAATATATCTGCATCAAGCTCCTTGAAGGATTCCGTAAAGCCCTTCTGTACACAGGCTCTGATGCCGTTTACATTCCATGATATAAATTTTTTCATAAGGGATTCTCCTTGAATGTGTAATCTTTTAAAACAATATTAGCATAAATTGTAAACTTTTACAACAGATTTCTTTCTTCGGTTGACACGAGAAAAATTTTGCTCTATAATGTAGAATACTTATAATAGGCTCCTATGCCCAATTATAGTATTATATAGTTGTTATCAAAACAACAGAATATTTAACATTGATGACATATTAATTATTATAATCTAAACTTTAAGAAACGAGGTAATCAAAATGAAGAAGAGAGTATTGAGTCTTGTTTTATGCGGAATTATGCTGCTCAGCAGTGTACCCGTAACTCCATTGGCTGATGTGTTCACCATTGAGGCTTATGCAGGGGATATTACGGAGCTGGAGAAGGTTTATGAAAGCGTACCGCCCAAAAGTGAGTGGGAAAAATACATAGATACAAGCCTTCTTGATGCTTACTACAAGCAGGCAAAGAATATCATCGACTGGAACTGGATAAGAGACTACTCTCAGGCTGAAATAGACCAGACAGCAGAAGATCTGAGAAAGGCTATAAAAAATCTTGTGCCTCACACACAGAGCATCGCTCTGGATAAATCGGCAGTGTCCGTTGATGTGAACAAGACAGCCACACTCACTGTTACCCTCAACCCTGAAAATGCAGGTGACCCTGTTACATGGTCATCTAACAACAGCAGCTATGTCAGCGTTGAAAAGAAAAACGACCTTGAGGCAGTTGTCACTGTGAGAAAATATACACCCTCGAAGGTGACAATTACTGCAACTTCAAACGGCAAAACCGCAAAGTGTGACGTTACTGTGCTTAATCCTCTCTCTTCTGTTAAGCTTTCAAGCAGCGAAATCACTCTTTTTGAAGACCAGACAAAAGCTCTCACGGCAAGCGCACTGGGCGTTGATTCCTCGGCAACTCCCACAGGCGAGGTTTACTACACATGGTCATCCACTAACACTGCAGTGGCAAGTGTTGACGATAAGGGTGTTGTAACGGCAAATGCTCCCGGTGCCTGCACCATAAAGGTAACTGCAACAGACGACAACAAAACAAGCGTCAGTGCTTCCTGCAAGGTCACCGTTAAAAAGACAGTTCACATCACTTCGCTTATTCCCACAACCACCCTCGTTTCAGAAACTCTTTACCTCGTAAAAGGCGAAACAGAAACCTTCAAGCTTGGCATTGCACCTACAGATGCCAGCGTAAAAGACATTGACTGGAAGTCTTCCAAGCCGGCTGTTGCCTCTGTTTCGGACCCTGCCGTTTCAGGTTCAACAGCAAGTGTTAAAATAAATGCTCTCACTGAGGGCAGAACAAGAATAACCTACACTGCCACAGACGGCAGCGGAGTTACAGGCTCCTTTGTTGTTGAGGTTCAGCCTCAGGTGGCTTCACTTAAATTCAAAGAGAGTGTAAAGGTTATCACTCTCACCACAGAGGACGCAAAGTTCACTGCGGTTATTACTCCCGAAGAAGCAGGCAATCAGGTGCTTTCATGGAAGAGCAGCGACGAAAAGATCTGTAAGGTAGACAAAAACGGCGTGCTTTATCCTCAGGCAAAGGGCGTGTGTACCATAACCGCCACCACAACCGACGGCTCAAAGCTTTCCGCTTCAGGTACTCTCAGAGTTGCTGCAAAGGCAAAGAGTGTTACCCTCGACAGAGAAAGTGCAGCTCTTGACGGCGAAGAAACTCTTCAGCTCAAGGCTACCGTCACAACAAATGACGGTGATAAATACAGCGATGTTAAATGGACATCAGGCGACAGCAAAATAGCAACTGTTGACCAGAACGGTGTTGTTACAGCAAAATATCCCGGTGAGGTTGTTATCAAGGCAACTGCCCTTGACGGCTCAGAAGAATCCGACACCTGTGTAATCACAGTTACACAAAGCGTAAAGGGTGTTACAATTTCACCTGCCGAGACTGTCAGCACAGGTGACACAATCACTCTTAAGCCCACAATCACACCTTCATTTGCATCAAATCAGGAAGTGACATGGCGTTCAAGTGACGAAAGCGTTGCTACGGTAGATCCCTACGGTGTTGTCACAGGCAAAACAGTCGGCACTACGGTAATCACCTGCACCACTGCCGACGGAGGTCACACTGCAGAATGTAAGGTAACAGTTGTTATTTCAGCTCAGGGCGTATCTCTCGGCAGAGACACACTCACACTCTGGGCAGGCTATAAATATCAGTTCAATCCCGTTATTACTCCCACAAGCGCCACGAATAAAGAGGTCACATGGTCAACAAGTGATGAAAAGGTGGCAGTGGTTTCCGAAACAGGTCTTGTCACTGCAGTTGCAGGCGGCAGCTGCTATATCACTGCAACAACTGTCAGCGGCGGTTTCAGCGCAAAATGTCTCGTCACAGTCCTTCAGGATGCAAGCGGCGTTGCCCTTGATTACTCAACAAGAAATATGTATCTCGGTCAGACCATCACCCTCAATGCAACAGTACTGCCCGAAACGGCAACCAACCGTAATGTTGCCTGGTCAACAAGCAACTCACAGATTGTGGCTGTTACTTCTGCGGGCAAGCTTACCGCAGTGGGCAAGGGTACTGCTATCATCACCGTCAGAACAGAAAACGGCGGTTACACGGCAACCTGCGCAGTAACCGTAGACGAAAAAATTCCCGTTACGGGTATGACCCTTGAAACAAGTGCCATGCGCCTTATCAAAGGCGAAAGCGCGCCCATTATAGCAACAATCACTCCTGCCAACGCAAGTGAAAAGGGCATCACCTGGACTTCAAGCGACAAGAGCGTGGTAACCGTTTCCTCAACGGGTATTGTCAAGGCAGTTGCAACGGGTGAAGCAATAATCAAGGCTGTCACAAAAGACGGCGGCTTCCAGCGTCAGTGCCGAATAGTAGTTATTCAGCCCGTAACAAGCATCACACTTGCCTCAGACAGCATAAAGCTTGCAAGAGGCAAGACAAAGACTCTCAAAGCAACAATTGCTCCCGAGGATGCAACGGAAAAGGATATTATCTGGACATCATCAGATGAAAATATTGCAACCGTAAGCGCTTCCGGTGTTGTAACTGCAAAGAATGCAGGTTATGTTTCAATCAGCGCAACATCAAAGGACGGTGCCTGCTCAGCAACATGTAATGTAAATGTTTATGTAGCAGCTTCAGGTGTTAAGCTGGCAGCAGACAGAGTAACCATTCCAAAGGGCGAAAAGAGAATTCTTTCAGCAAACGTGCTGCCTGCCGATGCTGAAAACACAGACCTCACATGGTCAAGCTCCAACACCGGTGTTGCAACGGTAAACGAAGCGGGTCAGGTAACTGCACGCACAAAGGGTACGGCAAAAATCACCGTAACCACAAAAGACGGCGGCTACTCAGCTTCATGTGTTGTTGAAGTTGTGCAGCTTGCAACAGAGGTAACCCTCGACTTTACCAATATTTCAATCAATGCAGGCAAGACAAAGACCCTTGTTGCAACTGTCAAGCCTACAACCGCTTCCGACAGAACAGTAACCTGGAAGTCAAGCAACACCAAGGTTGCCACTGTAAGCGAAAAGGGCGTTATCAAGGCGGTGGCCTCAGGTACGGCAACAATCACTGCCACATCAGGTGACGGCAATGCCAGCGTTCACTGCAAGGTTACTGTCACTCAGCCTCCAACGGGTGTTACTGTTTCAGAAAAGACCCTCAAGGTGGGTATAGGCAAAACCAAGACCCTCAAGGCAACTGTCAAGCCTGACAACGCAAGCAATAAGAATGTTTCATGGAAATCCGCCGACACAAAAATTGCAACCGTAAGCGCAGAGGGTGTTGTCAAGGGCATTAAGGCAGGTAATGTTAAAATTACCGCCACTACTATGGACGGAAAGTTCAGCTCAACCTGCACCGTTACGGTGTACACTGCCGTAAAATCCGTCAAGCTCAATAAGACTTCACTCACTATGAAATACGGAAGCACCACAACAATAACTCCCACAATTTCACCCTCAAATGCAACATATAAAACTGTTACCTGGTCATCAAGTGACAACGATGTTGTAACAGTGGATGCTAACGGTAAAATAAAGGCAGTGGGTGTAGGTTATGCGGTTATCACTGCAAAAACCACTCAGGGCAGCAAGACAGCAACCTGTCAGATAAATGTTGTTAAGCCTGTCAAGAGCATCAAGCTCAACAAAACTTCACTCTACTTAGAGGTTGGCGATAAATACACTCTCAAGGGCACAATCACTCCCTCAGATGCGAGCAACAAAACAGTTTCATGGAAAACTGCCGACAAGAACATTGCAACTGTATCATCAAGCGGTGTGGTTACTGCAAAGAAATTAGGCAAGACCACTATAACCGTAACAACTGCTGACGGCGGCTACACTGCAAAATGTACTATAAATGTAGTCAAGAAGGTTACGGGCGTCAAGCTCAACGCCTCAGAAAAGACTTTATATCTCGATAAAACTCTCACCCTCAAGGCAACAGTTTCGCCCTCAGACGCAACTGTAAAGACAGTTACATGGTCTTCAAGCGACACTGCCGTTGCTAAGGTTTCATCCACAGGTGTTGTCACTCCCGTAAAGCCGGGCGCTGCAGTTATCACCGTCAAGACAAAGGACGGCTCCTTCACTGCAAAATGCACCGTTGAGGTCAAGAGAGCAGTAACAAAGATTGCACTCAATAAAACAACTGCAACAGTTAAATCAGATGCGCCTCTCACTCTTAAGGCAACTATCTCACCCTCAAACGCAACGGATAAGACAGTTAAATGGACTTCGAGCAACAAGAAGATTGCTACTGTTTCCTCAAAGGGTGTGGTTACAGGTGTCGGCAAGGGTACAGCAACAATAACTGCCACAAGTGAAAACGGTCTTAAGGCAACCTGCAAGGTAACAGTTTATATGGTTGTTGCCGGCGTTGAACTGGCTAAGAGCGAGGCAACGGTTTATGCAGGTGAAAAGCTGACCCTCAAGGCAAGCGTAATTCCCGCTGATGCAAATGAGCCTGCAGTTACCTTCTCATCATCAGACGAAAAGGTTGCCAAGGTTTCCTCAAAGGGTGTTGTTACAGGTGTCAGCACAGGCACTGCAGTTATCACCGTTAAGACAAAGGAAGGCGGCAAGACTGCTAAGTGCAGTGTTACAGTCAAGCAGCATGTAACCTCAATTTCACTTGACAGAAGCAATATCAAGGTCATCCTCGGTGCAGGGCATAAGCTCAACGCAACTGTCAGCCCTGAAAATGCAACCGAAAAGGGATACACCTTCTCAACCTCAGACGATAAGATAGTTTCCGTTGACGAAAACGGCAATATCAAGGCACTTGCCTGCGGTACCGCAACCATCACCGTTACATCCAAGGAAAACGATAAAAAGGATACCTGTAAGGTAACTGTTATCAAGCCTCTTGAGGATATTGAGCTTATCACTCAGGAAATGACAATCTACAACAGAAAATCACAGCTGCTGGATTATAAGGTGCTTCCCGAAGATGCAACAGACAAGGAAGTTGTCTTCTCAAGCGGTGATGAAGGCGTAGCCACAGTTGACGAAAAAGGTCTTGTCAAGGGCATTGCCAAAGGTACAACATTTATAACCGTTAAGGCAAAGAACAACGATAAGGTTGTGAAGATGTGTAAGGTAACGGTGCTTCAGAGCGTTGACTCAATTGAAACCGATAAGGACGAATACGCTGTTTATGAAAACGGTACTGTTAAGATAAATGCAAAGGTACTTCCCGAAAATGCAGAAAACACTGCTATGTATTGGACAATTGAAGATGAAAGCATAGCTCTCGTTGAAGCTGACGGCACTGTCAGAGGTCTTTTGAAGGGCGAAACAATTGTGAAGATACGCTCAAATCAGAATCCCGATGCCTTTAAGGAAGTTAAGGTTATCGTCAAGAGAGCAGTAACAGGCATCTCAGTTGATATAAAGGATAAGACTGTTTACAGCGATGAAAGCTTCACCGTAAATGCAACGGTGCTTCCCGAGGATGCAACGGATAAAAATGTAATCTGGACCTCCTCAGACGAAAATGTTGCCACCGTCAAAGACGGCAAGGTTACTGCAGTTGCAGGCGGCGAGGTTATTATCAAGGCTGTCAGCGCCGATAACGAAAAGCTTGTTGCTCAGTGTAAGGTAACAGTAAGACAGCTTCCCACAGCTATTGAGCTTGCAGCCGAAAGCAAGACCTTCAACGTAGGCGACAAGTTCAGCTTAAACGCAAAGGTGCTTCCCGAAAATACCTACGATAAATCCGTGACTTATAAGTCAGGCGATGAAAAAATCGCAACAGTTGATAAAGACGGCAATATCACAGCTATAGCAGTCGGTGAAACTGTTATCACTGCCACCGCGTCAGACGGCAAGACAGTTGCCAAGTGTAAGGTAAAGGTTATGGTGCTTGCCGAAAAGGTTGAGCTCAGTCTCGCTGCGGTCACTCTCGAAAAGGGCAAGGGCAAGGTTCTCACTGCAAGTGTATTGCCCGAAAATGCAACGGAGAAACAAATTGCCTGGACATCCTCCGATGAAAAGATTGCTACCGTTGACGAAAACGGCAAGGTGATGGCTGTTTCAGGCGGTGAAGCTGTTATCAGAGCTGCCACAACAACCGACGGCGTGTTTGCTGAATGTAAGGTAACCGTCAAGGTCAGCAGTAAGACAATCACTCTCAGTGAAGAAAAGGCTACCTTGTACCTTGGTGAAAGCCTCACTCTCAAGCCCGCAATCACTCCCGAAGACGTGACAAATAAAAATATCATCTGGACATCCTCAGACGAAAATGTCGCTAAGGTTGAAAACGGTGTTGTTACCACAGTGGGCAGGGGTACGGCTGTAATCACTGCAAAAACACAGGACACAGGTCTCGAGGCAAAATGCACCGTAACTGTAATCAAGCATGTTGAAAGTGTTACATTCCCGAATGCAAAAGAAACGGTTTATGTGGGCAAGACCCTCACGATAAAGGCTGCGGTTATTCCCGAAGATGCCGAAAACAAAAAGCTTATATGGACTTCCTCTGACGAAAAAATTGCCACTGTCAAGGACGGTAAGGTAACGGCTCTGGGAAGCGGCTCTGTAGTTATCACTGCAAAGAGTGAAGACGGCAATCACTTCGCCTTCTGTATTGTAAGAGTGCTTCAGGGTATAAAGGAAATCAAGCTGGACAAGGCTGATGCAATGCTCGATTATAAGGAAAGCATAACTCTTATTCCCACTCTCTCACCTGAAAACATTGACGATAAGTGCATTATCTGGACTTCAAGTGACGAGAGCGTTGCAAAGGTAATTGACGGTGTTGTTTCAGCTCAGGAAAAGAGCGGCAAGGCTGTTATAAAGGCAATTTCCGCAAGCGATGAAACTGTATATGCTCAGTGTCTTGTTACTGTCAGAGAGCCTGTAGGTGAAATTAAGCTAAGCGAGACAGAGTTCACTATGAAGGTGGGCGACACGAAAAAGGTCACAGCTGAAATTCTGCCGGAAAACGCCAACGATAAAACTGTTATCTGGACAAGCGGCGACGGTAAGATAGCTACAGTTGACGGCGGAACAATCACTGCAGTTTCTGCAGGTGTAGTTGAAATCACTGTCACAAGTGTGAGATACGGCGTTTCCGCCAAGTGCAGAATAACCGTAACCGAAGCATAATATACTATAATGTAATAAGAGAAGCAGACGGTAAAAGCCTGCTTCTCGTTTTGTTCTATTGACTTTTTGCCGACAAACCCATATAATTAAACCATAGTCACTTAAGGAGTGTGAAAGAATTTATGAAAAAAATGAGCAATGTTTTATGGGGACTTCTCTTTATTGTCCTCGGTGTGGTTTTCGGCCTGAGTGCCTTTGATGTGATTGAAATCAAAGATATTTTCTTTGATGGTTGGTGGACTATGTTTATTATTGTACCCTGTACGATTGAGCTTTTCAGAAGCAGAGATAAGACGGGTAACATTATCGGTATTATTATTGGTGTGGTGCTTCTTCTTGCCTGTCAGGGAATCCTTACCTTTGATATGATATGGAAGCTGCTTATTCCCACCGTACTTGTTATAATAGGCCTGTCACTTGTTTTCAAGGATGCTTTTATGGGCAAGGCTAAGAAAGCGGCATTTAAAGGCTTCAACGAGAGAAAAGGTCAGGAGGATACCCACTGCGCTACATTTGGAAGCAAGAGCATAAAATATGACGGTCAGACCTTCTACGGTAACGACCTGACGGCAGTTTTCGGCAGTGTTATATGCGACCTTCGCGGTGCAATTATCACAGAAGATGTAATCATCAACGCTAACGCAACCTTCGGCGGTGTTGATATTTTCTTGCCGGACAATGTGAATGTGCAGATCAAGTCAACGGCAATTTTCGGCGGCACTGAGGATGAGAGAAGACTCGCTGAGCTTCCCGGCGCTCCCACGGTTTATATAAGTGCTGTCTGCCTTTTCGGAGGAGTTGATATTAAATGACCTCATTTCAGAGACTTATAAAATACTGTGCCACGGCGCTTGCGATTTTTCTCATTGTCACTATTATCGGTGGCGGCGTGACTGCATTGCTGACCATAAGCGGTGTGAAGTCCCTTAAAAATGAGATAAAGGAAAACAAAGCAGAGTTCTCGGAGCTTAAGGAATACACCGTAAGCAGTGATAAGATAGAAAAGCTGGAAATTGAAGTCGGTGCTGCCGACATAGTTATAGAAAAAGGCGACAAGCTCACTGTCAGATATTCGGGTGTGAATTTCGATTTCAGTGAAGAAAAAGGCAAGCTGGAAATAGAAAACGAAGACAATTCCTTCTTTGGCTTTGATGCGACGGGCAAGCTTCTCATTACGGTACCCGAGAAAATGAGCTTTAAAAAGGTTACACTCAGCGCCGGCGCGGGAGATATCTATATTGAAAGCTTAAAATGTGATACTCTCGACCTTGATTTAGGCGCAGGTCAGGTGAGTATTGACACTCTCAGAGTTACCTCAAATGCCAATATTGACGGCGGTGCAGGTGAAATGACAATTACTGACGGAAATATCAGTAACCTTGAAATATCCTTAGGTGTCGGCAGAACGGAAATAACCTCACGTCTCACAGGTAAAAGCACTGTTGAGGCAGGTGTTGGCGAACTCAGACTTACCCTTAAAGGTGAAAAAGAGGATTACACTCTCAGCACCGAAACAGGCATAGGTGATTTCAGAGTTGACGGTGAGAAGATATCTGACGGAAACGTTATCGGCGACGGTGCCGCTTTTGTTGAAATTGAGGGTGGCGTCGGCGCAGTAAGAGTAGAATTTGAAGAATAAGGTGATATTATGAAAAGCGTAAAGCCGGGCAGAGGCCCATCAATGATGAGCGCAATTGTGGGCATATTTGTTGCAATTTTCGGCGTAGTGTGGACAATAGCAGCCGTTTCAATGGGCGCAGGCATATTCGGTCTTTTCGGCCTTGTCTTTGTTGCAATTGCCATAGTACAGGTTATCTATAATTTCAAAAATGCCACAGGCAAAAACAGATATTCATCTTTTGATATAACCGAAGACGGTGAGGAAATCGACCCTTGGAATGAACGCTTCGGCGAAAAGAGAGAATATACGCAAAAGGAAAGTCTCAGCAGTGACAGCAAATACTGTCCCTATTGCGGTGCAAGGGTGCAGGGAGATTTTGATTTCTGTAATCAGTGCGGAAAGCGATTGCCGTAAAAAAGATAAAATTACAGCAGGGAAAGTCAAACGACAATCCCTGCTTTTGTTGTTATTTGATTTTCTCTGTCAGCGTATCATAAAGTGCTTTTGTTTCTGTCAGAGTTTTTGCTGCGATAACAAGCTTATCTTCACCCACAGTGATTACTATACATCCTGCATCATCATAGTAGGTGTAGCGTGTGTAATAGCCGAATTCGTCATTTTTAAACTGTCCCATAAGAAGTCTGAATGAGCTGAAACCGCTTGTTCTGAGACCGCCTGCAGTTACCTCTCGGAACTCAATATCATCTATGCTGTCATAGCTGACGGTGATATCGTGATAATAGTCCGCCTGAATTTCGAGGGCAGCTTCATCTGTAATAAAGTTTATATCACCTGTGCATGAAATAAGAGGAACAAATATGAGAATTGCCGCAAGACAGACGATAGTTATAATTTTATATGCTTTCGGCATTTCTTTTATAATGTTCTTAGCTACATAATTACCCTCTTTGAGCTGCTTCTTATAATAAAGATATGAGTAAGCTGTGGGAAGTATTGTTGTTACTGATATGACACCGAAAAGAATGAAAGGTAACGCTTCTTCAGGCAATAAGATACAGGGCAGAAGAAGGAAACCGCAGATAAACCACACCTTACCGCTGAAACGGTGGGTGGCTCTCCAGTTTTCGGCGTTTTCGAGAGTCCATTTAATTTTTATGCCAAGGGTAGAATTCTGTGTGCATTTAGGCATATAGTTGCCTATGAAAATGAACATAAAGGCAAGAAAGCTGATAACAAAAATCATAGGATTGAGTTGCTTGCGAAGCACTGTGGAATAAATCATGGAATTAACAAACAGACTTGCTGCAGGCAAAATCCAGAATACAATACCCATCGCCTTTTTATTCTGCTTTTTATTTTTAGGGTCTTTGTCCGTTATCCACAGAGAAAACAGGTGTAAAGCAAGAAGGATAAGCGGTAGACCGAAAACACAGAGGACTTTTGGACTCAAGGCATCAGCCTCGCCGCCAAGACCTATGTGTGACACCATTTCATCGGGGAGCTTATCCCATATTATCACGCCAAAAAGAGTAGGTAAAAGAATAATAAGAGAAGAAATAAGAGTTTTCAGTTTGTTGTTTTTAATCATTGTCACCGTCTCCCTTCAGCTGTGTTATCCACAGCATAATTTCCTCCAGCACGGAGGCATTGAGTTCATAATAAATATATTTGCCGTCTCGTTCGTCTCTTATAAGGTCGGCTTCTTTGAGTACTGATAAATGTCTTGACACAGCCGCACCGCTGACGGGAAAGTTTTCCACAATTTCTCCTGCTGAAAGTCTGCCTTCTTTGAGCATAGAGAGTATCTCACGCCTTGTTGGGTCCGAGAGGGCTTTGAGTGTATTTTGCAAACTCAATGTAATCACCTCACTTTGAATTATTTAACATTTAACTTAAATGTTAAATGTATTATAGCATATGAAATTACCGTTGTCAAGGTCATTGGAGAAAAAAATAATCCTCCGGAAAATCCGGAGGATTAATCTTGTTTAATTATCAGAAAACATAGATCTTTGCAATATTCATCATAACCTTGAGAATCTTTGCAAGCACGGAAATAACCTTTTCAAAGAAGTTTTCTGTGTTTTCTTCCACAGGCTCTTTAGCGGGAGGAGTATAGCCCTCGGCAATATCACCCTGAGCAGTATCCTTCTGAATTGCGAAGGAGTCAACTGCAGTGCAGCCATCCTCTGTTACGGTGTATGCGTCGAAGTAAAGCACGCCGTCAACTATCTTCACCGCCGAGAACATAGGCTCATCGAAGGAAAGAATTTCCTCGCCTCTGGGGAAGTATTCGTCTGTGAGTGAGGGGTCATTCTGAATGTAGGTCTTCACACCGCTGCAGCCTGAGATAACATAGGTTGTGCCTGTGGGCTGAACCTGTGCGTGATAAACCTTGCCGCCGAAGTTAAGATATTTTGTTTCAAAGCCTGTGAGGGCGTTGTTTACAAGGGAACCTGTTCTCATATAAACATGGTCGTGACCCTGGAATACCATATCTACATCGAGCTCCGGCATAAGCACGGTCAGCTGATCGCGGATAGCGCATACATCCTTATCCTTATAGTGTGAACCCTGTGAATAGGGAGCCTTATGAATTGCAACAAACTTCCACTGAGCATCGCTCTTGTTCATATCATTTTTCAGCCACTCAATCTGTGTTGCGCTGAGAGCTTCGTTTTCGTCAAGGTCATTTGAGTTAAGCACTGCAACGTGAACATTGTTGTAATCGAAGGAATAATATGTGCCGGTTGTTTCGTCCTGAGCCGGAACATTGGGAAGAATGAAGTTATCCTTAAGAGCATTTTCACCGTGACCCTCATGGTTACCTGCTGTGGGCATAAGATAGGTGTTCATAAGGTTGTCTGACGCTGTGTTGAAAAGCCAGAACCAATGCTTGAAGTTGTTGCCGTGGTCTGAAAGGTCACCTGTGTTGATAATGAAGTCAGCTTCGGGATATTTCTCAAAGGCTTCTCTTAAGGTTGTTGCCCATGCACGGCTGTATTGAGCTTCGCTCTGTGACTGGGGGTCAGTCGTATGCAGGAAAGTAACTTCTTTACCGCCGTCACCTGTGCGGATAACACCTGTGTCACTCCACCAGCCTTTTTCTGCTGAGCCTACACGGTAGTAATAGGTTGCACCCTCTTCAAGGCCTGTGAGTGTAACAACATGACGGTTAATTGCAAATGCGTACTGAATAAAGCCGACAATACCGATGTCAATGCCGGGGAAGCTGCGCGTTACGGTTTCGGATTTCAGGTCAATTCCGAAGTCGGCCTTTGCTGTGGGAGTACCTGTGAAGACGGGTTCTTTATCTGCCTTATAAATTTCAATGTCGCCGCCAACTGTTGACTTTGAAAGCCAGCTGATATAAGCACTTGTATTTTTCTCTTCACCGAGAGTTACGCTGATGTTTGTGGGCAGACGGTAGTTTTCTCTTGTTACGGGTACTTCAACGCTGTGAGTTGAATAGGTAACACCGTAGTCACCCTTTTCGGCAGGGTTCTTATCACTTGTGAAGTCATTCAGCACATAAGCAACATAACTGCCGAGGCCTTCAAACTGGCTGTAGGTGATATATTTGCTGATTGCCAGCTGGTCGAGAAGGTCATAGAGATCCTTGTAGGGGAGAATTTCAAGGGCAAAAACAGTATTAACGAGATTCATATATGTGGGGTTGCCCTGAAGAAGAACATTCACAAGATAATCAACACCGTCGCCGAGAGCCTTGCCGATGATGTCGTCATTCATAAGCTTACCAAGACGGATTTCAAGCTTGCCGAGAATGCTGTCCTCAATAAGGTCGTGTAAAAGAAGATCAATAAGAAGATCGAAAAGTTTTTCGATTGTTTTACCGCTTAAACAGCCTGCAATTGCATCCTGAAGGAAGGCGTTATTCTGAGCGCCCTCGTTGCCGTCGTACCAATAAACCATTGTGGTGAGAATAAGATCACCTAAGTTGCCGGGACGGTTTTTATCGCCGATGCCGTGGCTTTCAATAAGCTCAGTGCAGGGCAGCTCTGAAACCTGAAGTGATGCAAGCTCAGCAATAAGACCTTCAAGAAGATTATAAAGGGTATCGGGGTTTTTGATATAGAGGTCATAAACCTGACCTAAAAGGTCATTAATAAACCACATAATATTGTCAACACTGAAAATGTTATAGCCGCCTACCTTGATACCGCTGCCGATGTAGGGTTCAAGGAAACCGCCGATAAGTGCGCCGAGGTCAATATCCATAGTCTTGAGGAAAGCATCTACACTGCCTGCGTCACGGATCTGCTCAACATAACCGCCAAGGAAGTTCTTGACAATATCTGTGAGGAAAACTGCAGTGTCAGCCTTGCCGTTTGAGCTTCTCAGACCGCCGAAAGCGTTATCGAAAACGGTGTTTTTATATGTGCCGTAATTATATGTAACGCCGTCAAAGGTGAATTTTGCCTTATCGTCAAAGTTTACACTTTCAAATTTCATGTCACTTTCGCCGCTGCCGTAGGTGGTGAAGGTCATTTCACGGTAGGTGCAGGGATAGCTGGTAACAGATGCGGTTTCACAATCATAGAGTACCTCGCCGTCATCGTTTATAACGCAGGCAATGTCGTCTGTGTGAAGGTGGCCTGTGAAAGCATAGTGAATACCCCATGAAGCAAGACGTTCGGCAACCTCCATATAGTTGTCAAGGGGGAAAGCGTGTGTGATTGAAGGCTCGGTTTCCATATGAGCTGCAAGGCCGTGGTGAAGCATAACAAAGGGAGTTTTGCCATTGGCATATGCTTCGTCAGCAAGACCCTTGACCCACTGCATAAGCTCTTCTGTTACTGCACCGCCTGTTTCGTGGTCGGCAGTTTCTTCGTCGAAGGTATATTTGCAGCTGTCAATAACAATAAGGCGGAAGCTCTCGTTGCCTTTTTCGTCCTTGAGGTCAACAGCATAGGAAAGTCCGTTTGCTTTATTATCGCTGTCTTTTGCATAGCGTGTGAAAGCAAGGTCATAGCCAAGGTTTTTATAAACTTCGGCAAACTCATCGGCCTGAATACTTCTTGCTCTTTCCTTTTTGCCGTTTTCAAAGGTGAGGGCTCTGTCCTGGTTAACATCATGGTTACCGTTGGTGATGATAAATTCAACACCGTATTTTGCCTCGTACTCCTCAAGTAAAGCGGCAAAGGCAGTATGAGCCTCATATTCACCGTCTTTTGTCAGGTCACCGGGGATAAGAACATACTTGAGTTCAGGGTTTCTGGCAACGGCAGTTTCTATGGCGGTTCTCATCATCTGATCAGACTGCGCAAACTGCTTCGTGTTGGTGCCTGCATATTCCTGCCAGGCATCGCACTTGCCGCCCATAAGGCTTTCGGGATAGAAGTGAGGGTCAGAGATTGTGACGAAGTTAAGTTCTGCCACAGGTGATTTTTCTCTCAGGTCTGCGGCATATGAAAACATACCTGCGCAGGAAAAAATCAATGCTGCACACAGCACCAGAGAAATAATGCGTTTAAAGTTTTTCATTGTGTATCCTCCTTAGGATAATATTCACAGAAATTATACCATAATAATGCAAAAATTTAAAGATTAGAAGCTTCTAAAAAACTATTTTATCACTTTGTCTAAAAAAAGAAAGGTCAATTTAGATAATTATGCTGCAAACTTCGGCAGATTGCACATTTAATCTTAGTATATACAGTGCAAAATCAATAAAAGAATTTGCTGAAAAGTGTAGATTTAAAATTTTAATAATGCTATAATAGCAAAGGAAAATCTGTAAAAAGGAGTTTGACATAATGCACAAAGAAAACAAAATGGGTGTTATGCCCATAAAAAAGCTGGTTATATCTATGAGCCTTCCCATGATGGTGTCAATGCTGGTGCAGGCTCTTTATAATGTTGTTGACAGTATATTTGTTTCTCAGGTCTGCGAAGACGCTCTTACGGCAGTGTCCCTTGCCTTCCCTGCGCAGAATCTTATGATAGGTGTTGCTACGGGTACCGGTGTAGGTATAAACGCTCTTTTGTCGAGAAATCTGGGCGCAAAAAACTATGAGAAGGTTAACAAAATTGCTAACCAGGGTGTTTTTCTTTCGGTACTCAGCGGTTTAGCTTTTATGCTTTTCGGTATTTTCGGTGTACCCCTTTTCTTCAAGACACAGATTGACCCCTCATCGCCTATTTATTCCTACGGTGTAGACTATCTCTCTGTTGTCTGTGCCGTATCAATCGGACTTTTCGGTCAGGTGACCATGGAAAGACTTATGCAGGCAACGGGTAAAACAACTCTTTCTATGATAACACAGCTTATAGGCGCAATAACAAATATTATCCTCGACCCTCTGTTTATCCTCGGTATAGGACCGTTTCCGCGCCTTGAAGTGAAGGGTGCTGCAATTGCAACTGTCATAGGTCAGATTTTAGCATTTATAGTGGGTATAGTTCTGAATAAAAAATATAATAAAGAGGTTCACGTTTCCTTCAGGGGCTTCAGACCCGATGGAAAGATAATTGCGGAAATTTACAAAATCGGCGTACCTTCAATAATAATGGTGGCAATCGGCTCATTTATGACATTCTGTCTTAATAAGATACTTTTGAGCTTTTCAACAACTGCGGCTGCAGTTTTCGGTGTTTATTTCAAACTTCAGTCCTTTGTTTTTATGCCTATATTCGGTCTCAATAACGGTGTTATCCCCATAATAGCTTTTAACTACGGTGCAAGAGATAAACAAAGAATAACATCAACGCTGAAATTCAGCTGTGCAATTGCTGTTACAATTATGGCTTTTGGCATGGCTGTGATGTGGATAATGCCCGAAACTATGCTCAGGCTTTTTAAAGCAAGTGAGGATATGATGAGCATAGGTGTGCCTGCTCTGAGAATAATAAGCACACACTTCATTTTTGCAGGTGTAAGCATTAACTTAGGCGCATCCTTTCAGGCTCTGGGCAGAAGCCATTTTTCAACAATTGTGTCCTTTGCCCGTCAGATTATCGTATTGCTGCCTGCGGCATATCTGCTCTCAAAAACAGGTGTGCTGAATAATGTGTGGCTTGCCTTCCCTATAGCAGAGGTTATGTCACTTATAGTGAGCCTTATCTGTTTCAGATATGTTTATAAAACTCTTATCTGCAAATTGCAGAAAACAACTGAAAATTAAAAAAAGTCACCCGATGCGTGAAAGAAAGCTTCGGGTGATTAGATTTTGCCGGATAAACCGATAACGGTATGGTGCGCTGTGTCACAGTAAACAGCGACCTGCGTTTTATTGTTCCGCTGCAGTGTCGGACTTTTTCATTTTTATAAAGTGCCTTATAAGATAGACCGCAACTCCCACGGGAATTGCAAAAATTACAATCTTGATTATAAGGTGAATGGGGATATAATCATAAATTCCGTCGCCTAAAATAGTGAAGAGGATAACGCGGGGCATAATGCCTATAACGGAAGCGAAGAAGTAGCGCGGAAACTTAGCTTTTGATGCACCCCAGAAAAGTGAAACAAAGTCTATGGGAAAGACGGGTAATGCTCTTATAACAAGAAAAGCAGGGAAATTGTCATTGATTTTTGCATCGAGAATTTTACGCCCGCCCTTGCTTTTTGAAAGGAGCTTGTTTACATAGTCGCCGCCAAGGAAGAGACCGAGGAAATATGTCACGGTTATTTCGAGAATAATACCCACAAGGCTTATAAGACAGGCATTTACCGTAGGAAAAGCCATGCCTATTGAAATATATATCAGTGAAGCGGGTATAATAAAGAGAACAGATTTTACCAGATAAACACCCCAGATAGTCAGTACGGCGAACATAAGGCTTGAAGATGCTTCAACAATAGCGCGCACATCGATGCTTTTGAGTTTTTCATAATTTATAACAGCTATAACAAATATAATCATAGCAACGCTTGCTCTGAGAAGTGCAAGCAAGGTAGCTTTTGTTCTTTCGTTCATATCATAATCCTTTCAGCACAGATTTTTTTATTATACACTACTTTTAAGAATAACACAAGAAAAAAATATTATTCACTTTTTTATTATGGACAAAATAAATATAATATGATATATTATACTGTAATGTTTTTTTGCGGAGGTAGGGCAAATGACGCTTAAAGAAAAAGCCGAAAGGCTTGCAGTAGGTACTGCTATTGACGGACTGCTTAAATATATAGACAAAAATCCTCAGGAAAATCTCATAAAACTCATTGACCTTGCAGAAAAGCTCCTCGGTGACACTTTCCCCAAGAAAAATATCGAGGCGGCAAGACGCATAATCAGAGAGCAGGATAATGTCTATTACACTCTTGCTATGAATATTCTGGGTGACCTTGACAGAGATATGCTCAAAAAGATGATACTTGCAGTCGGTCTGGGTGCAGGTGTCAAGGGTACCAAGGCGGTAAGAGAAAACAGAGAGAAATACAAGTGCAATATACCTTTTCAGATATTACTTGACCCCACCAGCGCCTGCAATTGCAAGTGCAAAGGCTGTTGGGCGGCAGAGTACGGCCATAAAAACAACCTGACCTACGATGAAATGTCAAGCATTGTGTCTCAGGGCAGAGAGCTGGGTACTCATTTCTATATGTTCACCGGCGGTGAGCCTCTTATCAGGAAAGACGATATCATAAAGCTTTGCGAGGAATATCCCGATTGCGGCTTTATGGCATACACCAACGGCCACCTCGTTGACGAAAAGCTCTGCGACGATATGCTCAGAGTGGGCAACTTTGCTCTTGCGCTGTCAATTGAGGGCGACGAAGCCTCCACTGATGAAAGACGCGGCGAGGGCAACTATCAGAAGGTTATTTCCGCTATGGAGCTTCTCAGAAGCAAGGGCTGCCTTTACGGCATGAGTGTATGCTATACAAGAAACAACATTGATCAGGTCACAAGTGACGAATTCCTTGATAAAATGGTTGGCCTCGGTGTCAAATTCGGACTTTATTTCAACTTTATGCCCGTCGGTCACGACGCATCACCTGAGCTTATTCCCACTCCCGAGCAGAGAGAATATATGTATAAGTGGCTCAGACGTGTGCGTAACGGCAAAACAGGCAAGCCCATGTTCTTTATGGACTTCCAGAGTGACGGTGAGTACGTGGGCGGCTGCATCGCAGGCGGAAGAAACTACTTCCACATCAACTCTGCAGGCGATATGGAGCCTTGTGTATTCATTCACTTCTCTGATTCAAATATCAGAACCCACACCCTTTTAGAGGCACTGCAGAGCCCCTTGTTTATGGCTTTCAGACACGATCAGCCCTTCAATGACAATCACCTCAGACCCTGTCCCATGCTTGAGAATCCTCAGTGCCTGAGAGACATTATAAAGAGAACGGGTGCAAAGTCAACCAATCTTATTCAGGAAGAAACTGCAGAAATGCTTTGCAGCAAGTGTGATAAATTTGCAGCAGAGTGGGCGCCCAGAGCAGACGAACTCTGGAAAAACACCAAGCACCCCAATCCCAAGACGCAGTATTACAGAGACACACCCGAGGGCAAGGCGGAGTTTGGGAACAAGTGAGGAGTTAGAAGTTTCGGTCGCGGATTTACTCACTTCCGATAAAAAACTCCGCAAAGGCAACCGGGATAAAACACCCACTGCCGTCGATTATAAAAAATTCAGCAGGTCACTACCTATTGGAAGTGACCTGCCTTTAAATTAAGATTGATGAAACTTCAAGTTTTTGAGTTTTAACTCTGCGGACAGAGAGCTTAAGATTATTCAGCCGTAATCCCGCGACCACAATTTTGCACTAAAAATGCTCTGAAAGATGCTACCATAGCCTTGTCTCCCCTGAAAGGGGAGATGTCAAAACCAACTTGTTGGCTTTGACAGAGAGGTCGCTTTGCATTTTGCATTTAATTCACTCTTCCATCTGTTTGCCTAAAAAGCCTGCGGCAACCTGAGTGAGCTTTATATCCGTCTGTGAGGGTGCGCTCATTTTATCTGCGCCCATAAGCACAACAGCGCCCATCACATCTCCGCCGCCGATAATGGGCGACATAACGCTGACGGGTCTGGGACTTTCCTCTGAAACGATGAGGTTGTCCTTATCCTGACCGAAAATATAGGTGCTGCGCCTTTCCATATAGCTTTCAAGCAGGGGTGAAATACGCTTACCCACCATATCCTTTTTCGGCATACCCGACACGGCAATAATATGGTCTCTGTCACATATTACCACAGGAACTCCCGTAGTTCTTCCCAAAACATCAACATACTGCTTTGTATATGGTCCCAACTCACCGATAGGGGAATACTTTTTGAATATTACCTCACCGTCGGTGTCTGTATAGATTTCCAGAGGGTCGCCCTCTCTTATTCTCATTGTTCTTCTTATCTCTTTCGGTATAACCACACGTCCGAGATCATCGATACGGCGGACTATTCCTGTAGCTTTCATAATTTTCTTTCTCTCCCTTAAAAATACAAATTGTGATAATAGTGTTTGTTATTTGTGGGGATTTATACTGTGAGAATTTACTTTTTGAGGTTGTAATAGCAATCCAAAATAATGTGTATAATTAAATTAATATATTTGCTTTTTTGATTGAATATATTTATAGATATATAAAATTTAACTGATATTTTCAAGAAACTTCTTGTTTGTTGGCTATTCAATTAAAAAAATGCTTGAGCAGAATGTTCACTTCCGTAAGTGCAAGCGATGTGGGAAGTATTTCATAATGAAGGGCAAATACGATACCCGGTACTGCGACAGAATTGCAGATGGCGAAAGCCGTAGTTGTCAGGAATTTGCTGCTGCCGAAAACTATAAAGCAAAGCATGCCGATGATAAAGCTACCGCTATTTACAGTAAATATTACAAGCGGTATTCTGCAAGAGTAAAGGTCAGACAGATTAAAGAGGCTGACTTCAAAAAGTGGAAATATCAGGCTATGACCAAGCGTGATGAGTGTACAAACGGGGTTATCACACCTGAAGAGTTTACCGAGTGGATGGAAGATTGTTTTCCCAACAGGAAGAAAAAAGATTGACAGATATAGCAACACCGCCGAGGATTTTCTCCCCGGCGGTTAGTTTATTTATTGGGTTTTAGTTTACCAATGAGTAACTTCGCAATCACAATACCGCTGAATGCCAAAGAGCTTATAGAAGAGTTCAGTCATAGAGAAATGTTATGTACTAATTTAAATCAGAGTTTTAAATTCTTCATAAGCCTTGGGGTTAGCAAAAATAACATCATTGGGTGTTGAAAGACTGATTTCTTTGCCTTCGTAGTTTATTACTATGCCACCGGCTTCTTTTACAATCAGTGTTCCTGCCGCAATATCCCAGGGCTGTAAAGCTTTCTCGAAGAACACCTCACCTCTGCCACAGCCTATCATACATATATCGTAAGACGCCGTACCGCTTCTGCGAATATCACGGGAAAGATCAAAGACTTTTCTTAAGAGTGCGAAAGTTTCGTCCGTATTTTCGGGATGATAGGGACATGTTCCGAATAGAGCAAGTCCGTCTGAAAGAGGGCGTTCACTTACATTTATTCTGTCGCCGTTCAGATATGCACCCTTGCCTTTTTCGGCACTGAAAAGCTCGTTGGTGTATGGGTTATACACAATACCTGCAATAACCTCGTTTTCCTTGCAAAGAGCAACTGAAATACAGCTGCAGCGATAATCCTGCATAAAGTTTGTTGTGCCATCAATGGGGTCAATTATGAAACGCAAACCATTTGTTGAAAAATCATTTTCTGTTTCCTCGCCGATAAACTCAGCATCAGGGAAAGCCTTGCCAAGCTCCTCGAACAAGAAATTCTGCACGGCAACATCGTACTTTGTTACAAAGTTTTTCTTACCTTCTTTGGCAGTTACACTGTCTTCCTGATTATGTGCAGAAAGGATAATCTTTCCTGCTTCTTTTACTATATCGGTTATTTTGTTGACCATAATATATCATCCCTTATTAATTTTCACTTTTTTATTCAGTACCGCCGAAACAAAACAAAGAGCAAATGAAACAGCAGTAAATATCAAAATACAAACGAACACATCGTTCCAGCCCTTTGTATCTGCGATTTTGCCCAGCATTGATGTTGCAAGAGTGCTTCCTATATAGCAGAAAGTATTGAGAAGCCCTGCTGAAAATCCCGAATCAATTTTATCTCTTGAATAAAGCGGTACAACACTTGTTATAACATTATTCACTGCTGACATAAGGCAGGCAATGCCGCCGAAAAGCATAAGGGTAAGGGGTACTGATTTAAGGTTAAGTGTCAGTATTATAAGCACAGTAAAAATTATTGTCACGAAGTAGAAAATTCCGTTAAGAGCATTTTCGTCCTTCTGTTTTTTATGAAGTACATTTACTAAAGATGTACCGAAAATTGACAGCACCGGAAGAAGCAGAGTAACAATTATAGAAAGCGATGAAGGTACACCGAATTCCTCTTTCAGAATTGAGGGCACCCAAGTTGTTATGCCGTCTTTTATGAAACCGTTGGATATTGCCGATATGAGTATAACAGCGATACTTATAATAAATATTGGTGTAAAAGACAAGCTGCTTTTTACTTTTCTTTCGGCAACCTCTTTTTCTGTCTTTTCTTTTTTGACGGTACTCATACCGATAAACCACAATACTGCCACAGCACCCACAAGCACTGATGCAACAAAAAATATAGTTGTCCAATCAAGTCCGAGATATGAGAAAAGAGCAGCAAGACCATAAGCGGAAAATGTACCTGAGGCGACAGTAGTACTCATAACCATAACTGCTTTTGAAAGCCTACTGTCGGCAAGATTATCCGATAATGTTTTGATGAGGGAAGACCAGAGAATTGACTGAAAAGCACCGTTCAGGAACCAAAGATATTTCATAGAATCTATTCCCTGACAAAAGGTCATAGCAAGGTTGATAATGCAGGATGCCGCTAAAGCTACGGTAACGGAATATTTGGTGTTATATTTTTTCGAAAGCAGACCGTTTATAAGCTGACCTGCACCGTAAGCGAAAAAGAAAAATGAACTGACAGTTCCTGCCGCCTCTTTAGTTGTGCCCATCTGAGACAGAATTTCAACCATTGAAGCGTTATAGTTAAGTCTTCCTACATAGGCAACCGTATAAGCGGCCCAGCAGAGAAAAATAAGAAAATTCGATTTTTTATTGCTTAAAGAGTTCAACATCTTATTCACCTGTACCCGTAATTACCTCTTTGTCAATTTTGCCGACGAATATATTTCCCTCTGTCAACAGTTTATCCTCATTGGGATTTTCAAATATAATTCCGTAGCTTGGCGAATCGGTTTCTTCGGGAGCAAGAAACGCATTGTTTCTGACTGTGAGGTCATAAACCATAGGTCTGAAGAATATGTAGCCTCTGCTTTTACCGATTCTTCCCGAGGGTCCGTCAAAAATATTGTTTTCAATAAGGATATTGTGGTGATCAATATCTCCGTGGTGACCAACTCCGGGGAAACCGTCACATTTGAAAATGTTGTTTCTGATTACTATATTACGGCAGACAGTATCGTCACTCTTGAAATCAATGAGAGCTCCGTCACAGTTATAAACAGGACCGTATGAACCGTGACGTGACATATCGAGCTGAATCTGTTCATTAAAAAGAATATCTGTCTTGAATGTGTATGACGGACCGTCAAAAACACAGTTTTGAATAGTTGTGTTTTCCGTTCCGTTAATTTCAATACAATGCCAATGGGCACAATGACGGAATCTGCAATTTTCAATGGTAATATTGCTACAATGAACTGTGTTCACAAGGGTTATACTTTCATCAAGATTTTTGTTACCGTCAAAGATACCGCCTGAAATCACAACATCGTGTGTACCTTCATAAGCTCCCCATTCAGGTTCGGAATAGGAAGCAAGAAGATATCTTGTCAGCGGTTCACTTTTGTCGCTTCTGAGAATGACTGCATTATCCGAAAACTTCAGATGCTGATACGAATAGAAAATAAGTGCAGCAGAAATAAGATATGTACCGTCGGGGAAATAAACTGTTCCTCCGTCTTTCAGTTCATCAATGCACGCCTGCAGGGGTTTTGTATCGTCGTGGATACCGTCAGCGAATACATTTTTGTTATCTGTAACCTTTATAAAGTTCATATTTAACTTCCTCTTTTAAATAATCATTATCTCTGTCTTCACGGTTTATTACGCGGGCTCTGATTCGTGGTGCTTTTTTGAAATTCTCGGTGCCGCACCTGTCAGATGTGAAATATCACGATAGTCACATTCATAATCATTAAAAAACCTTTTTGGAATTTGTGAAGTCCAGCCCTTTTCATCAAAGCCGGGAGCCTCTATACCCATAGCATAAAGGACAATAGCTGCAAGGTCACGGATATTCATTTCTTTGATTTCACCGCTTTTTATATTTTTGCCGACTGCGGCAAAGGTTACATATTTCTCTTCATCAGTCCAACCGCCGTGAGTACCCTTGCCTTCTCCGTTATTAGTACCGCCGTGGTCTGCAATAACCATAAAGAGTGTATCGTCAAGTATGCCTGCACCTTTAACTGCAGAATAAACATTTCCGAGAAGCTTGTCAACCTCTTCTATTGCACTTATGTGCTTAGGCGTTCCGTAACCATTGCTGTGACCTGCACCGTCAACACTGTCAAAATGAACAAAAAGAAAATCCGGCTTCTTCTGACTGATGTAGTCACAGACAAGAGGCGTCAGTTCTTTATCTCGGGCAGTTTTCTTGTTTACACCAAGACATTTTTCAACAATTCCTTTGTTAATCGGATTCCAGTCACAGTAAGAGCCAAGTTCTGCTTTCGGGTATGCCTTTCTTATACGGCGAAAAACCGTAGGGTGCTTTGACCATACAGGATAAGGCAAAGTTGAAACTCTTTTGTTTGTCAGCTTATGAACCTCAGGTCCCACGCCGATAAGCATTGAGCCCCAGCACTCTGCACTTATGGTAGGTTTTGAAGAAAGAGCATAATATGTAATTGCTCCATTTTTAAATATTTCTTCAAAATTTGGTGTATCGGCATCTTTAAACCAACTGCCTGCACCGTCAACGCCTATAACTACTATGTGTGAATATTTTCGTCTCATTTATATTTCTCTCCTTCTGAAAAGCCGCCTCAACCGCCGACAAACGGCAAGCAGGCTTCGTTTTTAGTTACAAGCCTTATTCATAACAACAAATGTCGTTCTTTCACGGATACAAGCATTGTATCTTTGTGAATGAAGGTGTTTTACCTTAAGCATCACATCATATACACGACATTATTTTGTTTGATTTTAACACTTTCGACTATGATTTTCAAGGGATTTGGTAAAATAACACAACAAAGAAATTAAAATCTACAGATTGAAAATTTTGGCATCAGTGTGATATAATAACCTCACGCCGTCACGAAAAATCAATCATCGATTTTGGTTCCGGCGGAGAACATTGTATCATGCCCGTTTCGTCACGATTGCGTCTTACGGATATGATATAATGAGCACGGCAATAAGAATCTGAAAAAACATTATGATGTTACAGGGCGTTTTATCAAAAACTAAAATCAAAGGAAGTCGGATGAATATGAAGCTTCAAAGCAGCAACAAATTTCTTGAATCTGCATTTGAATGGGCAGTAAATAAAACCAGTGCTTTTGTTGTAACCGGTACTAAAAACGGTGATATCAACAAGGGCGAAGGTAATAAATGGTACGGTCCTGACGGCAGAACAATCAAATCTCCCACAGAGCCGTGGACTCAGCCGCAGGACTATAAGCCTGCATTCTGGGCAGGTTACTTTGACCGCACAGCCTTTTATATCCGTGATTTTGCCCATCAGGCATCAGGCGCATACTATGTAGGTCTTGAAGAAGAAATTTTTAATATGTATTATACCTTCATTTGTGGTGCAAGTGAAAAAACAGGGTGGTTTGCACCCTGGGCATTCAATTTTGACGGCAGTGTTTACTATATGGATACACCTAATTACAAAAGGTTTGTCCGTGAAATAACGGCACAGTTTGAACTTTGCGAAAAGGCATACAGTCTTTATCTTCTTACAGGCGACAAAAGGTATGCCGAAGACAGTGTAATATTTAACTTCATTGAAAAGTCATTAACAGTTTTCATTGACAATCTTGACGGCACAGTACTCAAGGAAAAGAATGGCATTCCCGAAGGTAAGGGTAATATATTTGAAATATCTTCCACCTATAACGAAAGAGGCTTCAAGGCAGCTGAAGCTGGTGACTGCATTGCGGCAATGTATCAGGCAATTCTTTCTTATGCGAATATTCTTAAAATCAGAGGCAAAACCGAAGAATCAGAAATTCAATTTAAACGAGCTGAGGAATTGAGAAAGTATTTCAATAAGGAATGGAGTGTTGTCAAGGGTACCGATATGTTCGCCTACGCCATTGACGACAAGGGTAAAAAACATTACAAATGGAAGAAAATGGGCAAAGAAATTCACGGTGGCGAAACGCTGAAATTCATCCCGTTTAAAAAGCTTGCTTATGAGGATGAAAGAAATGATAAGCTTCTTGACTATATTCAGGAGTGTGAGCTTAACCCAAAAACAAGAGAGGATAACATCGAAAGCTTTACATACCTTCCTGACATATTTTTCCGTCACGGAAGAAGTGAAGAAGCATGGCACTGGATGAAGCATATAATCTCACAAAAGGATTTGCCCCACGAACATAAATCGCAGGGTACAAACGGAGATTATCCGGAGATTTCATTCACTTTTATTTCCCATGTTATTGAGGGTATGATGGGTATTTCAGTTAATGCAGTTACAGGCGAAATAATTGTTACCCCTTGTTTGCCTAAAGAAATTACAGACATCAGACTATTTGATTTAAAATTCGGTGATTATTCAGCAGATGTTTTTATCGAGAACAATGAGATAACCGTGCATAGTCACGGTAAAAAAACATTAATATACAACTCTCTTTGATTCCTTAAACTCAAAGCCTCCTTGCAAAATGAAGGAGGCTTTTTTATTAAAAATATTTTATTTCCATTCCTGATTCATAACAATAAAGGTCATTCTTTCCTGTATGCTTGCGCCGCCGTGACCGGTACCGATTCCGCCGTGGTCACTTGTCACAATAATAAGCCAGTCTTCACTGTCATAGGTTTCTCTTGATTCGATAGCCTTGATTAACTCATATCCGTAAGCATCTTCTGTCTTGAAACTGTTTTTATATATAGGATTATTGAAGGAGAAGCCAAAGTCGTGACCGGCAGAGTCTGTGTTTTCATAGATAACGAAAACGAAATCAGCGCAGTCCTCTCTTGTTACTTCTTCCATAGCACCTGTATGAATATCTGATTTATTTTTGCGCAGATTGAAGTCAATGTCAATGTTGTTTTCTTCGCAATATGCTTTTTCATCTTTGTATGTTGAGTCACTGTCTGTGAAGTGTCCCTTCCACTTTGTGATGAATGCGGCATTGTCAATAACAGCACCCTCAATAAGTGTTGTCATAAGCATTTTGGGTTCAACTGTTTTTATTTCGCCGTTCCAGTTTATACCGTGAACATCAGACCATACGCCTGTAAGTATTGAGCACCAACCGGGTGCAGTTGAAGTTGCCTGAGTGTTTTCTGCAGGGAAATTAACGCCACCGCAATAGGTGAGATTAATAGAAGCATCCTTGCTGAGAAGATAGTTGATTGCACCGTTGTCCTGCCTTTTATTAAGTATATCTGCACGGCATCCGTCATAGCCGATAACAGCTACCTTCTTTTCTGCTTTACCTTCCGGAAGCTTCCCGCGGAAATGACTGTCAATTATTTCATAAAGGTCAGTCTGGGGATATGCTGTTTCAATAGTGTTCTCATAACCGACAGAAGCAACATTCTGTCTGTATAATTCATCGGTATCTTTTTCATCGGTATTATATCTCATAAGATAAAAATATATACCTGTTCCCATAAGAGCCAGAGCGAGCATAACAGCTATTACTGCAATTATCAGTTTCTTTTTGTTTTTCATAATACTTTCTCCTTTTCATCAATTACCCGAGGAGTATTCTTTGGATAATTCTAACACTTTCTTTCGTGGTTTTCAAGTGCTCTGGTTAATATCTGTAATTTATTAGCACCTATCTATTGTTTAGGATTTATTTTTATGTTACAATATCCTCAACAAAAAAATAGTTTTGAGGCACATCTTACAGCAAGATAAATAATAATTTGGGAAGGCGTCCCTATGCATAACATTGCATTGATTCCAGTTTCAAGTTGAAAACCAAATTCGAGTTTTCGACTATATAGGTTATGTAACGGGCAAGTACAAAGGAGAAATAGTATGATTTATAATTTTTATCACATCACTGACGTGCATTATTACAGTAAAAGGAACTTCAAATGTGATTGGCGGACCTTTCCTCAGCCAAGTACACAGATATGTATTCTGAAAAGCGAAGAAGCTTTCAAAAAAGCTCTAGAAATAATAGAAAAGGACAATGACACAAACACTGTCATTATTACAGGAGACCTTACAAATCACGGCGAGTCATACAGCCATGAAGAAGTAAGAGATATTTTGCAGGAATTTACGGATAAGGGCGGAAGGCCTTTCGCTTACCCGGACAGTCATGACTATCCCAGTTTTTATATCTATAGCTTTGATGAAAAGGGTGAAAAAATCCCCGTAGAGCATCTGCCTGAAGAAGTAGTAAAAAAGATGTACTATCCTTTCGGCAGAGATAAAGGCTTCGATGTGTATGAGGGTGACGATACCACATTTATCGCTGAAATTTTGCCGGGACTTTATCATATTGCTATGGGATATGACTCCACTGACAGCGGTCCCGTTTTTTCTGATGAGCTTATGGCATGGGTTAAAGGACACACAGAAAAAGCAAAAGAAAAAGGTGCAACAGTTATCTGCAGCACCCATCGTCCCATAGTAACTCCCTCTCCTGCTTACAAGATAATGGGTAAAGGACACACCTTTGCAGACGGTGAAAAAAGAATAAAAGAGCTTGCCGATATGGGTGTACGACTTTTCTTCAGCGGTCATTCTCATATTCAGTGTATGAAGGAAATAATCAGCGATAATGGCAACAGAATTTACAGTGTACAGACCTCATCTCTTTCCGGATTTCCTCCGAAAATGAGAAAGATTACAATTGATACCGAAAAAGGCACTGCAGATATCCGTACAATAGATATTGAGCTACCTGACCTTGGTATGACCTTCAGCGACTATGCGAGAAAAGGTTTTCTCGGTATAATTGAAAAAATCCCCTACAATATGGAACATGATGTTGAAGCTTTTGCCAACACCGAGTGCGGCATTTCACTTCCAAAGGATTTGATTATGAAGCATCCGAGAATTGTAATGTTCCTTGGCAGAAAGCTTAACGGACTTACCTACAGCAAGGTTGCGAAGTTTTCAAAAAAATACCACGATTTGAAAGCAATCGACTATGCAGATAAGAAAGACAGAAAATTTGTAGACCTTATCATGGAATTGGTAGCGAACCTTTATCGCGGTAATGCTCCACATTCACCTGAAACTGTGGAATACAAAATAACAATGGGAAGCTTTAGAAAAATCGAAAAGCTCCTTTCATTCTTACATATTGATATTAAGAAAACGCTTAACGGATATACATTATCAGAGTTTGTTGAGCCGCTTCTTTATAATAGCGGTCTTGATGATAACAATGTAACAGTTAAATTTAATTAAAGTAGATTTATTTGAGTTTATAAAGCCACTGAGCTACAGTATGTGGTAAAATATTTTAAAACAAATACGGAGGTGTTAAATATGATAATTTTTGACTCAGAAAACAAGACCTTTAAGCTTGACACTTGTGAGTCTACATATCTTATCGGAATTTATGAAGAAAACTACATTTTAAACTACTATTACGGCTCTCCCATTCCCGAAACATGTGTCGGAGATTTAATCGACAGAAACCCAAACGCGTCTTTCAGTCTTTCAAATCCTCATATCGGTGTGCATGGCTTTACTCCTGACTGTGCACCTATGGAATACGGCTGCAACGGTGCAGCCGACTTCCGTGTTTCTGCTCTTTCAATCAGAAATGTAAACGGTGACACTACAACTGACATCCGTTATACGGGGCATAAAATTTACAAAGGCAAGCCTTCTCTTTCTCCCCTGCCTTATGTTTATGCAAATAATGACGATGAAGCTGACACTCTTGACATTTATGCAGAAGACAAAGTTACGGGTGCAAAAGTTACACTCCGCTACTCAGTTTTTGAAAAAATCGGCGCAATGACAAGAAGCGTTATTGTTGAAAACGGTTCAGACAAAGGCATGGACATCAAGAGAATTTTCAGTCTTTGTGTTGATTTGCCTTCAATGGACTATGACATGATTACTTTCTACGGCAGACACGCAAAAGAAAGAAGCCGTGAACAGAGAAAGCTTGCACACGGTCTGCAGGGAATCCACAGTAAGCGCGGTGCATCAAGCCATTGTCACAATCCTTTTGTTGCCCTCCTCAAACACGGTGCAAATGAGGACCAGGGTGAGACGCTCGGCTTCAACTTAGTTTACAGCGGTAACTTCTCAGCAGTTGCTGAGTGTGATTTCAACGCAACTACAAGATTCATTATGGGTATAAACCCTGAAGATTTCTCATGGCATTTAGATAGCGGTGAAAGCTTCTCTTCTCCTGAATGTGTTATGGTTTACACAAACAAAGGTCTCGGTGAAATGAGCCGAATCTATCACAGACTTTACATAAACAACTTAGTCAGAGGTAAATACAAATACGAAAAGAGGCCTCTTCTTATTAACAGTTGGGAAGCTGCTTACTTTGATTTTGACACAGATAAGCTTGTTTCTTTCGCCGAAAGAGCAAAAGAAGCCGGCATGGATATGCTTGTTATGGACGACGGCTGGTTTGGTGTGAGAAACAGCGACAACTGCTCACTCGGTGACTGGTATGTAAACGAAGAAAAACTTCCGGGCGGTCTTGATCCGTTGATTGAAAGAGTGAATTCTCTCGGTCTTAAATTCGGCATTTGGTACGAGCCTGAAATGATTTCTCCCGACTCAGACCTATACAGAGCTCACCCGGATTGGTGCGTTCATGTAGAAGGAAGAGAGCCGATGCTCGGCAGACGCCAGCTCGTGCTCGACGTTTCCCGCCAGGATGTCAGAGACAACATCTTTAATCAAATGTATTCCGTCCTTTCAAAGCATAAAATCGACTATGTGAAATGGGACTTCAACCGCAACATTTCAGATGCAGGCTCTGCTATTCTGCCTGAGGATAAAAAGCAGGAATTCTTCCACCGTTTTATTCTCGGTACTTATGACCTTATGGACAGATTCACAAAAGCATTCCCTGATATTCTCTTTGAAAACTGCTCAGGCGGCGGCGGAAGATTTGACCCCGGTATGCTCTACTATTCTCCCCAAATATGGGCAAGCGACCAGACAGACCCCATTGAAAGACTTACAATTCAGTTCGGCACATCAATCTGCTACCCTGCTTCCACAATGGGTGCTCACGTTTCAGCCTGTGACAGAACAGGCTACGAAACAAAGGGTGATGTAGCACTGTGGGGTACATTCGGCTACGAGCTTGACCCCAACAAGCTGACTGATGATGAAAAGGTACTCGTTAAAGAACAGGTTAAGGAATATCACAAATATTATGACCTTATCCACTACGGTGACCTTTACAGACTTATTGACCCCTATTTCAACCATTTCAGATGTGCATGGTCCTTCGTATCACCGGACAAAAATGAAGTTCTCGCAACTGCAGTTACAATGCGTCATGACCGCGATATACCTACATTCATTCTGAAACTGAAAGGTCTTGACAAAGACAAGAAATATGTTCACGAAGAAACAGGAAAAGTTTATTCTGGAGCATTCCTTATGAATGCAGGTATCAACCTTACAAACAAACAGAACCGCGACGGCGAAAGCATAAAGTTCTATTTTAAAGCACAGTAATTAAAAAACCACCGAGTTCCTTCACATACGCTCAAGGATGAAACGGTGGTTTTTTTCAGTGCACAACGACGAGTACCTAAGTATAAAAAATTTATTCCTGCCACAATTATGTGGCAGGAATTACTTCTTTAGTTTGAATTATAAAACATTAGAGCATCCACTCTTACGCCGTTCTGAATAATCTCAAAATGAAGGTGATTACCCGTCGAGTAACCTGTCGAGCCAACCTTTGCAATTATCTGTCCTTGCTTAACAGTCTGTCCAGCCGAAACAAGAAGTGCAGAACAATGTCCGTAGATTGTGGAATAGGTGTCGTCGTATTTGGCATACTCGTGATTGCCTGCTATAAACAGAACCTTTTCGTTTTTCAGATATTCTTTTGCAAATTCCACACAGGGTTTTGAAATAAAATCAATAAGGTCTCCGGTATGAACAATAATATCACAGTTTTTTT
>JAZSKE010000046.1:0-2474 GCA_045534675.1 Acutalibacteraceae bacterium
TTCAGTTACAAAAACGGTTCTTTTTTTTATGTTTCACGTGAAACAATGGGGTTTTTGACGAAAAACAGAAAATATAATAGAAGAAAAGCATATTCTTTTAGAAATTGAGGCAGGAAAAACTGTGAAAAAAAGGCCTGGGGAATAATAATTCCTGAAGTGATATAGTGATGGTAGACACAAAAAAAGTGTCTACCATCACTTTTTATGTTAGAATGAAAGAAAAGGGGGAAGAAAAAATGGGTAGACCAAAAGGCGGAAGAAATAAGAATCATAGCAAAGAAGAGAAACTGTCGTTGGTGAAACGTAACCTGGCAGGCGAAACATTAAAGTCACTTGAACGAGAGACAGGAATATACAACGCCCAAATATACAAATGGACAAAACAATATTTAGAAGGAGGGGAAGCGGCACTTGTAAATAAACGCAAACCGGGTAATCCGCTTGCAAAGTACGAACGGAGAAAAGAATTAACACCGACAGAGCGGTTAGAATACAAAATTGCATTATTAGAGCGAGAACTGTTAAAGAAAAACGGGGAAATTGAACGGCTAAAAAAATCCATAGAACTCGAAAGGGGCGATGCCAAAAGAAAGTAATCCAGCAACTGTACGCTTGCATTGAACAGGAAAGCAAGCAGCACTCGGTGAAAGAACTGTGCGATGTGTACGAGGTATCTCGTTCTGGTTATTATAAATGGCTCAAGCGAAAAGGAATCTTAAATCGATATGAACTAAAACAACAAGCGTTGGATTATTGTGTCGCAGATATCCATAGCCACTATCCGTCACAAGGATACAGAAGTATAGCAGATACTTTACTGAATCGGTACGGTTTTGCAGTTTCGGATATTTCTGTGTTCAAATCAATGCAACGCTTGGGGATCAAAGGGTTCGTTAGAAAGAAAAGTGTTCCGTCATCCAGCGGCAGCGAACACAATCGCTTTTCCAATGTTCTTAATCGTAACTTCCGTTCAGACAAACCCATGCAAAAGCTGGTTACAGATGTTACATACATCAAGAACAACGGAAAGTGGTATTATCTTGCCTGTTATTTGGATCTGTTCAACAATGAGATTGTAGATTGGGAGCTGAGCGATGTTTTCGATAATCTTCTTGTGATGAAACCTGCTAAACGGATTCTTGAAAAAGCAAAGAGTACCGGTACCCCTATCCTCTTGCACAGCGATCAGGGCGTCCAGTACTCCTCAGCAGGTTATTGCAACCTGCTTAAATCTTACAACGCAATTCAAAGCATGTCAAGGGCTGGAACTCCGCGAGACAATGCTGTTATAGAATCTTTCTTTGGCCGTTTCAAGGATGTTATGTCATCACACTTCCAGTACTGGAAGTGTGATGACATTCACAAAGTGGTTGCCAAATCAGTCTTCTACTTCAATTATATTCGTCCTGTCCGTAAACTTAATCGAAAACCGCCAGTCCAATACAGAATTGAACTGGCAGTTTAATCTTTTCTTTTTTGTGTCTACTAACTATTGACTATTTCACTGAGAAGCCTCCTTTTTCTGTTTAGCGGCAGCAATTGCTGCAGTTGTTACAGCCGTTGTTGCAGCTGCAAGAACTGTTGGAGCAGGTGTTGGTGAAATTGGATTCATCGCACAGGGTGGCCGGGGGGAAGAGCGGCAGGGAGAAGAACTCGTCACAGACGCTGTCGGCAAATTCTTCGCAGGGGGGAATGCTGCAGAAGCCGTAGCTGGGTACCAGAATTTCCACCTTGGCCAGCACTTTCAGCACGATGGTAACGCATACGGTAAGGCGGAAGGTGTTATTGCCCTGGTAAGAGCCGGCCACGCATACGGCACTGGCCATGCCTTCCAGCGTAAAGGGGACGATGGACTCATCGGGAACAGCCAGCAGCACATCCCGGCTGACAGTAACGGTGCCCTTGCCGATATATTCGATGCAGCGGCTGTCGGTGAAGAGAATGTCGATGGGGATCTGGATGCTGCCGCGCACCCGGGCAAAGCAGGGACGATCACACAGCCGTTCCACGGAAAGATTGGTGATATCCACATCCATGGTGCTGGAACGGCAGGATTCAAAGGTGATGGGGGGCACGGGAGCGGATGTAGGGGGAACGGTTTCCGTTTCATTGCCGCAGCAGGCAGAGGAATTGCAGCAGCAGGTATTGACCACCTGGGCATAGCTGGAAATGGTAACATCCACACCGGTGAGCTGCTGCTGCTGAAGACAGCTGTCGTACACACGCTGCACCTGAATGCAGATTTTTTCGTTCAATCCGTCCAGCACATTGCCGTTGACCGTACCGGGGCAGCAGGAAGGATTTGCGTTCTTGTAAGAATAGAAAGACATGAGCAGCGCCTCCTTCGATAATGTGCGCTTATGCGCCGGGAAGGGAAAGAATGCTTTCGCCTTCAGTTTCAATGTATGAAGAGAGGCAGCATTGGTGCAAAAAAACAACACTGCAGGAAGCAGTGCTGTTTGAAATGATTATTC
>JAZSKE010000026.1:0-2292 GCA_045534675.1 Acutalibacteraceae bacterium
GACATGGGAGCATACTATGCAAATGCAGTTATCTGGGGACAGTAGAACGGAATCATCAAGGGCTATCCTGAAACCGAATTTGGTCCCGATGATAAGATTACCCGTGAACAGATTGCGGCAATTATGCACAGATACGCTCAGTATAAGAGCATAGACGTGAGCGTAGGAGAAAGCACAAATATCCTCTCTTATGACGATTTTGACAGCATTTCCGAGTATGCAATACCTTCTATGCAGTGGGCAGTTGGCAGTGGATTGATAAAGGGTAAATCAGAAAGCACCCTCAATCCGCTTGACAATGCCACAAGAGCAGAAATAGCAGCAATCCTTCATAGATTTATTGAAGCGAATAAATAAACCATAAAAACAAAATGAGCCTCCGGGGAGAAATCCTCGGAGGCTTTCATCATATATTTCAGTTTTTATCGCCGTATATAATCCAGTCTTTATCATATCCAAATTCAAGGGCGATGAGCTTTGCAAGAGTTTCGGATATGGTGGTCAGCTTTTCTTGGCTTCCTGTGAGCTGATAGATGTAGTTTTCGCTGACACCCAAGGTTTTTGCAAATGCTCTTTTTGTAAGTCCCTGTTCATCAATGATTTTATTCAGTCTGTCTGCAAGTGTCATAAAACTCCTCCTTCTTTTTTAAGCATAGCAGCATAAAGCAAAAGCTCTTTTCTGCTCGTAACACCGAGCTTTGAATATAAGTTTTTGTTGTGATACTTGAGTGTGTTCTGATTGATTTCCGTTATCTCCTGAATTTCCTTTGCAGTTTTTCCCTCAAGATAGAGCCTGAATATCTGTGCTTCCTTTTGAGTGAGCTTGGATACATTTGACTTGAATATCTCATAAAATTCAGGATCGGCACCGGATTTATGTCGTTCTACCACCTTGTCAAGCTGCGTCTGAATCTTTGTGTATTCATCCTTTGCCTCGTTTCTAAGGCGTGTAAGCTCGGTTATTTCGTCCTCGTGACCTTTATCCTTATCTGCAAGGAAACGGAAAAGGTCGTTGATTTCAGGAATTTTAACCTGATCTGCGGGAACGGAATTTGTCTTTATATGCTCAAAGCTTTTAAGAATCGGCTTCATATACTTGTGGCTGAAATAAAGGCAAATCAAAACCATCAGCATAAGAACAATAATGAGCACCGCAAGCATTCTGATATACGATTCGGAAAGCAAGGACTGATATTCCTTTTCGGGAACCATAACGGTTAAAATATGCTTGCTGTTGCCCAGTGTAATCTCTCCGTACTTACCGATAAAGGTTTCGTTTCCGTATGTAAAGGTGTCAAGATTTTTGCCCTTCTTTATTGTCATTACGCCTGTGTCGGACGGAGAATACCCCGAATGATTGACGGACATCTGCCCGGTATATGAATCCTTCTCACTCTCTGTAAATAAACCGTGAATGATGTTGTCAAGCTCGTCATTATGGGTTTCGTAGGTCAGGCTGAAATAAAGGCTTGATATTTCAAAGCCGCATACACCGATAAGCTTGTCCCCCGAGTCAAACACGGGAACACATAAAAATCTTACATTTTCCCATGTGCCGGGAATCTGATATACACCCGTCAGCACATAGCTGTCATTAAAGTCTGCCTTTGAAATATGAAACACATCATCAAGCTCGTGATAAATACCCTCCGGCATCTCCAAGTGCCATTCGCTGTAATAATCAGCACCATACTCCTTTGCAACGGCAGACGAGCCGGAGAGCATTGAAGTTGTATGGTTTACCATACTGTCTGAGTGAAGATAGGAAAACTTCAGGTAAATGCCGCTGTGGTATTTTTCGGGAAGCTTACTGTTTACTGTCGTGTTAAGCATAAAGAATGCACCGCTGCAATCGGCATACTGCATATTCGTAGCTACAATATTGTAAATTTCTGCCTCAAGCCCGTCAATGAGTGCAGTATTGTTTTCCAACTCCTCAAAGCTTATATTTTTAGCGGCAAGATAATGTTCTGTTTCCTTTGAAAGATGCTCTGCAAATAAAATTGCATGAGCGGCATTTGTATCAATAGAGGTTTCAGCACGGTAGTTGGTTTCTTTAAGCTCCCGATGAAAGGTCTCTCTGAGACGAAACGGCGTAATATTAAGAATGCCTATAAAATTCAGAGCAATCCCGATAACAACAAAGAACAGCATCAAAAGCACAGCAATATACACAGCGAGTCTTCTTTTCATAGAAAGACCGCTGTTTTTTATTTCCGCCAAAGTGGCTTTAATCTGCGGCAGCTTCATTTTCTGCTCCTCCTTATACTTTAATATTTATTTCTCAGTTCA
>JAZSKE010000014.1:0-7305 GCA_045534675.1 Acutalibacteraceae bacterium
TGCCTTCACTTATCTACGACATAAGTGCATACAAAATGTTCCTGATTTTTCAAAAAAGTTAAAAAATTTTTTTCGTTTCTTTTGTGGCACCACAAGCGGCACCGCATTTTTATTTACAACAGGACATGGCACCGTTTTTGAGCCATTATGGCTCAGCATTTTTTTGGTTGAGCCAAATGTTAAGCTTTTGGCTCAATCTATATATCTTTTTTTGTAAACAAAAAAGCCGTCACATAGACAGCACAAATAGCGGGAGGACATTTCATCCTCTCGCACAGTTTGCACTGAAACTATGTAACGGCTTAAATTTTAAGCACTGGTTGTCCGTATATTTCACGACCAAGTATTCGGACAGATACTTTTTCAGGTCGGCACAGTGATTTCCGGCTCACTATGGGCACTAACAAATAGGTGTTTCAGTTTGTATTAAGTTGTAGGTAAATACATAATTTACCAATTTACAATTATACAGAACATTTGCTTGCTTGTCAATGTTTTTTTGAAAAATGTGACGCAGTATTTATATACCGAAAAGCTGATTTTTTGCTTAGATTTATTTTTGGAAGCGGTTACCGAAAAACGGAAGAGGCATATACAGCAAACACCGCCGAGAAATTTGTTCCCGACGGTTATGTTTTATAAGTTATCCTAATTTGAATAAATTTTTGAAAAAGTCAATAATTCTTTGAATAAAAGCCTTAATTCTGCCAACTATGCTGTTGTCTTCTTCAGGTTCATTCCAATCGTAGTCACAATCATCACATATATTATTGCCATCAGCATCGGTATGTCCCGTTGCAACAATTTCTCTTGTTTCAGACTGACCGCAGATGCAAGTGTGTGTTTCGAAACCGTTTTGTTCACAGGTCGGTACAACTGTTACTGTCCAATCAGTCCATATTACATGGCCTGTTGCAGCTATAGCTTTAACTTCAACCTCGTTACATCTGTCGCAATCGCGTCTGCTTTCTCCTTGAACGGTGCAACCGGGAGCTTTTGTCTGTGTCCAATTGCCCCATAAATGGTCGAGAGCATCAACTGTTTCTGCTTCTGCTATAACCTTGCCGCAATCGTTGCATTTTTTCCATTCTGTTAAACCGGCTTCAGTACAGGTGGGTGATACTGCGGGTACGGTTACAATATTACCGTGGTTATCTGAATTTAATTCTCCGTATTCCATTGAGCAGTTTATACATTCTGCCTTTTTGTTGCAGGTGGCAGTACCGCCTGTATGCTCACAGTCAAAGGTAAGAAGCACTCGGAATTCACCCTCACACAAGGCAGTTATAATGAAATGATAGGTTTTGCCCTTTTCGAGTGTACAGGTCAAACTGAAATCATAGTTGTCATTATTATAATCGTCATCCTGCTCATCGTTTCCGTCAATACTTACATATTCGGAATCGGTCAGGTCTACATAAGGGTCAATAGCGCCCTCACTGAAGGAGGTGATGGTATATTTACCTGTTGCAGGAGCTACAAATGTGAGGTCATCCTCAAAATCACCGCTTCCAACTGTTTTGTATTCATCAATGACAATATCGGAAACAACTGCCTGACAGTCATCGCAGATTGCATCCCCGTTGTTGTCTTCGTGAGACATTGCCAACTGCTTATGACCCTTTAACCACTCACCGCAGTCGTTACAGTAAATACCCTCGGTATAGCCGTAGGTATAACAGCCGGGGGCTACAGCCTCTTTATTTTCGGTGCTTTCGTGGGGACAAACATAGTAATTGAACTCAATATCGTATGCCGAAAAATCATTGTTACCCTTGAGTATAGCGTTCCACTCAGCCTCGGTACCCGTAAAGCCGATTTTTGTAAGGTTGGGACAGTCGTTGAAAATGTCATCGGCCATACTTACAAGTCCCTTATGAATTACAACTGCTTCAAGTGAATACTTATTTGAAAAAGCATACTGTGCGATGGATTTTGTACCCTTTCTCACGGTGTATTTTGCAGGCATATTATAATAGCCTGCGTTGATGAGATGATTGCCTATATAAAGCATATCCTCGTAATAATCATAATCTTCGTCATAGGGAGTGTAATATATAATTCCGCTTTTGATGCTTGTAATACTGTCGGGAAGGTTGATTTCGCGAAGATTTTCGCACCAATTAAACAAACCTGAGCCTATGTGCGTAACACCGTCGGGGATGGTTATTGAGGTCACCAGAGAACATCCGCTGAAGGCATAGCCGCCCAAGGTTTTCAGTGCGGCTCCCTTAAAGATTACGGCTTCAGCAGAGGTACAGCCGCTGAAGGCATTGTCACCGACAGAAACCACCTTTTCGGGAATTACTATTTCAGGAAGTGATGTGCAGTAAGCGAAGGCATTGTTTCCGATTGCCTCCAGCTTTTCCGGCAGTTTAAGCTCACTCAGAGCCGTGCATCTGTAAAAGACATTGTTGCCTATTGCCGTAATGTTATCGCTGAGTATAGCCTTTTCGAGCTTTGAGTAATATGCAAACTGATAATCGGCTAAAGATGTAATACCGTCACCGATAACGATTTCCTTGAGTATATTTCCGTCAAGAACCTCTGTAGGCAAGGCTGTGATGCCGTCACCCGTGTCGAGCCTTTCAAGCTTTATCCATTTATCCTTTGTATCGTCAACATGATCATAGATTTTAAAGAACTTATCAGAAAGCTCAGTGAGACCGTCACCGAGAGTAACATTTTTAAGGTTATAGCATTCATTAAACATCCAGTCGCCGGCTTGAGTAAGTCCGTCACCGATAACTACGGTTTCAAGCTTTTCGCTGCCGTAAAAAAGATGGTTTCCGAGAGACTTAACATTATCCGGAATTATAAACTCCGTGGCAGCTATATTCTCAAATGCCTCCTGACCGATTACTTCCACCCCTGAACCGATATTTACCTCGGCAAGAGCCTCACAATAGCTGAAGGTACCTAAGGGAATTTCCCTGACCTTATCGGGAATAGTGACTTCTGTCATTGCATAATTGCCGCTGAAGGCCCACTCACCGATAGTCAGAAGGCTGTCGGGCAGAGTAAAATTACCGAGGCTTTCACAAGCTTCAAAGGCACCCTCGTATATGTGTTCAAGACTGTCGCCAAAGCTTACGCTTTCAAGATTTTCACATTCATAAAAGGCTTCTTCACCGATTTCTGTCAGCGTATCAGGGAGAACAACCGATTTGAGAAAGCTGTTATTATTAAAAGCATAAGCTCCAATTCTTTCAATACCCTCCGGGATGACAATATCCGTCACAGCTTCAGCGCTGTCTCCGACATAAAGCTTCTTTTCATATTCTTCCTCCCAATATTCAAAGCCGTCTTCATCATCATAGCAGAAAGGATGAGAAAAAGCATTTTCATATTCTATCTGTGAATAGGAAGCGATGTCGGGAATATGAAGCTCCCGTATGTAAGTGCGGTAAAATGCATACTCTCCTACAGACTCAAGTGTTGAGGGAAACCGGATTTCTTCAAGCCAATCGCACCAATAAAAGCAATGCTCACCAATAGTCTCTACACCCTCGGGGATTATAATAGAGGTGATATTATAGTTGGACTCAAAGGCCTCGTTTCCGATGGCCGTTACGGGATAGCCGCCGAGCTCAGCGGGAATGACAACATCGCCCGTAACTGTTTCATCAACACCGGTAACGGTGGCTTCACCGTCGCTGACACTGTAGAGAATGCCGTTTTCATTTGCCGCCGAAGTGCCGAAGGCGAAAAGCACGGTACACATCACTATTATAACTGCAATCCATAAAAGCTTACATATATTTTTCATAAAAATTTTTCCTCTCTCTGATGCACAAACGGACGGTCGGCGGTGTTGCGGGCCGACCGTGGTGGTTTTGTTTGTTTTTTATGCTTATCTTCTTTAAATTAAAGCCGTAAAGTTCATTGTTTTTTCGGCTCGAGCTTTAAAATGCGGGATTGTGTCTTACTTAAGAATCTTAAACTTACCGATAACAGGCAACTCTTTTGCCTTTCCGCCAAGTGCGTTGACTATTCCGATTATTGCGAGGATTGTTATTGCAAGTGCCGCAAGCGGTGAAATAATCCAACCGATTATGGGGATTGCTGCAATTACTGAAGAAAGTATTGCTCCGATGAAAAGCACAAGCCCCTGATTTGTATGGAATTTTGCAAAGGGAGAGTCCTTTGCAGCAAGAAGAGGAATAAGGAAAATTATGTAAGCAAGAACTGCCATAATTTTGTTCTTTTCAATATCCTCGAGTGAATAATCTGCAGTCGTGTCCGCAGTATTGTTAAGCTCGGTGAGCTTTGCGGAAATATCCTGCTGAGGGGCGGAAGCCTGCTCGGTTGGTGCTTCTAAGGGTGCACCGCAGGATGTGCAGTGAGTTAAACCGTCTTCTACCTGTGCGTTACATTGTTTACAAATTAACATTATTTTTTCCTCCTTTTATTTAAAATTTAAACAGATCCTTCAGACCTACCTGTTTTTTAGGTTCAGGCTTTACATAATCATATCCGCCTGTAGGCTCGTCAATATTAAAATAAATATTCGGGCAGTCGGGGTCACCCTCAAAGCAGTGCTCTGTATCTGCGTGATAGCATACTCCGTTCACCCTTTTGTAAAGGTGTGCAATGTTCGGGTACTGTCCTGCCTGAATAAAGCCGTTCTGCACAAGTGCTTTTCTGTACTGTGCAACAGCCTGCTCGGCTGCAAAGCGGTTACCCTCGAAATCGGCAGAAAATCTGATATAACCATCCATATCCTCTATGCAGTAATTTTTCCCTCCGCAATTCCATTTGGGATACTGCGGAAGCTTTGTATCCCATTCTGCTATTACAGCGGCGTTGCGGTCAGCCTGAGCCTGCTCCTCGGCGATTGCCGCGGGAAGCTTTGCTCCGCAGGCATCGCAGAATTTGGCTCCCACGGGATTTTGCTTGTTACATTCCGTGCAGACAGCTCCTTCGGAGACGGTCGTTTCCGGAAGCTTTGTGCCGCAGGAAGGGCAGAAGGTCTTTTCTTTATCCGACGGTTGATTGCAGTTCGGACAAATCTTTATGTTTTTGCTCATCTCAGTTGCATAGCCCTGTGCAGCTCTTTCGAGGTTTGCAAACGCTCCCTCAAGGCCGGAAGCTATCTGTGCTTTCGGCCTACTGTTCTGCTGAGCCGCATTGTCAAAATGCTGAGCTGCCTTGTTTGCAAGCTCTGTTGCAGTCGGCTCAACAGCCTTGGTGATTGCCTGTCCCACCGCCTTGCCTATGCCTTCACTTACGCCACGTCTGATGGCTCTTTCTAAAAATCCCATAATACTTCCTCCTTTATATGTCTTTGTATTTTATTAACAGCTGTCGTCTGCTGTTGATTTTAAGCTTTTTATATATATTTTTACAATGAAAATGTACGGAAGAATGTGTAATAAACAATTCATTGGCTATCTGTGCCTGCGTTTTGTCGGTAAGCAGCTGAGCAAAAACCTCAAGCTCACGTTTTGACAAGGCTTTCAGCTCAGGATAAGCTTCAAGCAGTCGCTTATGCTCGCTTTCTGCCAAAGCCATATACTCAAAATAGTTCAGTATTCCCATAAGCCACCTCCTTGAAAATATTATACTTTATCAAGCTAAAATTGTAACCTACCCGAAATAAGTGGATTAAACAAATATACTGCCTGTTTGGGTAGTGTTTCTAACATATTATTGAAAAATTTAAAAATCTGGTTTATAATATTACCGGATAAATCCGTTAATGTAATTTGATTATATTGATTTTTTTACTCACTTTGTACCCCCCGTTCGGGGGGTTTTTAGGAAAAACTCACCCTTTTGGGTAGGTTTTGTCAGAAAATTTGCGATTTTTACGGTTTTGCGATTATTTCGGCAAAAAAAGGAAGGTGCACTTTATGAATCACCAAACTCTCATAGAAAACCAGAAAAAGAGGATAGAGCTTCCACTTTGGATGCTCGTCTGCTTCTCTATGTTCAGCTTTTGGCAGATGGGATTTATTTATTATTTCCTTGAACCGTCCTCGGCAGCGGACGGGAAAATCCCACTACCCATTAACATCGATTACGGTACCACACTGACAGCAGTTTGTTACATCCTGGGCATCCTTACGATGATATTTTTACCGAAGATTATCGTGTGGATACAGCGGATCGCTACTGGTGTTGCGCTCCTTTCGGCAATCGCTTTCTTTCTCCCTCTGCCGGACGATATCCTGTGCTTTAACATTTACCTGCAGATTTTCTGTTGCTGTCTGATGATCGGCTTTGAAACCTTCCTTGTGGTCAACTGCTTTTCTGAAAAAAGCAGTATCAAGTATCTGACCTTCGGCTACGGCATAGCGGTGTTCCTGATCGCTTTTGTTCAGAATGAGGTGGTATCTATCCCGTTCTCCACCTTCCGCTTTGGAATGGTAGCGGCGCTTGTACTTTTGTTTATTTTCTTTCTCCGTATGCCCACGGGAAAGGAGCATCTGCCTCAGTTTGTGAAAAAGAGCGACGGTCTTGTCCCACCGAAGAAGATGATGTGGGGGGCTTATCTTATTGCTTTCATTGCTGCACTGATGGGCGTTGGAGGTCCTGCAGTCGCAGGCAAGGTCGAGCACGGCGTATCGATTATGTATTTGGTAGTGGCTCTTTCATGCTTTACTATGTATTTTCTTCATAAGAAAGCGAACATTCATCCCTTCCGTATGGTGCCTCTGTTTGTCGGACTCGGTGGATTCGGTTTTCTTGTAATGCTTGTGTCCGCATATGTTCCCGCACTTTCCTACGTCGCCTGCATACTCATTGGCTTCGGTATGACGGTATGTATGCTCGCTCCGCTTTACGGTGTGCCGATTATGAAAGCCTATCCGTCAAGATACGTAGCCTCCGCAATCATTGGGCTTGCCAACCCGGCGGTTCTTATCCATGCGGTTATTGCCGAGATGTTCCTGGGTGCGCCTATCGCGCTGTATATCTTTTACGCCGTGGTTATGGCGGTGCTTGTGCTCGTGTTTACGCAGGTCGAGCCGTTTTTGATGTTTGCACTGCGTAAAAGGATTACCGACGGAGACGTTACCTCAGAGAGTGACGGCAATAGCAAGGTGCCTGAGCAGGGAGTGCTAACCGCAGAGTCGGTTAATAGCATTTATAAAGATGTTGTTAGCGAAGACCCACTGAAAGATCTTTCCAAGCGCGAGAGAGAAGTTGCGGAATTGATTTGTCTTGGCTACAGCAATGCCGACATTGCGAAAATGCTTTTTATTTCTGAGCATACCGTAAAAGACCACACAAAGAAAATCTATCCCAAAATGGGTGTTCACAGCCGTTTTGAGCTTGCAACACTTGTAAACAAACAACGTG
>JAZSKE010000091.1:0-8140 GCA_045534675.1 Acutalibacteraceae bacterium
AGCTGGTATAACGGACAGACATATCTTGATACACTGAGCAGTGCTGCAGTTAAAAAGTTCGTTGAGATCACTCACGAAAAATATAAAGATAAAGTGGGTGATGAATTTGATAAGACCATTCCTGCTATTTTTACAGATGAGCCTCAGTTTACAAGAAAGGCAGTTCTTAATAATTCATTTGATAAAATGAATATTACAATGCCTTGGACTGATAATGTGCCTGAGCTTTACAAAGAAATGTATGGTGAAGATATTTTTGACACCCTTCCTGAAATTTTCTGGGACAAGCCTGATTCGGCACCGTCCGTTCATCGTTACAGATACCACGATTTTATTGCTGAATTATTTGCAACATCATTTGCCGATACTGTGGGTAAATGGTGTAATGAAAATGGAATTGCCCTTACGGGACATATGATGGAAGAGCCTACACTTAATTCACAGACTGCAGCACTTGGTGAGGCCATGCGTTCATACAGAAGCTTTAAGCTTCCCGGCATTGATATGCTTTGCAATCGGCATGAATTTACTACTGCAAAACAGACACAGTCTGCTGTTCATCAGTACGGTTATGAGGGTATGCTTTCAGAGCTTTACGGTGTAACAGGTTGGGACTGTGATTTCAGAACATATAAGCATCAGGGCGACTGGCAGGCTTGTCTTGGCGTTACAATCCGTGTCCCTCATCTTTCGTGGTATGCGATGAAGGGTGAAGCAAAACGAGATTATCCTGCTTCAATCCACTATCAGTCACCATGGTACAAAAAATATAATCTTATTGAAGATCATTTCGCAAGAGTAAACACTGCACTTACACGAGGCAAGCCTGTTGTAAAAGTGGGTGTTATTCATCCCGTTGAAAGCTTCTGGCTTCATTGGGGACCTAATGACAAATCGGCAATATTCAGAGAAAGTCTTGATGAAAGGTTTTCCAACGTTACAAAGTGGCTTCTTGAGGGCAGTATTGATTTCAACTTTATTTCAGAGTCGCTTCTCCCATCTCTCTGCGAAAAAGGAAATGCGCCCTTAAAGGTCGGCGAAATGGAATACGATGCGATTGTCGTTCCCGGGTGCGAAACCTTGAGAAAAACAACGCTTGAAAGACTTGAGCAATTCCGCGAAAATGGTGGTAAACTTATTTTTATGGGTGATGCACCTTCACTTGTTGATGCTGTACCTTCTGATTATGCAAAATCACTTTTTGAAAAGAGTGAAAAAATCGACTTTTCTCGTGCATCACTTCTCACAGCACTTGAAGATGTCAGAACACTCACAATAAGATATGCTAACGGAAAACTTACGGATAATTACATATATCAGCTCCGTGAAGACAATGACTGCAAATGGCTTTTCATCTGCCCTTCAAAAGAACCTGATAACAAGCATATAGATAACGGTAAAGATATTCAAATTATTCTGAATGGCACATTTTCACCTGAAATTTACAACACAGAAAATGGTGAAATTAAACCGATTAAAGCAGAATACCGAGAAGGAAAGACCATTATTCGTTATCGTATTTTTGGTTATGACTCAATTCTTCTCAAACTCGTTGATGGTAAAACTGATTGTGAAAAAGCACAGCATATCCCTTCAACCTCAGGTGAAAAGCTTTGTGAAATGTGTGATTATGAGTTGTCTGAAGAAAATGTGCTTGTTCTTGATATGGCACAATGGAAAATTGACGATGATAAGGACTATTTTCCAAAAGAAGAAGTGCTTCGCCTTGATAATCTTATAAGAGAACGTCTTGGCATAATAAAAAGAGGCGGACGTGTTGTTCAGCCGTGGGTTTTAGGAAATCGTCCAAAGGACCACAAGGCAACGCTTAAATTTACGTTCAAGAGTGAAATAGATTATGATGGCGCAGTTCTTGCTCTTGAGGATGCTGATGTTGCAGATGTAATCTTTAATGGTGAAAAAATCACTGAACGAGAAGAAGGCTTTTATGTTGATATTTCAATGGGCAAAATGAAACTCGGCAATATCGTAAAGGGTGAGAATATACTTGAAATCACTCTTCCCTTCGGTGAAACTGCAGGTCTTGAAAATGTGTTTGTTCTCGGTGATTTCGGTGTCAGGGTAATTGGTTCTAATGCTGTTATAACCGCACTTCCCGAAAAGCTCGCTTTCGGCTCGCTCTTAAATCAGGGACTTCCTTTCTACTCAGGAGCAGTTACGTATAAAATGAAGGCTGTAGCAGAAAACGGAAGTCTGACAGTAACCGCAAGTGACTATATGGGAACACTTGTTGAAGTGAGTGTTGACGGTGAAATTAAGGGCGATATTATTTATCCGCCGTACACACTTGAAATCAAGGATATTCCTGACGGTGAACACGAGATAGGCTTAAAGCTTTATACTCACCGTTATAACTCATTCGGACCGCTTCACCTTGTAAATCTGAATGAAAAATGGCACGGTCCCGGTGCGTGGAGAACAGAAGGAATCAATTGGAGCTACGAATATGTGCTTCGTACAACAGGTATTCTCAAAACACCCGGTATAAATTAAATTATTTTCTGTTGTTTGTACAGGTGATTTTAATGCTGAACCAACAGGCGAAGCTTATGGTAAAATGCTTATGAAAACAAATGATTCAAAGTTTGTTGCCGATAACAGTGATGATGGTATAACATTTCACGGATATGGCAAAGTTAAGGAGGATGCAAATGGACCTATTGACTATGCTTTTGTTTCAAAAAATGTAAGAGTTGACAAATACAAAATCATTCGAAATACTGTAATGGATATGTATCCTTCAGACCATTATCCTATTATTGTTGATGTTATATTTTGAAAATAATAAAAATAGACATTCCGTTTAATAAAATTTAAAAATCTATGGCATTTAATTTTTTTTGTGATATAATTAATTAAAAGAAAATTCAGGAGATGATATGATGTTTAAAAACAAGAAAGCTTCTTCTGCGGCCGCTCCGCAGAATGCATTATCAGGAAATGAGGGTAAGTATGTATCTAAATTTGAGTATGTGTGTATTATGCTTGCCAGAATCGGCGGTATGTTCGGCACAACACTTACAGGTACTCTTGCTGCAGCCTTTCTGCACGAGCTTTATTTCGGTCCTGTTGGTGTAACCTCAGATGAAATTGCTGATATTAATGCCGTACAGACAACTCTTACATGGATACTCGGTCTTATTGCTCCCTCGTTAGCAGGTATAGTTGTTCAGAAGTGGAAAACCCGTTGGGGCAGATACCGTCAGTGGTATCTTATCTGTCTTATTCCCTTGTTTGCTCTTACCGCTTTATACTTCTATGTTCCTGAGGGCTGGACAGTTCAGCAGATGACCTTATTCCGTTACATAATTGCTTGCAGCCAGACATTCATAAATGCCTTCAACAACTGCGGTCAGTTTGTTGCTCAGGTTATATCCCCCAATCCCAAGGAAAAGAAAACAGTTGCTACTATCTGGCAGTTATCATATTATATCGGATACGGCGGAGCATATATTGCAACCTTCGTTTACGGTATTTTCAGCGACGACAAGAACAAGATGTATATGACCCTTGCACTTGTTGCTGCTATCGTTACAGCCTTCGGTAACCTTATGTGTGCATTGTTCTGTAAGGAGCGTATTGAAATTCCTTCCAAGCCCAAGGTTAAGGTTTCCAAAGCACTTTTCTCACTTTTCAAATACAGAAATTACCGCGCCTTCCAGTATATGCAGTGGGTAAACGCTTTTGCTATGCTCGGCAAAATGTCAACCTTCCTTGCAGCAATAACAGTAGGTTCATCAAAGAACCTCCTTCTTACACTTCCCACCGCTGTGGGTACTGTTGTGGGTAATCTTATCTGTACAAAGCTTTCAAAGAAGCATGAGCCGACAAAGCTTCTCAAATTCTGCGGTATCTATTCACCGGTTGCAGCAGGTATACTTTTCGGTATCTGCTTTGTTGAAGCAAAAATGGGCATCAGATTCTTCGAGGGCTGGAACAGTATATTCTTCTATGTGTTCTATTTCATTTTCGGTATCGGCATCGGTATTCAGGAGCTTTCAAAATCTCACTTTGATGTTGAGTTCTATGATTATCTTGAATGGCAGTGCGGCGAAAGAATGGAAGCTATCCAGGGTATTGTTCCCGGTTGGGTCAACTCAGTGTGCAACTACATAAAGGACGTTTCAATCCCCTATATGATTGCATGGGCAGGCTATCTTTCATCATCAGAGGGCGACCTTGTTAAAACAATGCAGGCTCAGCCCACTTACCTTGACACCTGTCTTAAACTTCTTGCATTCCTTCTCTTCGGTTATACCCTTGCAAATGTTCTCAAGGCCCTTATTCTTAAGTTCTTCTACAATATTGAAGGTGAAAAGAAAGAGCAGATGTACCGTGAGCTTGAAGTAATCAGAGCAGAGCGCCATAAGGAAAATGAATCAATCAGACAGACAAAGGAAGCCATTGGCGAATAATAAAACTAACTGTTGAGAAAAAATATGTTTATGAAAATTACATCTGAAAGCACACTCTCAGAGGTGCTTAACAATCCCGTCGGTTACGATATTGCCCAAAAGGTAGTTTACCGCAAAAACATAGCTGCCGACATTCTCTCGGATGCGGCATTATGCCAAAAGACCTTAGGTGAGCTTCTCACTGATAAAGTCACAGACGAATCGATGAAATATCTTCTTGATATTCTGGGCGGTAATCCTGAAAAGGTTATATCAAAAAGTGAAACAGCCCCCGAATGGTGGAAGGAAGCTGTTATCTATCAGATTTATCCCCGTTCATTTATGGACTCAAACGGTGATGGAATCGGTGATTTGCAAGGCATAATCTCAAAGCTCGACTATCTTAAGGAGTTGGGTGTTGACGTACTGTGGCTCAGCCCCATTTACGATTCACCCAATGATGATATGGGCTATGACATCCGTGATTATGAGAAAATTATGACCGAATTCGGCACAATGGATGATTTTGATGAGATGCTCTCTGAAATCCATAAGCGCGGAATGAAGCTGATTATGGACCTTGTTGTAAATCACACTTCTGACGAGCATGAATGGTTCAAAAAGGCTCTTGCAGGTGACGAAAAGTATAAGAATTACTACTTCTTCCGTAAAGGCAAGGGTGACGGAATCCCTCCAAATAACTGGACATCGTTTTTCTCGGGCTCTGCGTGGAATTATTATCCTGAGCTTGACGAGTGGGCACTGCATCTTTTCTCCTCAAAGCAGATGGATCTTAACTGGGATAACCCTGAACTGAGAAAAGAAGTTTACGGTATGGTTTCGTGGTGGCTCAAAAAAGGTGTTGACGGCTTCAGAATGGATGTTATAACCCTTATTTCAAAAACTCCCGGACTTCCCGATGGTGACCCGACTGTTGCCGAGATTTTCGGCTGCGGTGCCGAGCATTACTCATGGGGACCGAGACTTCACGAATATCTCGGTGAGCTTAATGAAAAGACATTTAAAAACTTCCCCGGCTCCTTCTGCGTTGCAGAGCCCTGCAGTACGGGTATTGAAATGGTAAAGCTCATTTCCGACGAATCCCGTGGAGAAGTCCGTCAGGCATTCCTCTTTGACCATATTGAAAATCCGGGCAAATCCAAATATCAGGATTATAAATATAACCTTAAATATTTAAAGGAAGCCTTTATAGATTATCAATTCTCTCTTTGCGGTTCATCCTGGCCATCATTGGTTATCGAAAATCATGATAATCCGCGAATGGTGTCAAAGGTAAATCCCGACCCAAAATTCAGAAAGCCTCTTTCAAAGCTTCTCGGCACAATGGTTTTGACAGGTCGGGGAACACCCTATATTTATCAGGGTGAAGAATTGGGAATGATGAACTGCGATTTCAAGGATATAAGTGAAATCCGTGATGTTGAGGGTATAAACAGATATAACAAAAATGTTGAAATGGGCAGAAGCACTGAAGAGGTCTTCGCAGAGATTCTTGCAGGCGGAAGAGACAACGCGAGAACTCCCATCCCTTGGGATGACAGTGAAAATGCAGGCTTCACGACGGGTATGCCTTGGCTTCGTGTTAATGGTGACTATAAGCAGTGTAATGTAAAGGCACAGCTTCAGGATGAATCAAGTACGTTTCACTATTACAGAAGGCTTATGGAGCTACGCAAGAAAAACAAATCGACTTTGGTTTACGGTGATTTCAGACCTCTTGAAACAAATGAAGAAACCTATTGTTTTTACAGAGAGTCAGACGAAGGAAAGTTCTATATTGAAATGAACCTTACAGAAAACGAAATTGACAGACCAAAATATGCTGAAGGTGAATGTGTGCTTTCAAATTATTCCCTTTCTTCAGATAAGCTTCGTGCTTATGAAGTAAATATTTACAGAATTAAACCTGCTGAATAAGGAGATGTTATAATGTCAAAAACAATAAAAATTCTCATCATTTTTGCGGTATTGGTTGCCCTCTTTGCGGCATCAATAATCTATTTTGAAATGGACCCTGAAAACACAAATATTGATTTCAGCCCTGCAAATGCTCAGAATGAAACCGATAAAACAATAAGATTCGATGAAAACGGTAAGCTTAAAATATTACATATTGCTGATACTCATCTCAATTATGACAAGCATTTTGATGCATCGGTATGGGTAATTGCAGAAGCCTGCGATGTGGAAAAGCCCGACCTTGTTGTGCTCACAGGCGATAATACACATCCTAACGAGGACCCCGAAAAGACAAAGGAACTTATCAATGCTCTTATGAATATCTTTGATTCAAGAAAGATTCCCGTTGCCGTAACCTTCGGTAATCACGATGCAGAGAAGGGTCCCATGACAAGAAAAGATATTATGGAATATTACAAGACCTTCTCCTGTGTGATATCTGCCGATGACAGTACGGATTTCAAAAACTGCGCTACGTTCAATATTCCCGTGCTTGCTTCCGACAGTGACAAAACCAAGTTTAATCTCTGGGTGTTTGACTCAGGAGATTATGACGAAGATGAGCCCAGACATTATGACCGAGTACGCACAGAGCAGATTAAATGGTACAAAGAAACAGCAGCAAAGCTCAAGGAAGAAAACGGCGGTGAAACCGTTAACTCTGTTGTTTTTCAGCATATAATTGTACCCGAAATCTATGATGTTCTTAAAAAGGTAGATTCAAAGAAGCCTTATGCACTCCCGCACATTTATAATGAAGGCGAATATTATATGTTTGATCCCGAGCAGGTCAATTACGGCAAGCTTAACGAAAAGCCCTGTCCCGGTTATTACAACGACGGTCAGTTTGACGCTCTTGTTGAAACAGGTGATGTACTGGCAATGTTTACGGGCCACGACCACACAAATGCCTTCGGTGTAAGAAATCAGAATATTGATATTTATACTTCACCCATGACACGTTATAAGGGACTTGCTTATACAACTCAGTACGGTTACCGTGTAGTTGAAATTGACGAAAAGGATACCTCAAAATACATAACAAGAGTTGAGCGCCTTTATGATGTCTTTGACTTTGATTACATAAAAACTGCAAAGGATAACGGTGATAAGTATTCATGGAGAATTGCATTCGAGCTTGCAGTTAAGGGCAAGGCTCAGGAAATCTGTATGAAGATCTGGCATTCAGTGATAGAATTCTTTACAGGCAGAACAATTGTATATCCGGACTAAAGCAAACAAAAAACTGCAACGTTATTTGAAAAAAGTGAACATACTGATACAATATTGTACGATGTAAGAGTAAAATATAAGGCAAGGTCTCAGCTTTGACCTTGCCTTACATTCTTAATAAAGGTCAGATTAAAGTGATTAAAGGAATACAGTAAAGAAGCCATTTTTTAATATGAGGTAAAAAACAATGATCAATATCACCAAAAACACTATTGAAATCGGTCTTGAAAAACCGCTTAAAGTTTTACATATTACAGATTCACATCTGCCCTTTTACTGTGAAACAGACTCTGAGGCTATGATAAATCAAGGCAAAAAGCGTGATGAAAAAAGCAGTGTGCAAAATCTTAAAGAACTGATGGAATACGGTGAAAAAAACTGTGATATTATTGTTCATACCGGAGACCTTATTGATTTTATTTCAAAACCCTGTGTGGAATTTGCAAAAGAATATCTGAAAAACGAAAAGGTTCTGTTTATAGCAGGCAATCACGAGTATGCCAAATACGACG
>JAZSKE010000012.1:0-1577 GCA_045534675.1 Acutalibacteraceae bacterium
AGGGCATTACTCCTCTTATGGATAATGGTCATTACCACCCGACAGAAATGGTAAGCGACAAGATTTCATCACTTCTTCTCTTTAACGAAAAGATTGCCCTTCATATAACAAGAGCAGTCCGTTGGGACAGCGACCACGTGGTTATTTTTGACGATGAAACCAAAGAGATAGCAAAAGAGATTGTCAGAAATGATGCACTTGAGAGAGTGTTCATTGCGACAGATTATTTTGATGCATCAATCAATCGTATTGCCGCTTGGGTAACAGGTGTAAGAAGCGTGCAAAAGGCGTTACTGTTTGCACTTTTACAGCCGGATGAAAAGCTGAAACAGTTACAGAGTGAAAGCAATTTTACTGAGATTATGTATCTTCAGGAAGAAATGAAAACTGCACCCTTCGGTGATGTGTGGAATGAATATCTTGAGAGAGAAAATGTAGCATCTGACTATCTTTCCGAAGTTAAAAAATACGAACAGGAAGTACTGGTGAAAAGAATATGAAGGATATATTGACTGCTCCCTTTGTGGAAGAAATGAAAAAGACCACCGCAAATATGTACCGTCTCGGCTGGGACGAAAGAAACGGCGGTAACATCAGTTATATGCTCGATAAAAATGAGGTTGCAGAATATCTTGACCTCGATAATGTTATCCGCACAATCCCCACAGGTTTTGATGCAACTGACCTTATCGGTAAGATTTTCATAGTTACGGGTACGGGTAAGTATTTCAAAAATGTTGAGTCTGACCCCGAAACAAACCTCGGTATTATCCGTATCGCAAAGGACGGAACAACAGCCGAGCTTCTCTGGGGCTATAAAGATGGTGGTAAGTTTACCAGTGAATTGCCTGCACATCTTATGAGCCATATGGCAAGGCTTAAGGTTGACCCCGAAAATAGAGTTGTAATGCACTCTCACCCGACACATATCCTTGCTATGAATTATGTTCACGAGCTTGATGAAAAGAAGTTTACTCACACTCTTTGGGAAATGTGTACCGAATGTATTGTTGTTTTCCCCGACGGTGTAGGTGTTCTTCCCTGGATGCTTTGCGGTACTAATGAAATCGGTGAGGCAACGGCAAAGAAAATGGAAGAATTCAGACTCGTTGTTTGGGGAATGCACGGAATTTACGGTGCAGGAAAAACAATGGACGAAACCTTCGGTCTCATAGAAACCGTTGAAAAGGCAGCCGAGATTTATATGCTCACAGCACATCTGCCGAGAGTGAACACCATCAAAGATGAAGAAATGGTGGAGCTTGCGGAGTTCTTTGGTGTGAATTACAGAAAGGATTTTCTGAATATATAATCAACCCGACAAACAATTATTTGCGGAGGATGAATTTATGAATGTAAAGGAATATATCGAGAATAATTGGGATAACACAACTCGTTTATTTACAGAGGATGATGATACATTAATAGGCTTGCCACATCCCTATACTGTGCCCTGTATAGAAGGGAAATTTCAGGAAATGTATTATTGGGATGTTTATTTCACAAATGTAGGTCTGATAAAATCGGGACGTTTGTCACAGGCAAAAAATAATGTGGATAATATGTGTTATCTGATA
>JAZSKE010000044.1:0-78943 GCA_045534675.1 Acutalibacteraceae bacterium
TTTGATTTCCTTACCGTCTACTGTGATTGAATCTTCGCCGGCAACAACTTCGTGACCGTCATATCTGCCCTGAGCTGTATCGTACTTGAGAAGGTGAGCAAGCATCTTGGGGCTTGTGAGGTCGTTGATAGCAACAACTTCGTAACCTTCTGCACCAAACATCTGTCTGAATGCAAGACGACCGATACGGCCAAAACCGTTAATAGCAACTTTTACTGACATAATTTTTTCCTCCAATATTTAATTGAATTTTTAAAAAATCTACCCTAATATAATATCCCATTTGGAATAAATTTGCAACCTTTTTATAAAGATTTTTTTCGCGCGGGAATAACTTTTGTCATTCTATACAAAATAGCCAAAAAACGCCGTATAAACTATGCAATACTTACCAAAATCAAAGGCTGTTCTGCTCGTCGAGGCTGAGATAAAAGCTGGGAATGAACTCCTTAAGAAACACATTGACCTCGGCTATATCCATTTTTTCAATAGCTGCCCTTGTGCTTTCAAGAGCTTTCCCGAATTCATTGTTGCCTGCATTCTTTTCCTCTATACACTTTATCAGTGCAGAAATTTTATCTGCCGCCTTGACAAGCTTCCATAAGTATGCATCTTCCTCTCTCTGAAAAAAGGCACTCTCATAGTACGCTCTCATATCCTCAGGCAGCATTGAAAGAAGCTTCTCCCCTGCCATATCCTCAACCTTACGGAAGGCCTCACGCATATCCCGGCTGTGATATTTTACGGGGGTAGGCATATCTCCGGTTATTATCTCTGTCATATCGTGATAAAGCCCCAAGAAAGCCGCTCTTTCCGCATTGAGGTTGCCGCCGAAGCGTACATTTTTTATCACTGCAAGAGCATGGGCAATAACTGCCACATCACTGCTGTGTTCACTTATATTTTCTTCACTTACATTTCTCATAAGCGCCCAACGGTTGATATATTTCATTCTTGAGTGCATTGCAAAAAAATGTTTCATATTATTTACTCTCCTTGATTTTTGTTGCTTTCTCGGTTGTGGGTACTACCTTCTTTGAGATAACATAGTCATCACTGACACCTGCCGCAATAGCAAAGGGGTCCGGTGCATTGCCGTCCCAGACATAAAGATATGCCACGCCCGTCTGCTTGCCATACCATGTTTTATAGGGATGGATAATGTAAAAAAGACCCTTTTCGATATACTCTATACCCTTGGCACCGTTTGATGCAAACCAGCCGTAAATCCCCGTGTTTTCGTGGCGAAGCCCGTCCTGATAAAGAGTAAGCACCTTTTGTATATCTTCTTTATCCTGACCGATAAGAGCCTTTTTCTCAGGCTTGATATCACCGTCAACTATAAACAGATTATAGTCGGGGAATTTATCCTCTTTAAGAGTGGTATATACATTGAGCAGCCACAGATTAAGCTCAGGGAAATAGGTCATGGTCTGAACACCGTAATTGGTGTTGCCCGTATATACAAAATATTTACCCTGATGCTTTGCGGGGCCGCTATGATGCACCTTGCTTTCATCAAGAGGCTTGCCATATTCGTCCCACCAGGAGGAGACATCATATTGCACAAGCACCTGATAGTCATTATCTGTTCTTTCAGTCTGAGGTGTTGTGCCGCAGGAAATTGTGAGATAGTGTCCCTTGCCAGAAGAAAATGAGGGGCCGAAGCAAAGGGCATCGGTACCCGAAACGCCGTAGCGTCTTGAATAGGTTTTGCCGCCGTTTTTAACTTTGGCAGAGAAATCCTTCCACACCTCAGGGAGATGTACAGTGCGTACAAGACCGCTTTTTTCGCAGTCAAGCCCCTTTTTATTGAGATTTGCTACATCTATAATCGCCACATAGAGAGCCTTTTTACCCACGGGATTGAGCGAGGCATAAACCTTGCCGTCCTTCTCGTTATAAGCCACGTCGCCCAAATGACCCTCAAAGCCTGTCAGAGTGCCAACGGCGTTGCCCTCAAGGTCACACTTGACAAAGGTGTTGGTGTAGGAATAATAGGCATAGCCGTTCTGCTTGTCTATAGCCATACCCTGGCAGTGCTTGATGTCCCATGAACCGCCCGTAGCGAGGGATAAGGGATAGTAGTCAATAACCGAAAAACCCTCAAACTCTATAACAGGCGCCGCCGTAGTTATCAGCTCAGTGGTTGTAATCTGCGTTGTCGGCTCAGTGGTGGGTACAGTTGAAGGCTCAGTGGTACGCGCCTGAGTGGTGGAGGTGGGTGTAACGGTTGTTGCCGCCACAAAAGGTGAAAGCACTCCCCCACTGCCGAAAAGGCTAAGACTTATATAACAAAAGGAAGTCAGGGCAAGCAGGCACAAAAAGCCGATTCCAATATTCTGAAGTATTTTTTTCATTGTGAACAACTCCAAAAACAAAGTCGCAGACAGGAAACCTGCACTGCGACTACTGTTATCTCAGATTAAATCAGATAATGTCGCCTTCCATACCGGGTACGCATGAAGCAGCATTACTTTCGTCTGTATCGATATGCATAGCAAGAGCATATGCGGGGTTAACTCTTACAACAACATCACCGAAAATGAGGCTTCTGCCGTCAGTTTCAACCTTAACTGAAACCACCTGCTTATCAACAAGGTTATACTTTTCAGCATCTTCGGGAGTCATATGAATGTGACGCTTTGCAATGATAACGCCGTCTTCAAGTTCAACTTCACCCTTGGGACCTACGAGCTTGCAGCCGTTGCTGCCCTTAAGGTCGCCTGATTCGCGGATGGGAGCCTTAACGCCGATTGAACGTGCATCGCCTGCGCTGAGTTCAACCTGAGTTTCGGGACGTACAGGACCGAGAATTGACACTGCGGGGAAGCTGCCCTTAGGGCCGATAACCTGAACTCTTTCCTCACAAGCGTACTGACCGGGCTGTGAAAGATCCTTTTTTCTTGTAAGCTCATAGCCTTCACCGAAAAGGATGTCAAGCACTCTGCGGCTTACATGGATATGTCTTGCTGATGTTTCAACTAAAACAGGTCTGTTCATATTATTGTCCTCCAAAATAAATAATATAATATTTTACAAGGGATATTTTACAACATATTTTAATTAAATTCAACATAGAAATTGAAATTTTCTGTTTTTGTGTTAAAATAAATAAAAAAGACTCTGTAAGGAGTGAATAAAATGTCAGAAAAAGAATTTGAAGAGCTGAAAAATGAATGCTTGCGGTGCAATAAATGTGAGCTTTGCGGTGGCAGGCACAATGTAGTTTTCGGTGTAGGTAATCCCGAAGCCAAGATAATGTTTGTGGGCGAAGGTCCAGGGGAACAGGAGGATCTGCAGGGAGAACCCTTCGTCGGAAAAAGCGGACAACTCCTCGATAAATATCTTTCGCTTATTGATCTTGACCGAAAAGATAATATTTATATTGCCAACATCGTCAAGTGCCGTCCGCCGCAAAACCGTGACCCGAAGCCCGAAGAGCAGGATATCTGTATAGACTATCTGCGCCGACAGGTGAAGCTCATCGCTCCGAGAATTATCGTCTGCCTCGGCAGAATTGCTGCCCAAAGGCTTATCTCCCCTGACTTTCGCGTGACAACTCAGCACGGTCAGTTTATCGAAAAGGGCGGAATCCTCTTTATGGGTACCTTTCACCCTTCGGCACTGCTGAGGAATGAGAGCAACAAGTCCCTTGCGCTGGAGGATTTTCAGGCACTGAGAAGTAAGATAAAAGAGGAAAACATTTTGTAATGGAAAAGATAATAATCATCGGTTGCCCCGGAAGCGGAAAAACAACCCTCGCAAAACTACTGGGAGACAAGCTCAATCTTCCCGTTGTACACCTTGACCGCCTTCAGTGGAAAGGCAATTGGGAAACAATCCGAGGTGAGGAATTTGACAATCTGCTGAAAGCGGAAATGGAAAAGGACGCATGGATCATAGACGGCAACTACAACCGCACTATTCCCATGAGGCTTCAGTATTGCGATACAGTGATTTTTCTTGACTATCCCACCCTCGTCAGCATTTCAGGTGCGCTGACACGGATGATTAAAAATTACGGCAAGGTACGGCAAGATATGGGCGGAAACTGTCGGGAACGGTTTGACCCTAAATTCTTTTGGTTTATCCTTACTTTCAACATAAAAAACAGAAAGCGTTATTACAGAATGCTGGAAGATACCGAAGATAAAAATGTGATTATTCTCCGAAGCCGCAAAGAGGCAGAAAAATTCCTGACGGATAAATAAAGACCTGCAGTTAGTCCCTGCAGGTCTCAGCGTGTCGAAAAAGTATTTTTCGGCACGCTGTTTGACTTTCGAGAATGGTGCAAGATGCCGTTTTCTTCGCTCCGAAGCTGTACGATGGTACCGCGAGAGGGTGAAAAAACGGCAAACACAAAAATTTCAGCGACACAGTTCAATGCTGTGTCGCTGAACTATATGTAACAATCTATGGTTTACAGTCACATCTTTTTTTATTTTTATGACTTTTGTGTGTTCTTGTGCCTTTATCGACAGTCTGAGACCTGCAGTTAGCCCCTGCAGGTCTTATGTTTTTTTGATGAATTGACCTTACGGTCATGAATTCCACGAGTGCATGAATTGAAGCTTCGCTTCGTTATTTTAGTTCATTCAGGCTGCTTTTTTCTTCGGCAACTTTGCCTTTACTGCCTCAATAGCCTTTTCAACAAAGGGGTAAACAAGCTTAACGATAAGCACACCGATGAGAGCATAGATAACGCCTACAACCACACCTGCAATAACGTCTGTGCAGTAGTGAACACCCACATAAATTCTTGAGAAGCCCATAAGGAAAGCGAGTATTGTAGTGGGAATGCCTATCTTTCTGTCATACCAGAGAACTGCAATTGCTGCGGCAAAAGCTGATGAAGTGTGACCTGAGGGGAATGAATAGCTTGTGAGCTTTTCAACAAAATTCGGGAACTCATAGGTGTCAAGCCACTTTGCAGCAAATTCGGGATACTTTTCAATGAGAGCAGTTACTCTCTCAACGAAGTAGTCAAATCTTTCTCCCTTGCCTGCTGAGAGGAAAACCTCTTTATCAGCCATAAGGCCTTCAAGGTCGAAGATGTAGAAGGGTCTTACTCTTGCAAACAGGTCTTTAAGTATCACATTATTAAGCAGTGTCATAACAAGCAGAGCGATAAGCACTGTCAGACCTACCTTGCGGTACTTCTTTGTAACGAGAAGAATAAGACCGAGAGCAATAAAGATAATGCCTTCATCGCCCAGAGTGGTAATTGCTACCATAACAGCGGTTAAGATGGAGTTGTAAATACTCTGTACCCATGCAAAAACGCTGAGGTCGAAATTTAAAAATGCGTCAAAAAATTCCATTTTTAATCCTTCTTTCTTTTAGATTTTTTTATTTATCAAAGCTCACACGAGCCGATTTCCTATTATTATATCTATATTCGGTGTGTATCACAAAAGAGATTTGAATTCAACATCAAACTGACCATTTCCCAGAGTGAGTACACAATATCTCTTTTCACATAAGGCTCCCGGGTTTATTGCACACACACCCGTTACGGGGTCATTATACATATCCCACCTGTGAGTGTGACCGTAAAGTGCAACATGCGCCCTGACGCCTTCTGCCTTTTTAAGCAGAGATGTAAGAGTGTATCTAACATCAAAAATATGACCGTGACAAGCCATAATTGTCACTCCGTCAATGTGTTTATACGCCTCAGTTTCAAGAGAGTAATTAAAATCGTTATTACCCTTGACACCTATGAACTTTCTGTCGGGGAAAATCTCAGTGAGCCTCTCAAATTCTCTTGCGCCGTCACCTAAAAAGAAAACTATGGGACAGTCCTTTTCTCTTGTGAGCATTTCAATTGCAGCGTTGATTGCACCGTGGCTGTCTGAAAACACAAGAGCCTTCATTCATATCTCACTCCCTGAAAGCATATTATTATACAGCTAATATTAGCACAAGTCAGGAGGTTTTTCAATGGAAAATGAAATAAATATTTCCAAAGAACAGATAAATTCTCTTCTCGGCAGTCTTTCGGGCGGTACGCGGGACAGTGAGGCGCTGAAAAAAAGCCTTAACCCCGCCCAGAAAGAGCAGCTGAAAAATATAATGTCCGACCCGGATAAAATAAAAGCTGTGCTGACCTCACCTGAAGCAAAGCGGCTTCTTGAAATGCTAAAAAACAAAAGGGAGTAACCTATGGATTTCGGCTCACTGAATATGGATAACCTTGAAAACATAATAAACTCACTGAGCCGGGAAGACATAGAACAGCTCACAGACCTTGCCCAAAGCTTTATGGACACAAATCAGGAGAAAAAAGAAAACACCTCCCATAACCGTGAACCATACGGTGATAACAGCTTTGACCCTCAGATGCTGTCAAAAATTATGCATATTATGAATAAGCTGTCAAATCAGAGAGACAGCCCCGGTTGTGACCTGCTGAAAGCCCTCAGACCTATGCTTTCACCCGAAAAGCAAAGAAAAACCGATGAAGCTATAAATATGCTCAGGATTTTATCTTTGCTTCCGCTTATTGATGAACTGAAAGGGTGATATAATGCGTGATTTCTACGGCAGGGTACCTGAAGAAAAGCCCAAAGAAGCCCCCGGCAACGACAATGCTCTTATTATTGCCCTCATGCTTCTTTTAAAGGGCGAACACTGCGATCCCATGCTGATTTTTGCACTGATATATATTCTCACTTGACAAATGCCTTCGGATTTTATATCATTGTGTTATATTGACATGGAGGTATAAATAATGAAACATACATGCAAAACAAGCGGTGTTTGCGCAAAGCTTATAACCTTTGACCTGACTGACGGAATTGTATCGGATATTAATTTTATCGGTGGCTGCTCAGGCAACACTCAGGGCGTTGCAAAGCTGGCTGACGGCATGAAAGCCGAGGAGCTTATCCAAAAGCTTTCAGGTATCCGTTGCGGCTTCAAGGGTACATCCTGCCCAGACCAGCTTGCCAAGGCTGTTGCGAGCAAATTATAATTCGGAATGAGGAATTCGGAATGCGGAATTGCGTAGAAGTTAAGATAAAGCATTAACTCTCTGCCCGCAGAATATAATCAGCTTAACCCTGCAGGGACTTAGCGGAGTGTTCGTAAGGACACTCCGCAGTTTTATTCGCCTTGCGGCGAGTTATATTGCTTTGCAGTGATATTATGCTGCGCATAGTGTTATTGACCTTCGGTCAGTTTTTGGCGAATAAAATATAACTGGAACGAAAAGTTTCAATAAAACTATTGCTGAAAGCAATAATAACACTCTGCCGTCAGGCAGAATATCACTTGAATCAACCGAAAAAATAAAAGTGCACTTACTCACCGCCAAAGGTGAAAGTGCTAAAAAATGAGAGATAACACGGATTTTATCCGCATTCCCTATTTTCCATCCTTAGAAACCCAACTCATTCCTTGCAGGGAATTTTTTTCTGCTGAGTTGGCGGGCGGCTCCACTGCCGAACTTTGTTCGGCAAGCGACAGCGTCGCCAAAAATCGCAAAGCGATTTTTGTGGAGCCGCCCCTGCACAGACTATCCCCCACCACCTCGCCCTCAGGTTGAAAATATTTCAATTTATAAGTTATTGCATTTCTCCGAGAATAGGGTTATTATTATCTCAAAAGCAAAAGAGGTGAAGGCTATGACAATTTATTTAGGTGAAAATCTGAAAGCTCTCAGACATAAAAATGGCATTACACAGGAAAGCCTTGCCAACTATCTCGGCGTTTCCTTTCAAAGTGTCAGCAAATGGGAACGCGGTCTTGCTTATCCCGACATAACACTTCTTCCCGCCATTTCAGGCTTTTTCGGTGTCAGCACCGACGAGCTTTTAGGTGTAGGCAGAGTTGCCGATGAGAGAGAACTTCTTAAGCACCTTGAGGACTATGATAATCTTCAATGGGATGTGGAAAATAAAAAGAAAGCTCTTGACATTCTTCGTGAAAAATATCCTCACGATTTCAGAGTGCAGCTCAGATATATGCAGAGACTTTTATCACAAAAACGTGATGATGTTGTTGCCTGCAAGGATGAAATAATGAGAATATATGAAAATATCAAAGGCAACTGTACCGACGATGCTATTCGTATCAGGGCTAAAACCTCTTATATATCATATTTGGCTGTTATGTCCGGAATAAAAGACAGTGGCATCACCTATGAGGATATGCAGAAAGCAATAGATGAATTGCCTTCAATAGACGATTGCCGTGAAAATTTCTGTTTTTATCACAAGTACTTCCATAACTCTCCTGATAAGGTACACGAAACCATAGAAAAAGATATTTTCAGGCTTTATGGCGATATTTCCAGCTTGTCTTATGACCGCAAGCTATTTTCCCTTGACTATCAGATTGACCTGCAGGAGAAAGCTATAACTGCTCTGAATTATATTTACAACGATGGCAACTACGGCAAAATGTGGAGAGCAATAATATATTCCTGCCACGGCGTACTGGCTATCTTTTATTATGAGAAGGGCGACAAGGAAAAAGTTCTGCAGCATTTGAGAAAAGCAGCAGAACTTGCCGTTAAGTTTGATGCTCTTGACAGATTCACCACTATGCACTCAACCATTTTTGAAGGCAAGATTTTCGACAAAAACTCCTTAGGAAGCGATTACAATGCAACGCAGGTGCTGAAGGAATATATGACGGTGCATTATAATTTCTCCGAGAACTTCAAAGCCTCGGCAGAATACAAGGAAATATTATCAATGTTAGACTAACCTCAACGGCAGGAGCAACCTGCCGTTGAATTCTTTTTTAGCAAACCACACGGCAAATTTTCCGTCATTTAAAGATAATAGTACTTTCTTTTTCGTCATAATTTTCTTGACTAATTTGTGAACATATGATATATTTTTATTAAAGACATTTGTCGCAAAAAAAAGGAGGAATATCTATGAGAAAATTGAAGAAAATACTGTCTGCGGTTTTAACGGTGATTATGATTTTCAGCTCTCTTTCCGTGGCTTTTGCCATTGAAAGCTCATACACCGTCAAAGCAGACGAAAGAATCGTCGTTGCGATTTCTGAAGGGGATGAAATTTATGTGAAATTCGTTCCCGAAAAAACAGCCGTATTTGAATTCAAATCAGATGCGTCAGGCGATGATGACCCCTATGCTTACCTCTATGACGAAGCGGAAAATGAAATTACAGGCGGCGATGATGACATCGATTATAATTTCTGCTTTGAAGCATCATTGGAGGCAGGAAAGACCTATTATCTTTTAATTGGTGCATACAACACCGATGATATAACTATAGGTCTCACTGTTACAACAGGCCATATTCATGAAAACCTCACAGAAATACCTGCAGTACCCGCAACCTGCGCTCAGGCAGGTAACACAGCAGGTCTTAAGTGCACAGACTGCGGCCTGTGGATTCTTGAACCTGAAGTAATTATTTCACAGCATACAGACGAAAATGCCGACCATATCTGCGATATTTGCAGTCAGCCTGCTATTCTGGCATCAGAGAAAACATCCGAAGGCGTAGAGGCTGTGCTGTATAACTGCGGCGACCTTGTTGTTTCCGGCACAGGTGATTACAATATTTATGCCTTTGAGGAAATATATGAGCACCGTCAGACAATAAAAAAGGTCTTTCTCGGCAAGGATATAACCTACACATTAACCCACAACGATGCTGACGGTTTTAAAGGCTTTGTGGTTGACGAAGAAAATGCCACCTATAAAAGTGATGCGGCAAATGCCCTTTACAGCAAGGACGGTACTCAGCTTTTGCTCTTCCCCATCGGTTCGCCTGTTGAGGAATATACTGTTCCCGATGGCGTAACTGAGATTGCTTATGAAGCATTCTCATACAACGAAACCTTAAAGAAGGTTTACCTGCCCGACAGCCTCAGAGCTATTGACTCAATGGCATTTTCCTATTGCGCTGCCCTTGAAGACATCACACTGCCTTCAAATCTCGAAGAAATAGGCAACTTTGCTTTCAGAGGCTGCAAAAAAATCAAAAGTGTAACCATTCCTCTGTCAGTTACTTATCTGGGATCAAATGCTTTCAGTTATAGCGAATTTGAAAACATAGAAACTATTGACGGCTGCTCTTATATGGGTGATATTCTGGTTGAATATGATGTTTCGGAATTACCCGAAAACAATATCAATATCCGTGAAGGTACGCGCCTGATATGCGTTCCTGATTATTTAAATGTAGCCGCCGTGGTGATTCCCGCAAGTCTTAAAGTCACCCCGCAAACCTTCGCTAATCTGGAGAACGCTAAGTTTATTGTCAACGAAAACAACCCTTATTATTGCGCAGATGAAGACGGAGTTCTTTTCAGCAAGGATAAGACAGTGCTTATGAAATATCCCAACCTCAGAGAAGGCACAGACTACACGGTACCTCAGGGTGTAAAGGAAATTGGCAACAATTCCTTCGAATACAGCGACATCACCTCTGTTACCCTTCCCGACGGTCTTGAAAAAATAGGTGATGAGGCCTTCAATTATTGCGACCTTTCTCAGATTTCATTCCCTGCAAGCCTTAAGGAAATTGGTGACAATGCTTTCTATTCAAGCAATGACACTCTGAAATCCGTTGTTGTGCCGAAGAATGTTGAACGTCTTGGTGAATACGCCTTTGACTGTGAATATCTTGCAATTCTTAACCCCGATTGCGTGATAGAAAAAACTTATGCCTACACTCTCATTATCGGTTATGACGGCTCAACTGCTGAAAAACATGCAGCCGAAAATAAGGGAGCCTTTGCTACACTCGGAAACTCAGACGGCACAAATCATAACCATATTTATATTCCCACAGTTATAACTGTTGCCAGCTGCCGTAATGAAGGTCTCACCTCCTATAGCTGCCCCTGCGGTAACACACAGACCTACACCGTAACAACAGAGAAGCAGGAACACTGGTGGAATCATGCGGGCGACTACATGGAATGCATCAGATGCGGTGAAATTCAGAGCATCAGTGACTATTATGAATGCGACTGTGAATGTCACGAAGAAAAAAATGCATTTGAGGAATTCTTCTTTAAAATAAAGCTTTTCTTCTGGAAGCTTTTCAGAACAAAGGAATTCTGCTATTGCGGCACAAATCACTGGTAAAAGGAGGATAAAGAAATGAAAACATCAAAAAAGATTCTCAGCATAATTCTCACAGCTATTCTGGTTATTTTTTCGGCGCTGATTCCCGCTTATGCCGAAGAGCCCGTTTTGCCTGAAAGCGAACACAACTATGCCAACAATTTTTATCAGGAATGGACTTATGTTCACCCTGAAGAAACCGAATTTCTTTTCATAACCTTTGATGAAAACACCTATGTAGAAAAAGGTGCATATTATGAAATCTTCTTTGAAGAAGGCGAAGATATCACCTTCGAAGATGTTATGGACCAGACTCAGTTCTATAAAAAAGGTGACTATATTTCAATTTTCACCGGTGACGGAAAGCTCTGCGGTGTTTATCAGGGCAAATCCCTTGCAGGAGAAACAATTTTTATTCCCGATAACGAATTTAAAATCACTCTGACCACAGACTCAAATCTTACATATTACGGTTTTAAGGTAACTGAGGTTTCAGCAGAGATGCCCGAGGATATTTATATTCTTAACTATCATCTCCCCGACGGCTCAATTCTTACAGATGCCAGCGGATATATAAGCATTTATGACTATGAAACAGATGGGTTTGTGGAAATTCCCAACAGCTTTGTTGATTTCAGCTTATACTTCTCATCAAAAATAGTCGGCGACGAAGCTATCATCGGCTGGAAGGTTGAAGAAACAGGTCAGGAAAAGGTTTATGATATTTTCTCTTATGATGATGAGAACTATATGGAGGACCTTCGCATTAACGGCGAACCCGGTATATATAACCTTTATGCAATAACAACTCCCGTTTGTCTGCAACCTGAAGACGTTTATTCCTTCACCAACTCAAGCGAATATTTCGACTTTGACGGTGACCGTTATTATCTGACCAAGGAAAACCACCTGCGTCTTGTTTCAAGCGTATGTATGCTCGGCGGCTTCAGTCCCCTTGCTATTCCCGCAGCTGTGGCATCACTTGTGTTTATCAAATATGATGACGGTGACATTTTTGAATGGAACGGCTCCTGCATAGGCTTCGCCAACACTGTCTGCCTGCAGAAAAAGGGCATTCTTGATGTGGTTTCCACTCAGGAGGGTGCAACCTGCGTGCGCGATCTTAAGCCTACTCCCGAGCTCATAAGTCTGCTTAACTATTATAATGCTCAGGGTACCACCACATTCCTGCCTAAAAACAAGGGCGTCAATCCCGGTTCGGCAGAGTACAAAAGACAGCTTAAAAATCTCTGCGCAAGCCTTGAGGCAGGCAACCTTGTTCTTCTCGAATTCTATCCCGAAGATGAATTTCCTCTGAATATGTACCACGGCGTTGTTGCCAGCGGTATTTACACTGCGCCCGACGGTTCAAAGGTTATTCTTTGCTATGACGAAAACTCTGAAAACTACGCAAACGGCATATGCAATATGATGTATGTCAGCGCTGATTACTCTCAGTTCGGCGAGGATCCCGATGATTACCTCAGCTTCGCCTGGACCGATGATTTTGAGTGCTACAGATCAATTGACATCAACGAAACTGTCAGCAATACCCTGCCCTATCACAAGGCACTGATTATGCGCATCATCGACCTCATCAGAGGCTTTTTCCAGAATATTGTAACTATGTTCCAAATATAATCTGAAATAACAAAACGCAAAAGCTGTCAGGACTCCATGTCCTGACAGCTTTTATCTCTGATGAGATTATGTATTAAGTTCAGCTTTAACAACAACCATATCTGCGTTGCCCACCTGCGCTATTATCAACAGCCTGAAAGGATTATTCGCCCTTCATTTCAAGGAGCTTTGCTCTGCCGTCATAAACAGCCTGGCTTACCTTGATTGAATCTGTGATAGCTGAAACGATATCGTCTTCTGTTGCACCGAGTTCAACACTGTATTTTCTGTCGATGAAAAGGTTGATAGCCATGATGTCTGCAAGACCGTCAATGTCAATACCGCTTTCGATGCCCTTTTCAGCATATTCCTTCTTAACACCGCCGAGACCCATTCTCATCATCCATGCGGGGATGCTGATGATCTTGCGGTTGTTGCCCATACCTCTTGCAGCATAAACAATCTTGAGGAATTCTTTCCATGTCTGGTTATACATGCTGATAGGCCATGCCTTGGCGCCCTTTGATTTTTCAGCAGCACCAACAATAACTTCACCAACCTGACGTACTGTGAGCATTGCTGTACCGCCGCCGGGATACATTGTGCAGGGAAGCTTATCCATCATCTTGATCTGCTCGATAAGGATAACCCAAACAGGCTTTCTGCCGGGCTGTGTGCCAAAGATGTAGGGAAGCTCAAGAACTGCAACGTCGAAGTTTTCGTCTGCAAATGAGAAAGCAACTTCTTCCTGGTCGATACGGCTTCTGATGTAGGGATGCTTTTCTGTAAGCTTCATATCAGGTCTCTGCTTAGCAAGATATGCAAAATATGAGCCGAGAACAACAGCATTCTTCATGCCTACTTCCTTACAAAGGGGAAGGATTCTCTTGAGGGGAGCGATGTTATACTTGTAGTATGCATCGTAAACAGGTGCAGGGAATTCAACTCTTTCATCGATACCTGCTGCGAAAACAAAGCAATCGTAACCTTCCATCATTGCCTTGATTTCATCGTCTGACTTCTCATAGATGTTGCAGAATTCAAGTTCCATTTCCTCAGGAATGGGAGCGCCTTCGGGAAGAGGAGGAAGGGCAACGCTCTTAACCTGATGGCCTCTTTCAATGAAGATTCTTGCTGCTTCACAGCCGAGAAGACCTGTGCCGCCAATCATAAAAACTTTCATAATATCAAGCCTTTCTTTTTTTATTTTACTAATCTATTCTACATTATACTAAATATAGCTTTGTTAAAATTTTGTTAAATATATTTGTTTTATATCTTATATTTCAACATAACTGCTCAATATTCAGGTCACAGAATGTTTTTCGGTTACAGTGGTACCCTGCCGAAATAACAACCGACAATTGTTGTCTTATATCACTTAAAACACACAAAAGGCACTTGATTATTTTAAAGTATTTTTCTATGCGACATTTTATTACAAATTGTGTAATCTTACCGCAGTATAATATAGACAGTTAGTTACAAAAACCAACAAATAGTTGTGTCAGGAGGTAAGATTATGACAGTATTTGAAAAAATTGCAAGAGATGAAGGCGTGTCTGTTGATACGGTAAGAAGTGAAATCAGCAAAGCTCTGGAAATTGCCGCAAAAAATGCCGGCCCGGCAGAAAAGAAAAAACAGAAAGAAATATTCGGTGACAACAAAGTACCCTCACCTGAAGATGCGGTTAAGCTTATCTCACAGCATATATTGTTACACTTAAAAAAATAAATCCTATTTACAATTTATCTGCAGCGTGCTATAATCCCCTTTGTAATGACAAAATCTGACAAGGGGATTTCTTATGTTTTGTTTTTGCGCTGCTGTCGGCAGCTTTTGCCGCACTGACGTCAATTCTTGCAAAAATAGGCATTGAGTGAGAAACTCAGTGTGGTTATAACTCTTGCACTTTCATTTATCTTCTTAGGTGATAAATTCACTGTTAAATCACTTGTCGGCTGTTTATTGCTTTGTGCAGGCACACTGGTAATGGCGTTATAAAATTTTAAGGGACCGCTCTTAGTGAGCAGTCCCCTTTTTATTGTGGATCAACAAGGTTACGGGTCGGATTCTTACTTTTCAATCAGTTTCTTCACAATTCTCCTAAGGTCAAAATCAGGCTCAACGAAGAAGCGTGTAAGTTTTCTAACGGGCTTGCTTGCAAGGATAAATGCAATGGGAATACCCGAGAAGCAGTATGCCAAAAGAAGCCATTTATTTGTCAGCACACGGAGAATATCGTAGTCTGCATCAACTGCGCGAAGGAAAACTATAAAGAAGAGATGCAGTGCATAAACATAGCTTGAATTTGTGCCGATATATGAGAAAAATGTTTTCTTTGACGGAGTGACACCGAGTATAAAGAAGAAGAAAAGGAAGCCCACAAGGTATCTGCCCACATTCATAAGCATAGCACCCATAATGCTTGTGTCAACATCTTTTGCAATAAATCCGTAGGTCTTATTCATACAAAGAAGCTCGAAGCTTACTTCATTTTCATACTTAAGCACAAGCAGACCTGTTACAATTATAACAGCTACGCTTATAATGCGGAACCATATCTTTTTGCAGAAGCTGAAGCTCATGCCGTAGGTATAGTAGCCGAAAAGGAAGAAGGGGTAAAAACAGAAAATTCTGTGGAAACCGCCGTAAAAAGTATGAGGCAGGAAACCTACTCCCAGACCGACAATAATTGAAAGAGGAAATGCCCACTTAAATTTCACTATATAGGGTGAAATCAGACTGTATGCGGCAATTGTAAAGAAGTACCACAAACCGAAAAGAGGCTTGAAATATGAGAAAGAGGATGTCGAGCTGTATTCCATAACCGAATAGAGCATAAGCATAAGAGTCTGCAGCACCACATAAGGCACTATAAGCTTATTTATAACTGTAATCCAGTCACCGCGGTCTATTCTCTTTTTGGCAAATCTTCCCGAAATAACCATAAATGCAGGCATATGGAAAATGTAGATGAATTTCTGGAGTGCTACTACCCAATCGGTGCTTGTGCTGAATATACCGTTGGCAAGATGCCCCACCACAACGGCGGTGATAAGTATCGCCTTGGCATTATCATACCAATAATCTCTTTCTTTTTTCAGCAGCGGGGATGAATTAGCAGTTGTTGCAGTCATAATGTATCCTCCTGTTATTTCTTATTTGTAAATTTAAATTCATATGAAAATGATATACTAATTATACTTATTCTCGGCTTTTATGTCAAGATTTGCAAAGAGGTGGTAAAATTATGCACATACCTTCCACAAAATCACAGCTTATTGAAATTGAAGATTTTTATTCTGCTCTCGAAAAAAGTCAGGTGCAAAGCCATATCCGATATAATGTTGAGCAGTGGCTCTATGTGCCAAACGACTATAACGAATACCGTTACATCCTCGGCACAAAGGGTGATAACCCTCTTATCTGCATCGGCATCAACCCTTCAACAGCGGCGCCCGATGACTTAGACAACACACTGAAATCCGTTGAGCGCATCGCAAAGGGCAACGGCTATGACAGCTTCATTATGTTTAACGTCTATGCTCAACGAGCAACTCGTCCCGACGATATGGACGATGAAATGAACATCCCCTTGCACAAAGAAAATATGAAAGCCTTTGAATACATACTATCCCTTTATAAAGAGGAAAAGCCCTCCGTCTGGGCAGCCTGGGGTACAATAGTGGAAATGCGGCCTTATTTAAAGCAGTGCCTCAGAGAAATGGTGGATATTTCCTATAAATATGATGCACGTTGGTTTTCTTCGGGAGCAATTTCAAAAAAAGGGCATCCTCACCACCCTCTTTATCTGAAAAAAGACAGTTGCCTTGATGAATTTGATATGGAAAAGTACCTTGCCATATTGGATTAAATTATTGACTTAAAGCAAAAAAAGGAATATAATTAAAATTACTTTATATGAGTTTTCGGGAAAACGGAGGAAACAGAAAATGGCTTATTTAACCGACATTGAAATTGCACAGCAGTGCGAAATGAAACACATTGCCGAAATTGCAAAAAAGGCTGATGTTGAAAAGTACATCGAACAGTACGGCAACTACAAGGCAAAGATCGACCTTTCACTTTTGAGTGATGCAAAAGACAAGCCCGACGGCAAGCTCGTACTCGTTACGGCTATCACTCCCACACCTGCAGGCGAAGGTAAAACCACAACCACAATCGGTCTTGCAGACGGTATGAGCCGTATAGGCAAAAAGGTTACAGTTGCCCTTCGCGAACCCTCACTCGGCCCCGTTTTCGGTGTCAAGGGCGGTGCAGCAGGCGGCGGATACGCTCAGGTTGTGCCTATGGAGGATATCAACCTTCACTTCACAGGCGACTTCCACGCTATCACAAGCGCAAACAATCTTCTTGCTGCTATGATAGACAACCACATTCAGCAGGGCAACCAGCTTGGCATTGATGTACGCCGCATCACCTGGAAGCGCTGTGTTGATATGAACGACAGACAGTTGCGTTTCATAGTGGACGGCCTCGGCGGCAAAATTAACGGTACACCCCGTGAAGACGGCTTTGACATCACTGTTGCAAGTGAAGTTATGGCTGTACTCTGCCTTGCTTCATCAATCACAGACCTTAAGGAAAGACTTTCACGCATCGTTATCGGCTATAACTTCAAGGATGAGCCTGTTACCTGCGGTGAAATCGGTGCAGCAGGTGCTATGACAGCACTTCTCAAGGATGCACTCAAGCCTAACCTTGTGCAGACACTTGAAGGTACACCTGCATTCGTACACGGCGGACCCTTTGCAAATATTGCTCACGGCTGTAACTCAGTTATTGCCACAAAGACAGCTCTTAAAATGGGCGACTACGCTATCACAGAGGCAGGCTTCGGTGCTGACCTGGGCGCAGAGAAATTTCTTGACATCAAGTGCAGAATGGCAGGTCTCAAGCCCTCGGCAGTTGTTATGGTTGCAACTATCCGCGCACTTAAGATGCACGGCGGTCTCGCTAAAACTCAGCTCGGTGAAGAAAACCTCGAGGCTCTCGAAGGCGGTATCCCCAACCTTCTCCGTCACGTTTCCAACATCAAAAATGTATATAAGCTCCCCTGCGTTGTTGCAGTTAACCGCTTCCCCACAGACACAGACAAGGAAATCGAGTTTGTTATTGAAAAGTGCAAGGCTCTCGGCGTAAATGTTTGCCTTTCAACTGTATGGGCAGACGGCGGCAAGGGCGGCGAAGAGCTTGCCAAGGAAGTTGTCCGTCTTTGTGAAGAAGAAGACAACTCAGCCTTCACCTTCTCTTATAATGCAGAAGACACCATCGAGCAGAAAATCAAAGACATTGTTACCAAGGTTTACGGCGGCGATGATGTAGTATTCCTGCCTGCAGCTAAAAAGCAGATTAACAAGCTCACAGATATGGGTTACGGCCATCTTCCCATCTGCGTTGCAAAAACACAGTATAGCTTCTCAGATGACCCCACAAAGCTTGGCGCTCCCGAGGGCTTCACAGTAACAGTAAGAAACGTTAAGGTCAGCGCAGGTGCAGGCTTCATAGTTGTGCTCACCGGCGACATTATGACCATGCCCGGTCTTCCCAAGGTTCCTGCTGCTATGAAAATTGACGTTGACGAAAACGGCAAAATCATAGGCCTTTTCTAAATGCAAAGTTCAAACAAAATTGTGGTCGCGGGATAACCGTGACCACTGTTTTTGTTAACAAAAAAATTCCCCGCCATTTCGACGGGGAATAATTTTTTAGTCGATTTCAACAGAAATCTTAGTGTCGCTTCTGTTTGCAGTTGCACGCATAACTGTTCTGATAGCTTTTGCAATTCTGCCCTGCTTACCAATAACTCTACCCATATCATCCTGAGCAACATGAAGGTGATAAACTACTACACCCTCTTCGTTAATGTCGTCAACCTCAACAGTCACCTGATCCGGTTCATTAACCAAACCGCTGGCAATTGATATAAGTAAATCTTTCAAAGTGCGTTCCTCCAAGATTATTTAATGATGTCGCACTTTTTAAGAAGAACCTTAACTGTGTCAGTAGGCTGTGCACCGTTAGCAATCCACTTCTGAGCCTTTTCAGCGTCGATTTTGATTTCTGAGGGTTCCTTCATGGGGTTGTAGTAACCGATTTCTTCAATGAAACGACCGTCACGGGGATATCTTGAATCTGCTACAACTACACGATAGAAGGGAGCCTTCTTTGCGCCCATACGACGAAGTCTGATTTTTACTGCCATTTTTATTACCTCCAAGTAATTATTTTGTAATTTGATATTTCAACACTTTCGTGCCGTTAACTGTTTGTACGCGGGAAAGTACCCGTCTTAATTAAAAGCCGAAGCCGCCGGGACCACCCATTCCGGGAGGCATCATACCGGGCATATTTCTCATACGCTTCTGCATTTTCTTAGAAGATTTGCCGTTCATCTGCTTGAACATCTTCTGCATTTGTCTGTATTGTGAAAGAAGTCTGTTGACATCTTCAACCTGCATGCCTGCACCTGCTGCTATACGGCGCTTTCTTGAGGGGTTGATAATATCGGGCTTAGCTCTTTCCTGAGGTGTCATTGAAAGAATAAGAGCCTGCACACGGTCAAACTGTCTTTCGTCAACCTCAACATCGTCAATCTTTCTGCCGATGCCCGGAATCATCTTAAGCAAGTCTTTAATTGAACCCATTTTTCTCACCTGCTGGAGCTGGTCGAGAAGGTCGTTAAGGTCAAATTTATTTTTTCTGAGCTTTTCTTCAAGCTCTCTTGCTTTCTTTTCATCAAGCTCCTGCTCTGCCTTTTCAATAAGAGAGAGCATATCACCCATGCCGAGAATACGTGAAGCCATTCTGTCGGGATGGAAAACGTCAAGGTCACCGAGCTTTTCGCCCGTACCCACAAACTTGATAGGCTTGCCTGTTACTGCTCTTGCTGAAAGGGCCGCACCGCCTCGGGTGTCACCGTCAAGCTTTGTCAGCAGAAGACCGTCTATGCCCAGAGCCTCGTTGAAGCTCGTTGCAACATTAACTGCGTCCTGACCTGTCATTGAGTCAACAACAAGCATTATTTCGTGGGGGTGAACCTCGCTTTTGATATTCTTAAGCTCAGTCATCAGCTCCTCGTCAACATGAAGACGACCTGCTGTGTCAAGGAATACATAATCGTAGCCGTGGTCCTTAGCGTGAACAACTGCCTTCTTGGCAATTTCAACAGGGTTAATCTGTCCCAACTGGAAAACGGGTACGCCTGCCTTTTCACCAACAACCTCAAGCTGCTTGATAGCGGCGGGTCTGTAAACGTCACAACCTACGAGAAGAGGTCTGTGTCCCTGATTTTTGAGCATAAGAGCAAGCTTTGCACTGTGGGTAGTTTTACCGCTACCCTGAAGACCGCACATCATAACCACCGTGGGAGGATGGTTTGCGGTGTTAAGTCTTGACTTTGTGCCGCCCATGAGATTGGTAAGCTCCTCATTGACGATTTTGATAACCATCTGTGAGGGTGTAAGACTTTCCATAACCTTTGCGCCGATTGCACGCTCTGTTACGGTTTTGGTGAAGTCCTTGGCTACCTTATAGTTAACGTCGGCCTCAAGCAGTGCCAGACGAACCTCTCTCATGGCTTCCTTTACATCACTCTCTGTAAGTGAACCCTTACTTCTGAGCTTTTTAAAGGCGGCTTCCAGTCTGTCTGAAAGACCTTCAAATGCCATTAAATCACCTTATTCGCTAATTATTTGTGTCAGTGTGGAAATTCTTGCCGTTGCATCGTTAATCTCTCTTGAGAGAATTGTGCGGCGGTTGACCTCATCTATGAGCTTAGTCAGCTCAGCAATTTCTTCAAGACCCTTTCTTGTTTTTTCAAGACGCGCATGAAGACCGAGATGTTCCTCAAAGGCTATAAGCTGAGCTTCGGCACGCTTTATTGCATCGCGTACGCCCTGCCTTGTGATGCCTTCGTTTTCGGCTATTTCCGCAAGGGAAAGGTCATCGTTGTAATAATAGCTGATAAAATCCTGCTGCTTTTGTGTGAGCATATCGCCGTAAATATCAAAAAGGATAATCACATCAAGATTTTTAGCCATTTTTACATCCTCCTCCCCTAAGTGTAAAGAGCTTTAACTTTACAGCTTGGATATTATACTAAAGATAGGTGTAAATGTCAATAGCTTTACAGATATTTTTTTATTTAATTTCTGATGGTTTTTATCAGAATAAAAGCACTACTTTTTTCTTAATAATAAATTTACACATTTTTCATTCAGAATTAAGATAGACAGATTAGAATGAACGAAAATTTTTTCGAGAGGATCAAAATTATGAAAAAGAAAAAAGCAGCAAAGATATTGCTCAAAGCTGTTGCTCTTTGTCTTGTAGTGTTCATCATCGGCACAGTACTGCTCATGACACACAAATGGAGCGACACCTATCAGGCTTATGCCTGCGACAACAAGTATATAACAGAATATGGCAGAACAATGGTATCTGCTCACCGTTCAGGTGCAGGGATTTTCCCCGAAAACACTATGATGGCATTTGAAAACTGCATAAAATCCGAGAGTTTCAGAACTGATGTGTTTGAGTTTGACCTGCATATAACGAAAGACGGGGAGCTTATTCTCCTGCATGACAGCACCCTTGACAGAACAACAGATGCCGCAGAGCATTTCGGCGGTGAGGATATCCGCCCGGAAAATTACACCTACGAGGAGCTCAGGGAGCTTAACTTCGGCGAAAACTTCAAAACCGAAGAAGGCGAAACACCCTACAAAGGTCTCAGAGATGACGATATACCCGAAAATCTGCGCGCAGCAAAGCTTGACGATGTGCTGACTTATCTTGAAAGCGAAGGAAGCTTTGACTATATAATAGAAATTAAAAACGGCGGAGAATTAGGCTGTAAGGCTGCAGACAAGCTTTATGAGACCCTGAAGAAAAATAACCTTCTTGACAATGCAGTTGTAGGCACCTTCAACGGTGATGTAACAAAATATATGGATGAAACTTATCCCGATATGTCACGCTCAGCGTCTATTCTGGAAGTTGCGAATCTTTATTTCCGTTCTCTGCTTGATATGGATGCCAAGGACGGCTTTTATAAGTTTGATGCTTTGCAGATACCCGTAGGTGCTGCAATAATAGACCTTGCAACTGCAAGACTTATCAACTACGCTCACAGACACAACATAGCTGTTCAGTATTGGACAATAAACGATGCCGAAACTATGCAGAAGCTCAAAGAAATCGGCGCCGATTGCATTATGTCGGACGTACCCGACGTGGCTTATGAGGTTTTATATTAAGCAAACATAATATTAAAAGGGGCTGTAAAAAAAGTGCAGATCGCATAAACCGAGATAGATAAAGGGTTTCTTCAGGATGAAAAGTCTAAAGGAACCCTTTAAAACATATAAAAATCAGAAAAACTGCAAAAATTGCAGTTTTTCGGTTTATGCTATAAACAAACTTCGCCTCTCGACGTACCTTCGTACACCTTCGGGCAACCAAAAATAAAGCCAAAGCTTTATTTTTGCTCAGTTTGTTCATTCTGCGCATTTTTTCACGCCCCTAAAAAGAAGCTGTAAAAAACTTTCGTTTTTTTACAGCTTCTTGAATTTTATTCTTCTGTTTCCTCAACAGGAGTTATCTCAACTCTGACCTTGCCGATTCGTCTGTCTTCGACGTCGAGAATTGTGAACTTGATATTTTCGTAAATAACCTCATTCATATCGCCGTCCTGAGGCAGAAAGTCCAGAAGGCTGATGATGAAGCCGCCGAGAGTGTCATAGTCGCCTTCGGGAATAACCTCACCCACAAGCTCGTTGACCTCTTCGATATATGTGGTACCGTCAATGGTGAAGATGTTTTCGCTTTCTTCGACGATTTCTTCTTCCTCATCATCGTACTCATCCTTGATGTTACCAACAATGGCTTCAACGAGGTCTTCCATTGTCACAATACCTGCCGTACCGCCGTACTCGTCAACAACAACTGCCATCTGCACTCTCTTCTCCGTCATTTCATTGAAGAGCTTACCGCAGTTTTTGCTTGAGGGTACATAGTAAGCCTCGCGCATAAAGTCCTTGGGACTTTCTCCCCTGGGCAGTGCCTGAGAAACATATTTGAGCAGGTCTTTGATATATACTATACCTATTATATTATCCTGATCCTCATGGTAAACGGGGATTCGGCTGTAGCCGTGTTCGATTGAAAGACTGACAAGCTCTTCAAGTGTGTCTGTGTCCCGGGCGGCAATCATATCCGTTCTGTGGGTCATAATGTCTGTAACATCAATATCATCAAACTCGAAGATGTTGTTTATCATTTCCTTCTGTATGTTTTCAATAACGCCCTTTTCCTCGCCCACATCAACCATCATTCTTATTTCTTCTTCAGTTACCACATCTTCGTTGGCGTTGGGGTCAAAGCCGAAAAGACGTACAACGGCATTGGTTGAAAGAGATAAAATCTTGACAAAGGGAGCTGTTAATTTCTTGACAACAAGAAGTATGCCTACAACCTTGTATGCAATTTCTTCAGGTTTCTGCATACCCATACGTTTGGGAGCAAGCTCGCCGAGTACCAATGAGAAATATGACATAATCACAGTAATAACAACAACGCTGACACCTTCGATAACTCCTCTCGGGAGGCTCGGTGCAGCATTCATAACTGCATCTGTGAGCATTTCAGCAAAGGTTGTTGATGCACTGGCCGATGTAAGGAAGCCTGCAAGAGTAACACCTATCTGTATGGTGGATAAGAAGTTGCTGGGATTTTCCGTGAGCTTCTTTATCATCTTTGCTTTTTTGTGGCCTTCCTCAGCCAGCTTGTCAATCATATTGTCATTAAGAGAAATAATTGCAATTTCACTCATGGCAAAAAACGCATTGACGAGAATAAGAACGAACAATAGGACCAATTTGAAGATTATACTTCCGGGGTCATCCATTTTGGATATATCTCCTTTCGGGGTTGAAATAGTATTCATATGTTCTTTCACATATCGATTAAATATTATACTACAAACTTTATAAAAGGTCAATATCCCACCGTAATATAACAAAGCAAGAGAGACCGTCCTGCAGGAAAGTCTCTCTTTATTATTGATATGTTATCAGCCTATAAACGCAAAGATTGACATAATAGTTTCAAAAATCTTAATGAAGAAGGCTTCTATTTTCTGCCAGAAGGTAAGCTCTTGTTTAAGGTCAGCTTCGGTCTGTGCATAACCGGGAAGCACTGCACTGCTGTCTGCCGGTGTATCGTCAAGGGTAAATTCAACAATCAGGGGGACAATAACAGTTGTAACAAGAATTTCAATACCCTTGAAGCGGCTGATGCCGTCACCTGCATATTTAATAAGGTCAGCAGGGATATCCGCACCTAAAAGCTTGCACACAAAGGTGAGCACCTGAGCATATTCCTCAGCTGTAACATCACCCAGAGCATAGGAAAGAACTGCGCAAAGACCTCTTGAAAGAAGCACAACCTCCTTGCTGTAGGCAGGATATTTTTCATCGCCTCTGACATGAGCAAGATAAATCTCTGTTGCAAGCTCTATCATATGGTCATATTCCGAAGCGGGAAGTGTTACATTGTGCTTTGCAACCATACTCTCAACGCTGAGACCCTCTGTTGCTTCGTCAGCCTTATAGAAGGGCATTTTTACGCCTTCGTTGAGCTTTGTGCCAACCTTATCAATAATTGCACACATCTCGGCATCCTCAGTTTTATTAAGCCCCAGAAGGCTCTTGAGGGTTGCTGCATTTGTATAATTTGACATAAGCTGATAAAGACCGATTTCTGCGAAATCTTCACTGTACTGTGTGAAATCACTTTCCATGAGAGCCATTGCATTTTCACTTATGCCGCCCGGTACAAGGGAAGTGTCAATCTTATCAACGAGGGCTGTTTCAAAGTTAACTCTTTCGCCGAAGGTAACAACTCTGTAGGGGCAGGGATAAACACTGAGTGCGCCTGTAACAGCCTCATAAACTGTGTTGCCGTCAGCCGCCTTATAAACAGCAATATCCTGCTCGTGGGTGTGAGCCGCAAAAACATACTTAACGCCGTATGCAGCAAAAATATCACCTAAGGGATAGTCATCATTTATCACGGCACTGTCACGGATTATGTTGCCGAAAATGAAATGCTCAACAAGGTTGTGGTGCATAATTGCAATAGTCTTTTTGCCCTCAGCCTTTGCCTTTTCAGCCTGAGCCTTTATCCATTCACCTCTTGCAGCGTTTACGCCGTGTACACTGCCGCCGTGGTCAGTTGTGTCAATGGCAAGAAGTCTGTAACCGCCCTTAAGGTCAATGGCATAAGAAGCTGAAGCACTGTCCTTTGCTACTGCTTCGCTATAACCGAATTCTGCATATATATCTGCAAATTCCTTATATGAGGTCTTGAATAAATCGTGGTTACCGGGTGCAACAAAAACTTCCTTGCCTGATTTTGCTTCAAATTCTCTGAGTATGGCTGCAACTGCCTGATTTTCAGCTACGGTGCCTGTATTTGAGAAATCACCGGGAAGGAAGAGATAGTCAGCATCACTCTGAGCAGCCTTGTCAAGAAAAGCCATAATGATAGCATAGGATTCATAGTCATGCTGAAGGCTTACGGACGCGTGAGCAAAATCCGCACTGATGCTGTTGTGCTTTGTCACCTTTTCAGCATTTGCCGACTTCATATCATAATGCAGGTCATTTGCAACAATAACCTTGATTTCCTCTGCCTCGGCCGAAGCAGGCAATATACTCATTGCAAAAAGCATTGCAACGCATAAGATAACAGATAAAATCTTTTTCATTTTTTATTCTCCTTTTTAAAGATAAACTGTATATAAATTGTAATTGTAATTTTATCACAGATAAATATTTTTTTACAATGGGCAAATTAAACAAATAGTGTAAACACTATGTAAACACATTTTTGACAGAAACATTTTTTCGTAGTATAATAAAATCAAACTCCGGAGGTGTTCAATATGAAAAAATATATAGTATTAATTGCAATTGTTCTTGTTATAGCGGCAGGAGTTTTCTTTGCAAAATCTCACTTTGCACCACCCCATAAAACAGAAGAAACCACAACCGTAAATTTATCGGATTTATTTTTTGTGCAATATTGTATTTATGCTCCCGAAAGTGCCGAAGTCAGCCTTGACGGCAAAGCTCTGACTTATAATAAAAATATTGACTGCTTCAGCACCGAAGTAAAAAAAGAGGGCGACTATACCCTGCGCATAGTGCAGGAGGGCTGTGAAGCAATTGAGGAAACTGTTTATATTTCAACACAAAGCAGAGAGTATACACCGACCTTTAAATATACAGATGATTTTATGAAAGACGGACAGGCAGCCGGCAAAGAGCTTCTTGAGGCAATTATGCAAAAATGCTGGAGCCTCAGCTATGACCTGTCGGAGTTTAATTTCACCGATAAAGATGCACAGATATCCTGCGAGGAAAAGGCGGCAGACCTTGTTTCAGCGCTTGAAAAAAATATTTCGGCAGGCTACACCGTGGGAAAGCTTAATCTCACCCTCACAAGTAACTCCTCACCTTCAAAAGCTCCCGACAGCGATGGCAGCAGTGTTCTTGCCGGCTTTGAGGCAGAATACTCTTATGATTGGGAATTCAGCGGTGATGCTTACAACGACAGCGGTAAAACGCAGAGAAAAAGTAAACCTTTTATCATTATAGAAAACCGTGAAGGCGAATGGTATATCAGGGACTTTTATCTTTTTCTTGACAACGGAATTATGTAACATTTTTATTAAAAAGAAATAAACATTTTATTTACTCTATTGACTTGTTACAAGTCGTAATATATCATAAAAAGTGAGGATATGTCTATAAAAGAACAATAATCCTCTCAAGCTGTCATACAATAAGGTCTCTTCTCACCGCCTTATTGTATACCCGGCGTTTGTTCTCAGGAACTGCGCCGGTTTTTTGTTTGACTTTTGCTCAGGGAAATAATATAATTATCACAGGTAACCCGAAAGCATAAAAAACATTACGACACAAAGGAGGAAATAACATGCCTGCAATTATTGCTTTTTTAATGTCAATTATCATCGCACTGGGTCTTGGCGGAACGCCCTCACAGTATGACAAGCCTATCGACAACTATAACGGCGGTGACCCCTTTATTGCCCAAGATGAAAGCGGCACCTACTACACCTTCACCACCGGCGGAGGTATAGATATCTTTCAGCTTGAAAGTCATGAAGAGGTGAAGGTCACAAGGCAGAAAACCATCTTCCGGGCAGGTGAAAGCGGTACGGTAAAGGATATATGGGCGCCTGAAATTCACAAAATCGGCAACAGATGGTACATCATAGCCTGTGCTGTTTTCAGTGAAGATGCTGCACCGAAAGGCTCAATGCCTATGGCAAGCGGAAACGATGTCTATGAGGATTTTCACCGCTACGCCTTTGTTCTCGAAAGTAACACAGAGGATATTTTCGGGGATTATACCTTCAAGGGCATACTTGCGCCTGACGGTCTGAATAACATTGACGGCACCTATCTTTTCAAAGACGGCAAGCTCTATTATGTATGCTCAGCTTATCTTGCCACAGGTTTTCAGGCTATGTACATCTGCGAAATGGAAAATCCCTACACACTGAAAACAGACGAAAACGGCAAACACAACGCCGTGGAGATTTCACGGCCGCAGTATCTTTGGGAAACACGGGGTTGGAGTGTAAATGAAGGCCCTGCAGTGCTTTATCACGAAGATGATATCTTTATCGTCTATTCGGGCAGCGGATATTCCTCAGGCAACTACTGTATGGGGCTTCTCACCTTAAAGGGTGACGATGTGCTAAGCAGAAAGAACTGGGTGAAAACTCCCGTAAGCGTACTGTCGCATCAACCGTTAAAAAAAATCTACAACCCGGGACACTGCAGCTTCCTTTACAGAGATAACGGTGATATTATAATGGTTTATCATGCCAACGGCGCGAGAAAGTTTGACAAGTCACCTCAGAGGCTTACCTACATAAAACCCGTTAAGTTTATAAACGGCATACCTTGTTTCAGATAAAAAAATTACTCCATCCTTTCACTGAAAAGATGGAGTTTTATTTTACCATACCACACTTACTTTAAGTCCGTCAACATTGTAGTAAACATCACGCATATAATGCTTGCCCATTGCATCACAGAAAGCCTTCAGCATTTCTTCGTCGGGCATTTCCACTGTGAATTTCATAGTAAGACTGTCGGGGCGGTAAAGGGTACCGCTCATATTAAAGCCGTTTATCCACCAATGCTTCTGCTCGGGCATATCAACAAGAAGCTTGTCGCCGTGATAAATCTGCATCGACATAGGAAGAAGCTGCTCATCGCTTGCACACTCATAGAAAGTGCCGAACTTTTCCGGCGTTCTGCAGTAAAGCCCTACCTCACCGCCGTTTGTCATAAGATAATTACCCTTCCATATCTGAATCATCCACTCATAGCCGTCATAGTCAAATTTGAATCTGCGTGTATTGTATTTGAAAACTGCAGGCATTGAGTTTGCCGCAATATCATAAAACAAACAGAATCCGAAGTCACGCATCCAACAGTTCGTTGTGGCATAAAGGGTAAGGTCCTGAAGATTGTAGTTAAAGCCAAGACTGAACATACCTCTGCCGTCTCTTGCCATACACTCGCCTGTGCGGGTGTTTATAAGTATGCTTGTGCCGAAATGCTCCGTTGTGCCGTCTTTATAATTAAAATTGAGACACAGCTCGTAAATATCGGGGTCATCAGTTTCTTTGCCGTAAACATCACAGGTTTCAATAACACTGAAATAAACACCCAGGAAATAGTAGAGTATTGCCATAGGCTTATTACCCTGCTCGTCACACTCAAAGCGTCTTCTGTACATTTCCTCACGCATGGCAATTGTGTCAATATTAAAAGTTTCAACTGCAATTGCTGCAGGCAGGGTTATGTCGGGCAAAGCACTGAATATGCCCATAAAATCAAAGCCTGAGTTTTCACAGACATAGTTGCAGATTTCCGTTACAAGGCTGTCATATTCAAATCTGAAGTTTCTTTCAGCAGGTTTTTTCCCCGCAAGAAAGCACATAACACTGTTGACCTTGTCAAGCACCTCTATGATTACCTCGGATGAAATTACATCATAGCCCTCATCTTTAATAAACTCTTTATAGTCTGCCACGGAGTTTAAATTTTCCTCACTGTTTTTTACGGCACCTGTGGGAAAGCATAGGCTCGCACTCATGATTACAGCAAGAATAAAGCATATAATTTTCTTTGATATTTTCATTGTAACAGCACCTCTTTTTTAATTGTGCAGAAGGTATGATACCACACTTTTTATTTTTATGCAAATACATTTTAAGAAATTCAAAATTTTCAAACAATACCTTAACATTTTTCAATATTTATCCTTTAATTTTTGTGAAAAGTGCTTTAAACTATTGACATAAAATTAATAAAGTGTTATTATATTCGGGTAGATTAAGGGAATAACCCTATCACAAAAAGCAAAAAAAGAAAGGAAAACTACCATGAAAAAGTTTTTATCACTCGTTCTTGCACTTGTTCTTGTTTGCTCAATGGCAACAGTAGCATTTGCAGCACAGACAATCACTTGCCCCTACTGCAACGAATTCTCAACAACAAGCGAAGCTGAATACAACCTTCACATTTCAGAAGGCGTTGAAGGCAACTGCTTAGTTAAGTACCATGCTTGCCAGTACGGCTGCGGCAAGGGCTTCGTTGATTCAGCAGCTCACGAGCGTGTATGTCCCGAAGGTTCAGCTACTTGCGATTACTGCGGCGAAACATTCAGCCCCGTAGGCAAGTATGACGATCATCTTGCAGCTTGTAAGGAAAAGCACTTCAACATCCCCTTCGATAAGATCGGCGATTCAATTGCTAACTTCCTCACATCAACAAACTGGAACGACATCATCACAAAGATTGTTGGCGCTTTCCAGACAATCGTTGAGAAGATCTCAGGTCTCATTAAATAATTGATCTAAAGCTTAAAGCCACTCATTCGAGTGGCTTTTGTTTTTTATGGTAATACATTTCCTGCTGCTTTGTATATCTCATACCACTCTTCTCGGGTGAGTTTTATCCCTGTGGCATCAAGGCAGTCAGAAAGTCTTGTCAGGTTTGTTGTACCCGTAACAGGCATCATTTTTGCAGGGTGACGCAATATCCAGGCGAAGGCTATTGCCGTTTCGGAAACACCGTATTTTTCTGCAACTTCCCTGAGCTTTTTGTTAAGTTTGGGGAATTTTCTGTTATTTATGAAGCAACCCTCAAAAAAGCCGTATTGCATAGGCGACCATGGCTGAATTGTAATCTTATTGAGCCTGCAATAGTCAAGCACACCGCCGTCACGGTTAACACCGCTCTCGTTATACATGTTGACATTTATGCCCGACTGAATCATAGGTGCGTGCATAATGCCAAACTGAAGCTGATTTGCACAAAGAGGCATATCAAGCTGCGACTGCAGAAGCTCCATCTGATAAGGGTTCTGATTTGAAACGCCGAAATGACGGACTTTGCCTGTAGCTTTAAGCTCACTGAAGGCTCTCGCAACCTCCTCAGGCTCCATAAGTGCATCGGGTCTGTGCAGAAGAAGCACATCAATATAGTCTGTGCCAAGGCGCTTAAGGCTGCCCTCAACAGAAGACATAATATGCTCATAGGAAAAATCAAACATCTTTCCCGGCACAATGCCGCACTTGGTCTGAATTATCATTTTTTCACGCAGAGACGCGGGTACAGCCTTGCCGAAGACCTCTTCACACTTCCCGCCACCGTAAATGTCTGCGTGGTCAAAGAAGTTTGCTCCCTTCTCCATGGCAGTGTCAATGAAGGCGCGGATTTCCTTTTCCTTCATATCACCTATTCTCATGCAGCCTACCGCCACGGTGGGTACAGCAAGACCGCTTTTACCTAATTCAATTTTATACATTGTTCTTTCCTTTCGCTTTCTCTGCTTTCAATTAGATCTCGCCCTCTGTCCAAGCCTTTTTAAATTCTTTTGACCAATATTTTTCGGGCAGAATCAGAACTTGTTTGCAATCGGGTACACTCAGCACAGGCAGAAGAGTTCCGCAGAGTTTTTTCTTGGGCAACAGCTTTCTGTAAACCATAGCAGGAATCATTCTGCATTCAACTGGACGCCCGTCCCTATTCAAGGAAAACCTAAAATCCGTTCTGTCATATTCATCAGTGATAACTTCGGCAACTTCTTTCCATTCATCATCTACCCTATCGGGAGACTGACCTTTATATCCGTAAATTTGAGTTGCAATTTCATAAAGCTCCTCAGGATTTTTGAAGAAATATGAATCTGAAGAATAAACTATGTGCGCAGGGCAATCCAGCGAAGGGAACCTCTTAAACAAAATTTCGTTTGCCTGCACAATGCTTGCATAAACAATTTCGCCCCGTTGCAGAAGCTCTGATTTTCTTACATATATTTCTGACATAGGATCTTGTGAATCAAGCCACTGCGGACGGCTCAGTTTTATATCCTTTAAAGGTTTCTTTTTATAATTTTCTCTCATTTGCTGCAATTCATTTATGAAAAAATTGCAATCTGACATAAGAATCAACTCGCTTTACAAAGGCTATCACTCTTTTATATCATATTTTTTTGACAGCATACTCATAGCCTGCTCCCTGGTGATTTTGCCCGTGTTGCAGTCGATCATCACCTGAACATCCTTATCCTTCAGATCATAGAACAGCCATACAATATATGCCAGCAAACCGCCTATTGCGGGGATAAGCATAAAGATAAGCCAAAGCATATTAAGGGCGTGAGGTGTCTGTGTTACTCCGCTTTGCTCAAGCTCCTGGAATGAGCCTACCTCAACTACCTTCCAGCCGACTGATTCCAGACCGAGTATAAATAAGCCCAGTGCGCTGGAAACAGAACCTGTAAGCTTTGCCATAAAGGTCTGCACGGCAAAGGTTATGCCCTTTGCTTCGGTACCGCTTTTGAAACGGCCGTATTCCGCACAGTCCGGTGTAAACATAAACATTTCAAGCGCAACCACCGCCAAGGGAACGGAACGTATAGTAAACATGATGATATAAACAACAACATTGCCGTAGCCTATCAGCCAAGTGATGACACTGAGTATGACATAAATCAGCAGACATACACGGTTGACCTTCATCTTATCAAATCTGCGTATAAGCTTGGGCAGCAGCAATGCAATAACAAGCTGCGGTACCGTTCCGACTGCACCCACAACCAATGAGAACAGTGCGCTGTGGAACAGATAATAAGAAACATAAAGAGTGAATGCGTTGCCGATATTCAGTGCAGAATAGAAGAAAAGTCCCACATAATATATCAGCAGATACTTGTTTTTGAAAAGATATGAAAGCATTCGTCTGATGGTAAATGTTTCTTCTCCCTCGGCATGGTAACGCTCTTTGAGTTTAAAGGATGCGGGCAGCATCAAAGCAAATGCCATAATACAGATTATCACTGTTATCATGCCGTAATTCATGCCAACCTTTTCGCTGATGAGAACAGTTGTCAGTGTGGAGGTGAGACCTACACCGGCATAAGTGGCAATGCTCTTGTATGACTGAATAGTGTTTCTTTCGTCTATACTCTGACTCATAGAAGTCAATATGCCGAATATAGGCACATCGCACAGAGTGTAAGCGGTATCCCAAAGTATATATGCAATGGCAAACCAAACCAGCTTAACCGTTTGCGCTGAAGCCGAAGGGATAACGAAGGTCAGTATAGTGGCAATGGGAATAAGAATAGTGGAAACGCGTATCCAGGGCAGATATTTCTTTCCGCTTTTGAATTTGATTGAATCAAATATAACACCAAACAACGTATCGTTTACAGCATCCCAGATTTTTACAATAAGCATAACCGTTGCTGACTTGATAGGGTCTATGCCCAAAAACAAAAGATATGTAGTCAGACACACATTGAAAAGTGTGTAAATCATATTCTGTCCGGCAAAATATGAATAATAACTCATCCTTTCAACAGGCTGTGTTGACCAACCCTCTCCGTTTGCAAAAATGTTTTTGACTTTTGAAATAACCTCCATATTTACTCCTCCTTGACATTATGGATTGATATAATATTATTGTAAATAATTATCATTTGCAACACAGTTACTATCAGTGATTAATACTTAGACAAAAGAACAACCGTCTTGCAATAGGTTGAGGCAACGAAATTGCTACCGCACGTTGACGGGAACATATCAACTTTTCTGCCCATTATCGGGAACATATCCACCACCTATTCCTCTTACCAAACAAGCTAAAAACTTAGAATTCCATAGAAATTATTGTTCTTTGATAAAAGGATAGCAAACTGTTTTTAATCCACCTCTTGTTGTAATCAATAAATTGTTCGTCTTAATTTCATTAATATTGATTTCGTTTGACAAACTTCCATCTATAGTTGACACAAATATATATTTATCATTATCTGTCAAATTAATTTCCTTGGTTTCTCCATTTGAAATAGCAATACCAATACTTTCAAGAATATTTACATCCATTCTACTAATCGATTGTCCCATCATATCATTTCCACACAAATCTCCGTCTAAATGATGTTCTTGCATAAATTTCTCTTTGCTTACCGGAGAAAGAACAATAAAATAAGGTAGCAGGATCGCACGAAAAGTCTTTTTTCTGGTTATTGTTAAATTATTCACAAACTACCTCCTACAAATTCTACTCTACTTCTTTGTCAGCAAACACACCGTCTCGACTGTTGTTTCACTGTCCCAACAGATATGTGTCACATTCTCATCCCCGTCATAAAAGACGGGGAATTTGAAATTGATACACTTTAACAGTCTGCCGTCGGGCTGTTCTTCTTTGAATATCTCAATGCTTTCAATAAAGGTGTTAAGAAACCTCTTTTTCTCAGCATCAGTAAACTCTTTGTACATTGTACCATAATAATGCAGAAAAAGATAGACATTTTCACCCGATATTTTTTCTTCTTTGATATTTGCTATACGAGACTGTAATTCCGTTATTTGCTCCTCTACAACCTCTATCTCATCGTAGAAATCAGAAGTCTGTTTTGCATATCCTGATACTTTTTATCGTAATGTCTGTCTGTAACATATAAATCTATAATTCTAGTAATCAATACTCACACCTCGCAGACCTGTTTTGCTGTCGCTGAAGGTATCTGTAATAATGTTCACAAGCCTTCAGCACAAATTATCCTTAACCTTAGGTGCAACCTTTTGCAATCTTTCAATAGGCACTTTGCACATAGCTTTCTGATTCAGCTTTTCTGCCGTAAGTGTTGAAGTAAAAACCTTGTGCATATGCCAAGCTTGAGAATATGAGGGTGTACATTCCTGTTCCTCAATTACTCGGAGCAAGTCATACCGCAACGGCTCATCAATTCACATAAATATTTTTATCTGCTTCAATCTAATATATATAAACAACCTACCGTCTGCGGATCTTCTCTACCACCGTAAAACTTATCAAGAACCTTTTTGAAAAGTTCATCTCCTGTGGCAATATAAAACAGTGTCATACTTGACTGCAGCTTAAGATTATCCGGATACCCCATAACCTCAAGTGGATTGTCCGACTTACACTCAAGAAGTGCCTGACAGATTTCTCTGAACTTAACACCCAGATAAGCGTCTTCATAATATAATCTTGCCTCTTCGGAATTTTCTATACCATATAATGTAGCCTTGGCACTACTACCCAACACTTTTAACTGCGGAAAAATGTACCATATCCAATGGGAATATTTTCTACCGTTTTTTATTTCTTTAAGTGCCGTTTCATAGTTCAGTTTGTGTTCGCAGTAAAAGCGTTCAATGAAATAATTCTTGCTTTCCATCGTTCATCTTCCTCCTCGCATTCTTCATAATAATCTTCATCATATTCTTCAGTGTATTCAGTATTGCTGTGAGTAAAAATCAAGCCAAGTAAAATCCCGTTCAAAAGATAACCTACAGAACCGTCTGAAATAAACGGCATATTTACATCTATGCCACACAGTACTCCACAGTTAACAAACACCGAAGCGAAATACTGTACCAAAAAAACAGCTGCAGCAACTAACATAAGCGGTTTCATTTTACTTTTGTTTTCAAGAGCTTTCACAAATATGCTCACTATGAATACTGTAACAATAAGAAGCATAAGCCCTCCGATTACATATCCGTAAAAAGCGAATATTCTTGCAGGACTGTAATCTATAACAGCTCGCTGAAACTCATCCATTAACTCTGATTTCCCAAAGGCTTTAAAAGTCTCCGGTAACGCCTCCAACAGCCTTATCATCGAACTTCCTTCAAGAAATTTTACATCAGCATAAGCCACCAGATTGTAAACTGCCAAGGATATCAATGTAAAGAGGCTTCCAAAAGCAATAACTGTATGTATGATTTTAACTGTCTTATTGCTTATCTTACCGTATACATATACAAACAGGAACAACTGCATTGACAGTGCTATAAATGCCTCCATCTCATCATAAGTTCCTATAACATATATGGCTCCGATAAAGAAGAAAAGCAGAGAACATTTAACTGAATCAATACATTTTTCCACATAATAAACTGCGAGGAATATCAGACCGAATAAAGAGTATAATTCATAAAAAGGGAAATCCGCATAAATCAATTGAAAAGGTCCTGAACGGCAGCTTAATACTGCTAAAATCGGGAATATCAGAAAGTTAAAAGTAAGACAATATCTGCTAAGATATTGTCCGCTTTTATATGCTATGAAAACGGCACCTGACAACACTGCTATTCTTAACACAATATTCCCGAGCGAAGACCATTCCACATTATAATGTATGATATTCATAACAGTGCACAAGATTTCTGAGCATAGTACCGTGAGTACAGTGCTGATAACAACAAATTTATTTTGACTGTAAATCTTTTTAATTGTTTTCATTTTTAAACTCCTGAATGTAAATTTCTACTCTCTTCCTGATTTCTTTAGTCATTTTGTCAGATCTGACAGCTTCGTTATACCATCTTTCAAACATTTCCTCATTATTTCGCCTGTCTAAATTTGAATAACCAAATATTCCTCTTATACCGGATATCTCTTTAAGGTTTTCATCAAGAAGCCACCAATCGTAATACTCTTCATATCCGAAGCCGTCTTCATCAGGACCATCGAATCCCGCATCTGCCCTGACTTTAACAATGTCATTTTCATCAGGCCACGAAACAACATAATATCTGTTGTTATCGAAGAAGCAGAACCCCAGTCCATTAAGTCTTCTGCCTGATTCATTACCTATTCCGGGCCAGGCAGCCGTAGGAAGCTGTCTTTTTTCACGGTTGCATTTTTCGTATATGATTTCTTTTGCCTTTTCACTACCGTAAAGCATCGCACGGTAATACCAGAAATTAGCTGCAGCTTCATAGAATTTTGCTGTTCCGCCTCTTAAAAAAAATTCTGCTACTTTTATCATTGTATCGGGTTTTTCCTTTGAACAACCTGCTATCAAACCTTTGAGCTTGTGATTTTTAGATGGTGTAAGATTAGGCACATGGAGCTCATCGACCCTTTCTACAAGTATCTTGCCAAACATTCTCAGCATTTCCGTATATGGAGGTGTTCCTTGCGAAAATTCAAACTTCGGCATCGGGCGAAAATTCCAAAATGCACCTTCTTTTATTATGTCAGTTGAACAATTTACAGTGAGCTTGTCACAAAAAAAGCAGTTGAAAAAGGCTTCACTGTCTATCCGTTCTAACCCCTCGTGCAGAACAATGTTACCAAATACTTTTTTGGTAAAAGCTCCGGTAAAAATCACTTTTACAGTATCCGGTAAAACTATCACATCGCTTTTACAAGTATTTATGTACGCATAGAGTATACTTTTATCACGGTTATATACAGGCTCAGCAAATTCAACACCGACAAAAGCATCATCCTCTATTTTCGTGACACTGTCAGGCATAACAAGACATTTTAGTTTTCTGCAGTTTTCAAAGGCCCTTCTCCCAATAAACTCAAGGCCCTGTGGCAGTACAAGTTCTTCAAGATTTTCGCAGTACTGAAAAGCATATCTGTCTATCTTTTTTACGCTTTCAGGTATCACTGCTTTTTTCAGTTCTTTTCTTACTTTACGATCAAGACAGTCGTTTATTTCTTCAATACCTTCCGGAAAAACAGCATTTCCGTTTTTATCAATGGTAAACATACATTACCCTCCTTCTCTACAATCTATTCCTGACAAATCATCAAGAGAATAAAACTCAATTCCCTTAATCTCATACCCCATACTCGGCAAGGGATTTTCCTCAGGTTCAATGCTGTCACCAAATCCGTCAAGATAGTAAGATACAAGCTCACGAAAAACAAATTCGCCGTTTTTAAGTTCACATATATTCCACTCAGAAACACCCATCCATACGTTTTCGACAAGAAAAGCATTCTCTCTATTTGTACCATAAACCTGAGAGTGAGACGACTGTATGCTGTCAATGCACACTGCTTTATCTCCGTCAAAGTTATATATATGTATGTAATGATCAGGTGTTGTTGAACCGTATACCTCTAAAAACAGTTCAGGTATACTATCGTTATCAAAATCATATAACCCGTATTGTCCGTGATTTGCTTCATCGGGATATTTCTCCTTGCATTCTTTCAGAGTGTTATCTATGACTGCCTTGAATGACGCTGTGTACCCTGTAAGAGTTTCCTATTCTGTCTCCCATGGCTCTGTCTGCGTTATTTCTTTTGTTGTCCTAATTGATGTTTAAGTCGTATGTAACTCTAATTGTTGACTTGAAGCACAACAGGTTAAGAAGGCACAAATAACAACAGATATCATTACGGTTATCATTATTCTGCATGTATTCTTTTTCATTTTCTTTCTGTCCTCATCTGTTTTTAAAACGGTTTCTTAAAATTATCAAGAAACCGTTTTCATATCATTCAAAAGCTTTAAGAGCTGTCAGAATCTTATTAATATATCCTCTTCATTGCCAGATACGGAAAAAACTATCGTAATCCGGCTTTGTAAACTTAAACATATCGGTGTGGACAAACTTTATAACACCCTCAACACTTTGATTGTCTTCGCTGTCTCCTTTGGTGAACGGAATGGCCCTAACCACACTCAGGCATTAAATGAGCAATTGAGTAGAAATTACATTGAAATAAATTGCTGCTATAGACATCTGTCCATAACTTTATCTATGTCAATATCGACTAAAACTTCTTTGAAAAGTTTATTCACAATAGTTGAAAAACCTCTTAAGAAACTCTTGTTCTGCCGTGAAGGTCACGGATATTGTTGAGCATAGGTTCATAATACGCAAAGATTGCCAAACAGTCAACCAAAAGAGTTACCGATAAACCAGCCGTTCCGCTAATTCTTTGAATAAAAGTGTTGCCCTTTGCCATTACACAAACAACGCTATACACCACATCAAAAATCTTTTCTTCCTCAGAATATTTTTTTACTATGAAGTTTAAAATTTCTTAAGGATTAATATATCGGAAGCGTATCATCAAACAGTTCGTTGTACAACCTGTCTGTAAAATCATCATTCTGCAATTCATCATCAATTACGGCGTTATACCTCTGCTCAACAGTTTGCTTTACCGAGTAGATTTTTGACTTTATTTTATCGCGCATTCCACTTGAAGAGCGAGGAAAAACGACCAGCGGAATATCCAAAGCGCAGCTTTCAGTTATGCAAAAGGATTCGTAAGCAAGCGTTATAAGCCCGCTTGCATAGAAAAGAACACTCAATACACCTATTAGGAAAGCTTCTACCCCGATAAATCCAGCAGCTGCAAATAAGCCGACGACAGCCGCAGTTGTTGCAGCAACTATCAGGATGCTTGCAAGGACAAAGGCTATTTCGTGCAGCATTACGGCAAACGGAATGCTCACACCCTGATCATTCGAAATATTTCGTAACACATTATCCAAACAAACACCCAAAGTAATCTGAGCCAGGTGAGTTGATTGCGGGATACCTTCTACTCTGTTATTGACTGACATTGTGTAAATAATCATAGATTCTACAGCAATCATTGATTTGGGGTCATTTCTGTTTTCGATAAAAGCATTACCAAGAGCTGATTCACGGCTTTGGCAAGCAAATGTGCCGAGCAAGACTTCAGCTGTTTTTTCGTCCTGCATAGCTATAACTACCCGTTCAAGCAGAGAATTTACTGTGGCCTCATCGATACCACCGGCAGTTAGCTGTTCAATTTCCTTTTCAAGTGCGGTGCTGTCAAGCCCACCTTTTCCGGTTAAACATCCAACATTTTCAAAAACATAACTTGCCTGCAGAAGCAATTTCGCCTTCTCCTCAGTTGCGAGTTCACCAAGCGCAAAATCTATCTTTTCCGTCAAGCCTCCGGAAGCATCTTTAAGACTGTCATAAACGCTGAAAAATATATCTGTTTTTTCAATAACCTCATCTGCCATCAGTTCAGCCTGATCCTCGGATTTGCTTTCCATACTTTCGATATAAATACTTTTAAGAATTTCTTTAATACTTGCCCCTTCCTCAAATTGACTGAGCGCAAAAGCTCTTTTTTGCAGAAATTCGTCACGCTGCTTTTGTAAAAGCGGTAACATAAGCGGTCACTCCTTTTTGTTTATATCGGTGGCATAATCAACCGTAAATATAACTATAGCGTTTTTCTTTGTATTTTTCCAAAGTTCGGCAGAGAATAATAATACTTAAAAACCACAATCTTTTTTTTGTTCAATTTTCTCTACATCAGAGGCTATTCCATTAATTCTTGTTCTTATTACAGAATATAACATTTGGTCATACGTTTTTTCTTTAAAATCGTCCTTTCTGTCAATCACACATCCTTCGGATCCACAGTAATCGTTTTTGGTGAAAAGCACCTCGTCATTAACGGGCACGAAACCTCTTCTCAAAAGCCTGATATAACATGCGGCAATAGCATCAAGGTTGGCAGAAGAACTTCCTTGTGTCTGCATTGTATCGTCGTCAATAACTTCTTCAAGCGCATTTTTCCATTTGTTTAATTCCAAAGGTTTTTGAATCTCTTCATCTGTAAGATTATTCAGTGCTTCCGTTACAATCTGTGCAATATCGGCACCGGTAACAAATTTTATTTCATCCTCTTCCCTCTTCCTTCTTCTCACGTTATCCTCATTTTTTTCAGATTCATTATCAAATTTTTTAGTTGTGAAAAGATCAATAACACTATCCGGTACGGTGTCTCTGTCACTGTTAGTAAAGCACTCGTCGGCAAAAAGCTTATGAGTCAATTTAATGCCCTTTGCCTTTGCAGTGTTTTCTCTTTCCCTTTCACGACGGTTCATCTGCTCGGCAATAATACTTTTGAGTTCATTCTGTGTAGGCATAAATACACTATAACGAATATCAAAACGCTGATTTCGGTAAAACTCCTTAGGCAGATTACTTATATCGTTAGCTGTAGCACACACAAAACACGGTGAGGTTTTATCCGACAACCAACTGAGCAGATATCCGAACATTCTTTGTGAAGTACCACCATCCTTCTCACTTGAGCCGGCACCACTAAGACCTTTTTCAATTTCATCAATAAACAGAATACAAGGTGACATAGCATCAGCTTGTCTTAGTGCTTCGCGCAGATTTTTTTCTGACAAGCCTACTACTCCACCCATAAGTGAACCCATATCCAGCTTGAGCATAGGTATGTTGAGTTTGCGGTGAAGTAATTTTGCTGCTTCACTTTTACCACAGCCCGGAACACCAACAAGCAGAGCACCCTTATACGGAAGATTTCCACGCCTCATACAAAAATCTTCAGTTAATGCTTTTTTCATTCTTTTAGCTTTCTCGTTGAAGATTTTCATACCACCGATTTTATCAGCATGGTTATCAACATCGTTCTTGTCAATGCAAAGTGTAAGCAGACTTCCGAAACGCATAAGGTTCTGGATTTTTGCTTCAAGAATATGCTTTTTGCATTCTTTCTGACTACAGAGCAAGGGAGCACCGTTTTCCTCCTGTCTGAGTCTGAGCATTTTCTTTATGAAAAACTCCGTCTGAATAAGCGTGAAGCCGCGCATATTATAGGCCAGCTCGTTCATATCTTCTTTATGATAGGTATAATTCTTATCGCCATATTTATCAACAAGCGAAGATATTGTTTGTCTGATTTCTTCGGTACTCGGATAATCAGGTTCAATTATTTCTGTATAAACACTAAGATCATCTGTAATAAGCGAGGAATCTCCATAGAGGATAACACAACTTGAACGTATAGGAGAATAATCATCAAAACCAATGTAGCTACGAATGTATTCCCTGAGAAGTTCAATAATATTGGAGTTTGCTATTTGCTTGCCGGGCTCGGAAACGATCGGAAGCAGGAACAGCTTTGCATCCGTTTTATTAGGTATATCATAGCCAAAGTCTACCGCAAGTCCGTTTGAAATCAAGTTCTTCAAATCTTTAAAATCAGACGAAAAATTCTCACATAAAATAAGATCAGATTCCTCCGCTTTAATGTATTGATTAAAATAAAAATTACTTCTCAAGTTATGTAACTTTGATTTCAGCTTTAAATCAACCACACCGCAACGTCCCGCTACGCGGTTAACCAACTCAATTTCATTAGTATCAAGCATAATAAGTGGTTTTTTAGCATCGAAAGCATTTCTCACCTGACGGCAGAGCTTATCGACAACAAATCCCTGAGTTTTCACTTATCCTCTCTCCTTTTACCCTTCGTTTAAATAATCTTCTATAGCAGCATAGCACCTAATTCCGACAGTCGAAGCACCTTTTCGCTGAATAAATCCGTCGGGAGTGAGATATACATAATGCCCCTTTTCAAAAACGAATTCAACAGCATTCGTACCTTTGCCCAACCCGGCACTTACGCGGTCTTTGTACCGCGAGTCATCAATTGTTGCACCGTTTTCGTTCAAACAAACCATAACATAGCTACCTGGGAATTGCTCGGCATAACTGAGTATATTCCCCGTTTGCCCACATTTTGGAACAGGATGAACAAGCACAGGATACTCACCGACTACGTTAATAAACCTGCATTCACCTATCGCAAGATTAATTACAGTAAATTCGCTATTATTTTCACTGTAAATGTGCAGAGTGAGGTTGACACCGTCTCGCCCCTCGGCATGAGGAGTGGCAAGAAGCTTTTTATGCGTTATTCTGCTACCGTTTTCAAGCAACTTTACAGCCTCACTGCGCTGCAGGTGTATTTCGTAAGGCAACTCCCTTACAGGAATATTGATAACAGTATCATCCGCTGTAAACACAAGTTTTTTTTCTGTGAGATTTGCATCGGGTTCAGGCTTGCCCAGGTAGGCATGTTCAGCTTGCTCATGACTTATTTCAAAGCCCTTTTCGTCAGGTGAATGTCTTGCAAGAGCGTATGCCGCTGTAAGCATACAGAAAAGCTTTGTTTTTTCGATATCTGCCAACCCTGTAGCCTGCGCAATTGCCCAGTTTTTTTCAGCAAGTTCCAAAATTTTTTCTTCCTCCATGAGACTTTGGAGCTGTTTTCTTTTTTCGTACAAGTATCCGTTTCGGGCAAAATTTGCCTCAGTCAGGTAGTCAGACGGCTTGTTGAAAGAGGCAAGTATATCAGGTGTAAAAAACTGAAGCTGTAAAAACATTTCTGTATGGTATCGGGTTGTGAGCGATATGTGATACAATTTATTAACAAAAAATCCTGCAGCAATATTTCTGTTGAAAAGCACATCTTTTGCAGAAAAATATTCCGCAAAGTCTATTGCTCCTCTGATTATTTTTTTGTTCATTACCAACTGTTGCATATTTGCACCACCTGTTTCTAACATTATTACTGTTCATCAAGAACCTTTGGTGGATTATCGTAAACATAAAGCATTACCTTGCCTAAAACAGCTTCGGCATTCAATTTAAAATACTTACTGATTTCTGTATTTAAAAAATAATCCTCTTTGAATTCTCTTGCCAAATCTTTGGCTAAACGGTCTTCAAAGCTGTTGTCGGTTGTCTCAGCAATAAATCGCGACAGATCTTTCTGTTTGATTTTATCAAAACCTAAAAAACCTAATTTTTGACGAAAATTCATCATCATATCTTGAGCGGCTTTCTTTTCATTCATTGAAGTCGTTTTAACGGGAAAAGGAGAATAATTTATTTGCTTAACAATCCAAGACATAACCCGGATAAAGTTCTTTGAATACAGCAAATCCACCAGGGTTTGCTGTATAGCTTTTTGGTATGGATTTTGAGCGATATTTCCTACAACCTTAGGACTGCTAGACAAAGATAAAACAAAGCCAAAATCCTTTTCATATATATTTGTTGCTATTTCGTAAGCTCTCTCACGGCACTCATTAAGATAACCTTTATCGCCACCATCAGCTGAAAATCCCTCCAGACAATCGTATATCGCATCAGATATGTCATCCATGCAGTTCTTATATTCACCGCTTCCTGAAATCGCGACATAAGCCTTATCCTTGAAATCCTCATCGGTCATTATTGTATCGGTTGCCATAGCGCTGTCAATTATAGGAATTATTTTCTCTATAACTATAGGCGCTAATTTACTTGCAGCGATTTTCATAATTTTTTCATAATATATATATTCCGCCAGCGAATATGTTTGTTCACGATATTTTTCCGAATATAGTTGACCAATATACTCAATTTTTTTCATCAGGCAAAGGCCCTCTGCTACGCAGAAGGTGGTGTCTCCATATGGAATAAACTTGCTAGTTTTAAAAACACCCTTAACAATTTCCTCAAACTCTGTTACCTTAGCGGTACCGCCGCAAACAAGTACATTTGCACAGCCGTAAGCAGTAACCACCGCATCGTAGCATGACTGAATAAAAGATCTGCAATCGTTCAGTAGCTTCTGACCTTCATACGAACTCCAGACCTTATTTACAATAAAATCCCTGTTAATATTAATTGGTATATCAAACACGTAAAGTTTTTCGTTTGAACCTGGATTGTTATAATATGTTTCCTTCGCTTCGCGTGCAGCTAAGAGACTTTTTTCCCTACTGTTTATTTCATCTGCCTTGCTCCAATCTTTTTCTTCTTTACCCTCGTTTTTCAGTGCGGCATTTATGCTTTTTAAAGCCGCCTCAAGAATCAATTCATCAATATCATAACCACCAAGCAGAATACTTTTTGTTATAATAATACCACCCGGTTTAATGTATGTAAAATCTATGGTACTTGAACCGAAATCAAAAATAGCAATACCTTCACCTATATTGACCTTTTGATTCTTGTTTTTCTGTCGGGTATGGTTACCGCGAAGCATACCTGTCATAAGCGCCGCAGTTGATTCGGGTACAACAGCAACATGAGGATTACCTGTTGCTTCGCTGACAAGCTTTGTAAATTTCTCTTGTTGTTCAGGCTCAATCCAATTATTTGAAGCGGGACAGCCGACACAGAGAAGAAGCCTACCTTTTTCAAAGGCTTCATCAATACGTCTGTCATTGTATTTCCGTATGTTACGGAAAACCTTTTTAAAATATTTGTACATAAGCTGTTTGTATGTAATATCTTTATCAGACAAGGCTTTATCCGACCAGTTTCCTGTAGGCTCGCCATCTGTGCTTTTTTCACCTGGATATCTTTTGAAATGCTGATAAAACTCCGGTTTGTATTTTGCATCATTACCGATAAATGGTTTTCCGTCTTCAAATCCGATCATTGTCGGAATGACCGTTTTTTTATCTTCAAGAATTATTTCCTTAAGTTCAAATTTCAATGATTTTTCCGGATTTACTTTGTCAAAATATATTATCTTTTTATCTTTCAATAACTTTCCACCCAAAAAAGCCGAAATTTTGGGGTTCAACAACTCTCCGAAGGAAGTTCTTTCTCCTTTTAAAATATTTTCCAGGGTTTGTTCTACAATCATAGCATAGGCGACAGTTTCACCGTGTCCGAAATCTATGGACAGTACACAATCGTACAAAAATTCTCTTGTTTTCGGATCGCGCAAAGCCTCAAGATATTTATAAAAGCTCCCGTTTTCCATGCGCTGAGACATCAACCAGTAATCATGTGTTATTTCAGCAGAGTTTTTTACCTGTGATGTATCTACAGAAACCTGAGTGTCCTTATTTTCATTCTGAGCTGCATTGAGTTTTTCGTTTGACATGACTTTTTACCTCCATTTTTATATGTGAATTTTAAATTATTTTCTTTTAATTATCATAAATTCGGCAGAATAAAATTGAGCATCACCAAACTCCACTTAACTTAATCAATACTTCTTTTTCATAATTTGCCGAACCGGCAATGGAATTTGTGTACTCAAAGGACTGTTAACCAGATCGGTTTCATAAGATGCCCTATCTATGTATTTAAAACTGTATGGGTTTGCAAACCTTGGACAATCTGTTCTCTTTTCTGTATAGCCGCTCAGATGGTGTATTATTAGCGCAATATACAGTGGCTCCTTAGGTACAAATTCATAACCAGTAGTTATAGCGGTAAGAAAAGCAAGATCCATAGTCATAACAAAGTCTCGGTTAACCTTAGCTAAAAATTCACGAGCCTCTTTTTCCTCCAAACCAAAAAGCGCTGTCAACTTCAACAACTCATAAAATCTGACTCTTATTTCCGGTGTAGGATTTTTCCGTTTGCCAAACAGATCAAGGTTGAATTTTTTCAGTGTATCCTTGCTTATGTCAATTTCTTCAGCAAAATCTTCTATAATACCGCGATCATTTGTATTGGGAGCTAACAGCTTTATCCTAGTGTTTACCTCGTCGCTGATAGCCTGATTTATCTTAAAATATTCCGATATGTTTTTGTTCTTCATTTCTTCCGTAAGCGCCAATTTTTTCTCCTCGGTTGAAGCAAGGTGTTGAGCTATCAATTCAACTGTTTCGTCTAATGTACATGCAACAGCATTAACAAACTTCCACCACCCAGTTGATGAAAGAATCCTTTCGTCAGCAAGCTCTTTTTGAAATTTCACAAGCTCTTTTTGTAGCAAAATATGTTCGAGCGTTTTTTTTGCATTCTGCTCCGCATTTTTGGTTGATGAATACAAATTAAGTAGGTATTCTCTGCTGAGTCGATCCGCCTCAGCAGATACTTTGCTTTCTGAATCGAACCGTATTTTAGCACTTGCTTTTGCATCTCTTTTAGCAAGTCCTAAATCATTTTCCATAATTAAAGCAATTTTGTCTTTGACAGTTTTATCACCTGGAGAAGTGTTTTTAAGCACTTGCTGTATTTTCTTTTCAATTTCAGCTAATCGCAAATACATTTTTTCTTCAATTTCTCTTTTTACAACATTAAAACATGCAAATCGCATTTTTTTAATTTTTTCATCAGCCAAAAACTTATTCATATCATGTTCCAAAACTCTCAGTTCTTCCTTGCTGAAAGTTTTGATCACTAAATCTCTCACTGCGTGATTTTCAGCTTCCTTAATAATTTTTTTATCTTCAGTAGTAAGAGTTTTTCTATTGCAACTCATAACAAGTTCCCCTTTTATCAATAATGATAAGCTTGCAACTTATTATACTATTTCTTTAATGTAATTTCAACATAATTTTTCCAAATATCCTATTAAATTTATGAGTTTTTTCAAAACTAGATAAAATTCACATATTAACATATGTAGGATCAAAATACTCCTGCGAATAATCAATATTCGTATCTGTTTCACATTTATTTTTTCCGCCATTCAACATTTCAAGGTTTTTATTATAGCTGCGCATCAAACTAACCTTACCGCGCGCATTAGGATTCACGGTATAAGAAATACCATCTGCAATACCGAACACAATACCAACAGGGTATAATGGGCTCATCAAAAAGATTAACATTATTAAACCAAACAACAAGTGCCTCGCTTTGCTGCGACTTTCAACTTCTTTCGCATTTATTATCGCTTCTTCAAGAGCTTTGTATTTCTCGTTGCTACAGGTTTTATAAACAGCTTCTTCCATAGTTTCAAATTTATTGCTTCTGAGTTCCTTTATAGTTACAATACATTTAAGTTTGAAGGATGTACGCTTTGCATAGTAAAGCGGATCTGCAAACTTTTCTTTATTAAACTTACAGCTTTCAAGCTTTTTAATAAAAGTTTCCCATGTATCGCCATCACAACCCAGTAACTGAACATATTCATACACAGCTACGGTTTTCGTGCATTGTTCTATAATCTTGTTTGCAGTAACTTCATCCCAATCACTCAATAAATAATCAAGTGTTTTGTAAATGTCCAACAAATCTCCACCCGTATCAATAAGGTCGTAAAGCCTTCTGTATGTTTCCTTGCTATGCATATTATAATCCATATTTATATACCTCCATGTTTAATTTGTGTACTCATTTTATCACGTGCTTTTCTGTTCTTCACGCGCTCAGCAGAGAAAAAACAAAACCGCCGGTCAGTCTATTCAACTGCCCGACGATAAAATTTAATTAAAATGAAGTTTCTGCGATATAGATATCATCTTCGTAAATATCTGCTGCAGCATATTTATCGCAGTTTGCAAAATTGCTTATGTTCTCATTGAATTCAGCCTCAGCTTCGGCAAGATTCTTCTCGTATTTATGTTCGGCAACATTCGCACCAATTAAATTTGAAATACGGTCGGGATATACAAACAATATAAAGCTTGAAATCAGTGATACAACGCCAGCAAACACAAACGGCATATACACTGTCTGTACGCCAGACATAAGTAGCACTAAACCCAGAAACAGTAATACAAGACCTATATTTTCAATAAATTCCTGAGCTTTTTTATCAGTTACAGCTCCTGTTCTGAGCGCATCGGATATATTTTGCAAATCTGTTTCTTTACAGGCTGTATAAGCTGCAAGCTCCATACTTTTGTTGTTGCCACGCAGATATTCATCCATTGAGGCAATGCACTTGATTTCGTAGCTGCTTTTACTTAAATCAGCAGTAGAGCGAAGCATATCGTTATTGCTGTCAAGCGAAGAGATGAATGATGTTATATCCTTATTGCAAAGACTAATATGTGACATTTTGCGGCGAATTTCCTTTTTAAGTTCAATTTCGCTCATGGGCTCTCTTTCGTTCTTTGCCATATAATCTGCAAAAAGCTCTTCTACTTTTGCTCCGTCACGGATACGCTCAGCAGTTTCTCTGTCATCATAAAGTCCAAGACAGTAATTCACCTCATGAAGGTGGTGCATACGTTCGTAAACAGTAGTACCGCAGTTATCCATAGCACGCTCTAACAGTTCCATAGTGTTGGCTTCAAGCACCTGATTCATTACATATTCATATTTTGATACGGCACTCATGCATTCTTCGGCTAATACTTTGGCATTATCAACCTTTACATTGTACATATCAGGCATTTTTTCGAGCTTTGCTGCAAGACTTTTATCAGATACGTATGTAAGATAAAATTCCTTATAGGCTTCTGAATTGAATACTGAGTTTGTGTTCATTTTTTATACCTCCATTTTTAATTTGTGTACTCATTTTATCACGTGCTTTTCCGTTCTTCACGCGCTCGGCAGAGAAAAAAATAGCATTGCTTAGTAAGTATTGTTTATCACTTGTTTCAATACAAAATCTCTTGTATTTTAAATACATAAACCTTAAGTTTATAAAACAAATATACCTCCCTGATTAGCAGTTCAAACACCGCCAGTTGTCGAGGTCAATTTTTGTATTCACACCATCCTAAAATGCTTCAATGCATCCATGATAGCATCTTCTTTTTCTTTGGGACACTGTGGTACTCGGCTTTTGCCTTCACCCTTGTTATAACACTCTCTTTCAATGATACCACACTTTGCCTTAACCTGTGATATGTAAAGAGTTGACACTTTAAGACCGTGTTTATCAAGCACATAATCCTTGATTTCCTGATATGTAGCCTTTGTTTCAGCTGCGGTTACATCAAGCTCTGAAAGGTCAAGCTTTATGTCGATATGTGTGTCCGGTCTGCGTTGGGACAAAAGCGCAACACTTTCGCAATGTGTTGTCCTCGGGAACATATCAACGGCAGTATACTCTTTTACCTTATATCCCAGCGTGTCAAATATCTTGCAGTCCCTTGCAAGAGTTGCACTGTCGCAGGAAACATAAACAATTCTGTCGGGCTTCATATCTGCAACGGTTTTCAGCACATCTTCACTGCAGCCCTTTCTCGGCGGGTCGAGAACAACAACATTAGGACGGATTCCCTCGTCGTACAGCGTCTTGGCTGCGCCTGAAGCATCGTCACAAATAAAACGTGCGTTTTCTATGCCGTTTAACTGAGCATTTTCCTTGGCATTTTCAATTGCCTCGGGGATAATCTCAACACCGATAATCTGCTTTGCACTCTTTGCCATTGTCAGACCTATGGTGCCTGCACCGCAATAAAGGTCGAGGAGAGTTTCCCCCTTTGTGAGTGCGGCGTACTCCCCTGCTTTGCTGTAAAGAATTTCCGTACCCTCGGGGTTCACCTGATAGAAGGACAGCGGTGAAATTCTGAAGCGAAGACCGAGAAGCTCGTCTTCAATATAGTCACTGCCGAAAACCGTGACGCAGCGCTTTCCCAGTACCACATTAGTGTCATCTTTATTGATGTTAAGGACTATGGATTTTATGTTTTCGTCAGTGTCGGTGAGAATTTCTATAAGCCGTTCCTTTTTAGGCAGGTCGTTGCCGTTGATAACAAGGCAGACCATAATCTCACCGGTTTTTGCTCCGCGGCGAAGATAAATGTGCCTGAGAAGGCCCTTGCCCGTAGTCTCATCATAAACCGTAACGGGATTTTCTGCAACGAACTTTTTCACTGCGGAAATTATAGGGGCAAACTCCCTCATCTGCAGCTTGCAATCATTACAGTCCACCACTCTGTGGGTGCGCTTTGAATAAAAGCCAGCAAAAAGCTTTCCGTCTGCACCGAGGCTCACAGGTATCTGCGCCTTGTTTCTGTAATGTGACGGCTCAGCAATATGAAGAATATCATCTGCCGGCATACTGATGCCGCCTATTCTCTGCATGGCATCGGTAACACTCTGCTTTTTTTCTCTGAGTTCAGAGGCATAGCTTATGTGTCTGTATGAGCAGCCGCCGCACTGATTTGAAATCTCACAGTCAGAGACTATTCTGTCCTTTGACGGCTTTAATATTTTCTGTATTTTGCCCACGGCATAATTCTTTTTCACCTTGATAATGTGGGCAATTATTACATCTCCCACCGCAGTGTTTTCAACAAAAACCGCCATATCCTCATATCTGCCGAGACCGCTGCCGAGAGATGTGAGGGTAGTTATTTCCAGTTTTATTTCATCATTTTTCCGAATTGCCATACATTAACCTTTCGCCTGCTTCTCTAAGTTTTTGCTGAGGAGTAGGCTTTTTATCCGTTCTTTCCAATTCAATTACAACTGCAAGTCCGCCAAGCTCAGAAGGCTCTGCATATATTTTTCCTGAGTGGGCATCAATAATTTCACGACATATTGACAGCCCCAGACCTGCCACCTTTCTGCCCTCATCGGAGGTGTAAAGAGGCTCAAATATCATGTCAAGCTTTTCTATGGATACGCCCTCACCGCTGTCACTTATTCTGAGAAAAAGTATATCCCTGTCACAGCTGATGTCAACATCTATTCTGCGTCTGCCGTGCTTGAAATGCTTAAGAGAATTACTGAAAATATTGCCGAACACTCTCTTGATTTTCTGCTTGTCAATATTCACTGCAGAGTTTTCGGCACGGTTAGTTACCGTAAAATGCACGCCCTGATTTTCAAGCTCATCAGCGTAATCGTAAATAAGAAGCTTTCTGATTTCCCCGGCAGTGGTTTCTTCTTTTTTTATTTCCTGAGACATATTGAAGCTGAGATATTCGTCAAATTCATCAACAAGCTGCTGAATTTCAACGCTCTTGCCGTAAACCGTTTCGAGATATCTCTTTCTTCTCTCTTCGGGAATAGTGTCCTTTTTAAGCTGCTCCGCATAACCCATAATAGAGGTCAGAGGCGTTTTTATATCGTGAGAAATTGAGGCAATAATCCTTTGCTGGTTTTTGTTCTGTCGCTCGAGATTTTCCGTCAATGAAATGAAGCGGTTATAGACATTACCCGCATAGCCTCTGAGATTAACCCGTCTGAGCCTGCCCGTTTTATCATATTCTTCAATTGCTCTGTAAAGACTTCGGTAGGGTCTTAGCATAATGAGGTAAATAACAAATATCAGCAGACACAGTGCCGAAAGTCCGATAAGAAATTCAATAAAGATAAATGTTACCATTACCCGCACATCTGTTACATAATCTCTCAGAAGATAAACCGAAGATTTTATCATATAGGCTTCGCCCTTATATTCAAAAGGAGTCTGCACCTTAACATCGAGGGTTGACCATGTTCTGCCTATTGATCTTGCAACAACTTTGTTTGAGCTGTTTTCTATAACAATTACTATATCCTCATACTGCTCCACAATTTCAGACCAGGAACCCACGGATTCCTCTTCAATAAGCTTTGAGATAACCTCGTTGTTATATTTCTGAAGAATATCTCTGTCATTGTAGGCCGCATCTGCAACTATTGTTGTAACATAAGCATTATATGAATATGCAAAGGCAACAACAACGCCCAACAGCACCACAACCAACAGGAAATTTGCTTTTTTAATTTGTTTCATATCTTATTTATATACCTTGACAAACTTATAGCCTACACCCCAGACAGTTTTGATATAATCATTTTCGGGGTCGATTTTATCTCTGATGCTTTTGATATTTACGGCAACGGTACCGATATCACCGAATTCCGTATCCCATACGTGAGAGAATATCTGTTCTCTTGTGAGCACCTTGCCGGCATTTTCCATAAGGTACTGCAGAAGCTGAAACTCCCTTGTTGAAAAGGGTATAAGCACATTGCCCTTGTAAACCTCAAATGAGCCTGTATGGATTTCTATATCTCCCACTTTGATTTTACCCTCCTGAGTCTGAGCCATATTTCTCTGCTCGCGTCTCAAATGAGCCTTTACTCTTGCAACAAATTCTTCAACCACAAAGGGCTTGGAGATATAGTCATCTGCACCTGTTTCAAGGCCAAGCACAGTGTCAATGGTCTTGCCCTTGGCTGAAACAAATATAATGGGACACTCAACCTTATCCCTGATAAAGCGGCAAAGGTCCATGCCGGAAAACTCAGGCATCATAATATCAAGAGTAATCAGTGAAATTGCATTAGTGTTTTCCATAACATATTCATAAGCGCTTTTGCTGTCATTTTTTATAACAGTGTCAAAGCCCTCGTCCTCAAGTGCATCGGAAATAAGCTGGGCGATAGCCACATCATCGTCAACCACAAGAATTTTACCCATAGTTTCATCCTTCTTTCTGTCATGTCATAGAGATATAGTTATTCGTATATATAATAATACAAAATGAGACAAAAAGGAAGGGGTTGCAATAATTTTTTATAATTTCACCTTTGTACCCTGCCGTAAAGGCAAGTCACAGCAAAAATTAAGATAATCTTAAGAAATAAGGCAGTTACTTTTACCGTAATGTGTGATATAATAATGCCGTAAATGAGGTGAAAAGAAATGAATATAAAAATCCTTGTTGTTGATGACGAAATAGAAATTGCTGACCTTATCGGTCTTTATCTGAGGAATGAAGGCTTTGAGGCAGTGTGCTGCTACAGCGGAAGAGAAGCCCTTAATAAAATCGAAAACGAAAAGTTTGACCTTGCAATTCTTGATGTTATGCTCCCCGAGGTTGACGGCTTCACTCTTTGCAGCAAAATAAGAGAAAAACACAAATTCCCCGTTATAATGCTGACGGCTAAAACTGCCGATACGGATAAAATTTCAGGTCTTGCTCTCGGGGCGGACGACTATATGACAAAGCCCTTCAATCCCCTTGAGCTGACGGCGAGAGTAAAGGCTCAGATAAGAAGATTTTACCAATACAACGAAACACAGACTGACAGCGACATAATAGAAATATCAGGCCTTGAGCTGAGTAGCAGTACCCATAAATGCTTTCTCTATTCTCAGGAGCTTGACCTGACCCCCATAGAATTCGGCATACTGCGCCTGCTGTGCAAAAATGCAGGCAGAGTAGTGTCCACTCAGGAAATATTCGAGACTGTCTGGGGCGAGCAATATCTTGACAGCAGTAACACTGTTATGGTACATATAAGAAGACTAAGAGAAAAAATGCATGAGAAGCCTAAAAATCCGAAGTTTATAAAAACTGTCTGGGGAGTGGGATATAAAATTGAAAAAGGAAATTAAAAATAAAAGTAAAAGCAAAGCAAAAGCTAAAAAGAAACCAAAGCAAAGGCAGACGAAAAGCATTGCACTGCGTATTATCGGTGATTTTTTGCGTTGGAACAGCATATGCCTGCTGGGGATTGTCATAGGCTATGTTATAGTTTATCTCTTTATTCTGCAAGAGCCTGAAATCTATCAGGGCATACTCAAGCCTTTGCTCCTTGATATATGCGGCAAAGAGGGTGAAGCCTTTCTGTTTTCACGCAGCTATCTGCTGATAGCACCGGTTTTTGCAGTTATATTCACAGTCAACTGCTTTATTTATTCTGTTATTACCCTCTCACTTTTCAACAAAACCTATAAAAGCCTTAACACCTTCCTTGACAGTGAGGCAGAGTTTGAGCCATTCCCCAAAAGCTACAGTGATGTGGAAATAAAGCTCCGTGACATAAAGCTTGAGGTTGTTGAAAGCAGGCAGGCTGCCACCCTCGCAGAAAACAGAAAAAATGACCTTGTTATGTACCTTGCCCATGACCTGAAAACTCCCCTGACTTCGGTTATCGGCTACCTGACACTCCTTGAAGAATGCCCTGAGCTGCCCATAGAGCAGAAGGCTAAGTTTACGGATATCGCCCTCAACAAGGCGTACCGTCTCGAGCAGCTTATAAACGAGTTTTTTGAGATAACACGCTTCAACATAAACGAGGTTACTCTTCAGCGTGGCAGAATAGACCTGAACATGATGATAGCTCAGATTACCGATGAGTTTTATCCCATGCTCAGCGAGAAAAATCTAACCGTTGATATTGACATAATCGAGCATATAGTTATGTTTGCAGACTCAGATAAAATTGCAAGAGTATTCGATAATCTTCTCAAAAACGCGGTCAACTACTCCTATGAAAACACAAACATCAGAATAGGTGCAAGAATACGCCGTGACAAGGTGATAATAAAATTCCGCAACAAAAGTGACGAAATTCCCGAGGAAAAGCTGGAAAGGCTATTCGATAAGTTTTTCCGTGCAGACACTTCACGCACCTCGTCAACAGGCGGCTCAGGCTTAGGCCTTGCAATTGCCAAGCAATTAACAGAGCTTCACGGCGGCACCATAAGAGCAAAAAGCACCCAGGACTACACGGATTTTACGGTCATACTGCCTTACATCAATGCAAGTGATATCCCCGATGAGCAGTTGGATTTTTAAATGTTTTTTGCCGGAAGGGACCTCTCTTCCGGCTTTATATATTATATCAGATTAAAAATACCGAATTTCATTGCAAAATGCAGTAAAATATTCTACAATGGTTATGTACAAGTTCGGTCAGGAAGCATCTGTACCTTTTGTGCAATAAAATTGAGGAGATGATCAAATGAAAAAGCTAACAGTAATTGTGCTTACAGTTGTTATAATATGTATGAGCATTGTTTTTACCGACTATTCCAGAGCAAACAATAACAAAGAACCTGTGTTTGCTATTAAAACACATCAGCTTAAAGACGGTGGAACAAGCATTTATTACGGTTTGGGATATAAAGTAATTTGTTATAATCAATTGCAGACTTCAAATGAAAACAGTGGCAGAAACGATGTAGTTTTCGGCTCATGGTTTTTGAAATATTGAACAACCTCACGCGGCGGGCATAAACCTGCCGCTTCCACTTTCTTCCACGCGTCCCCCACACCTTGACAAGTCAGTGGGGAGTTTATATAATTATAAGGTATTAACTTATGGAGGTGCTGTTATGGCAAAGGTTATGGTAGGCATGAGCGGCGGCGTAGACAGTGCCGTTTCTGCCCTCGTGCTGAAAAAGCAGGGCTATGATGTGACGGGCGTCAACTGCCGTTTTTTTGACGAAGATAGAAGCAAGGTCTCCCAGGATGTTGAGGATGCAAAAAAAGTGGCTGATTCTCTCGGCATCCCCTTTGAAACCTATGAGCTTTACGGCGGATTTGAGGATAAGGTTATCTCTCATTTTATCGCCTCCTACTTAAAGGGCGAAACTCCTAACCCCTGCATCGAATGTAACCGTCACCTGAAATTCGGCAAACTGCTGGAGAAGGCTCTTGACGAGGGCTTCGACTATATTGCAACGGGTCACTATGCGCGAATCGATTTTGATGAAAAAACAGGCAGATACCTTCTCAAAAAGGGTGCAGATGAAAGCAAAGACCAGAGCTATGTCCTCTACCCACTCACACAGCATCAGCTGGGGCATACTCTTTTCCCCTTGGGCGATATGACCAAAGACATGGCGCGTACCCTTGCCGAGGAAATGAGCTTTGTCAACGCACGGAAAGGCGACAGCCAGGATATCTGCTTCATTCCTGACGGAGACTATGCTTCATTTATTGAGGGCAGACTTGACTACACACTGCCTAAGGGCAATTTCGTTGACACCGATGGCAATATTCTAGGCGAGCATCAGGGCATAATCCACTACACCGTCGGTCAGCGCAAGGGGCTTGGTATAGCTCTCGGCAAGCCTGCTTTTGTGCAAAGCAAAAGCGCCGAAGATAACACAGTGGTACTCGGCGACAATGAGGGACTTTTCAGATGTGAGCTGACGGCAAGGGAAATCAATCTCATAGCCTACGATAAGCTGACAGAACCGCTTCGTTGCAAGGCAAGGATAAGATATAATGCCAAGGAGCAATGGGCAACGGTTACACAGACAGATGAAAGCCATCTGCACATTGTTTTTGACGAGCCTCAGAGAGCAATATCAAAGGGCCAGGCTGTAGTGCTTTATGACGGAGACATTGTTATCGGCGGCGGAGTGATTGAATAAATTCGGAATGTGGAATTCGGAATGCGGAATTGCGAGAAAGTTGCGTTAAAAGGGTAATATTTACCCGCAGAATATATTGAGCTTAACCCTGCAGGGATTACCTTGCAGGGAATTTTCATATAAACATATGCTTTGCACAATAAAAAGTCCACCCGGTTAAAAGGTGGACTTATATTTATGAGAGTATATTCTGCGGAGAACTATGTCATTTCTTTGCGGAGTTGGTCGCAATTCCGAATTCCGCATTCCGAATTCATAATTGAATAAAGTGTCTCATAATATCTGCACCGTGTTCAATGAAGTTGCCTGTAGCCTTAGCAGTTTCTTCGTTGATGGTGTCAACACCCTCTACGGGAGCATACTTGTGATAAATCATATAGGGTACGGGGTCTCTCGCATGAGTTTTTGTTACGATAGGTGTGGGGTGGTCGGGAAGTATCATAATCTTATAGTCGTCATACTTCTCGAGGCCCTCAAGGAGAATTGACAGCACCTTTTCATCGATAAGCTCAATGGAACGCACTTTATTTTCGGGTTCGTTTCTGTGACCGCATTCGTCGGGAGCTTCGATGTGGATATAAACAAGGTCTGCGCCTTTTTCCAATTCTTCGAGAGCGCATTTTGCCTTGCCTTCAAAGTTAGTGTCGATATAGCCTGTTGCGCCCTCAACCTCGGGTACGCTCATATCTGCACTCAGACCTATGCCCTTAAGCAGGTCAACGGCTGAGATAACACTTCCCTTTATGCCGTAAAGGCTCTCAAATGTGGGCAGTATAGGCTTATTGCCTTCGCCCCAGAGCCATATTGAGTTGCCGGGACGCTTGCCTTCGGCAATTCTCTTTTTATTGACAGGGTGGTCTTTCAGCACGTCATAGCTCTTTTTCATCATAGCTACAAGCTCGGCGGCGTTTTCGTGAGTGCTGAGATACTCCCCTACAACTCTGCCGCTGATGTCATGGGGCGGGGTCATATTACCAAGAGAGGTTGTTCCCTCGCGTACAACAAGACAGTGACGGTAGCTCACACCGCTGTAATAGGTATATTTTTCGTTGCCGAAAGCAGCCTGAACAGCCTTTATAAGCTCAGCAGCTTCTTCTGATGAAATGTCACCTGCGGAGTAGTCAACCATAGTTTTGTCGCCATAGTTTTCTTCATCGGAGAGTGTGACAAGGTTGCAGCGCAGGGTAACATCATCGTCACGCAGCTTAACGCCGATGCTCACAGCCTCAAGAGGTGAGCGGCCGGTGTAATATTTGAGAGGGTCAAAGCCCATAACGCTCATATTTGCAACGTCGCTGCCGGGCTTGAGTGAATCGTGAACGGTTTTAACAAGACCCACCTCACCCTTTTTTGCAAGGGAATCAAACAGTGGCTTGTTTGCGCACATCATAGGGGTTTTGCCATCAAGGGCAGGTACACCGTAGTCAGCCATACCGTCATATAAAACAACTACATATTTCATTTATATCATCCTTTCGGTTTGTTTCTTTAGTGTATTTTAGCATAGAATTATAATAATTGCAATAATTGTGAATGTCTTTATAAAATGAAAAAAGCACCTACCCTTACGGTAAATGCTTCTACTGTGTTTAGCGACCAATTTGGCAACAAATTAAAAATTATGCTTTTACAATCAGGCGCGGGGGTTCCGCCCACAATTATTCATTATTAATTATTCATCAGCGAAGCGACTTCATTATTCATTCGAAAATCCGTTCTTGCAGAAATGAATAATGAAGAATGAATATTGAAAAATGAATAATACAAACAAAAATCCGCCCACTCACGTGAACGGATTTTTGTTTGGTGACTCACCGGGGATTCGAACCCCGGACACCTTGATTAAAAGTCAAGTGCTCTGCCAACTGAGCTAGTGAATCATTTTCAACAGCGTTTAATATTTTACTTGAAAGACGCCTAAAAGTCAATAGTTTTGAATAAATTTATTTTCATAATTTTTCATTTGTTATTTTTGCCCTAAAAGATGTTTTTATTCTGTGCGAAACTATGCGCTTATGTGAAATAAATGTGCTTTAAAAGGAGATTTTCATAACTTGTTAACAATTTATCGACAATTGACCTGTGTGATAAGTGGTATTATATGGATATAAATTTATAAAGGAGACGGATAAAATGAAAACAAACCTAAAGAAAATCTTATCACTTGCGCTTTGCCTGCTCCTGCTTTTATCATCAGTCAGCCTTGCAGCTTCGGCTAAGGATAAAGACAACTATCCCATAGTTTATGTCCACGGCTTTATGGCAAGTGATATCAACGCCGATGCCGCCGACCCCGACAGTGAGCTTTACTACCCTATGCAGGCAAATCATATGGTTGACGGTATTGTCAAAGCCGTACCTGCTCTTGCAAAGCTCATTCTCTTGGGTGACTGGGACGCCTTCGGCAAAGCTATATCCCCCGTGCTCGAAGATATTTTCTACGGACTTTACAACGACCCCGACGGCGGCGTAAGCGACGGCTCAGGCACCTACTGCGAGTACCCCACAAAAGAGGAAATATTATATAGCGACCTTGTTGAATTCAAATATGACTGGCGTCTTGACCCAATTGATATTGCCAAAGAGCTTAATGCTTACATCGAGTATGTCAAAGAAACCGCAGATGTAGATAAGGTTTATATGAGTTGCCACTCCCTGGGCGGTGTTATTGTACTTTCCTACCTTACCCTTTACGGTGACGACAGCGTTGCAGGTGTAGCCTTCGACTCAACTGCAATTTACGGCGAAACCTATACAGGTGACCTGCTTTCAGGCAAAATTGAAATTTCAAGCCGATCCGTACTCTATGCAATTGAAAATATGCTCAAGGGTAACGAGGCCGAATATGTTGTTGACAGCCTTCTTGAGGTGCTTGAAAAGGCAGGTCTCTTTGCTCTTATTGCACATCTCGGCAACGGCATCGTTGACCATGTGCGTATGAGTATTTTTGAAGCTATGGCTTCACTTTTCGGCAACTGGCTTACCATCTGGGCTATGGTACCCGACGAGCAGATAGACGAGGCTATGGATTTTGCCTTCAATGAGATTTATGATAAGAAAGACCCTCAGGTCAAAAAGCTCATAAAAAAGATAGAAAAATATAACTCACGCGTCAGAAAAACAAAGGCACAGACACTCAAAGACCTTGACAAAACGGCTAAGGTTGTTGTTATTTCAAGATACGGCTTTGCTTCAATAGCAGCTACACCCTCTTGGGATAATATGAGTGACAGCACCGTTGACACAAGAAACAACTCCTTCGGTGCAACAACTGCCACCTACGGCACAGCTTTCAGCGAAGAATATCTCAAGGGCAAGGATATGAAATATATCTCCCCCGATAAGACTGTTGACGCTTCAACCTGCCTCTTCCCCGAAAAGACATGGTTTATCAGAAATATGAATCACTCATGGACAAGTGACAGTCTCGAAATTATGATAGCAACTCTTCTTCGCTCAGAGAAGGAAGCTACCGTAGACACCTTCGGACAGTATCCCAGATTTATGCAGTATATTTCTGCAGAAGATATTGTTTGCCCCGATGATGAAAATGCTACTGTCAGAACACTGCCCGAAAACCTTATTCAGAGCGTTATCATCTTCTTCAAGGAATTTATCAGATTTATAACTAAATAAATTTCAGATCCGTCTGCTCATGCTGCAGGCGGATTTTGTTACAAACTCTCCTTTTATGTGTTAAAGCATCACTATTTTTGTAATAATTTCCACAAAATACGCTAAAATATGCTATAATTTATGTGAAAAGTATATTGACTATAGCGCTTTAACACTATATAATTAAGGTTAATCATTCTTTTTAAGATAATGAATATAAATAATCCCAGAGGTGATTTTAATGAAAAGAGTATATAATTTTTCAGCAGGTCCGTCCATGCTTCCCCTTTCAGTTTTAGAGAAGGCACAGTCAGAGCTTATCGTTTACGGTGACAGCGGTATGAGCGTTATGGAAATGAGCCACCGCAGTCCCGCTTATGATGAAATCATCAAGAGCGCCGAAGCTCTCCTTCGTGAAATTATGGAAATCCCCGACAACTATAAGGTGCTTTTCCTTCAGGGCGGTGCTTCAACTCAGTTCGCAGCAGTACCCCTTAACCTTATGAACAAAAACGGCAAAGCTGACTACATTCTCTCCGGTCAGTTCTCAACCAAAGCCTTCAAGGAAGCTCAGAAGTACGGTGACGTAGTGGCTGCTGCCTCATCAAAGGATGACAATTTCAGCCGCATCCCCGAAACCACAAGAGAATCCTTCCGTGACGATGCAGACTATGTTCACATCTGCTATAACAACACAATCTACGGCACCAAGTTCGGCTACATTCCCGACACAGGTGATATTCCTCTTGTTGCCGATATGTCCTCCTGCATTATCTCAGAACCCGTTGACGTAAGCAAATTCGGTCTTATCTATGCCGGCGCTCAGAAGAATATGGCTCCCGCAGGTCTGACAATCGTTATCGTACGCGAAGACCTTATCGGCAATGCAAGAGATATTACTCCCGCCATGCTTGACTACAAGCTTATGGCTGAGGGTGAATCAATGTATAACACTCCCCCCTGCTACTGCATATATATGGCTAAGCTTGTTTATGAGTGGATCAAGGAGTTGGGCGGTCTTGCTGAGATGAAGAAGCTCAACGAAAAGAAGGCTGCAGTGCTTTACGATTATCTTGACAGCCAGAACTACTATATTGCTCCCACAGCAAAGGACAGCCGTTCAATGATGAATGTAACCTTCGTAACAGGCGATGCAGACCTTGACAAGAAGTTTGCTTCAGAGGCTGCAAAGGCAGGTCTTCAGAATCTCAAGGGTCACAGAAGCGTAGGCGGTATGAGAGCTTCAATTTACAACGCTATGCCCTATGAGGGCGTTGTAGCTCTTGTTGAGTTTATGAAAGACTTTGCAGAGAAAAATCCCAAATAAGAGGTAGAGACAAATGAAAAACATAAAGACAATGAACAAGATCGCAAAAATCGGTCTTGACGAACTCGATAAGAATATCTTTAACATCAGTGATGACATCGATAATCCCGAAGGCATTATGGTGCGTTCCGCATCACTTCACGATATGGATTTTAATCCCGAACTCAAGGCTATCGTACGCTGCGGTGCAGGTGTGAATAATATCCCCACCGATAAGTGTGCCGAAGAGGGTATTGTTGTATTTAACACTCCCGGTGCTAATGCAAACGGCGTTAAGGAGCTGACGATTGCTTCCCTTCTTCTTGCTTCAAGAAAAATCACAGACGGTATCAACTGGGCAAACACTCTCGAAACCGATGTTGCAAAGCAGGTTGAAAAGGGCAAGAGTGCTTTCGGCGGTTGCGAGATTATGGGCAAGACCTTAGGCGTTATCGGTCTTGGTGCTATCGGCGGTCTTGTGGCTAACGCTGCAAAGAGCCTCGGCATGAAGGTTATCGGCTGCGACCAGTTTATTACAGTTGATGCAGCATGGCATCTTTCACGCTCAATCAACAAGGCTTCAACCTATGATGAGGTTTACGCTCAGGCTGACTATATCACACTTCACATTCCCTCAACACCTGACACAAGAGGTATGATTAATGCTGAAGCTATTGCAAAAATGAAAGACGGCGTAAAAATTATCAACCTTTCACGTGCTGACCTTGTGAATGTAGCCGACCTTAAAGAAGCTCTCAAAAGCGGCAAGGTAAGCTGCTATGTAACAGACTTCCCCACTGAAGAAACCATCAACTGTGAGGGCATTATCACAACTCCCCACCTGGGTGCATCAACAAACGAGAGTGAAGACAACTGCGCTGTTATGGCAGCTCAGCAGCTCAGCGACTTCCTTCTGTGCGGCAACATCAAGCACAGCGTCAACTATCCTGACATTGAAATGCCCAGAAGCGGCGCATCAAGACTTGTGGTGCTTCACAGAAATGTGCCTAACGTTATCAGCACCGTAACGGGCAAGATTTCAGCTGAGGGCATCAACATTGACCATATGGCAAACCGTTCAAAGGGCAACTATGCTGTTATGATTGTTGACACTCCCGATATTGTCAGCGACGAAACAGTCAAGGCTATTGCCGACACAGAGAATATTATCAGAGTTATTAAATTCTGATTGAATTAAATTTATAATGAAGCGCGGGTAAGATTCTGCTGGAATGCAGTTCTTACCCGCCGTTTTGGTTTGGACTATATTTTACTTTCTCCTTGTGCTGTGTTTGAAAACAGCTGAAATATATTCATTGTCAAAATATGAAGTGTCATCCTTAAAAATGTCCTCAGGCATATCATTGCAGGGTGCTATTGATTCGCCTATTTTTTCACCGTGTCTATTGAGGAGTTTATCGAAGCTCTTAAAGGCAAAATCAAACACCTTTTTTAATATTTTCCAGCTTAAAGCTCCCACCACCAGAAGCACCGATAACACAATTATTGTAGGAATAGGAAAAACTATAAGCAAACCTATAGTTGTACCAAGCAATATAAGACCAAGGAATATTCCGCCAACAACTGCAAAAGCATCGTCGAGCCACATTCCTACACCTAAAACCTTGCTCCACTTATCCGCTTTTTTCTCGAACTCTCCCAGCTTTTGCTCATCATCTCTGAGCTTATTTCTTACGGTGGCTTCATCTTTCACACTGTAATATGCTTCGGGAAGAAATCCGCCTTTAAGAGAGGGGACAGCCCTCTGATAGCTTTCAAGATTATTGCCTCTGACCGTTTCAACATCCAGTGAAATTTCACTGTCTCTCTCAAGCACAAAATCATAATGTGCCACAGTGATAAATCTGCGATAAAGAGTCATTCCTCTTTTTTCCGAGAAGGTTTCAAAGCTGTATTCATCTTCTGTGGTTAGGGTGAGTCTGACCTCATTTGTGTCTATAGAATAAATCTCATCGCTACCCGACGACAAAAAGTAAACAATGCCGTTAAGCCCTATAATTATCTTTTTGTCAGACTGATTTCTGAAATATATATTCATGCTTTCTCCTTTCTCTTACTAAAACGGCGGGTATAACCTGACCGTTACAGCAGATATACCCGCGATTCATAATTCATTATTATTGCCCTCGCCGGGCAGGCATTCTTTTTCCTGCCGCGGAAAAAGAATCAAAAACGCGTTGTTGTTTTCTAAAACTTAAACATTAAACAGGAAGTGAACAATGTCTCCGTCTTTCATCACATATTCCTTGCCTTCACTCTTGACAAGACCCTTTTCCTTTGCCGCCGTAAGTGAGCCAAGCTCCATGAGATTTTCAAAGGAAACAACCTCGGCTCTGATGAAGCCGCGCTCAAAGTCTGAGTGAATCTTGCCTGCCGCCTGAGGTGCCTTGGTACCCTTTTTGATAGTCCATGCTCTTACCTCGGGCTGACCTGCAGTGAGATAGGAAATGAGACCGAGCAGGTTATAGCTGCGCTGAATGAGAAGGTCAAGACCGCTTTTTTCAACGCCTAAATCTTCAAGGAACATCTCCTTATCCTCTTTTGAAAGTGAAGAGATTTCTGCCTCAAGACCTGCGCAGATGGGAAGCACTTCACTACCCTCAGCCGCCGCAATTTCGCAAACAGCCTTATAGTTTTCGTTGGTGTCAATACCGCTTACGAAGTCGGCCTCGCTCATATTGCAGGCATAGATAACGGGCTTTGATGTGAGCAGCGCCACAGTGTCGAGGATAGCTTTTTCTTCTTCGTCACACTCAATGCTTCTTGCTGTCTGTTCATTTTCGAGAGCAGTTTTCACCTTCTGCAGGAAGTCATATTCTGCCGCAAGGCTCTTGTCACCCTTCATAGCCTTTGATGTTCTGTCAATTCTTCTCTCAATCATTTCAAGGTCTGAGAGAATAAGCTCAAGGTTGATAGTTTCAATGTCACGCTTTGCATCAACGCTGCCGTCAACGTGGATGATATCATCATCCTCAAAGCAGCGCACAACATGAATAACTGCGTCAACCTCTCTGATGTGTGAAAGGAATTTGTTACCAAGTCCTTCACCCTTTGATGCGCCTCTTACAAGACCTGCAATGTCAACAAATTCAATTGTTGCAGGTGTGAATTTAACAGGATTATACATTTCTGCAAGCTTGTCAAGTCTTTCATCGGGTACTGCAACAACGCCCACATTAGGCTCGATTGTGCAGAAAGCATAGTTAGCTGACTGTGCGCCTGCATTTGTTATTGCATTAAAAAGTGTACTTTTGCCAACATTGGGCAAACCAACAATACCAAGTTTCATTTTTTCCTCCCGTTGGTCGGAAAAAGCACGAGAATTCGGAATGCGGAATTAGGAATTCAGAATCGCGGGACAACCCCAACAATAACCGAACCCGTTAGCCCGCCCATTCAATGAAGCTGTCACCTCAATTTATGGTGCAGGAAGCTAATCATTAGCATTCCTCCGGCTTTTCCATACTAATATTACTTTATTTTTATTTAACAGTTGGCGCGGGAAGTCGGCAACGAATTAACGGATGGCTTTATCGCGCAATTCCGAATTCATAATTCCGAATTCCGAATTTGTTTCAGCGTGTTGCTGAAACAAGAGCCTGCTCGATATCGGCAATAATATCCTCTGCATCTTCAATACCAACTGACAGACGGATAAGGTCGCTCTTAACGCCTGCTTCGAGGAGCTGCTTGTCTGTGAGCTGTCTGTGAGTGGTTGATGCGGGGTGAAGCACGCAGGTCTTGCTGTCTGCAACATGAGTTACGATAGAAGCAAGTCTGAGTGAATCCATAAACTTTGTTGCAGCCTCTCTGCCACCCTTAACACCGAAGGAAATTACACCGCAGGTGCCGTCGGGCATATATTTCTTGGCAAGGTCATACTGCTCGTCGCCCTCAAGACCGGGGAAGGATACCCATGAAACCATATCGCTTTCCTTCAGGTACTTTGCCACTTTAAGAGCATTGCTGCAGTGTCTTTCCATGCGAAGGTGGAGAGTTTCAAGACCTAAGTTGAGAAGAAATGCATTCTGAGGTCCGGGGATTGAGCCAAGGTCGCGCATAAGCTGAACAACACACTTTGTTATGTATGCACCCTTGCCGAAACGTTCAGTATAAGTTACGCCGTGGTAGCTGTCATCAGGAGTGGTAAGACCGGGATATTTGTCGCTCTTTGTCCAGTCGAAGTTACCGCTGTCAACGATTACACCGCCTACCTGAGTAGCGTGACCGTCCATATATTTGGTGGTTGAATGTGTAACGATGTCTACCCCGTACTTGAAAGCCTGACAGTTGATAGGTGTGGGGAAGGTATTGTCAACGATAAGGGGTACGCCGTGTCTGTGTGCGGCATTTGCAAATTTTTCAATGTCGAGAACCTGCAGTGAGGGGTTTGAGAGAGTTTCGCCGAAAACAGCCTTGGTGTTTTCTTTGAAAGCAGCTTCAAGCTCTTCCTCTGAACACTGAGGTGTAACGAAAGTAAACTCGATGCCAAGCTTTCTCATTGTGACATTGAACAGGTTGAAGGTACCGCCGTAAATTGCTGAGGAAGCAACAACATGGTCGCCTGCAGAGCAGATGTTGAAAATAGCAAAGAAGTTTGCAGCCTGACCTGAGGAGGTAAGCACTGCAGCAACACCGCCTTCAAGGTCTGCAATTTTAGCTGCTACACAGTCATTTGTGGGGTTCTGAAGTCTTGTGTAAAAATAGCCTGAAGCCTCAAGGTCAAAAAGCTTGCCCATTTCAACGCTTGAATCGTATTTATAGGTTGTGCTCTGACAGATAGGAAGCTGTCTCGGCTCACCGTTTTTGGGAGCATATCCGCTGTGGATGCATTTGGTTGCAATTTTATAATCGCTCATATTAAAACCTCTTTTCTGAGTTTTTCGTTGATATTTAATTATATTACATTCTGTGCTTCAAGTCAATAGTTTCAGTACGCGTTATTGGGGTGTGCAGTGTAATATGGTATGATGCCGCCGGGGAAATTATGAAAAAAGTCACACCCTGCCCGGATGTGACTTTTATTAAGTGAGATTTATTTACTAAGCTCTGTTTCAAGAAGAGTTCTTATAACGGCAGGGTCACCGATGCCTCTGAGTTCGCGCATAACAAGACCGAAGAGTGCCTGCATAGCCTTCACCTTACCGCCCTTGTAGTCTGCAACTATCTTTTCGTTGCCGTCGATTACCTTGCGTACTGTTTCAAGAATGAAGCCTTCGTCAATCTTCTGATTGAGACCGTTTTCTCCGCAGAATGCGTCAACATCAACATCCTTTTCAAAGACAGCTGAAAGAACCTTCTTACCTGCTGCACGGGTGATTTCACCGCCTTCAACAAGAGTGATGATTCTTGCAAGCTTATCTGCACTGATATCAAGTGAAGCAATTTCAAGACGCTTCATAATACCCATACATTCGGTGAGAATCCAGGAAGCAGTTGTCTTTGCGCTGCAGCCTGAAGCAACAACAGCATCAAATACTTCGCAAAGCTTACGGTCAGATGCGAGTACGGCTGCCTCTTTTGCGGCAATACCCATATCCTCGTAGTATTTGCCCTTTTCTTCTGCAGTTGCGGGCATTGACTTTCTGATCTCCTCAAGCCATGCATCGTCAATAACTATAGGCATAAGGTTGGGGTCGGGGAAATAACGGTAGTCTGCTGCAGTTTCCTTGTTACGCATGGGGAATGTGCGTCTTTTCACATCGTCCCAACGGCGTGTTTCCTGCACCAAAACCTCTGTGTGACGCTCAATAGCATCCACGTGACGTACCTTTTCAAATTCGATTGCATCCTTGATTTCTGAAAGTGAACTCATATTCTTGATTTCGGAGCGTACACCGAATTCAGTTGAGCCTTCGGGGCGTACGGAAATGTTGACGTCACATCTCATAGCACCCTCTTCACATTCGGAAATGCCTGCAAACTGAAGTGCAGACTTGAGCTTCTTGAGGTAAGTGATAACCTCATCTGATGAACGGAAATCAGGCTTACTTACAATTTCAATAAGGGGTACACTTGTACGGTTGTAGTCAACAAATGATGTGTTTGTTGCTTCGTCGTGTACCAGCTTGCCTGCGTCTTCTTCAAGGTGAATCTGCTTGATGCCGATTTTTCTGCCGTCTACATCCACACTGCCCTCAACACAAATGGGGTTAAACCACTGTGTTATCTGATAAGCACAGGGAAGGTCGGGATAGTAGTAGCTCTTTTTATCAAAGGTTGTGTATTGGTTGATTTTGCAGTTGAGCATAAAACCGGCTTTAACTGCAAGTTCAATTGCATGCTTATTTGTTACGGGGAGCATGCCGGGCATACCGCTGCAGGCAGGGCATACACAGTCGTTAGGCTCCTTGGGACTTGAATGTCCGCCGCAGGAGCAGAAAAGCTTTGAGTCTGTTGAAAGCTCAACGTGAGTTTCAAGACCTATAACAAGTTCGTAATTCATTGTTTATGCCTCCTTTTCCACACCGGCAGCAATGCTGAGAAGTGTGCTTTCTTTAAAGGAATCTGCAATAAGCTGAACGCCGCCGCTGACCATAGCAGGAAGACCTGTGATTGAAGGTATTGCTGTGAAAAGGCTCTCTTCATAAACCTTATTGAAGGCTTCGGCAATGTCATATTTTTCATATGAAAGCTTGCTGCAGGCAGGTGTGAGAATTGCATCGTAAGAAGCAAGAAGCTCTTTTACCTTTGTGAGAACAACTCTGCGGATGCGAAGGCTCTTATCATAGCAAAGATCATACTTATCCTTTGCAAGAACAGCTGAACCGTAGATAATTGTTGCCTTTGTCAGGAAGGAGAAGCCTTCTGTTCTGCTGCCTACATAAAGCTCGTCAATGTTTTTATATTCTGCAGTGCGATAACCGTATTTTACACCGTCAAAGCGTGAAAGGTTGTTGGTTGTTTCTGCTGAGAGAAGAATCTGCCATGCAGTCTGTGCTGCAAAAACTGTATCGAGTGAAACTTTGTCTACCTTAGCACCCTTAGCTTCAAGAGCCTTCACATAAGCGTCAAGCTTTGCTCTAACTTCGTCGGAAGCCTTGTCATAAAGCTCACTGATAACACAGACCTTCATTGAAGCAACATCTTCTGAAAGGCTGTATTCGTATTTTTCCTGAGGAAGACTTGTGCCGTCCTTGCTGTCGTGGCCTGCAATAACGCCGAGGATTTCCTTGATGCCTTCTGCATTTTCTGCAGTAACACCTACCTGCTCACCTGAGCAAGCACAGGCAATAACACCGTAACGCGAAACTGTGCCGTATGTGGGCTTGAGGAAGCTGACACCTGACACTGCTGCTGCACGGCGGGGTGCGCCGTTAAGGTCAACACCCAGCGCTGCCTTTATCTTCTTATCTGCAACGAGGGCTGCAGCTGCACCTGCGAGTACCTTATCGTCATCTGCAAAATATGAGGTTTCACCCATAAGGTCAAGGCCGAATTCGCCGACATTTGTTTTGCCTGAAATTTCATAGCCTGACTTCTGAAGTCTTTCAACTACCTCTGCACTGAAAAGTGGTCTGAAGTTTTCGAGCATCTTTGAACCTGCAGTTGCGGGAACATCCTTTACAAGAATAGTATCATCAACGGCAATTGTGCCTGCTGCATTGATTTCGTTAATATAATATTTCACCTGTGTCACCTCACTTTACAAGTCTGGGTACCTGCCAGCTGTCTTCTGTCTTCTGAGGAGCGCCTGCAAGAAGGTCACTTCTTGAGAAGTTCTGCACTCTTGCATCTTCACGAAGAACATTGGTCATAGGCATTACATATACCATAGCTTCTACATCGCTTGTGTCTGTTTTTGCAAGGTCTGCTTCCTTCTGAAGCATTGTGTCGAGTATCTTCTGCATTGTCTTCTTTTCTTCTGCAGTGAAGGAAAGCTCGTTGACCTGCTCAAGACCTCTGAGCTTGCTTTCCTTTGTTTCAACGGAAGCCTTTGCGGAATTTACTGTGGCAGTGAAAGCTGATGTGTCACCGCTTTCGCCTGAAAGCACCTCGCTGCCACCCTTGCCTCTTATGCTGACATTTGCCTCATAAAGCTGAAGCTCTGTAACCTCACTGGGAGCGCCGAGCATCTGATCCTGAGCAGTGCCGTCAAGGGGGAACGCGATAACATCTCTGATGGTTTCTGTGTCGGCAAGAAGCATAACAATTCTGTCAACACCCGGAGCCATACCTGCGTGAGGAGGCGCACCGAACTGGAAGGCATTGTAAAGAGCGCTGAAGCGTTTCTTAACCTCATCTTCACTGTAGCCTGCAATTTCAAATGCCTTTCTCATAATTTCAGGGCTGTGATTTCTTACAGCACCTGAAGCCAGCTCAATACCGTTACATACAAGGTCATACTGATATGCAAGGATTTCGGTGGGATCCATTGTTTCAAGTGCTTCAAGACCGCCCTGAGGCATTGAGAAGGGGTTGTGGGTAAAAATAATCTTATCTGTAACTTCGTCTCTTTCATACATGGGGAAGTCAACAACGAAGCAGAATTCAAATGAGTCATTCTTGATAAGGCCAAGCTCATTACCAAGCCATGTGCGTATTACGCCTGCATTCTTGTCTGCAATGCCTGAAACGGTGTCACAGATAAAGAAGATTGTTTCGCCTTCCTTAACGCCTGTAACCTCAACGATTTCTCTCTTTTCTTCTTCGGTCATAACCTTCACAATGGGGTCATCCTTAAACTCAAAGGTTTCAGCATTGAGAAGTGTGATATGTGCAAGACCTGCCATCTTAGCCTGCTTTGTTGCAAAGTTAAGTGACTTGTCGAAAAACCATCTTTCGTTTTTGCAGGGAGCTACGATACCTCTTACGGGCTTATTCATAAAGGGCTTGAACTTAACTCTCTTGAACATATCTGTAAGGTCACAGATTACAAGGGGGTTACGAAGGTCAGGCTTGTCTGAGCCGTATTTTGCCATAGCCTCTCTGAAGGGGATGCATCTGAAGGGAGCTTCTGTTACCTTCTTATCTGAGAAGGTGCGGAAGATGTCACTTACAACCTCTTCGCAGACCTTGAGTACCTCTTCCTGAGTGGAGAATGCCATTTCAAAGTCAAGCTGATAGAATTCACCGGGTGAACGGTCAGCACGTGCGTCTTCATCTCTGAAGCAGGGAGCTATCTGATAATATCTGTCAAAGCCTGAAACCATAAGAAGCTGCTTGAACTGCTGAGGCGCCTGGGGCAGAGCGTAGAACTTGCCCGGATGCTTACGTGAAGGTACAAGGAAGTCTCTTGCGCCCTCAGGTGAAGATGCAGTAAGAATGGGTGTCTGAATATCAAGGAAGCCTCTTTCCTCCATAAGACGGCGCATATGACCGATAACCTTTGAACGAAGGATAATATTCTTATGAAGGTCGGGGTTTCGAAGATCGAGGAACCTGTGCTTAAGTCTTAAGTTTTCGTTTGTGTCCTTTGAGCCGATTTCAAAGGGAAGGTCTCTGCTGCAAACGCCGAGAACCTTGAGAGAATCTGCAATAAGCTCAACAAGACCTGTGTCAATTTTGGGGTTAACCGTGCTTTCATCACGCTTGGAAACTACGCCGTGAACGCTGACAACTGTTTCCTTGCTGATGCCCTTGAGAAGATTTTCATCGTGAAAAACAACCTGTGTAACACCTGTTTCATCACGCAAATCCACAAAGAGAACGCCGCCGTGGTCACGGACAACATCAACCCAGCCGGCAAGTTCAACTTCCATGCCGATGTGCATTTCTCTTATCTCGTTGCAACGATGAGTTCTGTACATTGTATTCTACCTCCATGTTTATTATTTGTATTACTTTTAAAATAAAAATGCCCGGGAATTACATAAAATAATTCCCGGGACGAGTATTCAAACCCGCGGTGCCACCCGTATTGGTACGACAAAAAGCGTACCCGCTCTTTATATTAACTTGTGGGCATACCGTGAAGTGTTGCCATACTTACTACTTATCCCAAGTGCGCTTTCAGCCTCTGACGCACTCTCTCTGACGGACTTTCCACAAAAGCAGGATCTTCACGAAGGATTATATCAAAAAGACTTTTGTTTGTCAATAGAAAAAATCAAACAAAATCTGCCACCTGAGCGCCTTTCTCTTGACTTTAAAAGGAAATATACTATATAATTCAAGGGTAATTCTGTCCATACTATAATTATATGCCAAGGAGGCTCCAATATGTGCGAAAAAAATGAAACCGGCAAAAAAATTCTCCTTATCCTCACAGGCGGCACCATTTGCTCAGTTGAAGACGAGGAAGGTATAAGAAGCTCTGAAACAAGGCAGATTCAGTATAAAATCGTGTCAACTTTCAGAAACTCATCCTCACCCTACAAGGATACGGAATTTGACTATCTTACTCCCCTGAATATTTTAAGTGAAAATATGACGGTGAACACCTGGAACACCTTGCTTGACAGTCTCAGAGATGTACACTGCCGTGACACCTACAAGGGCATTATTATGTTGCACGGTACAGATACTCTGGCTTACACCTCATCACTGCTTTCTATTATGCTGACACATCTGGATATTCCTCTTATTCTCGTTTCAAGTCAGTTGCCTCTTAGTCACACTGATACCAACGGCAACGCTAATTTCAGAGCAGCTGCCGAGCTTATTATGAACGGTATAAAGCCCAATGTTTATGCAGTTTACAGAAACAGTGACGGCAACATTTATGCACACTTCGGTGCAGACCTTAAGCAGTGTGCAAATTACAGCGACGACTTTTTCAGCCGCAATTCGCATAAAATAGAAAACACCGAAAACGCCTCATGGGAAGGCAAAAGTTTTGAAACGAAAAACACCTTCCTTAATGATATAACCTCCCTTGACGGCAGGGTACTGTCAATAGTGCCTTATGTGGGCATCAACTATGATAACTATAGCCTTGATAATGTTTCGGCAGTGGTACATAACACCTTCCACTCTGAAAGTGTATGTGTAGAGCGCAGCAAAAAACAGGGAGAGGTGACAAACCTTTCAATTATAAATTTTGCGGGAAGGTGCAGAGAGCATGGCGTGGATTTATTCCTTGCACCCTGCAACCCCCTTTCTTTTGCCTATGAATCGACGGGCGATGCCCTCAGTCACGGCGCTTTGCCCATAAGCGGAACAACCTTTGAAATGGCTTTTGTGAAAACTCTTGTGGGTTGTTCTATGGAACTTAAAGGCGAGCCACTCCTTGAATTTTTGAATAAAAGGGTTAATTTTGAGAGCGTTTAAAAAGAGCAGCGGAGTGAAGTCACTCCGCTGTAAAATTATTTCTGCTCTAAATATATTAACTTTCCCCAATACCATTTTTTGTTTTTATCAAAACGATATTTTTCAGAGTTTCCAATGTAGTAAACTTCCGTCCCTGAAAAAGTTTTGCGAAGCACAAGTATGTTTCCTTTTTTACCTAAAGATACCAGTTCTTCATAGATTTCCGCTATATCAGGATGCCAATGTGTATAAGAGCCGTGTATAATGTTTTTATTAACAATATCAATCCTTGTATCATACGTATCAATATACGCTTTAATGAAAACATCTTCATAAAGCTCCCAAGCGATAATATCGTCCTTGATTTCCGGATATATGCGAAGTCCTTGTGTATTCATCAACATTTGGTATAATTCTTGCGAATTTTCAGGAATAATTGTTTCTCCATTACTGATCATTGTCATAAATCTCAAGAATCGTTCATCTTGTGTATCGAAATTCTGCTCTTTGGTGCGCAACGATGCCTTAACTTGAACACAAATCACAAAAACAGCAGATATCGCCAAAGGAATCCATGGATGCGGAATGTCAAGCAAAAGCCAAATTATCAAAGGAATAATAGCCATAAGTAAAGAAAAGGAAATCAGTCCGAACAAGGTGTCGCGAAATTTTTTAAAGGCGCTTCGAGTATCAGGGTCAGGCATATTGATTTTCACATTTTCGATTTCGCCATCAAGAGTAACACAACCATTCTCTTCTGTAATGTCGGCCACAAAAAATCTGCCACCGCTGTGTCCTGTTCTCAAAAAACCAATTTGCAGAATATTTGGCTCATTCTGATAAATGACCACATTCCAATACAATTTACTTGCATTCTTATAAATAGTATTTTTCACTTCGTTAAGTGTTCCTTCGAAAACAAAACGCATTTTTCCACCACCTTTAATTTATTATATCACACCCACGCCAAAAAGTAAATTCACACAGTATAAATTCCCACAGCTTACAAACACTATTATCACAATTTGTATTTTTAAGGGAGAGAAAGAAAATTATGAAAGCTACAGGAATAGTCCGCCGTATCGATGACCTCGGACGTGTGGTTATACCGAAAGAGATAAGAAGAACAATGAGAATAAGAGAGGGCGACCCGTTACATACATCATTGTCACCGTATGAAAAGTTCTGTTATGCATTGCTTCGTTTTTCGGAGCGTTGCATCGGATAATAAATTTACGGAGGTCAAAGATTATGACAACAAAAACAAAAGAAAACCTTACCTACAGAACTGTTGGAGATTTCAGAATTCCTAACCTTACATTGCCAACCGAAGAAGCGAATATTACCCTCGGCAAATGGGGTATGCTTCACAAAGAGTATTTACTCAAACACAAGAAGACACTGTTCATTACCTTGCTTACTCAAGGTAAACTTTATCAGCACTGTGCCGAGATAGAAAATCAGGCAAGAAATATGCTTGATACTCTTGTTGAACAGATGAAAGATGCTGAAGGTGTTACAGAGCACCTGAAAGAACAAGACCAACTTGAATGGGTACAGAGAATGAATAATATTCAGCAAAGGGCAAATGAGATTGTTTATTCAAATTTGATTTATACTTAACAGAAAAAGCGACAGTACACATTTTGCAGTACTGTCGCTGAACTTTTATTCGTATAACTCTTCACCGCTTATGCAGTGAAACAAGTCAACCTCTTTTTCATAGCCTGACATTGCTATGAAACCAATTTTACCGAGCGTCAGACCTTTAAGATTTCTTATTTTCTCGGCTTCCTTATACATCTCACCCTGTGAGAGCGGAGATGCATAATACTTTGCTTCATAAACATCGTAAGCAAAATCAGTTTCTATGCCTTTTTTCTGCAAAACAACATCGAACTCACCTGAACTCTTTGTTGTACCGTCATCATAGTAGAAGGTACCGATATTTGTTATGCCTTTGAGTTTTCCCGATATAGCATTCAGTGAAAAATATGACCGACAGATTTCTTCGAATCTGAAAGAAATAAACTGCTTTAACGGTTCTTCTATATATTCATTGTAAAAAGCTTCTGCACCGAGCACCTGCAAAGCACTTTTGTTTTTGTAAATAAAGGCATAGTAAAATCTCAGAAGGTTATCATTGATTTCATAAGAGATTTTTTTGTTGTCATCAGGCTTATTTATAGGATATGTTTTTGAGATTATCTCCATACCTGTCAGTGCGGCTAATTGTTTCGAAAGAAGTCCGTTGTTTTTCATTTTCAGCTTGCTTTCAATCTCGCCATACTTTTTCTTGCCGTTTGAAATTGCATAGAAAATTCTTTCTGCATTTACGGCGTTGGTAAAATCGGTAATCAGAAGATGCTCAGCATACTGATAAACGGGATGAGTATCTTTAAGAATAGTGCTTATTATATTTTCCTTAAGTGTTTTATCAGGGTCAATAAATTTGTTTATATACGGTGAACCGCCGAAAACAGAATAAAGTCCCACCTTATCATAAACTTGTTTTTCAGGATAAAATGAAGCTGCTTCTTTGTAGTTCAGTTCTTTCAGATGTATTGTGAGAGAAAATCTGCCATAAAGAGCATTCTTTTCTTCGAGCAAATCCTTCATCATTCCGATATGAGAGCCGGAGAGAAACAATCTGATGTTCGACAAGCTGTTGTCTATGATTTTCTGAAACATAGAATCAACTGTTTCGGGATTAGAGAACATTTTAAGATAAGGGTACTCGTCAATTGTGATGTTGAAGGTCTGAGGCAGAGTATTAAGGTAGGCAAACACATCAATAAATGTTTTGAACTGTAGTGGAACTGCTAACACCTTTTCTCTTACAAGAACATCAACAAAACCCTCAACATTATCTTCGATGCTTGACTTTATACATTCATAGTAGATTGTTTTATCCTTACTGCTTTTCAAAGCTTCGGTAATCAAGGTAGTCTTTCCGACCTTTCTTTTACCGTATATCATAGCACTGCCCGAAGGCTTACCGAGAATTTCATTTATCAATGCCAATTCTTTTTCTCTTGCAATAAACATAAAAGCGCTCCTTCATAATGAATTTATTTTCACTGAAACTAAATTCATTATAAATCTATTATGGCCTTTTGTCAATAAATTATGCGGAAGTTTGATAAAAAAAGATTCTTCAAGGATTATTTTTCTCGGACAGTACACTTGGTCATTATAAAAATTCCTATCGAATACAAGGCAAAATTCAAAAAGATCATACAATATGTTGTGGTTGATTGTGATTGCTTTTAGCTTATATGGTATGATTTTTCAGGCTTGTTGAAGATATTTTTTCGTAGTAAAAAATTAGTTTATATGCAAGTGGATATTTGTTTATTCTAATTATAAAAATTTCAACCATCCCTGTATTTCTTCGGACTCATACCGAACTGTTTTGCGAATATCCTGTGGAAATAGCTTTTATTTTCATATCCCACGGCTTTTGAAATATCATCAATACCTATCTTCGTATTCTTTAAAAGATACTCCGCCTGCGAAAGCCTTTTGTCTTGCAAAAGTTCAGTATAGGTCTTTCCTGTCTGATTTTTGATTTCATGGCTGAGCCAATAAAAGTCGTAGTGAAGCAGTTTTGCCGCCTCGGTAAGACTGCCGTTTTTGTAATTTTCTTCTATGTATTTGAAAATCTGTAGTATGGCGGCTTCTTCCTTTGACTGATATGCGAGCTTGTCTGTGTGATTGAGAAGCTGCATAAAAAGAAGTCCCATAGTAGTCTGATTGATATTTCTTTTATTTGATGTGTTGTTGATGAGTGTCCAAAGTAAATTTTCAATGAGATTCTGTACAGGCAAAACATCCGAAACTCTGAAGTGGAGATAGCCTGCATTTTCTTCTTTGAAAAGAGATTCTATCAGAAACTTTTTAAGGGGCGTTTCTTCAGCACCTAACATTTCAAGTGTCTTGTCGAAAAATTGAGGGAGAATGATAAAGTTTACCGCTATGTCATTTCCTGATGCAGGAAGGATTTCCTGCTTTGCATTCTGACCGAGGAAAAGGAGCTCTCCTTCGCAAAGCTCGATAGCTTTTCCGTTTATAACATGTGTTGTTTTGCCTGAACACATATAGACTACCTCAACAAAATCGTGGGTGTGCTCGGGAAAATGAATGAATCTTGTGTGTGTTCTGATTGTAATGAGCTTTCCGTCCTTGAGAAGCTTTCTGGATGAAATAATATTATCATCGTTTTCCGTATAAATACTGCTGTCTACTGTGCTTCTTCCGTCTAATATAGACTGCTCCTCGTCGGTTATGGGAATCAATTCTTTAAGGATTTCACGGTTTATCATATAACCACCTCTGTTCGATTATACATTTTCATATCAGAAAAATCAATACAAATAAGGACACTTTTTTAAGCAAATAAGGACCTTTCGTTTTATGCTGATTCAGTGGTATAATTACAATGAAATAATTATATTAAGGTGGAGAAGATTTGAAAACATATTATTTAGCCATAGACATCGGTGCTTCTTCGGGCAGACACATTTTAGGTCATATTGAAAATGACAGGCTCTGCCTTGAAGAAATCTACCGATTCCCGAACAACATTAAAAATGAAAACGACACACTTATATGGGACATTGAAAACCTTTTTGCTGAGGTGAAAGCAGGCATAAAAAAGTGTGCTGAAATCGGTAAGTTTCCCAAAACAATTGCCATCGATACTTGGGGCGTTGACTATGTTTTTTTAGATGAATATAATAAAGAAATACTCCCTGCTGTTTCATACCGTGACGGGAGAACAGAGAAGAGTTCAAATGCTGTTAATGCAATTATTTCGCAAGTCGAGCTTTATTCACGCACAGGCATACAAAAGCAAAACTTCAACACAATTTATCAACTTTATGCGGATAAGCAAAGCGGCAAACTGCAAAAGGCAAAGCATTTTCTTATGATGCCTGAATATCTTTCCTTTAAGCTGACGGGACAAATCAGAAACGAATACACCAACGCAACTACAGCTAACCTTGTAAATGCTGAAAGTAAGCAGTGGGATAAATATATTCTTGATAAGCTCGACTTACCTGAAGGCATTTTCTGCGAGCTTTCTCTCCCCGGCACAGTCGTTGGCAATTTCACAGATGAAGTTAAAGCTGAAATCGGATTTGACAGTACGGTTATTTTATGTCCGTCACACGATACAGCTTCTGCTGTTGCGGCTTGCCCCGTTGACGGTGAAAGTGTATATATTTCATCAGGCACTTGGAGTCTCATAGGTACAGAAAATACTTATCCTGTTCTCAGCGAAAAGGCACTTGAAGCTAACTTTACCAATGAGGGCGGAATTGAATATCGCTTCCGGTTCCTTAAAAACATTATGGGTATGTGGCTGTTTCAGAATATCCGCAGAAACATAAACAAAGAGCTTACCTACGATGAAATGATGAACCTTGCGGCAGGAAGTACATTCACCGAAAAGATTAACCCCAACGCACCTGAGTTTGTTGCTCCCGAAAATATGATTGAGTCAGTGAGAATTTATCTTGGCAAACCCGATTTGCCGCTCCCTGATGTGCTTTCGAGCATTTATCATTCACTTGCAGATTCTTACAGAAAAGCAGTAGAAGAAATTGAAAGCATCAGTGGAAAAGAAATAAAATCAATACATATTGTCGGTGGCGGCAGTAAGGATAAGTATTTGAATAAACTAACCGCAGAGTACACAGGCAAAAAGGTGTACACAGGACTTATGGAAGCAACGGCAACGGGAAACATACTTTCACAGATTATGTACGACAAAAAAATAACTCTCATCGAGGCGAGAGAAATCATTAAGAGAACCTTTGATATAAAGGAGGCAGAATGATGAACAGATATAACGAAGCTAAAGAAATATATTCACGCTACGGCATCGACACGGATAAGGCACTCGAAACACTGAAAGATGTGTGTGTTTCCGTACACTGCTGGCAAGGCGATGATGTTGTTGGTTTTGACATCAAAGAGGCTCTCTCAGGCGGTATTCAGACTACGGGTAACTATCCGGGTAAAGCAAGAATGCCCGATGAGCTTATGGCTGACTATGACAAGGCTTTTTCACTTATGCCCGGCAAAAAGAAGCTGAATCTTCACGCTTCATATGCTATCTTTGAAGAGGGTGAAACTGTAGGCAGAGACAAAATCGAGCCAAGGCACTTTAAAAAATGGGTGGACTTTGCCAAAGAGAGGAATATGGGCATCGACTTTAACCCCACTTTTTTCTCGCATCCTATGGTAAAAGATAATCTCACCCTTTCTTCTCCCGACGAAGAAGTGCGTACATATTGGGTCAATCACGGTAAAGCCTGCCTTAAAATTGCAGAATATTTTGCAGAAGAAACAGGTGTACCCTGTGTAATGAATATATGGATTCCCGATGGCTACAAGGATATACCTGCTGACAGACTTTCACCGAGAGCGAGATTTAAAAAGAGCCTTGATGAAATTCTCGACACACCTTATAGTAAAGAAAAGGTTTATGTTACTCTTGAATCAAAGGTATTCGGTATCGGTCTTGAAAGCTATACTGTCGGCTCGGCTGAATTCTGCCTTTCATACTCCGATTACAAGGGTATCACACCTCTTATGGATAACGGTCATTATCACCCGACAGAAATGGTAAGCGACAAGATTTCATCACTTCTTCTTTTTAATGAAAAGATTGCCCTTCACGTTACAAGGGCAGTCCGTTGGGACAGCGACCACGTGGTTATTTTTGACGATGAAACCAAAGAGATTGCAAAAGAGATTGTCAGAAACAATGCTCTCGACAGAGTATTTATTGCAACGGACTATTTTGATGCATCAATCAACCGTATCTCCGCATGGGTAACGGGTGTCAGAAGCGTGCAGAAGGCTCTTCTGTTTGCACTTTTACAGCCTGATGAAGCAATGAAGAAGCTGCAGAATGAAAGCAATTTTACAGAGATAATGTATCTTCAGGAGGAAATGAAAACTGCACCCTTCGGCGATGTGTGGAGAGAGTATCTCGAAAGAGAAAATGTACCTGCGGATTATCTCAGCGAAGTTAGAAAATATGAAGAGGAAGTACTGGTGAAAAGAGTATGAAAGATATATTGACTGCTCCCTTTGTGGAAGAAATGAAA
>JAZSKE010000032.1:0-12955 GCA_045534675.1 Acutalibacteraceae bacterium
AAAGGGGAGATGTCACGAAGTGACAGAGAGGTTTAAAACCGTCCTCAGTATTCTGCTTTCTAAAAAGCGAAAGGGGAGATGTCACGAAGTGACAGAGGGGTTTAAAACTGTCCTCTGTATTCTGCTTTCCAAAAACCGAAAGGGGAGATGTCACGAAGTGACAGAGAGGTTTAAAACCGTCCTCAGTATTCTGCTTTCTAAAAAGCGAAAGGGGAGATGTCACGAAGTGACAGAGAGGTCATTTTCACTTTGCATTTTGCATTCAAAAGCTATTCCACATCAATAATCTGCTTGAATTTATGTCTGTTTATCTCGTGAACAATAACGGAAATGCAGATAATGCCCACTGCAAGACCTGCCGCAATAATGAGAGTTTCTTTCAGCGTTGCGTGAAAGAGTTCATCGGAGCTTGTAACGAGATAATAGGTTGTGTAATAGAGCTTACCGCCCGGCACGAGAGAAATAACAGAGCAGGCAAGAATGGGTGTAGCGGGGGCTTTCATAATTCTTGCCATAGTTTCAGCGTAAATTGTTGCAAAAACTGCGGGAAAAAAGTTCTGAAGGAATAAATTGTCGGAATATTTGCAGCAGACCACATAGACTGCACAGGTCAGTGCGCCACCGATAGCGTTGCAAAGCACCCTTCTTTTATCACAGCGGAAAAGTGCGGAAAAGCCTACGGTACCGAGCATGCCTGAAATTATAATGATTAAAGCCTGTTTCAAGTCCATAACATTTCACCTCACATAAAGTATCCCCAGAAATAAAGGGGAACAGCAAAGCCAAGGGCAATAGACATGGCAAGAAGCACCGACTCGAGCATTCTCAGAAGACCTGACATCATATCTCCGCAGAGCATTTCTCTCAGGGAGTTGATGAGCATCAGTCCGGGAATGAGAAGCATTATATCGCCTATCATTATCATATCTGCGTTGGTGCCGAAGCCTATGTGAACGAAGATCATGGCCATAAGACCTGCAATGGCGGATTCAAGAGCGGTGAAGAAAAGTCTGCTTGCGCCCTTGGTTTTAATGAAGTTTTGCATGAGATAAATTATTGCTGCAATAGGCATAGATGCAAGGGCATCAAGAAGTGTACCGCCGAAGAACACCGCAAAGGATGCTGCTCCCAGCATATATCCCAGACATACCACTATGTTGAAGCGTCTGCCCTTTGAGCAAATCTCTTCAAGCTTTTGCTTTGCTTCGTCAAGGTCGGGAACAGTGCTGCAGATTTCTCTTGAGAGAGCGTTGAGCCTTTCAAGTCTTTCAAAATTGACACTGAAGGAGCTTATTCGTCTCATCTGTGAATGAGTTCTGTTGTCTTCATCGATAACCGTTGCGTGAATCATTGAAATAATGGAGAATACTTCCGTTTTTTTCATGCCGTAGGCATAGCCTATGCGAATTACGGTTTCTTCTACTCTGTTCATTTCAGCTCCGCATTTAACCATACTTCTGCCTAAATCAAGAGCAAGAGACAAAACCTTTTCCGAATATCTTTCGTCTTTCGTCTGCATATCATTTTCTCCTTTAGCTTGTTATAACAAACCACCATAATTATAATACGCTATGCTCTGAAAAGTCAATTATATTTAATAACTTAATCAAAGTATTTTTGTAAGGGGTCAGGATATGCGGGGGCGATTATATCATATTTGCGTTTGTATTCACCGGTGGTACTGTCTTTTATTACGGTGGCTCTGTTTCTGCTCAAAAGCTTCACTAAATTATAGACATCAAGCCATATCTGATTTGTCCCCTCCTTCTGGCTTTCGTCAAAGATAAGCTGAAGTCCGAAATGCAGATGAGGCACACTCATGCCGTTAACGTCGCTTTTGGTGCTGTAGCCCGTCATGCCCATATAGCCAATTACCTGACCTGCCTTCACCTGAGTGCCAAGCTCAATGCTCTGTGCATAGGGCCTGCCCTTGCGAAGATGTGCGTAATAATATGAGCGTTTACCGTCAAAGCTCCTTATGCCAAGGCGCCACCCGCCGTACTGATTCCAGCCAATTGCCTCAACAGTGCCTCCCTCAACGGCTGTTATGGGGGTGCCCACATAGCCCATCAGGTCATTGCCCAGATGCTTGCGTCTGTAGCCGTAGCTTCTCGAGTTGCCGAAATCGTCATAGTGTGAATAGGAAAAGCCCTCTGCTATGGGGCTGTACGCGATTAAGCCGTAGCCTGAAACAACTTTTTTTCCGCCCTCCTTGTCAGGTGCTTGCTTTTCATATTCGCCTAAAAGACCGCCGAGGACTGCAGTGAAAGCTTCTTTATAAAAGGAATAATAGCTGTTGTTTTTCATCAGGTCATCAACGGTGTATATATCACCCAGCTTTTCTTTCATAGCTTTAATATCACTGCTCTTATAACGGGAAAAATCATTGCCGTTTTTGCAGGCAAGATAGGAGAGTGTATCAATCCAGCTTATGTGATAAAGCATATTATAGGTCTCAATATCCAGTGCCATGGCATCTGCGAGAGCTTTTTCAGTAGCATTGAACTCAAACCATTTTATATACTGTTTTTCCTCACTCTGCTGAGCCGAAACAAAGAAGAAGGCTATGAGAGTACCGACAACAAGAGCTGTAAATGTAATACCCGATGCCAATAATTTCTTTTTGCTGAGTTTTATGAGCATAATAATCACCCTTAAAAAGTTTCATACATAATGTTTATGACGGGAGAGCTTTATAATTTACGCCGCGGAGAATAAAATTCCCATAGAAAAAGCAAAGAGGGACACGGCTGAGCGCCGTGTCCCTTCAGCGTGTCGAAAAAGTATTTTTCGGCACGCTGTTTGACTTTCGAGAATGGTACAAGATGCCATTTTCTCCGCTCCGAAGCTGTACGACGGTACCGCGAGAGGGCGGAAAAACGGCAAACACAAAAGTTTCAGCGACACGGTTCGATGCTGTGTCGCTGAACTATATATATCAATCTATGGTTTACAGTCACATCTTTTTTGTGTTTATGACTTTTGTGTGTTCTTGTGCCTTTATCGAAAGTCTGAAGAGGACACGGCTGAGCACCGTGTCCCTTAAAATATAATTCTGATTATTTGTCGAAGTATGAGAAGATTGACATGAAGTAGTCGTAAATTTTCTTGAAGAAGTCTGCAATCTTATCCCAGAAACTCTTTTCTTTAACGGGTTCTTCGGGAGTGGGTTCAGGCTCATAGCCTGCGATTACTGCATTGTTATCTGCAGGAGCATCGTCCTTTGTCAAGCTTGCAACAACGGGAGTGATGAAGGTTGCAATGTAGGTTTCAATACCCTTGAAGCGTGCAACACCGTCACCTGCATAAGAGAGGAATTCCTCGGGAATTGTATAACCTGAGAAGCTTGTAAGATATGACATCATAAGGGCATATTCTTCACCGGTTACTTCTTCAAGAGCGTAGTTCAGCACTGCTGCAAGACCTCTTGTGAAAGCGAAAACCTCATAGGAGTATACGGGGTAGTTTTCGTCACCTGCAGTGAAGCCCTCATAGAAAAGTGCTGAAAGCTCTGTCATGGTTTTACATTCGGTCTGAGGAAGAAGAACATCATAAACTGCAAGTATTCTTTCAATGCTCTTGCCTGCAACAACCTCGTTTTTCATATAAAGAGGCATTCTCATAGCTTCACTTGCTCTTGCAAAAATCTTGTCGGCTATTTTGGCAACCTCAGGAAATTCACCTGCGTTTATGTTAAGCTGGTTTCTGATAGCATCCATATCGGTTACATCAAGAGTTGCCTGATTAATGCCTGCCTTGAAGTAATTCTGCACATACTTTGCGAAATCTGTATTCATAAGGTTGAATGCCTTATTTGTCATACCGCCGGGTACGAGTGAAGCATCTATCTTGTCAATATTTTTTGTTTCAATGTTGACCTGAGTGCCGAAGGAAACAACTCTGTAGGGTACGGGATAAACTGTGAGTGCGCCTGTGACTACCTCGTACATAGTATTGCCCTTGGCTGACTGGAAGGCGCTTACATCCTGATTGTGGCTGTGACCTGTGAAGAGGTACTTGACGCCGTTATCTGCAAGAATATCGCCGAGGCCAAGGCTGTTGCCCACTGCATCACCCTTATGGATGAAAGCGGCTGCGCTGATGCGGTCAATGAAATTGTGGTGCATAGCTGCAACAAGATATTTGCCGTCTTTCTTTGCCTTTTCACACTGAGCCTTTACCCATGCAACTCTTTCAGCTGTAAGACCGTGTTCGCTTTCGCCGGGGTTTATGCTGTCGATAACAAGAAGTCTGTAATTGCCCTTGAGTTCAGCAACATATGAATTTGAAAGGCTGTCTTTTGCTATAGCCTCACCGTAGCCGAAATCGTTGTAAATTGAAACAAATTCCTGTGAAGATGTAGCGTAGAGGTCATGGTTGCCGGGTACAACAAAAACCTTTTTGCCTGTAGATGCCTCGAAATCCTTGAGCATAGCGGCAATTGCTTCGTGAGTTGTTTTTATACCGCCGTCTGCAAGGTCGCCGCAGAGAAGAAGATAGTCACTGTTTTCAGTCTTGGCTTTTTCAAAAAATGCGGTAATGATTGCAAGAGACTCAGCAGGCATAGAGCCGTCAGGGCTTGCATGGAAGAAATCTTCACTGACACTGTTACGCTTTGAAACAAGAGAAGCTGCTGAAGCCTTCGCATTATAGTGAAGGTCTGTTGCTACTGTCATTTTGAATGTTGCACCCTCTGCAGATGCGCACAGAGCTGTCAATGAAAACAGCATTGCAATGCAGAGAATAACTGATAATATCTTTTTCATACCCAATCTCCTTTGATAAAGAAAGTTATTTATTTTATTTTAACAAATATGTAATTTATTGTCAATTGTATTTTTAATAAAATATGAATTATATATGTTTCCATATTCATAGACATAACCCTTTAGTTGTATGGTAAAAGAAGGTGTAAAAATAAAAAACTCCGTATTATGCAAAAAAGCTCACCCTGTTTTTTGGGGGTGAGCTTGGCTTTTATTAATAGTGTTCTGCACCGCATATGCAGACCGGATTTATTTTAAGCAGCTTCAGGAAGAATTGAACTATTATCCAGAGCAAGCCGCCTTTGTGGCACATATGATCGCAACCTGCACTGCAATTTATACAAGTACCGTCTTCGCCGTAGCTGTGAGCAATCATTTTAATGCTTTGTGTTTCAAGGACTGTCTCACAATTCTCACACTCAATATGTTTGGAACCGTTTTCTGTGCAGGTAGCAGCCTTATCGGTTATCCAGGCTGATTCGACATGATCCTTCTTTACAATTATTTCGGTTCTGAGAACCTCATCACAAAGTGTGCAGACTTTCTGCATTGAGCCTTCCTCTAAGCAGGTTGAATCCTTAACAACTGCCCATCCAGATTCATTGTGCGGAAGCTTATCCAGAATCTCCGTAAATGTTGTATTACATCCGCTGCAGATTGCATAGCGTGAACCTTCCTCACTGCAGGAGGGTTCTTTTGTTACAGTCCAGTCACCAAGCTGATGCCTTTCACAGGTAATATTTTCATCAGAGGCAGCCTCGGCATTAAACCCGGGCAGAATGCTGTCAAGATTTGCAAAGGGAACTGATGTAAGCAGCATAAGCACGACTAAAAATGCCGCAAGTGATTTCGTTAATGTTTTCATAAAGAATTCTCCTTCTGTAAATATCTACCGTTATATTGTACTACTATATTTCAGAAAAGTCAATTGGTGAATGTGTATAGGAGGAAAGCCAAGACTGAGAGACAAAAAAAGACCTCCGATTTTTTTGCCTCGGAGATCTTAAAAACACTTGTATTATAACTTATTTACTAGCTTCTTCAACTGCAACTGCACAAGCAACGGTAGCACCAACCATGGGGTTGTTACCCATACCGATAAGACCCATCATTTCAACGTGTGCGGGAACTGATGATGAACCTGCAAACTGAGCGTCTGAGTGCATTCTGCCCATTGTGTCTGTCATGCCGTAGGAAGCAGGGCCTGCTGCCATGTTGTCGGGATGAAGTGTACGGCCTGTGCCGCCGCCTGAAGCAACTGAGAAGTAACCAACGCCGTTTTCTACGCACCACTTCTTATATGTGCCTGCAACGGGATGCTGGAAACGTGTGGGGTTAGTTGAGTTACCTGTGATTGATACACCAACATTTTCGAGCTTCATGATAGCAACGCCTTCGGGTACATTGTCTGCACCGTAGCAACGAACCTTAGCTCTGTCACCCTCTGAGTAAGCTGTTTCGTTAACAACCTTAACTGTTTCTGAATAGGGATCAAATTCAGTCTGAACATATGTGAAGCCGTTGATTCTTGAGATAATCATAGCAGCGTCTTTGCCCAGACCGTTGAGGATAACGCGAAGGGGAGCTGTTCTTACCTTGTTAGCGTTAAGAGCAATTTTGATAGCGCCTTCAGCAGCTGCGAAGGATTCGTGACCTGCAAGGAAGCAGAAGCACTCTGTTTCTTCTGAAAGGAGCATCTTGCCGAGGTTACCGTGACCGAGACCAACCTGACGGTTGTCAGCAACTGAACCGGGGATGCAGAAAGCCTGAAGACCTTCACCGATTGCAGCAGCAGCATCAGCAGCCTTTACGCAACCCTTTTTGATAGCGATAGCACAACCTACTGTGTATGCCCATACAGCATTTTCAAAGCAGATAGGCTGAGTTTCTCTTACGATCTTGTCGCAGTCGATACCTTTAGCGAGAGTGATTTCCTTACACTCTTCAACTGATGAGATACCGTATTCTTTTAAAACAGCAAGAATCTTGTCGATTCTTCTTGAATAACTTTCAAATAATGCCATGTCCGTTTACCTCCTTATTCCTTACGGGGATCGATATACTTAGCAGCATCAGCGAATCTGCCGTAAGTACCCATAGCCTTGTTGTAAGCTGTTGTGGGATCGTCGCCCTTCTTGATGAAGTCTGTCATCTTGCCGAGTGAAACGAATTCATAACCGATAACCTGGTCATCAGCGTCGAGAGCCATTCTTGTTACATAGCCTTCAGCCATTTCGAGGTAACGAACGCCCTTGAGCTTTGTGCCGTACATTGTGCCAACCTGTGAACGAAGGCCCTTACCGAGGTCTTCAAGACCTGCGCCTACTGAAAGACCGTCTTCTGAGAAAGCTGACTGGCTGCGGCCGTAAACTATCTGAAGGAAGAGTTCACGCATAGCTGTGTTGATAGCATCGCAAACAAGGTCAGTGTTGAGTGCTTCGAGAAGTGTCTTGCCGGGAAGAATTTCACTTGCCATAGCAGCTGAGTGAGTCATACCTGAGCAGCCGATTGTCTCAACGAGAGCTTCTTCGATAATGCCGTTTTTAACATTGAGTGAAAGCTTGCAAGCGCCCTGCTGAGGAGCACACCAGCCCACACCGTGTGTGAAAGCGGAAATATCTTTGATTTCATAAGCCTTTACCCATTTGCCTTCTTCGGGAATGGGAGCCGGTCCGTGGTTCGGTCCTTTTGCGACCGTACACATTTGTTCAACTTCATGTGTGTAATTCATGACGTTTAGTCCCCTTTCGAGAGTTATTAATTGGTTTTACTTAATTACCATTCATAATAATATCAAATAATTTTATTTCTTGCAATAGTGTATTGGTAAAAAATTAAGGCGTTAAACAAGATTTTTTGTCATAAAAGCCGAAACATAAAAAAGCACTGCACCTTTCTTTTGAGGTGCAGTGTACGGCGTTATAATATTAATCTGTGAAAACTCTGTCGAAATCCATGCCTGCAGTAATCTTTTCAAAAAGACGGACAAAAGGTGAGAGCATTTCAGCAATGAGAGCTTCCATAGCAAGAAGTGGAAAAAAGGGTAATAACAACCACATAAATAATTCTCCTTTTTTTATTTTATTTTACTGCTGCACGAGGAAAAAATCAAGACCTTACACATTATAATTTATTTCGTACCGTTCAGTTAGCTCATAGCCTATAACGGTGCTTGCCTTAACATTTGAGACGGTGAAGCTTATGTCGGAAAGAACTGCTGCACTTGCCTTGAAAACAGATATTTTTCTGTCTGTGATTTTAAGCACCAGATTGCCTCCGCTGTAATAACTGTCGGCATTTTCAATTGAAAGGGGAGTGGTTTTGAGCTTTTTGTAGTCGGGCAGTGACAGCACTCCGTCATAATAGGATTTTCCTGCTTTGCCGCCCTTGCTGTAGATTTTATTCTCACTTTTGAGCGTAATTCTGATTATTATGCTGTCGCCCTTTTCTTCGGCAGAGTACTCTTTGATATCATCTCTTTCAAGTGAAGGGGCTTTTCCGTAAGGCTCTATGAGCTTGTTTGCGCTCTTGTCATCTGATTTGCCGCCCGCATAGCGGTAGGCTTTGCTCAGGGTGCCTTCAAAAAGGTTGAGAGTGTTTTTTACGCTGACGGCAAGGTTTTTTCTGCTGCAGGAAATGAACTCCGTATCAATGGATTTCTTATATTTTATCACCATATTCTGCTGTGCTTTTAACTTGGCAATATGGTTATTATAGTACTGTGCGGTCTGTGCCTTTGTGTGAGGAATTGCCCCGGAATTATAGGTGTACTCTTTGTAGTCCTCGCTGTAGGCACCGTAGGAGATGCTGTCGTTTTCTTTGTTATAGCTGAGCACCCTGAAGGTGTAAAGAGTATCTTTTTTAAGACCGTTTACCGTAACTGTTGTTCTGGGCGTGCGTGTATATATAACAAATTTGTCTTTCTTATCATCAAAGACATATAAGCGGTAGCCTGTAGCACCCTCTGCTTTGTCCCAATAAAGAGTAATACTGTTGTTGGTGATGCTTCTTGTGCGAATGGCTTTGACTTTTTCCGGGACGGGCAGTACTCCTGCCGGTTCGCTTGCCTGACCTGATATAACCTTATCGTCCTCATATCTGAGAGCTTTGATTCTGAAACTTACGGAATCTGAAAAAAGTCCGTCAAAGGTCAGGGATGTTTTCTTTACGGTGAGGTAATGTCTGTATTTTTCGTCTTTGGTGTCTTTGACATAGACCTTATAGGCGTGAGCATTTTCTGCCGCTGACCAAGAAAGGGTAAGGCTGCCGTCCTGTTTTTTTACGACTGCGGGAGTTTCAACCTGAGGCAGGGTGACTCCTTCTGCTTTTTCGGTAACGGAGGAAGGATTTTCTTTTTGCGACTGTGCAAAAACAGCAAAAGTAACTGTGATAATAATCAGGGCAATTGTTGCCGTGAACAGAAATTTTTTCAATATTTTCACCTGCGATGCTTATATACTGTTATCTATTATACACCCGACAGAGCAATCTATCAACACCAAATTTTATTTTCTTCTTGTGCAAAGTGCATAGTTTTGAAGGGTTATTTTATACTTGCAATTTTTTTGATAAATTGGTAAAATATAATGAGATTATATTGAACGGAGCTATATTATGAGCGCTCAGACAGTTTATTATAAGCCTACTTTTATGAATATACCTGAGGAAAAGCGACAGAAGATTCTTTCTGTTGCCGTGAATGAGTTTGCAAATCACGGCTTTGACAATGCAAACATAAACACAATTGCAAAAAAAGCTCAGGTCAGCGTAGGCTCACTTTATAAATATTTTGACACGAAAACCGACCTTTTTATGACCAGTGTACACTACGGCATATCAAATCTTGAGGTTATTCTTGAATCTGTTGTCAACTCCGATGAGGATGTTATGGTACGCCTTGAAAGGCTCATACGCATTGCCATAGAGTATTCCCGCAGAAACAGTGTGCTTATCAAGCTTTACAATGTCTGCACGAGCGAGGGCAACAGAGAGCTGGCTGAAAAAATTGCCGAGGATATGGAGGCAATCACTGCCGAAGCCTATAAGAAAACTATTATACAGGGTCAGGTTGCAGGAGAAATAAGAACGGATATTGACCCGGGTATGGCATCATTTTTGGTGGATAATCTTCTGATGAACATTCAGTTCTCCTATGCCTGTGATTACTACTGTGAAAGATATAAAATCTATGCCGGCAACGACATTTTTGAAAAAGATGAATTTGCCATAGAAAATATACTTCGTTTTATTAAGGCTGCACTTAAAATGGATGCTGCCAATAAATAAAAAACTAAAATCCGGAAAGGAATGTAGAAAATATGAAATACGCACTTGCCTATGATATCGGTACCACCGGTGTTAAAACTTGTCTGTTTGAGATAGACAAGTCAATCAAACTTGTTGCTGATGCAATTGAAGGTTATGAACTTTATGTGCTGCCCGGCGGCGGTGCAGAGCAGGACCCCGACGAATGGTGGGCTGCCATGTGCAAAACAACAAAGGAGCTTTTCACAAAGACAGATATTACCCCCGATATGGTTGACGGTATATCATTCTGCTCACAGGCTCAGGGTCTTGTTCTTGTTGATAAAGAAGGCAGACATGTAAGACGCGCTATGAGCTATATGGATCAGAGAGCGAGAGAGGAACTCAAGGAGCTTATGGCTTACGGTCCTCAGATTGCAGGCGCAAACATTCCAAAGCTTCTTATTTCACTTCAGAAAACAGGTGCTGTTGCTGCAAGTGTAAAGGACCCTGTTTATAAATATAACTGGGTAAGAAAGAATGAGCCTGAGGCCTTTGCAAGAGTACATAAATGGCTCGATGTTAAGGAAGCACTTATTGCAAGAATGACAGGCGAATTTGTTATGACAGAGGACTCAGCCTTCGGCACACTTCTTTTTGATATCAACAAAAAGTGCTGGAGTCCCCAGATTGCAAAGATGCTCAAGGTTGATATGAAACACCTTGCAAAGCTTATCAAATGCACAGATAAAGCAGGTGAGGTTACTGCAAAGGCTGCTGAAGAATTAGGCCTTAAGGCAGGTACTGCCGTTTACGGCGGCGGCATGGACGCTTCACTTATAGGTGTTGGTGCAGGCGCAACAAAGAATGGCGACACCCATGTTTATATGGGCACATCAGGTTGGGTTTCAACTGTTGTTGACAAGAGTATTGTTGACGCTTCAGCTATGATTGCTGCCATTGTCGGCGCTCAGCCCGGTCTTTACAACTACTTTGCAGAGCTTGAAACTGCAGGTAAGTGCCTTGAGTGGGTAAAGAATCACCTTGCCCTTGACGAAATCGGCATCTATCTCAAAAAGACCCATGTTGCAGAAGATATGGAAAGCAAATACACCAACCTTTATCAGTACCTTTCAAGTGTAATTGAAAAGGTGCCTGCAGGCTGTGACGGAGTTATCTTCACTCCCTGGCTTCACGGTAACCGCTGTCCCTTCGAGGACCCCAACTCAAGAGGTATGTTCTTTAATTTGAGCATTGAAACAGGCAAGAGTGAAATGATCCGTGCCGTTATTGAAGGTGTTTGTATGCACCTGAGATGGATGCTTGAAACCCAGGATAAGAAAACAAAGACCTCCGACACTATCCGTTTTGTAGGCGGCGGCGCTCTCAATGACAGCACAAGCCAGATTCTTGCAGACTGCACAGGTAAAAATGTTGAGGTTGTTGCAAGTCCTCAGAATGTGGGTGCGGTAGGTGCTGCAGTTATGGTTGCAGTAGGTATCGGTGTTATAGGCTCAACTGCTGATGCGGGTCAGCTTATCAAGCCGGAAAAGAGCTTCACACCCAACAAGGCAGATAAGCCCGTTTATGATAAAAACTTTGCTGCATACAAGGAAATCTACGGCGCAAATAAGAAGATTTTCAAAATGCTTAACTCAGACAGATAATTTCTCAAAAACAACTCCCTGAGGTGATTAACATGAAGACAGGAAAAAAGCTCTTTTTAGGTACCGTAGGCGCCATGGCGGCAGGGTACGGCATATGCACACTTATAGATGAGTTGCTTTTTAACAAACATCTTATTATGCCTGCTGAGGTGGGTGCAAAGTTTTCAGGCTGTGATATGAGCCACTTGGGTGAGCTTCTTGCAACTAACCTTAAATGGGTTGAGGATTACGGCTATGAGAAGCACTATATTATGTCCCAAAGAGGCGAGGGTCTTGTGGGCTATCTTATGAAGGCCAAGGAGCCGAGTGATGTTTATGTTTTTGGCGCACACGGCTACAGAAGCTACGGCAAAAAGGAATTCTGCGGCTTTGCTCAGTATTATCTCAGCAGAGGCATCAATGTTTTCTTCCCCGACCATATTGCTTCGGGTGAGAGTGAGGGCAGCCACTGCAGCTTCGGCTATCACGAGAGAGAGGACTGTATGAAGTGGCTGAAATATATGACTGACCACTTCGGCAAGGATATAAAAATTATTCTTCACGGCGTGTCTATGGGCAGTGCTACAGTTTGCATGATGACGGGCAGAAATGACCTTCCCGAAAATGTGAAGTTTACTGTTGCGGACTGCGGCTTCACCACGGCAAAGGATTTATTTAAGTTTAAGATGGACGGTCTGGGTATTCCGGATATGGGTCTGTTAAAGGGCGTGAACCTTGCCAATAAGATTAATCACGGCTTTGATTTCAGAGACATTGCTCCCGTGGAAAGTGTGAAGAATGCCAAAGTGCCTATGCTTTTTGTTCACGGCAAGGAAGATAATCTTGTGCCTTCCTATATGGCTAAGGAGCTTTTCGATAACTGCTCGGCACCTTACAGAGATATTCTTATTGTTGAGGGCGCAGACCATGCTCAGGCTCACGTTGACGGCAAGCAGGAATATGAAGACAAGATTGATGAATTTATTGAAAAATTTATAGGCTAAAGCATCAGCGTGTTTTTGATTCATCTCGGCTCTCCCTGAAAGGGGAGCTGGATTTTGCGAAGCAAAAGACTGAGGGGTTAACCGCGCAAGGAAAAAGAATGCCTGCCCGAAGTCGGAGGCCAAGCGGTCTTAGGAAGACAACCCAGTCAGGCAACTCCTTGGCTCACAGCACGACGTGGCTACGATCCGTCTTGCGTGTTTTTGATCCATCTCGGCTCTCCCTGAAAGGGGAGCTGGATTTTGCGAAGCAAAAGACTGAGGGGTTAACCGCGCAAGGAAAAAGAATGCCTGCCCG
>JAZSKE010000073.1:0-9786 GCA_045534675.1 Acutalibacteraceae bacterium
GAAAAGATACCAATGTCATTTGAAAGACAAGTTGCTATCCTCGAAAGACAAAAGACAGAGATTATGCACGGAATAATCGAAGCTAAATCTCAAAATGCAGAACGATTTACCATTAAGCAACTTGAGAAATCAAAAAAGGCTATTGAGAATAAGCTTGCGAAACTCAATGACCAAAGCCGAAAAGATGATGTTGTTACCTTTGAAGAACTCGGTGTTGACAGAATCTTCGTTGATGAAGCTCACTACTACAAGAACCTTTACCTTTATACCAAAATGCGAAATGTCGGCGGTATAGCACAGACAGAAGCACAAAAGTCATCCGACCTATTTATGAAAACTCAGTATTTGGATGAAATCACGGGCGGTAAAGGTGTTATTTTTGCAACGGGTACTCCTGTATCAAACAGTATGGTTGAGCTTTACACAATGCAGAGATACTTGCAGTACAACACACTTCGGGAACATAACTTGCAACACTTTGATGCGTGGGCATCTACTTTCGGTGAAACAATTACTGCTATTGAACTTGCACCTGAAGGTACGGGATACAGAGCAAAGACAAGGTTTGCTAAATTCTTTAACTTGCCTGAACTTATGGCAATGTTTAAGGATGTTGCGGACATACAAACTGCTGATATGCTCAATCTTCCTACACCTACACCGCATTACAAAACTATCGCAGTTGAGCCTACGGAAATTCAGAAAGAAATGGTTTCAGAACTTGCAGACCGTGCAGAGAAAGTTCGTAATAAAATGGTTGATCCGTCAGTTGACAATATGCTGAAGATTACCAATGACGGACGAAAGCTTGCACTTGACCAAAGGCTTATGAACCCACTCTTGCCTGATGATGAAAGCTCTAAAGTTTCTGCGTGTGCAAAGGAAGTCTTTGATATTTGGGAACAGACTTCAGACATCAAAGGAACACAACTTGTATTCTGTGATTTATCTACTCCAAAGAATGACGGTACATTCAATGTTTATTCAGACATAAGAGATAAGCTGATAGCAAACGGTGTGCCTGAAGATGAAATTGAGTTCATTCACAATGCGGAAACAGAAGTTAAAAAGAAAGAACTTTTCTCCAAAGTTCGCAAGGGTGATGTAAGAATCTTGCTTGGCTCTACTCCAAAGATGGGAGCCGGAACGAATGTGCAAAGGCTTTTATATGCTTCCCACGATTTGGATTGTCCTTGGAGGCCCGCTGATTTGGAACAGCGTGCAGGACGAATTATCCGTCAAGGAAATACCAATCCTGATGTTCATATCAGAAGATATGTAACTAAAGATACATTCGATAGTTATATGTGGCAGCTCGTTGAAAATAAGCAGAAATTTATCGGTCAGATTATGACTTCTAAATCTCCGGTAAGAAGTGCTGAAGATATTGACGAAATGGCTCTTTCTTATGCAGAGATTAAAGCTCTCACAACGGGAAATCCGTATATCAAAGAGAAAATGGACTTGGATACACAAGTAGCTAAATTAAAGCTCATTAAATCGTCATTTATGAGCCAAAAATACGAGCTTGAGGACAAGGTAATAAAAGAATACCCCCGAACCATTGCAGACCTTACAGAGCGAATTAAAGGCTTTGAGGGCGATATTGCCATTGCAGAAAAATATCCGAAACAAGAGGATGTTTTCTATCCGATGACGATTGACGGATTACCTTATACCGATAAAGAGAAAGCCGGCACGGCACTACTTGAACGATGCAAGAAAATGACATCACCTGAACCGACACCGATTGGCGATTACAGAGGTTTTTCAATGGACTTGTCTTTTGATACAACTACAAAGGTTTTCTATGTATCACTCAAAGGACATTTAAGCCATAAGGTAGAGCTTGGTACAGATGTGTTTGGTAACTTGCAAAGACTTGATAATGCTCTTGAAGGACTTCCTAAGAGATTAGAGGTTGTAAAGGAAAATCTTGAAGAAACCAAAAAGCAGTTTGAAACTGCAAAGGTTGAATCTCAAAAAGAGTTCCCGCAAGAAGCAGAGCTTCAGGAGAAAATAAAAAGACTTGCAGAGGTTGAAGTTCTTCTTGATATGGATAAGAAAGACAAAGAAGGTGCTGACCTCGGTGAACCTGAAGAAAATGAAATTCCACAGAAAAAAGTTGTAGGATTGGAGCGATGAAAATGAGTAAAGAAACTTTAAGAGAGGTATTGTATGAGAAAGCTTCAAAAGAGCAAGATGCTTTTGTTGAATATCTCAAAACACTTCCCCCGGAACAAATCATTGATAAAGCTTATGAGAAAGTAATGCGTGATGATATTCTTATGAGCTTTGAAGATGACTACTTATCCGATAAGCAGGTCGCAGAACTTATAAAGCTCGACTATCCGTTGTCTGCTTGTTATGACGAATGGATGGATACTGATGTATCTCACATGGAAATGTTAAGAGATACCATTGACAGTTATGCAAAAAGACTTGTCGAAGAAAACGAAGAACAGAAGAAAAAAAAGAAACACGAGCCTGAAAGATAGTGTATTTAATAATAAGCCTACTGCCTTAAAACAGTAGGCTTATGTTTTTGATGGAATGAACAAAAGTCATATTATGTCGAAAACTTTTTTGAAAAAATTTTTACAAACCACCCGAATAATGGGGGGTTATACCTTTACAATGCAAATCAGAAGAAGGTGAAACTCAAGAGAAATATAATGCGGAAGCATTTGTTTTAGCAAGCACGGAAATTTGCCGTCAAATTTCCCCTTGTTAGTGGCTACGCCCCTAATACCCCGATGCTTGCTGCATCAAAAGTGAGGTGAAAAGTAATGAATAAAGTTATAAAGCAAACTATCCGTCTTACAGAAAAACAACATTCACATCTTAAAATTCAGGCACAAAAAAGCGGATTGAAAATGGAACCTTATGTCAGAAAACTCATAATGGGTTTTGAGGTAAAAGCAAGACCACCTAATGAGTATGCTCAACTTATAAAAGAAGTCAATGCAATCGGTAACAACATAAATCAGATTGCTCATATTGCAAATGCAACCGGAACAATCTCTCAAACCGAAATTGACATTGTTAAGAAAAACCAAAATGACATTATGAGATTGGTGAAGGGGTTGAGATGAAATGGCTATTACAAAAATATGGTCTATAAAGTCAAGACTTGATACAAGCCTTAACTACATCGCAAATCCTGAAAAAACAACTCTGAAACCAAATATAGATGCACGGGAAGGTGTTATTAAGTACATCAAAAACGAGGACAAGACCGAACGATGCAAATATGTTCAGGCATATCATTGTTCGGATGACGCTCCCTTTAACGATATGCTACAAACTCAAAAAGATTGGTGCAGAAACGAAAGGAAAAACGGTGTGCTTGCATATCACATAGTTCAATCCTTTAAGGACTTTGAAACAACTCCGGAAGTTGCACACGAATGTGGAAAAGAACTCTGCGAGAGATTGTTTGGAAAATTTGAATGTATTATTGCAACACATCTTGACCATGACCACCTGCATAATCACATCATAATAAACTCTACATCGTTTTTGGATGGCTCAATGTATAAGAATAACTTCAAAGATTACTTCGTTGACATACGAGGAATATCTGATGCTATATGCAGAGAGCATTGTTTATCAGTTATCGAAAATCCAAAACACAGAGGTATGCACTATGGTGAATGGTTAGCACTTAAAGAAGGCAGACCAACAATAAGAGGTCAGGTTCGTATTGATTTAGATGAAATTATCAAAGCTTCCTACACAATGAAAGAGTTTTGGAAGTTGCTTGAGGAACGAGGGTTCGTTATTTGCAGACGCAGACCAAAATACGAATACACATCATTCATACCGCCTTATGGAACTAAACAAATAAGACTTGATAAGCTCGGACCGGAATATACCGAAGAAGCAATCCTTGAAAGAATCATAACAGCAAGAAATAAAATCAGGACTGCATCACCTACGGAGCTTCCGAAACGGAAGGTTTATAAATACAAAGGTGATTTGAAAAATATGAAGTCTGTAAAACTCAAAGGATTTAAGGCTCTGTATTTTCACTATATGTATTTCTTCAAAATCATTCCAAGAAAGTCAACTCCGCAGAGAGTGTCATTCTTTATGCGTGATGAACTTATAAAATTCGAGCGTTATCAAAAGCAGTTTAAGTTCCTATATAAAAACAACATAGAAACAGGAACACAGTTATCAGACTTTCAGAAATCTAAGGAGCGTGAGATTGATGACTTAGTTGCAGAAAGAAAAACGCTTTATTCATCCCGAACCGAAGAAAACGAGGACGAGATTAAGGATAAGGCTGAAAAAATCAATACAAAGCTTCGTGCTATTCGTATGGATGTGAAAATGTGTAAAGCAATAGCAGTTGATTCATACAAAATTTCACGGAAATATGAGCAAGCAAAAGCTTTAATTAAACAAGCAGAAATGGAGGCGAAAGCTAATGAACACAAGCGGCGAGGTCGCTGATTTAATGGTCAAAGAAGGCTTGATGATTACCGAAGAAGTTGTAAAGCTTACCGGACTTGGAGCAAAAAATCTTGCAGCTATCGTAATTGCCCTTTTGAAAGAAGATAACAAACTTCAGGGCAAAACCAACCTCAAGAAATTGCTTAAATCTGATAAACCTCTTTGTATTATGCAAATCAAAGAAAGCGACATTGGAAAATTCAATTCGGAAGCAAAGAAATACGGTGTTTTGTTTACGGCAGTAAACGATAAGTCAAATGATTCAGGGTTGTGCGATATTATCGCAAAGCAGGATGATGTGACAAAGCTTAACTACATTATGGAAAAGCTTGGGTATTCTGCAGTTGAACCTGAAATTGAACCTGAACCGGAGCCTGAAAAGAAAGAGCCTGAAAATGATAAGGATGAAAAGGCTCCCGAACAGACAAATGAGGACAAATCAAAAAACGCAGTTCCCCGTGCGAAGGAGAAGAAAAAAGAAAATCAGCAAGAGAAAGAATCTACGAAGCACGGGGATACAGACAAAACGGAAAACCGTACTAATGGAAAACCTTCCGTAAAGCAAAAGGTTGAGGACATTAAGGCGGAACAAAACAAGCAGAAAGCTGAAAAGGCTCCTGAAAAGCAAAAGAACAACGAACATACTCAACCGAGCAAGAAAAAGAAGAAAAAGAATCGTAAGAAAGGCAAAGGCAGATGATATGATTGTTAAATCTCGATATAGAGAGCCGCCGTAGAAAGCGGTAAATTCTCTAAAAAACAAATTGGACAAAATTTTTTATATGGAGGTATTAAATAATGAGTAGAAAAGGAAATTTTAAGTCTATCTTATCAATTATTTTAACTATTTGTATGATGGCTTCGCTTGTGCCGAATGTGTTTGCAGCACAGAGCAACGAATACACCGATCCGGCGGAAGTTTGGTTATCGTCAAATAACCGAACCAACGAGCTTGATGTCAATGCGACAACTACTTATGAAACACAGTATTGTTGCGTGTGTGATAAGACTACAAATGTTTTAACATACAGAGTTCCCGAATATACCCGTTCAGGTGAAACGGCACTCAATCGTGATGTTCAGTATTCAGACGGAACAAAGATTGATGGCGAAGGACGAGGAAATCTTGACGATGGTACACCGGGCGTTGATGCGTATTACACCGGGTATCATTGGACAAAGGCGGTGTGTCAGACTTGCGGAACAATAAATCCCGGTAGCGGTTATTTGCACTATGGTTTTAACAACAATGTATATGGGTTGTATCCTTGTGATAATAACTTCTATCTTCAGTTCGACAATACAACTCACGAGCATTATGATGAAGATTACCACCTGACAACACTCAAGCGTGGCGAATACTGCAAGTTCTGTAAAGGAACATACGCAAGAGCTACAAGAGGTCTTGAGGAACATAATTTTTCAGAACAGGTTGACGGACAGATTGGTAATAACAGATTCTACATTGCTGAAAAGTGTGATGATTGCGGATATGAAACAAGCGAATATGTAACTGCAAAATCTGTTATCACTTCTTACTACGGCATTGAAGATGGCGATGCACATACTTTAACTGTAAATGACCTTTCAGACAGAGGTGTTAAAACTTCTATCCGTTACGGAACATCTGCTGACAGTTGCACAAAGACTTCTGCTCCTAACTATACTCAGGCAGGATATTATACAGTTTATTATGAAATTGATTATTCCTATGCCGGAGAGGTTATGACAGAAAACGGTGTGTCTTACATTCACCTTGTAGCCGATGATGAAGAAGAAAATAATTCAAACGGAACTATTATTGTTCTTCCACCTCAGACGCACGAGCACGAGTTCCACTATCTTGAAACAGTAAAACCGAGCTGTGAAGAACTTGGTTACGAGAGATTCCAATGTAACGGATGCGGTGAGCTTGATAAGAGAAATTACACACCTGCTCTCGGTCACGATTATGATGACATTGTAATCAGAGAAGCAACTTGCAAGCAAGGCGGTCTTGTATTAACCCTTTGTGCCGATTGCGGTGACTTCTATCAGACAACAACTCAGGCGGGCGAACACAAGTATAAGTCAGTAAATCATAACGCAACTTGCCGTAATGTAGGTTATACGGAATATACTTGTGAAGTGTGCGGAGATAACTACATCAATAATATTCAGCCGCTTATCTCTCATTCCTACGAGAGAGTAACAAAAGAACCTACTTGCACAGATAAAGGCTACACAACATCAACTTGTACTATGTGCGGTCTTAACACCGTATCTGATTACACAGAGCCTTTAGGACACGATTGGGATGAAGGACATACAGTAACAAGCTCAACTTGTGATGCTGAAGGTGTCATCGAATATCATTGCTTAAATGAATGTGGCGAAAAGATGATTATGGCAACAGATGCTAACGGTCATACACCCGGAGCTGAAGCAACTTGCACAGAACCTCAGATTTGTGAAGTTTGTGAAACTGTTCTTGTGCTTCCTCTCGGACACGATTACGATTCTGATGTAACAGATGCTACTTGCACGGCTATGGGATACACTACTTACACTTGTGTAATTTGTGACGATAGCTATGTATCCGATTACACCGATAAAATCGACCACGATTATGACGAGGTTGTAACTGAGCCTACCTGCACAGAGCACGGCTATACAACTTACACTTGCGTTGATTGCGATGATAGCTATGTGAGCGATTATGTAGATGCTATTCCTCATAACCATAAAGGCATTGTTACAGAACCTACTTGTACTTCAATGGGATTCACTACATACACTTGTGCCGATTGCGGTGACAGTTATGTTGGCGATTATGTTGATATGACAGAACACAATTACAACAAGGAAACAGTTGAACCTACTTGCACAGAACACGGTTATGCAGTTTATACTTGCCCTGATTGCGGAAAGTCATATATCAGCGATTACAAAGAAAGCATTGAGCATACATATACCGAAACTGTAATTGCTCCGACTTGTACTGAAATGGGTTATACCATTTTCAAATGTAATGACTGTGATGACGAGTACAAAGGCAACTACACAGACAAGATTCCTCACGATTACGAAAAGACAGTAACAGAACCTACCTGCACAGAGTTCGGTTTTACAACTTACTCTTGTAAAAACTGCGATGCGGAATATGTTGCAGATTACACAGATAAATTGGCTCACGAATACGAAGCGGTAGTAACCGATGCAACTTGTCTGACTATGGGATATACCACATACACTTGTGAATGTGGTGAAACCTATAAGGCAGATTATAAAGAGCCTTTAGGACATACACCTTCCGAATGGATTGTAGATGTTCCGGCAACTATCGAAGCTGCAGGCTCAAAGCATATTGAATGTACTGTCTGTGGTGAAACATTGCAGAGTGCAGACCTTCCTCAGTTAATTGACAAGGACAATTCTGATGAAGACGGTAAAGCAGAAGTTGGCGATTACTCAATCATCCTTACAGATGAAAACGGCAAGCCTATTTTCAATTCAGAGCTTACTATTGATGTAAATGACAATGTTTCTATTAAGCTTACAAACGGCAGACTTCTTGACTTTGCAAAGCCTACAACAATTACTGCTTTCTACACAGAAAGTCAGCAGCCTAAAGAAAACCTCAAGATTTACATTGAAGATGTAAACGGAAATAAGGCTATCGGCTTTACAAATGCAGACGGTCAGCTTATCGTTCCAAACAATAAGACAAACACCAACGATGATAACGGCACAATCGGTAAAGAAGATGGCGAAACAAAAGAAACTTTCGTAATCACAGTAACCGATAAGGCAAATGTTATTATTCCGAACTGCGAAATCTACATTGGCGAAAGCAATAATGTAGTTGTGGATCTTCCTGAAGGTATTAAACCTACAAGAGAAGAACCCGTTATCGTAACTATCACAGACCACAACGGCGAAGCTCAGGCTGATGTAACTGTAATTGCTCTCGGTGATGCTGACTTTATCGAAAAAGGTAAAACCGACATTTACGGCAAAATCACACTTCCTACTTCTGCTGACGGATACACCGATGAAGAAGGTCATGTAAATGTTAATGAGCTTAATGTTCTCGTAAATGATGAACTCGGTGCTATCGCAGATGCTTATGTTAAATATAATGACGATAACACAATCACAGTAACACTTCCTGAAGAAAAGACAATCACTTATGCAAACCGTATTACTGTAACAGTAACCGATTCTATCGGCGGTGCGGTAAAAGATAAGTCTGTGACAGTTCTTGATGTAACAGAAAAAAGCTATACTGCTCTTACAGATGAAAACGGCAAGGTTGTAGTTCCTCCGGTAAATACCGATATGACAGATGCCGAAGGTAAAGGCATTGTTAATGGCTACAATGTGGTTATCTATGACGAAACAAAGCCTATCGAAAACGCATATATCGAAATGGTTGAAGGAAAGCTCAATGTAGTTCTTCCTGAAGGTGTTGTTTTCGATTACCACAACAGAATTACTGCTGAAATCAAAGATGCAGACGGTAATCCCGTTAAGGATATTCAGGTAAACTTTACGGATGGCAATAAAAATGTTGAAACTGTTGTTTCTGATGAAAACGGAAAGGCTATCGTTCCTCCGGTTCACAAAGATATGACAGATGTAAACGGCGAAGCAACTGTAAATGGCTACAAGGTAGTTCTTGCAGACGAAAAAGCTCCTATTGCAAATGCTTATATCGAAATCGTTGATAGTAAAATCAATGTGAAGCTCCCTGAAGGTGTTGTGTTTGATTACACCAACAGAATTACTGCAACAGTAACCGACAAGGAAGATAAACCCGTTAAGGATATGAGTGTTACATTTACCGATTCTGAAGATAAGAGCGAAAGCAATCTTACTGATGAAAACGGCAAAGCAAGTGTACCTCCCGTATATATGGACTACACAGATGTAAACGGATATTCAGAAGTTGACGGATATATCGTAACTGTTGTTAATGAAAAAGGTGCAATCGAAAAAGCACTTGTTACACACAATGCAGAGGTTAAGAACGAAGATGAAACAGTAAAAACCGCTGAAAACATTACAGTTCTTCTTCCTGCAGGTAATGTATTCGATTATGAAAACAGAATCACAGTAACAGTTCAGAACAAGGCAGACAAAACATCTGTTAAGGATTTGAATGTTATTATTACCGAAGCTCCTATCAAGGCTGAAGATGCAACTGAAGAACCCGTTGCAAAGACTTTAACTGATAAGACAGATGCTAACGGCAAGGCAGTATTCCCTCCGCTTAACGAAGATGTAACCGACAACGAAGGTAACTCCGGTGTTGAAGAAACAAAACCGGGCGAAGGCGAAAAT
>JAZSKE010000065.1:0-28581 GCA_045534675.1 Acutalibacteraceae bacterium
ATTTCAACCTTGGGTACTCCTGCGGGAGCAAGTGTTTCAAGGAGATATTCACGAAGTTCATAGTCCTCTACGAGAGTATCGCCGAAGTCTGCCTTCTTAGCGTACCAACGAGATTCCCAATCTTTAATTACGCCGATACGAAGACCGGTGGGGTTGATTTTCTGGCCCATTGTGTTTTACCTCCTTCTGAATTATTCTGCTTCCTTGAGTACAAGGGTGATGTGTGATGTCTTCTTATTGATGCGGAATGCGCGGCCCTGAGCTCTGGGTCTGATTCTCTTGAGAGTGGGACCCTGGCAAACGTAGCACTCAGCTACATAGAGCTTTGACATATCCATGTCTTTGTTCTCTGCATTAGCCATTGCTGACTTTAAAAGCTTTGAAACAACCTCACACGCAGCCTTAGGCGTGTATTTGAGAATTGCCATAGCCTTTTCAGCAGGCTGATTACGGATAAGGTCGAGAACGATCTGAACCTTACGAGGTGCGATGCGCACGAAAGTAACTTTTGCTGTTGCTTCCATTTTAATACACTCCTTTCGACTTATTTACCGTTATTTGAGGTTTTTGAACCGGCGTGACCTCTGAAGGTTCTTGTCGGTGCAAATTCGCCGAGCTTGTGACCGATCATATCTTCAGTTACATATACGGGAACGTGCTTACGGCCGTCATGTACTGCGAAGGTGTGGCCAACGAAGTCGGGGAAGATTGTGGAGCTGCGGCTCCATGTCTTAAGAACGATTTTCTCGCCCTTTTCGTTCATCTTGATAACTCTATCGTAGAGCTTAGCGTCTACGTAGAAACCTTTTTTAGTGCTTCTGCTCATTATTCTTAGCTCCTTTCATCGACCTTATTTGTCGTTACGACGCTTAACAATAAGCTTGTCTGAACGATTCTTCTTAGCACGAGTCTTGTAGCCGAGAGCAGGCTTGCCCCAAGGAGTAACAGGACCGGGACGACCGATGGGTGATTTACCTTCACCACCACCGTGAGGATGGTCGCAGGGGTTCATAACTGAACCGCGGACTGTAGGTCTGATACCCATGTGGCGTGTACGGCCGGCCTTACCGATTTTCACGTTTTCGTGATCTTCGTTGCCTACTGTACCAACAGTTGCCATACATGCTTCGGGAACTTTACGAAGTTCGCCTGAGGGAAGTCTGAGAAGTGCGTAGCCGCCTTCTTTAGCCATAAGCTGTGCTGAGTTGCCGGCTGCTCTTGCAAGCTGGCCGCCTCTGCCGGGATACAGCTCAACGTTGTGGATAACTGTACCAACGGGCATATCCTTGAGAGCAAGTGCGTTACCTGCCTTGATGTCTGCTGAAGGACCTGCTTCAACAACATCGCCTACCTTGAGGCCTGCGGGAGCAAGGATGTATCTCTTCTCGCCGTCTTCATACTGAAGAAGAGCGATGTGAGCTGATCTGTTGGGATCGTACTCAAGAGTAGCAACAGTTGCCTTTACATCAAACTTATCTCTCTTGAAATCGATGATACGATACTTCTTTCTGTTACCGCCACCTCTGTGACGAACAGTGATGCGACCGTAGCTGTTACGGCCACTCTTCTTGTTGAGAGGAGCAAGGAGGCTTCTCTCGGGACCGCACTTTGAAAGTGCTGAGTAGTCTGTAACTGACATGTTTCTTGTGCCGTTTGTTACAGGCTTTAAAACTCTGATTGACATTTTTGTTCACACTCCTTATTGGTTTAGCGGAGGATTGTCATAACCTCCATACATTTCCATCGGGATTTGAATACTATTATATAGGGTAATAGTTTTAAGCGTTATCAATAACCTACGAGTGATTTGAAGGTGCTTATATCGGCGAGCAGATTTTTCGTCGGTATGCTTGAAATTTCGCAGCTAATACTTGGTGTATTAGCAAGAAGTTTCGGGCTGAACGGCGGAGAATATGCCGTCGAGATAGGTGCCTGCAAGTCAGGAGTGGGTTATCAATTAAAGAAGACCGTCGAAGAAATCGATTGTGTCTGAATCCTCTGTAAGAGTTACGATTGCCTTCTTCCATGAGGGTGTGTAACCCTGGAAACGGCCGTATCTTCTGAGGTGACCCTTGCAGTTCATGGTGTTAACCTTTGCAACCTTAACGCCGAATACTTCTTCAACAGCGTTCTTGATTTCAGCCTTGTTTGCATCCTTAGCAACCTTGAAGGTGTACTTTTTGAAGGCTGTGCCCATCATTGACTCTTCAGTGATAATGGGCTTGAGGATGATGTCATGTGCTAATTTACTCATTATGCATATACCTCCTCGATCTTAGCAACTGCGTCTTTGAGAACAACGATGCTGTTGCAGTTAAGAATATCATAAACATTAAGTGTGTTAACAAGTGTTGTCTTAACACCTGCGATGTTTCTTGCACTTCTGTAGATGATGTCATTCTTTTCAGGAAGAACGATAAGTGTCTTCTTGCCTGTTTCGAGGTTTGAAAGAACCTTAACGATTTCCTTAGTCTTGATTGCTTCAAGTGAAAGTGAATCGAGAACGATCATTTCGTTAGCAGCAACCTTTGAAGAAAGAGCTGACTTCATAGCAAGTCTTCTTACCTTCTTGTTTACATCAAAGCCATATGAACGGGGCTTGGGACCGTGTGCGATACCGCCGTGGTACCACTGGGGAGCTCTTGTTGAGCCCTGTCTTGCGCGGCCTGTACCTTTTTGTCTCCAAGGTTTCTTGCCGCCGCCGCTTACTTCTGAGCGAGTCAGGGTTGACTGTGTGCCCTGACGCTGATTTGCCAGATAGTTGACAACTACGAGATGCATAGCTGAGGTGTTGGGTTCGATACCGAAGATACCGTCAGCAAGGTCAATATCTGAAACTTTCTTTCCGTTTACGTCGAATACTGATACGCTAGGCATTTCTTAGGGCTCCTTTCTTATGCTTTCTTTACGCTGTTTACTACCATTACGATGCCCTTTTTGGGACCGGGGATTGCGCCCTTGATAGCGATGAGGTTGTTTTCTGCATCAACCTTAACAACGTCTAAATTCTGGATTGTAACTCTTTCAGCACCGAGGTGACCTGCGAGCTTCTTTCCTTTGTAAACTCTTGAGGGGTCTGAGCAAGCACCGAGTGAACCTGCGTGTCTTGCAACAGGGCCTGTACCGTGAGTTTCCTTAAGTCTTGAGAAATTCCATCTCTTGATGGCACCTGCTGTGCCCTTACCCTTGCTTGTGCCGATTACGTCTACCTTTTCACCGGCTGCAAAGATGTCTGCCTTGATGATGTCGCCAACATTAATAGCGCTGTCATCTTCGAGTCTGAACTCTCTGAGGAACTTCTTGGGAGCTACGTCAGCCTTCTTGAAGTGTCCTGCCATAGGCTTGTTTGTTTTTGTTACCTTCTTGTCCTCGAAGCCGAGCTGAACAGCATTGTAGCCGTCATTCTCTACTGTCTTCTTCTGGACTACTGCGCAAGGACCAAGTTCTACAACTGTTACGGGGATTACGTTACCCTTCTCGTCAAAAACCTGAGTCATGCCGATCTTTCTTCCGATAAGACCTTTTTTCATTGTTTTGTCCTCCTTTGGTTATTGGTTGCCCATGCGGCAACTTGACCTGATTTCCTGCTTATGTTCAAACGGGTATAGAAATTAGAGCTTAATTTCGATTTCAACACTTGCGGGAATTTCGAGATTTGTCAGAGCCTCAACCGTCTTGGGTGTAGGTCTGATGATGTCGATGAGTCTCTTGTGAGTTCTCTGTTCAAACTGCTCACGGCTGTCCTTATACTTATGAACAGCGCGAAGGATTGTAACTACTTCCTTTTCTGTGGGAAGAGGAATGGGACCTGAAACCTGAGCATTTGTACGCTTTGCAGTTTCAACGATCATTTCCGCTGCCTTGTCAACAAGGTTGTGGTCATAACCCTTAAGTCTGATACGCATCTTTTCCTTAACTGCCATTTTGTTTGCCTCCTAATGATAATTAGCGGCGGTGCTTTTCTCACGCTTTTCCGGGTGTTTTCAGCCCGTTCATTAAAAAACCGGAAACAAATTCTTATTTCCGGAAATACGCTCAAAGCACAGTTCACCCTATACGCTGTTTAAGGCCGAAAGAGCGCAAAGCTCCCCCAACACTTAACGCAAGAAACAACGTTAACAAGTGAATATAGACCGCCCGGTTTTAAATCGGACATACTCGGCGGAAATTCCCTGCCTCAGAGGGCAGCCACCTCCCGCGTCATCGCATATCATTGTGGTCTGTCAAGACATAGTTATACCCATACTATCCTCAACATACGATTTGTATTATACTATACCCTTTGTGAAATGTCAACGATTTTTCATAAAAAACTTTGTGAAAAATGCAGATTTTTAGTTTGTTCACAAATGGGGTCTAAATATGGTATTTTTGGCATTTTCAGCCACGAAATATGGGTTATACGGTACACTTCTGCCCCCACAAAACATGAAAACACCCGACAAGGGGTGTGAAAATTATGAATCCGGCTTTGCAGGAAGTGCAATAAAATGCAAATTTCAAAATTGTGGGTCGCTTCGCTCCGATTTGTATCCGTTTAAATTTTATCCCAAATAAAGTTATATTTCGCCAAGGGAATCTGTTCCTTGGCAGCAGCGGTCAATTCAGTACAAAAGGCTGGCTGCGGCGGCTCCATTAAATCGCCAAGGCGATTTACGGCGACTGCAAGTCGCCGACCCGAACACAGTTCGGGTATGGAGCCGCCGCCCCGCCTGCAGAGACTTTCTTAAAAAGGCAATCCCCTGCCGCCAGACAAAAATGCAGGGACCTGCACCTGACGGTACGGCCCCGTAAAAATTAAACTACCCCAAGCACCTTATCCGTTGCCTGTTTGAGGTATGCCTTATTGCCTGTCCCCTTCTGTCTGTAGGTCTGACTTTTTTCAACAGGCTTCATAGGCACATTATAATCATGGCTATATGCCTTCATCTGCAATTTGCCAAAGATAGGGAATACAATCGAAATAAGCTTTCTGTCTGAAGCACTGTTCCACACCTTAAAAGCAAAATACATACAATTAAAAAAGGGATCCCAATGATTGAGGAAACCTAAGATTGCATCGGTAACATCATCAACCTCGTCATAAGTCAGTTCCTCACACATTGAAAGCTGACCGTCCATTCCATAAGTTGTCTGGGAATAAGCTTCAACATTGTAATAGATACCGAGACCGTCCTTTCGGCAGAAAACGCCTACAGATACGCCCTCATGAGGTGGTACCGTGTAAAGACCTACTGTCATTTCCTTGTCCGTGAGATTTTCAATATATACCCAGCAATGACCGATAGGATGAATTTTTGTTTTTATATAATAAACATACATAAGTGCAACCGTGTCATTTTCTCCATAAACCGGCTCATCTTCAGGTTCCGTTGTGGGTTCTTGAGTTGTCGGCTCCTCGGTGGTAAGCTCTTCAGCGGTTGTCTCCTCCGTAGTTGTGACTTCAGCGGTAGTAACCTCGGTTGTTGTTTCCTCAGTGGTTGTCACTTCGTTGGTAGTAACCTCAGTTGTTGTCTCCTCAGTGATTGTGACTTCTGTGGTGGTTACCTCAGTTGTTGTCTCTGCAGCTGTTGTGACTTCCTCGGTGATAAACTTTGTTGCAATTTCTCCAAAGTCATTTTCCATCACGCTTGCATACGCAGGACACACCGTACCGAAACAAAATATCACCGCAAGCAGAAGACTGATGATTTTTTTAGTTGTCATTATGTTCCCTCCAGTTTCAAAATGTAACGTTTATTCTATTCCTTTAAAACTGCAAAGTCAATATAAATTACATGATATAATAATTTATAATTTTTACATAAAAAAAGAAGCCGACATTTTTTGTCAGCTCCATATCATCAGCATTATTTATATCCTTCCCAGACTTTTCAGCGTTGCAGGTCTGAGGTAGGCGTTTGAGCCTGAACCCACTTGGCGGAAGGTTTTATTCTGAGGCACGCTCTTCATAGGATGCTCGAGAATAAAAGCCTTATTCTTAATCTGTCTGGTACCCAGAGGAGGCCACACAAGATGTATCAGCTTATTCTTCGGGCTGCAACCGCTGTTCCAAACTCTGAAAGCAAAATACATACAATTAAAAATAGGATCCCAGTGGTTGAAATAATTTATCAGAGTTTCAGAAACATCCTCTACCTTATCGGCAGTGAGCCAGTCTCTCAGGCACATCTGTTTTTTCATCCCGTAAACACCGTAGGTGTAGGCCTCAACATTATAATAGATACCAAGACCGTCCTTGCGGCAGAAAACGCCGATTGACACACCCTCGTAGGGAGGTACCGTATAAAGACCCACCTTCATAGGCTCGTCAGTAAGATTTTCAAGATAAACCCACATGTGACCTACAGGGTGAATATCGGTTTCCATAACATAGATATAGAAGGCAGCCACTATTTCGTCGCTCGCCTTAGATGAGTTGCCTGCAAAAGCCATAGGCGCCATAGAAAGGCACATTGTGAGCGCAAGAAGCAGGCAAAGAAATTTCTTAGCAATTTTCATAACAGTTTCTTCCTTTCTTTATTTCCGCATATAAGACTACACATTTTTTCAGCAGATGTCAACAATTCCTGAAAATTGGTTCACTCTGTCTATAATTTTTTCTACGCATTCCTCGGCAGTGAGACCCTCGCAGTTAACTGCCACATCTGCATACTTATTATATAGGGGTTCTCTCTCAACATAAAGTTCTGCAAGCGAGTCACCGTTTTTCATTGCAACTCCCCTGGTATGTATATTGCCTATGCGCTTTTCAATTTCGCCCAAAGACAGCTCAAGATAAACAACTATGCCGTCTTTTTTAAGGTGCGTCATGGCTTCCTCGCCGTAAACCGCACTGCCTCCCGTTGCCACGATGCTTGAGCGGTACCTCTGTGCGCAGATAATATCATTTTCAATTCTAAGGAAAGCGTCCGTACCCTCTTTTTCTATTATGTCGCTCAAAGCACAACCGTATTCAGTCTGAATCGCAAGGTCAGTGTCAACAAAGGCTTTCAGCAGAGATTTTGCCAGCAGTACGCCTATTGTGCTTTTGCCTGCAGCGGGCATACCTATAAGAATAATATTGCTTTTCATTTTCCGCACCCCTTTTTTATGATAACACAAATTGATTTTTTCGCAATAAAAATTAAAAACACCCGGGGAGAAAACCGAGTGCTTTTAAAAGGAGAAAATATGAAGAAAACATTATAGTGGAGTAAGCATTTTAAGGTGAGAACCTTACGTTCTCTCTTGTACTCCCTCTCGAGTACATCCATATAATACACTATGAAAAACCAAAAATCAAGTGTTTTTTCGCAAAAAAATTCGTTTCTAACTCTCCGTCAAAATGTCAGAAAAAAGTTGTATGTTTTTGTGCAACTTGACGAAATGTAGATATGAATATAAGGAGCAGGTTGCCCTGCCCCTTATTCTTTCAGCAAATATTATTCAAAAAGGCTTTTAATCATTGCAATGATATTGTCAACCATATTCTTGATAATGTCAAGAAGTTCAGTTACGGTTATGCTGTATTTTTCGCCGTCTTTCACAATAAATTCCTCCTGAAAATTTTTCCGCCTTTCGGCTACAATTTGATTATAGCACTACAGTTACGGCAAGTCAAGATAAAAACGGCGGCGGGCGGCTCCATACCCGAACAGAGTTCGGGTCGGCTGCGCTGCAGCCGTAAAATCGCTTCGCGATTTAATGGAGCCGCCGCCCACCTCTATCAGAGACTAACTAAACACGTCAGTGGCAAACTTTCAACGCTTCAGCAACCGCAACAGACGAAGGCGGGCTGAGGCTTTCAAAAATCATCAGATTATGTAATTTATATAAGCTTACAAAAAACACCGACTTTTTCGCTTCGTAGTCTGTGCTGTTGCAGGCGGACTGTGACTGTATTGAAAAAGTGCTAACTACGGAACACAGCAAGAGCGCTTTTGCATACTTTTGTCGCTCGGGACAAAAGTATGGCCCGTCCGGCGAGGACAAGCAAGACTAATAATTATATCAAAACTGATTTTTGAAAATGCAACTCCTCTCCACTAACAATCGCAATCACTTGTTGTTGCGGATTATCACCTCCGCGGGAGACAAATTAAAAGTGGTCGCAGTTTTCACCGCGACCACAATTTTGCATTATTATGCACCGAAAGGTGCTACCATAGCCTTGTCTCCCCTGAAAGGGGAGATGTCAAAGTCAACTTGTTGGCTTTGACAGAGAGGTCATTTTGCATTTTTTTGCCCTCGCCGGGCAGGCATCGTCACCGAAGTTCCGCCTGTGGCGGATGAAGCGAGGTGAGGATGGCGCAGCGGTCAAAATCGCTCGGCGCTCCAAGCCGAAAAAGCGATTTTGGGAACCGCAAGAGGGAAACTTTTTGCTGTCGCAGTTGACCCCTCAGTCTTTTGCTTCGCAAAATCCAGCTCCCCTTTCAGGGGAGCCGAGAAATCAAAAACGCGCTGATGTTTTACACGCCGCCGCCAACGGAGCCGTCCCAGGTGTCAACAGTGGTAGCCTTCATTTCTTCTTCGTCAAACCAGCGTGTTGTTACAGCCTTTGTTTCTGTGAAGAAGCGGAAAGCATCCTTGCCGAGACAGTGGAGATTGCCGAAGAATGAGAGCTTATGACCTGTGAAGGGGAATACACCAACAGGTACGGGAATACCAACGTTAACGCCAACCATACCTCCGTCTGTTCTCTTTGCAAATTCTCTTGCATAGTAGCCGCTCTGTGTGAAGATAACTGAGCCGTTTGCAAAGGGATTGCGGTTCATAAGAGCAAGACCCTCTTCAAAGTTCTTTACTCTCTTGACGCAGAGTACAGGACCGAAGATTTCCTGTGTACCTACAGTCATATCCTCTGTTACATTGTCGAGAATTGTGGGGCCGATATAGAAGCCCTTTTCGTAGCCTTCAACCTTAGCATCTCTACCGTCGAGAACGAGAGTAGCGCCCTCTTCGATACCCTTGTTGATCCAGTTGATAACACTTTCCTTATGTTCAGCAGTAACAACGGGGCCGAGAGTTGATTCGGGGCAATATGCGGGGCCGAGCTTAAGTTCCTGAGCGTACTGTTTAAGAAGTGCAACAAGCTTGTCTGCTATGCTTTCCTGAGCTACAACAACGGGGAGAGCCATACATCTTTCGCCTGCACAGCCGAAGGAGGAGTTGATGATACCTCTTGCGCTTCTTTCAAGTGCAGCGTCCTCGAGAACGAGAGCGTGGTTCTTAGCTTCGCAGAGAGCCTGAACTCTCTTTCCTGTTGCCGAAGCTTCTTTATAAACGTGAAGACCAACCTTTGTTGAGCCAACGAAGGTGATACCCTTAACGTCGGGATGCTTGAGAAGAATGTCAGCCTCAACTCTTGAGCAGGTAACAAGGTTAACTACACCCTTGGGAAGACCTGCTTCAATAAGAAGCTCATTAAGGCGCATAGCTGTCATGGGAGTCATTGATGCAAGCTTAAGTACGATTGTGTTACCGCAAGCAATGCAGCAGGGTACCATCCAGCCCATAGGAATCATGCCGGGGAAGTTGAAGGGTACGATGCCTGCGAAAACGCCGACGGGTTCGTAATAGAGTGTGGTGTCGTAACCGCTTGAGGTGTCTCTCATGCAGTCGCCCATTGTCAGTGAGGGGGCGCTCAGAGCGTGTTCAACAGGCTCCTTAACCTTGAGGATATCGCCTTTTGCCTCTGAGAGTACCTTACCGTGTTCTCTTGCGCAAAGCTCGGAGAGCTCGTCCATATGCTCAACTAAAAGCTCACGGAATTTATAAAGCACCTGAACTCTTTTCATAACAGGTGTGTTTGACCATGCAGGGAATGCTGCCTTAGCCGAAGCGATAGCTGCCTCAACTTCATCTGCTGTGCAGCAGGGAGTTTCAGCAATAACTTCACCTGTGCTGGGGTTGTAAACGGGCATATATTTCTCTGTCTTTGACTCGAGCCACTGACCGTCTACGAAATACTTTAATCTTTTGATCTGTTCCATTTTATATACTCCTTAACTTTATATTTGGAATTTTGCACTACCTAATATTAAGCCATATTTCAGAAAATAAATCAATAGTTTTGCTTAATTTAAACGGTAATTTTTTCTGCGGCTATCATTAAATCCTCTTTTGCATTTGCTTTTATCTCTTCAAAAGGCAGATGAAGGGGATTTGTTTCTATTACCTCACTGATGCCTGCGCTCCTGACCTTTTCCATATCTGCCATATTAAGACCGACTATGGCTATTGTCTTTTTACCCTTGCTTCTTGAGGCTATGCCGAAGGGTACCTTGCCCATAAGGCTCTGCTCATCCATTTTGCCCTCACCGGTAATAACCAGGTCTGCACCCTCAGTTTTCTCTTCAAAGTGAGTTATATCAAGAATGGCGTCTATGCCCCTTCTTAGCTCTGCGCCGAGGAAAGCCACAAGTGCAAAGCCAAGTCCGCCTGCTGCACCTGCGCCCTCACATTGGGAATAATCTTTTTTCAGATACTCTTTTGACCTCTTAGCAAGATTAAGAAGTCCCGCATCTAAAAACTCAACTGTTTTCGGGTCTGCACCCTTCTGAGGTCCGAATATGTAAGCTGCTCCGTTTTTGCCGTAAAGGGGATTTTTAACGTCACATAAAACGGTGATTTCGCTTTCCTTCAGTCTCTTGTCAAGACCTGACAGGTCGATGCTTTCAATATCAGCAAGACCCTCACCGCAAAGCTCAACACTCACACCCTCTTTGTTAAGGAAGCTGCCGCCAAGTGCTGCAGTGCAGCCGATGCCCCCGTCAGTTGTTGCACTGCCGCCGATGCCTATAACAAACTTTCTTATACCTCTGTCAAGTGCGTGCTTTATCATTTCACCTGTGCCGTAGGTAGAGGCCTTAACCGCGTTGTTGTTTTCTTCAATAGTTATGCCCGAAGCCGCCGCCATTTCTATCACGGCAGTGTCCCCCGAAATGATGCCGTAGTAAACATCAATCTCTCTGCCCAGAGGACTTTTTACCTTTATATACACCTTCTCAGAGCCGGGAAAGGCATAGAGAAAGCTGTCTGTCATTCCCTCACCGCCGTCGGCTATGGGGATTTCTATGACTTCAACTTCGCCGTGCTTTTTAATAAGCACATCCTTTACAATACCGCAGACCTCTGCCGAGGAAAGGGTACCCTTAAAAGAATCGGGTGCAATAACAACTTTTTTCATCTCAATACCAGCTTTCTGAGTTCCTCAATATTTTCAAGCACCGTTGCACCCGTTGAAAGAAGTCTGTCATAAGAGTTGTGACCTCTTGCAATAAGCACACAGTTGCAGCCTATATTTTCTGCCACCTCAAAATCGTGGGTGGTGTCGCCGACAAAAAGCACGTCGGCAGAGTCAATATCATTTTCGCTTATCCATCGAAGAGCAATATCCACCTTACTTTTTGCATAGACATCTCCCGTGCCGAGAATATCCGTAAAGAAATGCTCTATCTCGTGGGTGCGCACCTGTTTTTCAAGAAACCTCTGCTCCGTGGCGGAAAGTATCATCTGTCTGATGCCTGCAAACTTGAATTCGCGCAGAGTTCTTTCAGCATCCTCAAAGATTTCAGCCTCGGGAAATCTCTCGTCATATTCAAAGACATAATCTCTTGCTATATCCTCAAATCTTTCGTTTTCAAGGTCGAAGCCAAGCTTTTCATAGAAGGTTATTATGGGGAAGCCGAATTTTTCGTGATACTCCCCTATTTCTGTCATGGTCTTTTTACCTCGCCTTGAAAGTAGGGTATTTTCTATTTCATAATTTATCTGCAGGTCGTCAAGGATAGTTCCGTTCCAATCCCACATTATATATTTGTATTTCATTTCTTTCTCCTGTTTTATTAGCTATAATCTGTATTTTGGCTGAATGATATTGGAAATCCCGTCAGCTAAGGTTACGCTTTTATAAATGTAACAGTCTCTGCTTGTCCTCGCCGGACAGGCGTTACTTTCCACAATTAAGCGAAAAGTAACCAAACGCCCTCTTTTGTGTCAATGGGCCGAAAGTACAAAAAATTACCGTCATAGTTTGGAACTGTCTTTTCTTCTCTTACCTTTTCTGCTCGTCCTTTACAAAATGGCAAGGCACTGCTTATCGGTAATTTTTAGATTTCTGTTCTCTTCTTCAAGGGGAGTATTCTCCCATATCACTGCATCAAGGATAATTTATACTAAAGTGTCGCTACTCTCTACCCTTCATAAAGCTATCCGTACCGCACTCACTGCCTTCATCTTTATTTGGTTCTCCGCCGGCGGAGCCGCTCTGACATCCTTATGGAAGTTTTCACGGGGTGGGTCTATTGCATTCCCCTACGGTAGGTGATTCCCCTGTTAGGGGAAATGTCTGCAAAGCAGACAAAGGGGTGCCTGTTTTCGGAGAAAAAGCTGTCACCAAGTGACTGAGGGGTTTTCCGCATTCATAATTCCGAATTTTCAATATAGTCTCTCAGCTCACCGATGTTTTTCAGCTTCAGGGCAACACTGTCGGGAATAGAAACATCAAAGGCATATTCAAGCTCCATAATGATTTCAATTATGTCAATGCTGTCTGCACCGGTTTCTTCAAGGGTTGTTTCCTCCCCGAGAAGCTCAGGTCTTATGTCGGTTTTCTCACAGATTATTTCTTTTATTCTTTCTAATGTATCCATAGGTTTACTCCTTTTATATTATCATATTTATTATTATTTCTCAAGTGAGAGATTAAACTTTAAAAGCAAATTTTGTATATTGTCACACCCGTCAGTCAAAAATCAAGGCAAGAAAACCAAAAGGAGCCTACATAACATTATGAAACTCAAAGCCATTGACCTTGCCGTATTTTTCACTCTTGCACTGTGTATTATTGCCACCGCGGCCTTTGAAAGCACCTGCAAGGATGTTCGTGAGGATATTCTTCGCCTTCACGTTATTGCCAATTCGGACTCTGCCGAAGACCAGCGTCTCAAGCTCACCGTCAGAGATACTATATTAAAAGAGAGCGAGAGCCTTTTCACCAACTGTAATGACATCGTCTCTGCTGAAAGATTAGCAGGCACATCTCTTCTCTCTCTCAGGTACACGGCACTGCAGTGCATCGGTGCCGAGGGGTACGATTATAATGTGAAGGTAACTCTCGGTAAAAGCTATTTCCCCACAAGGGTATATGAAAACATCACTTTGCCTGCAGGATATTACAATGCCCTTAAAATCATTATCGGAGAAGGTAAAGGCAAAAATTGGTGGTGCGTAATGTTCCCGTCACTGTGTCTGCCCGGCGCATACAGCAAGGAAGAACGCCTCGGCGAAGTACTCACCGAAAAGGAAATGAAGCTGGTTTTGTCAAAACCGAAATATGAGGTACGCTTCTGGCTGATAGAGAAATATTATGAGATAAAAAACAAATTAAAAAATAATTTTTAATCCCTTTAACTATTGAAACACTGCCTTAATAATGATATGATATTAAGTGAAGAAAATATTATTAAGGAGTGTTCTGAAAAATGGAAAAATTTGATATTCTTATTGCCGGTGCATCAACCACAGGCGCATGGTTTGCTAAGAAAATGGCAGAGCAGGGACACAGCGTTCTTGTTATCGAAAAGCAGGAAGCTGAAAATGTATCAAGAGAATATGACATCTTCCACATGGGCAAGCTGGAAATGGAAAGATTCGGCCTTGATATTCCAAAGGAGGGCGACGAGGATTACGGCTTCGTTTTCACCTCAGGCAGAAGCTACTCACCCTACGGCAACTACTCAAAATACGGCAAGGAAATTGTTATCGGTATGCACAAGCACGAGTTCATTATGAAAATGAACCGTCAGGCCGAGGCAGCAGGAGCCAAGATTATCTACGGAGCTGCTTTCAGCGACTTCCTCAAGGATGAAAAGGGCAAGATTATTGGTGCCAAATACATAACTGCTGACGGCGAACAGCAGGCCCAGGCGCAGTTGGTTGCAGACTGCACGGGTATCCCCTCAGCAGCAAGAACAAAGCTCCCCGACAACGCTTATGTTGAAAACTTCCCCCTTACTCCCGAGGATATTTTCTATGTTGTTCTTTACTATGCAAAATATGTTGACCAGAAGGTCGATCCCCTTGACCTGCACGGCTTCTTTATGCAGTATAAATCATGGTCAGCTCCCAGCGGTGACGACCACGGTGCAATTCTCGGCATAGGCTCAAACTACGATTACGCTTACGCAGAAGAAATCTTCAAGGATGTAAGAAAGAATGTGCCTTGGCCCAAATATACCGTTGAAAAGGTTGAAAAGGGTATGACCCCCTATCACAGAACTCTTTACTCCTTTGTTGAAGACGGCTTTATTGCTATGGGTGACACTGCATTCCTCACAAAGCCCACCTGCGGCGAAGGCTGTACCTCATCACTTTATCAGGCAGAGATTGCTGTTGAAGTAATCTCAAAGCTTCTCAAGGAAGGCAAGGCCCTCACAAAAGAAAATATGTGGTCAATCAACAAGCGCTATTTCCAGGTGCAGGGCAAGGATTTCGATGCCCTTCGTCCCCTGCTTATCGGCGTAATCTCCTTCAGCTATAAGGAAGCTGAATATATGTTCAAGAATGATATCATCTTCTGCCAGAAAATTCTCGGCGGCATGGGTCAGGACCTTGACCTTGGTCCTGCAGATATTGCCAAGATTGTTGCAGGTATTCTCAAGGGTGTTGCAACAGGTAACCTGAAAATGGCAAATGTCAAAAAGACTATCAAGGGTCTTCTGCAGAACGGTGAGGTTAGCAAGCTCTATGATGAATATCCCGATTCACCTGCGGGCTACTTCTCATGGAAGGCAAAAGCAGATGCCCTCTGGGCAAAAATCGGCAAGGTTGCCGACACCTGCGACCCTGAGATTCTCAGAAAAATAGGTAAATAACATCATACGCCCCTGCCGAAAAGCAGGGGCGTATATCACATTTTCACTTTGAAAATATATCATATCGCAACGCGATATATCATTTTCAGTGGTGATGTCCGTGACGGTGATGATGTGAGGCGTGAATATATTCTTCCTCTACACTGCAATTTTCCTCGTGGCATTTTTCTTCGGGCAGCTCCGTTTCAATTGTCACATGAACTATCCCCTGCGCCTTCAGCTTCTCACGGACTTTCTCTTTCACAATACGGGAATTACTCTGTGTTACGATGTGCATTGAAGCGTATATATCCTCACCGTTTATGCTCCAAAGGTGGATGTGATGCACACTCTCCACACCCTCTGTTTCACAAAGGTGTTTTTTTAATTCGTCAATATCAATATCCTGAGGAGCTTTCTCAAGAAACACATCTGTGATTTCCTTCAGGTTTTTCACTGCATTTATAAGGATGAAAACCGCCACGCCTATTGACATCAGCGGGTCAATTATATAAAAATCCGTAAAGCGCATAACTATTGCTCCCACAAGCACAACAACCCAGCCGAGTACGTCTTCCAGCATATGAAGGTTTACTGCCTTCTGATTTTTGCTGTGACCGCTGTGAGTGGAATAAGCCGCGAGGAAGTTGACAACCACACCCACAACAGCAAAGACAATCATACCGTCATAGTTTATTTCTGTGGGGCTGAGTATTCTGCCCACTGCACCGATGACAACAGCCACCGAGCCAAAAAGCAGTATGAGAGTTGTCACTGCACCTCCGATCAAAGAGTACCTGCCGTAGCCGTAGGTATATATTTTATCGGGTGCTTTTTTACTTTTCTTTTCAAAAAAATATGCAAGGCCTATACTTGCGGCATCTCCCACATCGTGAAGGGCATCGCTTAAAATTGCAACGCTACCGGTGAAAATTCCGCCCACCAGTCCAAAGAGCGAGAAAGCAAGGTTAAGAATAAACGCCGTCAATATTTTCTTTTCGCTTTTCATAGGTACCTCCGTTGACTTGCAGCCTGATTAAGGATATAATATATGATACTGAACTCTTTGTTCGATATTATTTTATCAACAGGCAGGTGAAAAAACAACATATAAAATCTTTCTTTTGTTTTTTACTGAACAAAAAGAGATTTTTGTGTGGAAAACTATGGACAGACGGCAACGAAAAACAAGAGAGGCTATCTTCTCAGCCTTCAGCGACCTTCTGCAGCACCGCCGCTATGAAAATATTACGGTGCAGGATATTATTGACAAGGCTGATGTGGGCAGAAGTACATTCTATTCTCATTTTGAAACAAAGGATGCTCTTCTCAAAGCAGTATGCAGTGATATTTTTGAGCATATTTTCAAGGGCGATTTGTGTGACTATCCCGGAAAGACAGTGTCACTTGAGGAAAAACTTGCACACATTCTCTGGCACCTGAAAGACCACAAAAAGGATATTATGGGTCTGCTCTGCTGCGAAAGTGCCGACCTTTTTATGGGCTATATAACAGACTATCTCACGGAGCTTTTCTCCCTTCATCTGGCGGATTTCAAAAAAGATGTTTCCGAGGAGTTTCTGCTTTTGCACCTTGTGAGCAGCTTCTGTGCCGTAATCAAGTGGTGCAGTAATAAAAAAACGGACTTTTCTCCCGAAGACACGGCAAGAGATTTTATGAAGCTGGTTATATAAAGACAACCACCTGCAGTTTTTACTACAGGTGGCACTTTTTATTTTAAGGAAGGTCTCGTCTGCAATATTCTGTACCTTGTTTTCTTCATTTCCTTTTGCAATTTTTTCTTATGCTTCTTACATTTATAAGGCATCCTCTGCTACCTTTTTCTCCATAAATGTAATTGTTTTACTCTCAGGTACAGTTCACGTTTTCCTTTTTGTCTTATGATAGCTTTCCTCAGTCACTACATCCGACTGAGCATTTCTCCTGAAAGCTCTTATAAGACTTCACAAGTTTCTTTACACTCGTGAATTTTGCTCCGGCTTTTTGCCTTTGCTATCTATATATAAATTTTCGTCTGATACGACTTGATTTTATCTCTTTCAGCTCTACCCGGACGGTGATTTCCGTCAAAGGAGATTTTCGGTTTGTTTCTTTACACAAACCCTTTTGTTTTATCATTTTTATTTTTTTACAGATACTTATCAAATCGTACGGTTTATACTAAACAGTACATCGGTAACACCCCTTTCTTTTTGTTGCACCCTTATTATATATTATCCTTGTGTTATTTGTCAATAGTTTTGAACAAATTAATTTTATTTTGTATATTATGACTATAAATTGATTTTTGCAGGCACTTTTAAGGCATATTTTTTTGTTAATTATAAACAAAATATGAACGGCAATACATGGTACTCTGCCGATTTTTTTAACCTCGCACCGCAAGGTGCATATCGAGTTAGCTTTAACTAAGCAGGGGATTTGTCTACCTCAGCAGCTCCAGTGCATCTTTTACAGAAACACATCGGGCATATCTGACCTTCCATATAAAATCATTATAATATCTGTAGGTTTCTTCTGCTGTCATAAACTCATTATCAAATGTGCTGTTAGCATATTGGGGAACAACGATTTTAAATCCGTGCTCAAAACCGCACTTTACGGTTGCATCAATGCAGTAGTCTGTCTGCAAGCCCACAACCATTATTTCTGTTTCTCCTTTTTCCCTGAGATATTCTGATAGTCCTGTGTCTTTAAATGCACTGTTTACCCTTTTGTCAAATATGCGCTCACCGTTTATAGGTGCAAACTCATCATATATCTCAAAACCTTCGGTACCCTTTGCCATTTCTTCATCCTCATGCCTTACATATATGACCTCGTTTCCACCCTCTCTCGCAGCAGAAATTAGCCTTTTCACATTTTCTTTAAACAGATCAAATTCATACAGCCCTTGATTTGTAATAAGATTTTGTGTGTCTATTACCAACAGTACCATCATACCACCTCTTTCTAAAACGATTCTACCACATTACATTTCAACACACAAGCACCCGGCCACAGAAGAAAGCTCCTGTGTCCTTGATTTTAAGTTTCGATGAATCTTCCTCGGCGGGAAAACAAAAAAAGACACGGAGCCACTGCCCCGCGTCCCATAATAATTATTTCTCAATGCCGAGATTCTTAACCTGAACAGCATATTCCTGCTGGAATGTCATGTTGACCTTGTTGATGTCGTCAAGGTTTTTGGCAGCGATGCCCTGATATCCTGCAAGACCGCTTGTGATAAAGTTATAGGCGCCCTGAACAATGTTCTTTGCATAGTCATTAGCCTGCTTCTTATATTCGTTGCAGTCAGCAGTTGTCTTGGCAATCATAGCCTGAACAGTCTTTTCTGTTTCAGCCTTGATTCTTTCGGACTCTTCTCTTGCCATTCTTGTGATGTTGTGTTCCTTAACAAGCTCTGCAGCCTGATTGTTTGCACGGGCAATAATAGCATCAGCGTCAGCCTTTGCCTTTTTAACCACATCATTATAGTAGGACTGTGACTTTGCTGTGGTTTCATTTTTGTAGTTCTGAGCATCTGCAATAAGCTTGTCTGACTTATCCTTTGCCTCTGCAAGAATTGTAGCTTCTCTGCCGATGATGTCCTTTGATTTGGTAAATTCCTGAGGGAATTTTTCCTGCATGAACTGAACAAGTGTGTCAACATCACGGCCGTTAACTATTCTCTTGTTCTTTGAGAAGAAGAATTTCTTTGCATTTGAAACATAAAGTGACATCTGCTCAACGAGCTGTTCAAAGTCGAGATCCTTCCACTTTTCTTCAGCTTCATCGTGGTTATAAGGACCGAATTCTCTTACCTCCTCATACTCCTCTTCTTCATAAGCTTCTTCCATGTAATCGTCTGAACCCTCTACGTCTTCTACTTCGAGATCTTCGATATCGTAAGTTGCCATATCTTTGTCATCCTTTCATTAATTTATCAATTATTTCCTTTGATACTTCCTTGGGGATAAAAGGTGTTACATCACCGCCGAGCATACAAACCTGCTTGATTACGCTTGAACTCAGGAACATATTCTCACTGCTTGCAGCCATGAACACTGTTTCAATTTCACCGTTGAGTTTCTTATTGATAAGAGCCTGCTGAAATTCATCCTCAAAGTCGGAGACAGCTCTCAGACCCTTGACGATTGCAACTGCACCCTGCTGCCTTGCATAGTCCGCAAGCAGACCCATATAGGAATCTGTTTCAACATTGTCAAGACCTTCGGTGCATTTTTTAACAAGCTCAACTCTTTCCTCAACGCTGAAAGCATGGGAGCCTGCCTTGCGGTAGTTAGACATAACAACCACAATAACCTTATCAAAAAGCTTTGCACTTCTCTTTATTATATCCAGGTGACCTATTGTTATAGGATCGAAGCTACCGGGATAAATGGCAATTCTTTCTTTCATTCTCAGTCCTCCTGAGTGTCCTTTCTGTAAAGGAACAAACCTGTTTTGCCGTACCTGTACTTTTTCTGAAGTCTGAAGTCGCCTGCCCATTCGGGAAGCTCATCCTTGAAGGGAGCCTCACAGATAATAACGCCTGCTTCATTCATAACATCAACTGTCTTTTCCAGTGCCTTTTCAAGAATGCCCACTGAATAGGGCGGGTCAAGAAAAGCTATGTCGTATTTTTCAGTTCTTCTTGCAAGGAAGGAAAGTGCATCACCGCAAACAACAACTGCCTTCTTTGAAAAGCCTGTGTGTTCAAGATTTTGCTTTATAACATCCACACTCTTTTTTGACATATCAACGATAACTGCGCTGTCTGCCCCTCTTGAAAGAGCTTCGATTGCAAGCTGACCGCTGCCGCCGAAAAGGTCCAGAACCTTTCTGCCTTCAATTTCAAACTGAATGATACTGAAAAGTGCTTCTTTAACTATATCCGTGGTAGGTCTTACGTCCACGCCCTCAAGGGCGATAAGCTTTCTGCCTCGAGCAGAACCCGTGATAACTCGCATATAATCCCTCCATGGCACAGTTAGTTATGATATATTATCACATTTTTTTCTGAAAAAATCAACACTATTTGCCTAATTTCTACTTTTTTACTTAAAATTACTATTCTCAATAGGGTATTTTTACCTATTAACACAAGATAAACCCTTTATTATTCAAGGTCCGCCTTGGGAAAAATCTCTTTTCTGCCGTGATTGTAGAGCTTTCTGTTGTCAAGCGCCCACTGTCTGGGGGTAAACTCCCCTGTTTTAACATCACCCACGGCACTTGCAATTTCATACACCGTTGCATCGAGAGTATCAAGCTGGCTGAGAATTTCAGCCTCAAGGAACATGGGTCTTACGGCAGCACCGAAATCGGGTTCACCGTGGTGAGAAATAACCATATGCTGCAGCAGCATTGCAGTTTCATCACTGATGCCAAGCTCTCTTGCCTTCATTTCAATTTTCACCGCGCCCATAACAAGGTGACCTATAAGCTCACCCTTGACGGAATATCCCGAAGCAAGACCTGCGGAGCTTATCTGGAACTCGTCGATTTTGCAAAGGTCATGGACAATTATACCGCACATGAGAAGGTCTCTGTCAACGGCAGGGTACAAACGGCACACACCCTCGGCAAGTCTTATGATTGACAGTGTGTGATAGAGCAGGCCGCCTCTTATGGCGTGGTGAAGCTTGAAGGCTGCCGGCCAGAAAAGAAGGTCTTTTTCTCTGTCTTTCACAAGGGCGTATGTAAGCTGTTTGAGTTCTTCGTCTTTGACGGCGGCAATTATATTCATTACCTGACCGAGCATCATTTCACCGCTGTATTCTGCCGTGGGAACAAAGTCGGCTACACTGACACCGTCATTTTCGTTAACAGGTCTTATCTTTTCAACACGCAGCTGATCACTGCCTGCAAACTGAGTGATGCTGCCTCTTATTTTGACCATATCACCGGGGGCATATTCGCCGTGGATAAGCTCACTGTAATCCCAGAGCTTACCGTTGATTTCACCCTGCTGATTGCACAAAACCATATCAAGATAGGCGGCGCCTTTAACATTTACTTTTTTATCGGCTGTTTTCACAAGCCAGAATCCGTCTGTTGTGTTTGCCATATAAACATCTCCTTTTTTTAATGCAAAGTAACCTCTCTGTCAAAGCCAACAAGTTGGTTTTGACATCTCCTCTTTCAGGGGAGGCAAGGCTATGGTAGCACCTTTCGGTGCATTTTTGATGCAAAATTGCGGTCGCGGGGCGACCGAAGTTGATCTTAAATTCTCTGTCCGCAGAATTAATGCTCAGAAAGGGCAAATGCCGTCAATTGTAAACCTGATAATCAGTGCAGGCGGCAAGTTGGCGGCGGCTCCATTAAATCGCCTTGGCGATTTATGGCTGCTGAAGGCAGCCAAACCGAATTTCATTCGGTTATGGAGCCGCCTCACCGCTGACCTCTTTGGCGGGATAAAGCTTCGATTTCAGCCAAAGCAGCAACGGATATAATCCGGAGCGAAGCGACCCGACATTTTGCATTGTAAAACACTTTCAGTGTTTTATCTGAACCCTTCTCCCATAATTTCTCCTGCGTCACAGACTACGGTGAATGCGGCAGGGTCACGAAGAGAAACAAGGCGCAATATATTTCTTATCTGATTTTTCTTCGCGGCGCACATTATCAGGCTTTTATTCTGACGGGTGTAGCCGCCTTTGACGGGAAGCACTGTTGCCCCTCTGCCGATTTCGAGAAAAATTGCGCTGAGGATTTCCTCACTTTTTTCAGTTACCGTAAGCACCAGCTTTGAGTGGTCACTGCCGTAAAGCATAGTATCGATAACCTTTGATGATAGAAATATAACGATAATCCCGTACATTACACTTTCGATTTCGCCGTAGACAATAAAGCTAAGTGCCACAACGGCAAAATCTATAAACATTATAATTCTGCCCATTGACAGACGCGGAAATTTATTTCTTATGAGCATAGCTATTATGTCCGTACCGCCGGTGGTTGCGCCCGTCATAAAAACAAGGGCAAGTCCCACACCTGAGAGTACACCGCAGAAGATGCAGCTTAAAAGCTTATCCCCGGTGTAAGGCATAACTAAAAGCGAGCCTATATCTATAAGTGTTGTGAACACCGCTGTTGCACAGACCGTCCTTATAAGAAAGGTGCTTTTCAGCTTGCGCCATGCAAGAAAAAACAAGGGTATATTCATTATGAATATTGCAGTACCTATGGGTACAAAGGGAAAAAGGTGATTAATCAGCGTAGCTGTACCTGTAAGTCCGCCCTGCACAATGTTATTGGGTGCCGAAAACATATTTACGCTCACACTGAAGGCTGCACTGCCAAGCACCCAAAGAAAAATATCCCACAATATTCTTTTGATTTTCAACTGCATAACCACCTGCTCAAGCAGGGAAAATCACTCAGCCGTTATAACCGAGAACAGCTCACGCAGGCGGTCAATTTCACCCGAAAGATATAAATATCCGAAGAGGGCTTCAAGTCCCGTTGCATAGTGATAATCTCCCTCACTTGCATTTTTTGCTTTGTGGTTAGTATGGGCATTTCTGCCACGTTTAAATACACTCAGCTCATCTTCTGTCAGCAGAGGCATAATTTTCTTTGCCGCCTCATACTGTGCCTGCGCCTTGACCATTTTGGTTGCCTCTTTATGAAGCTTATTGACGGGTCTGTTTGCCTGACAGACAAGAGTTTCTCTCACAAACAGGTCAAAGACCGTGTCACCGATAAAGGCAAGGTTAAGGGGGCTGAGTAGCTTTGGGTTGCATTCTGTGTTTATAAATCTTTCCATATCCATTCCTTTTCATGAAGCGCAGCTTCATTTCATGGTGATAACTATTTCATGCCCTTGGGCATTTCATGACCGCAGGTCATTTCATTTTTTTGTCCTCGCCGGACAGGCATCGTCGCCGAAGCGCCGCCTGTGGCGGATAAAGCAAAATAGCGGGGTCCCCGGAAAGCGAAGCTTTTTGGGGAAGAGGAAGGTCAATGTAGCGAATTAGCTTTTGAGTTTAACGAGAAAGCATAATAGCGAAATTTGACCTGACGAGGCGCAGCGGTCAAAATCGCTCGGCACTCCAAGCCGAAAAAGCGATTTTTGGAACCGCAAGAGGGAAACTTTTTCCTTGCGCGGTTGACCCCTCAGTCTTTTGCTTCGCAAAATCCAGCTCCCCTTTCAGGGAGAGCCAAGACAAACCAAAACGCGCTGATGCTTTATTAGTTTACAAACTCAAATTCAAAGTCGTATATGCTTACAATGTCGCCTTCCTGAATGCCTTTTTCACGAAGGGCATCGATAATGCCGCTGGAAATAAGCACTCTCTGAAAATACTGCAGTGATTCGTAGTCGTCAAGGTCAGTACGGCAGATAATTTTTATAAGCCAGGGAGCCTCAACAATATACACATCGTCTTCCACCGTAATCTCAAAGCCAGTATTCTGCTTGGCAAGGAGCGTTTCAAGGGGAATTTCCTCACTCTCATATCTGCGAACGGGTGGCAGGGTACTGAGCATAGCTGCAACGGCATCAATAACTTCCTTGGTACCCTCAACAATGGGCGCGCACATCTCGAAATATCTGTAGCCCTGCTCTTCGATGTAAGCTCTGAAGCGCTCACGCTGTTCATCTGTTGCAAGGTCAATTTTATTTGCAACCACAATCTGAGGTCTTTCTGAGAGTTCGGGATTGAAGCGTTCAAGCTCAAGATTGATTTTCTCGAAATCCTCTATGGGGTCTCTGCCCTCACTGCCTGCAACGTCAACTATGTGGACAAGCATACGGCAGCGGTCAACGTGACGAAGAAAGGCGTGTCCCAGACCTACACCTTCACTTGCGCCCTCAATAAGTCCGGGGATATCGGCAATAACGAAAGATGTGCCTTCACCCATGGAAACAACACCCAGAACAGGTGTGATAGTTGTGAAATGATAGTCTGCAATTATAGGCTTAGCCTGGCTGACAACGGAAATAAAGCTGCTTTTTCCCACATTTGGAAAGCCTAAAAGTCCCACATCGGCAAGAAGCTTTAATTCGAGGACTACCTCCCACTCTTCACCGGGGGTACCGCTTTTGGCAAAACGGGGTGTCTGTCTTGTGGGAGTTGCAAAGTGGCTGTTGCCCCAACCGCCTCTGCCGCCCTTAGCTGCGATATAGCTGTCATCGTCTGACATATCAGCCATAAGGGTGCCGCTTTCTTTTTCTTTTATGATGGTACCGCGGGGTACTCGGATAATAAGGTCTTCACCTTTTTTGCCGTTACGTCTGCCGCCCTGACCGTCCATTCCGTTTGGTGCTTTATATTTTCTCTTATACTTGAAGTCTGCAAGGGTTGAAAGGTTATCATCAACCATAAAGACAATGTCTCCGCCCTTACCGCCGTCACCGCCATCGGGACCGCCTGATGCAACATATTTTTCGCGGTGGAATGCAACGGCACCGTTACCGCCGTCACCTGCTTTTATTTTAATCACGGCTTTATCTATAAACATTAAAAAAGCCTCCTTTTACACTTAGTATGGCATAATCAATTTATTATACTATATAAAGAGAAAAAATGCAAATGCAAAGTTCAAAATGCAAAATTGTGGTCGCGGGGATTAAAGTTAGGAGTTAGAAGTTGTGGTCGCGGGGATGCCTGCGGTTTGATTTTAATTTACGCCCGCAGAGGGAATGCTAACAAAAGGCAAGTGCCGTCGATTGTAATCTCTCAGTTAATTTGTGCAGGAGGAAAGTTGCGGCGGCTCCACAGCCGAATATCATTCGGCAAGCGACCGTGGGTCGCGCAAAATCGTGAAACGATTTTTGTGGAGCCGCCTCCCACCGCAAATTCTCCTCTTCGTCTGTGGCAGACTTGCCCGCTTCGTAAACTGCTGACGCAGGCGGCAGAGGGGTTTGTTAAAAGAAACAGAGTGGGTAATTTGAGAAACTCTGATAAAAACATCAGACTGCCCCGCTTCGTAGTCAGCAGTTGAAGGCGGACTGAGACTATATTTTTAAAAATGTGACTACCGTAATCAAAAAAAGAGCGCTTTGCTTACTTTGTCGCTCGGGACAAAGTAAGTGCCCCCGCGGCATGAGCGGAAACGCGATTAAAAGGTTAGTAGAAGTGAAACCTCAACTGATGAAACTCCCCTCCACTTACAATCGCAATCACTTGTAGTTGCGGATTGCTCCCTCCGCGGATAAAAATTAAAAGTGGCCGCAGTTTTCACTGCGACCACAACTCCTAACTCCTCACTTCTAACTCCTAACTTTAATCCCCGCGACCTCAATTTTGCATTTAACAAAAAGGAAAGCCCCTTCTTTGCGAAGAGGCTTTTACTTTTACTGAATTTCAGGTCTGAGGTTGTTCAAGAAATTTAAGAAACCATCAAAAATTCTTGAAATTGCGAGATAGATTTTCTCAACAAGTTGTGCCCAATTGTCCATGGTCAATTCTCCTTCTTAATAAATTGGTAAACAAAATTAAGCTGTTGTCTTCTCGTCGTCGATATTGGGGTAATCTGCGGGAGGCCATTCACCGTTTGCAAATAAGAACTGAAGCCACTGAACTACACGGTCCATAAATGCAAGGAATTCATTCCACACGTTTAAGAAAGCGTCGAAATTCATAATTGCGTTTCTCCTTTCGAAAAATTCTTCATATAAAATAGGGATACCCCTATTTAAAGTCATACTTATTCTACTACATGCACTTTTATTTTGTCAACATATTTTGAATAAATTTTGAATTTTCGTTAAATTGCACATAAATTATATAAGTTTTTTATAAAGAGTACTAAAACAAAAGATCAAAATCAGCACCGCTCTCCTCCTCCCCCTGCCAAAAAACAGCCGGCGTATTTTGTTTATATTTCACATTGATAAGCCCCGGGAATATATAGTATAATAAAGATAAAGAAACACAAAGGGGTGACAGTAATGAAAAAGATAATCACCGTATCAAGACAATTCGGATCAGGCGGCAGAAGCATCGGCAAGCTGGTGGCTGAAAAATTAGGATATGCCTACTATGACAGTGAGCTTGTGAAAAAAGTGGCTGAGGAAACAGGCTTTGATCCTGCCTATATTGCAGACGCAGGAGAGTACGCCCCGGGAAAGAGCATTTTTTCTTATGCCTTTTCCTCTACGGCAGTTCACGGCGGAATGAGTGCCGGCGATTATCTCTGGGCAGCCCAGTGCAAGGTTATTCTCGAGCTTGCCGAAAAAGGCAACTGCGTTATTGTGGGCAGGTGTGCCGACTACATTCTGCGTGAACGCGATGACTGTCTCAATGTTTTTATTTATGCCGACACCGCCTACAAGGCAAAGCGCATTGTGGAGCTTTACGGCGTAACGGATAAAAGTCCCGAAAAGCGTCTTGCAGACAAAGACGGCAAAAGAAGGGTCAACTATAAATATTTCACAGGCAAAGAGTGGGGCGACACTGCAAACTATCACCTTTGCCTCGACAGCAGCTTTTTCACTCAGGACAAATGCGCTGATATTATTGCAGAGTCAGCCAAATAAACCAACAAAAATACGGCAGGTCATTACATCGGTAGTGACCTGCCTTTTAGTTAAGATTGATGAAACTTCAAGCATCTGAGCTTTTTCTCTGCGGGTGGAGGACTTGCTTTAATCCGCAGTAAAACCGCGAGCGCAATTGCTAATTACTGATTCTTATGAACCTATTAAGCCTTCAAGGAGAGATACATCGAAGCCCTGCTCCTTATATCTGTTATACATATCAATATTGTTGATAATGTTTACAATTCTTGTCACCCAGAAGAGAAGTTTGAGAAGAGGCTTTGAGTTGCGGAGCTTGTGGCCGCCTTCTGCGCTTGTCTTTTCAATTTCAAGGGAGTAGATTTCCTTGTCGCTGTCAACTGTGTATGACTTGAGAGTAAGGGTGTTATCTTCAAAATCAAGCATTGTGTAAATTGATTCTTCCTCAAGGAAGGTGTAAGCTACATTTTCACCAATGGGAGGAATTTCTCCCTCATCTGTGAGCAGAGGAGCAAGATTATTCACTGAGCCTGATGAAAGATAAATGGTACCCTGAGGATTTTTTGTCTTTGTTGCGCCTGCAAGTCCCTGAACCGTTTTATTGTCATAAATTACGTTTGACACGCTGTAATAGTGGCTGTGGCCGTAAAGGCACACGTCAACACCGTACTGGTCAAAGAGAGGTGTCCAGAGAAGTCTGAGAAGAGCGTTTTCACTGTAGAGCCAATCTTCTCTGCCGCCGAACATATCGTGGTGCATAACCGCAATAATCCACTTTGCATCGGGATTAGCCTTGACAGCCTTCTTCATAAAGAGGTTGTGACCTGACATTGAGGTATTGCATGAGTCAAGCATAAGGAAAAGTGCATCACCCTGTCTGAACCAATAGTCTGTGCCGATATAAGACTTGAACTTGATATCAGTTGATTCGTTGGGCATAGCTGTGTAATACTTGTAGCCTACGCTCTTTCTGTCATGATTACCAACTGCAATGGCAAAGGGAAGTTCCTTCATCATTTCGGGGCTGCTCAGACCCTCATATTCACAGCGAAGGCCTTCGCTTGCCTGGTCGCCACCAGATACGATAACATCAAGGGTGTTGCCCTGAGAAAGAGCCTTGGCTTTAGCAGCTTCGAGAGTTTTGTTGTAAACAAAGTTGGTATCTCTGAGATTGAATTCCTTATTCTCGTCATAAGCTGAGTGGATGTCATTGACATATAAAGCAGTAAATTTGCTGTAATCCTCAACTGTGAACTCATAGGTTTCTGATGTGAAATCACCGCTTACGCACTTGTAGGTGTAATCGCCAACTGCAAGACCTGAAAGCACTGCGCTGAGTCTGTAATCTCCCTCGGGAGCAGCTTTTGCTGTGGCTTCAATTTTTTCTGTACCCTTTGCGCCTGTAAGCTCAACATAACCTTCTGCACTTTTGCTATACCATGCAATTGTTTTTTCGCCGCCATCTGTGCCGGGGAACATTGTAACTGCAGCAAGATACTCTGCACTTTCCTGTGACCATGAGTTATCCCACTGCTCTTTTGTCATATCCGCTGCACTTGCAGTGCCGAGGCAGGACATAACCACGAGAATTGCAAGAAGCAGACTGAGTGTTTTTTTCATATTAACATCTCCGTTTCAATTTGTATTATGGTATATTATAGCAAAGTTTGGTATTTTTGTCTATAGATTTTTGTGCTAACACAAAAAAATGCAAAATTCAAAATGCAAAGTGCAAAATTGTGGTCGCGGGGATTAAAGTTAGGAGTTAGAAGTGAGGAGTTGCGGTCGCGGGGATGCTTGCGGTTTGATTTTAATTTACGCCCGCAGAGGGAATGCTAACAAAAGGCAAGTGCCGTCGATTGTAATCTCTCAGTTAATTTGTGCAGGAGGAAAGTTGCGGCGGCTCCGCAAACTCTCCTCTTCGTCAGTGGCAGACTTGCCCGCTTCGTAAACTGCTGACGCAGGCGGCAGAGAGGTTTGTTAAAAGAAACAGAGTGGGTAATTTGAGAAACTCTGATAAAAACATCAGACTGTCCCGCTTCGTAGTCAGCAGTTGAAGGCGGACTTAGACTATATCTTAAAAATATGACTACCGTAAACAAAAAAAGAGCGCTTTGCTTACTTTGTCGCTCAGGACAAAGGAAGTGCCATAGCGGCATGAGCGAATACGCTATTAAAAGGTTAGTAGAAGTGAAACCTCAACTGATGAAACTCCCCTCAACTTACAATCGCAATCACTTATCGTTTAATCCAAATTCCTTCTGCGGAAAACAA
>JAZSKE010000064.1:0-3250 GCA_045534675.1 Acutalibacteraceae bacterium
CACGCAACGGTGCAATACCTGGGATAATCAGTCCTACGTTATTCTTCGCTCTTTCGAGAAAATGGTTAGCAGCTTCCTTGTCAAAATGACAGCCAGTAAGCTCAAACCATCCGAAGAGAGAGGTGCCTCCTGTAGGACATAAAACGATACGATTTTTAACTTCTACATTGCCAATTTTCCAAGGGGTAAACAGCGCCTCGTACTTAGGGTCGAGTTTTTCCATGTTTGCCATTGAAATATCTCCTTTAAAAATATTTTTACTATTCCTTTTCGGGTTCTCGGTAAAGATAATTTTATAAAAACCCGGATACTATAATATTAGCAGAATTTACTCCTACTGTCAACAGAAATTTTGATGCGGGGATTTCGTCGGGCGGGGCGGCTCCGCAAAAATCGCAAAGCGATTTTGACGCGGCCTGCGGTCGCTTGCCGGACGAAGTCCGGCAGTGGAGCCGCCCGCCCCTTGCAGCAACCAACTGTAAGGCAAGCTCGCCCAAAGCAAACTGTATTCCCTTATGTTTCTTTCCGTGAGCATCCCGCCAAAAAAATGGAAAAATATTCTCTTTTCTCTTGCATTTACCCGCCTTAATGGTGTAAACTATAGGTTGAATAAGAAAGGATGTGACTATATGAAGAAAATTATTGCAGTTTCCGACATGCACTGCGGCAACTGCTCAAAGGCTGTTGCAAATGCACTGGGTGCAGTTGCAGGCGTTTCAAAGGCAAAGGCAGACCACGAAAAAGGCATAGCCGTAGCCACAATGAAAGAGGATATTGACGACAAGCTTCTTATTGAAGCTATTGAAAATGCCGGCTTCACTCCCGGCGAAATTACCATAAAAGAGGGGATTTTCGGTTAATTCGGAACTGCGGGTGAGCTTGATGAAAATTTTTAATCACTGACCGCAGAGATATTGAAGTTTATTTCTAAATTAAAAAGGAGTTAAAAACTATGGCAAAACAGAAAAAAGAAAAGCCCGTGAATGACCATCCGAATAAAATCGGCGTCAAAGAAGCGGCAGGCTATACTATTGCCGAAGCAGGCAATATGTTTAACCTTACATACATTTCAAGCTATCTCAAAATTTTCATGACCGACGTGCTGAAAATTGCTCCGGCAAAGGCAGGTCTCATGTTTATCATCACCCGTCTGTGGGACTGCATCAACGACCCTCTCTGGGGTGCTATGGTTGCAAAGAAGCCTCCCGTTGCAGCAGGCAAGTTCAGACCTTATCTCAAATGGGTTTCTTTGCCTCTCGGCATTTCAACAATCCTTTGCTTCCTGCCCTATAATCAGCTCACGTCAAACACCACAATTTTGCTGATTATATGCTACATAGCTTACATCTTCTACGGAATGATGTACACGGGTATGAATATCCCCTTCGGCTCACTTGCAAGCGTTATAACAGACGACCCCAACGGCAGAAACCTTCTTTCAACCTTCCGCAGCATCGGTTCAGGCATAGGCGGTGCAGTTGTTTCCCTTATTGCTCCCATGGTTATTTACTCCACAAAGATGCAGCAGGGACCCGACGGAAATCTCACCGAGGTTATCGACCAGACAACAGGCAAGGTTGTTGAAATTGCCGACGGCAACAAGATGTTCATCTTCGGTCTTATCATGGGCATCCTTTCAATCGTGTTCTACCTCTGGGGATACAAGACAACCAAGGAGAGAGTTCCCTCAGAAGCAGAGCCTCAGATGGACTTCAAAAAAACCTATCTCGGCCTTCTCAAGTCAAGACCCTTCGTTACTGTTGCTCTTGCCGGTGTTCTTATCAGCGGTCAGCTTCAGTTCAACTCCTTCAACGCATACCTTTATAAAAACTACTTCACCAACACCAGCCTTAGCATTTTAGGCACTGTCTGCAACTATCTGCCTATGGTTTGCCTGGTACTTTTCACTCCCAAGCTTTCAGCAAAATTCGGCAAGAAAGAGCTTTGCGGCAAGTTCTCGATTATTGCTGCAATAACTTCCGTTGTGCTTGCAATCTGTGCAAACAATCAGGGCATTATCGATAAGCTCAATCCCGAAACAGGCATATTCCCCGCATGGATGTTTATGGCTGCCCTTCTTCTCATCGGTTTCGGCTACACCTTCGTCAGCCTTACCTGCTGGGCAGTTGTTATGGACGTTATCGACTATCAGGAATATACAACAGGCATCAGAAACGAAAGTGCAGTATATGCTGTTTACACCTTCTCACGCAAGCTCGGTCAGACTATTGCCGACGGTTTAGGTCTTTTCCTTCTCCAGTGGGCTAAATACGACAGTGAAACAGCAGGCAACGGCTTCATCACTGCCAACGGCACAAGTAAGAAGATAATGTTCATCTGCACAATCATTCCTGCAGTTGTTTACACAGGCGTATGGCTTCTTATGAGATTCGGCTATCCCCTCACCAAGGAAAGACTTGAACCCATATATGCCTTCATCCGTGAAAAGAGAGAAGCAGCTGCAGCAGAAGCGTAAAAAAGCCCCCGTAAGGGGCTTTTTTAAATGCAAAATTTAAAATGCAAAGTGCAAAATGACCTCTCTGTCACTTCGTGACATCTCTCCTTTCAGGAGAGACAATGCATGGTGGCACCTGACGGTGCATTACATGAGGGTCGCTTCGCTCCGATTATATCCGCTTGAATTTGCTGAAAAAATAAAGCAATATTCCGCCAAACGCCCTGCAGAGTTTTCTGCGGGGCTTTAAGTTTGTGCAAATGGCAGGCTGCGGCGGCTCCATTAAATCGCCAAGGCGATTTTACGGCGACCAAGGTCGCCGACCCGAACGCAGTTCGGGTATGGAGCCGCCGCCCACTATAGCACAAACTAACTGCTTCGTCAGTGAAATCTCACCTCATCCGTCAGACCCACCCGAGAGAACCGCTAATATAATCAGATGCAACACATAAACTTACCCGCTTCGGAAACTGCATACAGACGAAGGCGGGTAGTAGCTTTTTGAAAGGAAGAGAGTAGGTAACATCTGCATAGTCGGAAAAAGCAAAGACTATTTCGCTTCGTAGTCTGGCAGTTGGAGGCGGACTAAGACTATATCTTAAAAATATGACTACCGTAATCAAAAAAAGAGCGCTTTGCTTCCTTTGTCGCTCCGGACAAAGGAAGTGCCATAGCGGCATGAGCGAATACGCTATTAAAAGGTTAGTAGAAGTGAAACCTCAACTGATGAAACTCCCCTCAACTTACAATCGCAATCACTTATCGTTTAATCCAAATTCCTTCTGCGGAAAACAA
>JAZSKE010000078.1:0-4768 GCA_045534675.1 Acutalibacteraceae bacterium
CTTCTCACATATTCCTTCATAATTTCTGCTGCTGTCTTTGACATAAAAATTACTCCTTTCAAGCTTTTAGTTCTTTACTTTCTTTATTGCTTGAAAGGAGTTGTTTTATTCACTTTTACACAAAATTTTCGGCGGTCTCCATTAATCTCTGCCATAGAGGGTATTTTATCAACTTTTTGGGATAACAAATCAAATACAAAAATGATGCAGGTTTGTAAAGCTAAAGTAGATGAATTTGCAAATGAAACTGAACATATTACCAAGAAATACTTATGGATTTCTTATGATAAATTCATTCGAAAACTATACGATAACATTAAGTTTATTGACAATGAGCCAAGCTTTATAAACCGTCATTGGCTTCTCCACGGGCGTTCTGCATATGAAATAGACGAAACAGACTGTTTGAGGTTGTTCAATGCTGTATCAAGTATTTGTGTAATTAAGAAAAGCGAAAAGTAATTAAAAGAAAAAATCCATACCATATAATCCAAACACGATCGCCATCAACCACAACATATTGTATGATTTTTTAAAATTTTGCTCTATATTCGATGGAAATTTTTAAAATGACCAAATGTATTATCCAAGAAAATTAACGAATAAAAGGCATTTTTAATGCTAAAAGCTAAGCACGACCCACATTTCCGTAAGTCGTGCTTTTGCATGTCAAATTTAATTTAATTGTATATCAGTTCACTGCATACGATCTCTCTTGCCCGTTGTTGAATGTTGCCCATCCTCTGTATCCATTCAAGTTGGTCTTGCTCCTTTAATTCTTCTGTAACACCTTTAGCTTCTTTCATCTGCTTAATCAGAAGGTCATACATTTCATTCGCCTGACGGTCAATATCTGCAAGATAAGGCCAAAGCGTGCATTTGGTTACCATTAGCATAAATAGACCGCTTTTATTGTGTTCAAGGTAGTCTTTGTGCATCATTCCCCATTTACCGACAGTAATGTTAGCTTGTTCGGGTGGCAGGATAATGTTAGGAATTTTAAAGTCGCCGCCTTACATCACTTAAGGATATTATACTTCATAAATCTGAGCCTGCCTGCAAAGACAGGCTCATTCTAATGTGTGTTAATCAATTCTGCCGACAAAACGGTAGTAGATTTCAATATCTCTCGTCGGTTTTCCGTCGGTATCAATTCTTTTCTCGTGAACTACAATTTTATCAATCAGTTCATTGAGAAGCGGTGCGGTAAGCTCATTGATTTCTGAATATTTGCTGATTAAGTCAACCCACTTACGCACATTTTCTTCTGTGGTTTTTGTAGCCGTCAGCTTTTCTTCGTACTGCGAGATTTGATCTGCAAGCTGTATCTGTTCGTTACGGTACTTTGTTCTGAGCATTTCATAGTTTTCTTCGTCAAGCCTGCCGCAAGCAAAATCCTCGTAAGTCTTCGCAAAAAGCCGGTCAACATCCTTCTTGCGTTTAGTGGCTCTCTGTATTTCTTTCTCATAATGCTTACGTTCCGTTTCTCGCTGTCTTTCACCCGATTGCAAAAGTCTGTCAAGAATCTTACCCTGATTTTGATGAACCTCAAGTAGCCAATACTGTAATCGAAGCAAGACCACACCGTATAACAATTTGAACGGAGTGAAGTGTAGGGAGCAGGCCACTTTGCCTCGCTGGCCGTATTTTGTGCATCTCAGATATTTTGCTTGCTTTTTACAGTTAGCAGAGCTTAAGGACCAACCACACTCACCACAGTAAACTAATCCCGAAAAAACATTATTTTCGTCTCGTTTTGCCTGTCGCTTACGGGAGTTCATATGGGCATGTGCCAAATCCCATAACTCTTTTGAAATAATAGGCTCGTGTGTGTTCTCAACCCTTAACCATTCATCCTCAGATGTCTTACGGTTTTTCTTGCTTTTGAAGGAAACCTTCTGACATTTGTAATGAACAGTATTTCCGATATAGGCTTCATTATCAAGAATACCTCTGACACTCACGAATGACCATTGCCAACGAATTTCTTCAAGCTGATTTTCAAACTTTGAAGCCCGTTCACCATACCTCTTGTATCTATACCAAGTAGGGGTATGGACTTTTTCTGCTGTGAGCAATCTGGCAATTCCGCCTGCTCCTTTACCGTGAGCCGCAAGCTCAAATATCTTTTTCGGTATCCAAGCGGTTTCTTCGTCAACTATCAGTTTATTCTTTTGATTAGGGTCAATAATATAACCGATAGGCGGTGCGGGTGCGATATATTCTCCGTTGTTGAATTTTACTCGCATAGCGGCTTTAACCTTTTTGCTCGTATCTCTTGCCACCATTTCATTGAGAATATTACGGAAGGGTGCAATATCGCTTTCGCCCTTATCCGAGTCCACATCGTCGCTGATAGCAATATATCGAACATTCTTTGAAGGGAAATATATTTCCGTGTACTGTCCCGTAAGGATATAGTTTCTGCCGAGTCGAGAAAGGTCTTTGGTGATTACACAATTTATCTTGCCGTCCTCAATATCGTCTATCATTCTCTGAAAATCGGGGCGGTCAAAATTTGTTCCCGACCAACCGTCGTCAATATATTCACCGACAATGTGAAAGCCTTGTTCCGTTGCGAAATCACGGAGCATTTTTCTTTGAGTGCTTATGCTTGAGCTTTCACCGTAAAGCTCATCATCACGGGAAAGTCTGCAATACAAAGCTGCGTTATAGATGCGTTGTTTCAAAATTTACCTCCTTTTCCGAAAACAACCACACTATATTACGCTGTTTACATTTTTCATTATAGCATAGCGTTTTCGTTTTTTCTACATCAATTAAGATTTTTTAATTACAATTAGCATCATATCTGATTGTACTTTCCACCAAATCTACAACTGAATTTTTGGTATTAGCAAAGATTTCGGTAAGATACACACGGTTTTCACCGTCCATATAATAGAGCTTACCGTCTTTTTCAACGGTGTAACCCAATGTGATGCTTGTATCCTTTGGCGGACATTTTGAAATAATAATACTGTCAAATATTTTATTATTCATTTATCTATTCCTTTCATTTTTAGTTTTGTTTTTGATGATATTCTCTTCCCGGTCGGTTTTGAAGATTTCTGCAAAGAAGCTCTTTACCTTTTCGGGCATTAACTTCAAGGCTTTAAGGTAGGGAGTACAGATTTGTTCAAGTTCATAAAGTCTCTCACTGAGTCTGTTTATTCGGCTCTGTAAATCCCAATTTACTTCTCTTAGCCTTTTGTTTTCTCGTTCAAGGTCGAATATCTTGCTCCTTGCCGCAACAGATTGTTTTGCCATAGTGCTTAGGTCATTGAAATCTTCACTTGAAATTGTCACTTTACCCGTAAGCGTTTTCTTGCCCATATGCTCAATTTCCATAAAGGTTTTGTGTACCGTATGAATATTGTCGTAACGGATTTCTTCCTTTTCAACCTGACTTTTGATTTTCTCAAGCCGTTTCTTATCCTGCTGTATTTCATATTGCAGACAGGACAGATGCTCAGCCGTACTGCCTTTTTCACCACGGATAAAATCATTGAAACCGGCTCTTTGCATATGATTGAAGAAATCATCTTGCAGAATACTGTAAGACGGAATCAGCACAGGCTTACCTTTTTCGTTGAATACTACATTACCGTTTTCATCTAGCGCCTGAGGTGACTTCCATTTCTTTGAATGGCTTATCTGATTAACCGTTTCTTTGACAGTACCCACAAGTGATTTGTCCTTGCACCGCTTTGTCCATAGAATTTGTTTCTCCACAACAGGCAGAGCTACAAGGTGCATGTGATAGTGATACACGGGTTTTCCGTACTGTTCTGTGAGAGCAACATTAAGTTCATCAGCGTGCATTACGGCAGAGATAATATTCTGTTCACCGTATAAGGCAACTGCAAATCTGTATGCTTCCTCATAGAACCTCTTTGCATATTCATAACCGCCGTGTTTTTCAAAGTAGTCTGTGTTGACATCGAATATTATTTCATCAAAGACTTTTGCATCAGCTTTCAGACCTCGCATACAGACTTTCTTTTCGACCAAGAGTTTATTCAGTTGTTCATTATAGGTTAGTTTGTCACAACTCTTGAAATGCACATTCATATCACACCGAGCCGTATCAACGTTCATATTTGCGTAAGACTCATTCTTTCTCTCGTTGTGCCTTTCACATTTACCGATTGTGCTTTGTGTATGAGTTACAACTCTTGCTACACTGTAATTTTTCTTTGACATAGGTTTTACCTCCTTTCTGCATTACTGCTTTATTTGTTCCGCTACTTTTTCGAAAGTTCGTAATCCCACATTAGTCAGTGGCAAAGCCACGCCGCCAAGGTTCTGCCGTAGGCAGGTTCTTATAACACCGTCCGCTTTCTCCGAAAGTGCGTAACCCACTATGACACTTTCACGGCTTCACCGTGCAAAGATGTCAGTGGGGTCCTCACGGGACACGTCCCCCTTTGTCAGCTTCGCTGACATTTCCCCCACACTGTGGGGGAATCTTCTGCTTGGCTCATAAACTAAAATTTCTCGCTTATCAAGGGAGCGACAAACTTTAGTTGCGGTATATACCGCAGACGAGCTTCGCTATGTAGGGTGGCTGTAGTATCCTTTATACCAAGATGCTTTGGTGGGGGCAGTTATTATATAAATAACCTGCCTTCACTTATCTACGACATAAGTGCATACAAAATGTTCCTGATTTTTCAAAAAAGTTAAAAAATTTTTTTCGTTTCTTTTGTGGCACCACAAGCGGCACCGCATTTTTATTTACAACAGGACATGGCACCGTTTTTGA
>JAZSKE010000017.1:0-47252 GCA_045534675.1 Acutalibacteraceae bacterium
ATAAGCTCAAGACCTTTATTGAACATTGTTGCACTGTCAATAGTTATTTTCTGCCCCATGCTCCAGCTTGGATGCTTCAAAGCATCTGCTAATGTAACATTCTGCAGTTCTTCTTTTGTTTTACCGAAGAAAGGACCACCTGAAGCAGTAAGAATAATTCTTTTAAGCGCTTTATTTGATGGTGCGCCTAAAAGGCACTGGAAAATTGCAGAATGCTCACTGTCAACAGGCAGGATTGAAACATTGTTTTTCTTAGCCGCTTCGGTAACGAGATGACCGCCTGCAACAAGAGTTTCCTTATTTGCAAGGGCAATAGTCTTGCCGTTTTCAATAGCTGTGAGAGTGGGTACAAGACCTGCTATGCCAACCACTGAGTTAAGCACCGTGTCAGCCTGCTGTGCAGCTGCACATTCGCATACGCCCTCGAGACCTGAGAGTACCTTTGTGTCTGTGTCGGCAAGGGCAATTTTAAGGCTTGCAGCCGCCTTTTCATCTGCCAATGCAGCGTACTTGGGTTTCCATTTTCTCACCTGAGCTTCAAGGAGCTTATCGTTACTGCCGGCAGTGAGTGCCACTATTTCATAGCCTCGCTTCTCGGCAACATCAAGGCTCTGAGTACCTATTGAACCCGTTGAGCCTAAAATTGAAAGTTTCTCAGCCATAATATCACCTTTAAACTGTGTATTCAGCAATCAGCTTAAGTATGCAGTAGAGTGTGGGCAGTACGAAAATGCAGCTGTCAAATCTGTCCATAATTCCGCCGTGACCGGGCATGAGCTGACTGTAATCCTTTATGCCGAAATTTCTCTTGATAACACTTGCGGCAAGGTCACCCATCATGCTGATGAATGAAAGCACCATTGAAATAGGGATGATATAAAGGAACTTCATATTGCTCTGACCCATAAAGCTGTAATCATAGAGATTTCTGCAGCCGAGGGTGAAAAGATAAAGGATAAGCACATTCATCACTGCTGTGAAAACCACACCGCCTATTGCGCCCTCGATTGACTTTTTGGGGCTGATAACAGGTGCCATCTTATGCTTGCCGAACTTTCTGCCTACAAGATATGCAAAGCTGTCTGTAAACCATGAGCAGGCAAAGCCGAGACCTACAAAATATGCACCCTCGTGGTGTGTGTAGCCACTGAACCAATCAGCAATATTGTTAAGTCTCAGGAAGCACAAAAATGCAAAGGGAAGGGCTATTGATGAAAAGAAGGCTGCAGCACAGTGTGTGAACTGAATTTCCTTGTTACGCGCCACCATAAGACACATCAGCACCAGTGCATAAATGCAAAGAAGTACACTGCCGCCGGGTAAAGGTATTGCGAAGCCTTCAGCCAGCACCGTAAATAAGCTCACTGTGCAGGCGAGAGTAAATAGTATCTTGCTCTTTGCTCCCACTGCTCTTGTTATCTCGAAGGTTGCCGTTGCGGCAAGAGCAGCAAGCACCGCCGTAATGGCAGGGGCAATATCAAAAATTACAAGAAGAAGGAAGGCTGCAAGACAAACACATATAACAATTGTCGATGCCGTTCTTTCCCCTTTGAAAAGTTTCTTTTTAGTTTTAGTTTCACTCATAAAACTCACCTGTTTATTATTCATTCTTTGTTGTTTTTAATCTGATTGCCTTGCGGAATAAGTTTTTCCTTTGTTTTAACTTACCCGCAATTCCGAATTCCGAATTCCTAATTCCGAATTCCCTTACACTCCGCCGAAGCGTCTGTTTCTTTTAGCATATGCCTCAAGGGCCCTGTCAAGGTCCTCAGGCTTGTAATCCGGCCACAGCACGTCATCAACATAAATTTCAGAATATGCCGACTGCCACAGCAAAAAATTGGAAAGTCTGAACTCTCCGCTTGGTCTTATAATTAAATCCGGGTCGGGCTGACCTGCAGTGTAAATGCCTGCAGACACCGTATCCTCGGTGATGTCTTCGATTTTAAGTGTGCCGTTTTTCACTCTTTCGGCAATTGTCTTCACGCTCTCGACTATCTCAGCTCTGCCGCCGTAGTTAACAGCAAGATTGACATAGGTGTTGCTCTTATCTTTCGAGCGCTCCTCTACTGTGTCCATAAGCTTTACAATATCCTTGGGCATACCTTCTCTTGAGCCTATAAAACGGATATTGTAGCCTGCCTCTTCATTTTCCTCGGCGCGTCTTTCCATTTCATCAAGGTACTTCCTGAAGAGGGTCATTATTGCAGACACCTCTGTTTTTGAACGCTTCCAGTTTTCTGTTGAGAAGGCATAGAAGGTTACATGCTTTATTCCGATGTCACTGCAATATTTAGCAATATTTCTGAAAACCTCCGCACCCACCTTATGTCCTTCGGTACGCTTGAGGCCTCGTCCCTTTGCCCATCTGCCGTTGCCATCCATAACAATCGCAACGTGCTGAGGTAAATTTTCTCTGCTCACTGCCATATTTTATCCTACCCTAAAAAATGATTATACAGTGGCTACCGAAAAGAGATAGCCACTGTTCTATAGCAAACTTAGATTTCCATAATTTCCTTTGCTTTTGCTGCGGAAAGGTCATCAACTTCCTTTATGAAGTTGTCTGTGATTTTCTGGATTTCCTTTTCACCGTCTTTAAGGTCGTCCTCTGTGATTTCGGAAGCCTTCTTCATAGCCTTGAGCTTTTCAAGACAGTCACGGCGGATTGAACGGATAGCTACCTTTGAGTTTTCGCCCATCTTCTGAATATCCTTGGCAATTTCCTTACGTCTGTCTTCTGTAAGGGGCGGGAATGTAAGTCTGATAACTGAACCGTCATTCTGAGGATTAATGCCGATATCTGAGGTCTGGATAGCCTTTTCAATTGACTTGAGCACTGACTTATCCCAGGGCTGAATAACAAGAACTCTTGCCTCTGCAACTGAGATTGAACCAAGCTGATTAATGGGTGTGGGTGTGCCGTAGTAGTCAACTGTAAGCTTGTCTAAAATCTGAGGGTTAGCTCTGCCTGCACGGATTGCGCCGTATTCTGACTGAAGAGCGCTGATAGTTTTGCCCATCTTTGTTTTTGCGGTTTCAAATACTGTTTTCATAATAAATTCCTCTCTTATTATAAATTGATGTTTTCTTTATTTACAATGCCGAAGCATTATTTTACTGTTGTGCCAATCTTTTCGCCCTGAAGAGCTCTTACGATATTCTGAGGGTCATTGAGATTGAAAACGAGAATGTTGATGTCATTATCTCTGCAGAGTGAAGCTGCAGTTGAATCCATAACCTTGAGACCCTTTGCAAGAACCTCTGAATGTGAAAGCTCGTCATACTTCACTGCATCACTGAATTTATTGGGGTCTTTGTCATAAACACCGTCAACATTTGTTGCCTTGAAGATAACCTCAGCTTCGATTTCTGCCGCTCTGAGAGCTGCTGTTGTGTCAGTTGAGAAGAAGGGAAGACCTGTTCCGCAACCGAAAATAACAACCTCACCCTTTTCGAGATGCTCAACTGCTGCTCTCTTTGAGAAGGTTTCTGCAACCTGAGGCATTGAAAAAGCTGAAAGCACGCAAGCCTTGACACCCAGCTGTTCGAGTGTATCACAGAGTGCAAGTGCATTTATGCAGGTAGCAAGCATACCCATCTGATCTGCTCTGCTTCTGTCCATTTTACCTGATGATCTGCCGCGCCAGAAGTTGCCTCCGCCAACAACGAGACCTACCTGGGTACCAAGATCAACACACTGCTTGATAACGCCGCAGATTTCGTTTGCAACATCGAAGTTGATGCCCTTGCCTTCTTCACCGGCTAAAACCTCACCGCTTATCTTCAGGAGTATTCTCTTATATTTAACTGCCATGGTAAAATTCCTCCATATATTCCTTTTACACCATTTTACTAAATATAACCTTAAGTGTAAAGACTTTTTTCGGTTTTTCTTAAATAATTTTTATGCTTTCGTAGTCCTCTGAAGCACTTTCACACTTAAAGCGAATCATATCAAGACCCCTGACATTTTCGGCATAAAGACCGTAGGCATAGTCCTTGCATATGTTTCTGTACCCTGCCGCGGACTTTTCAATTGTGACATTGACGGCATTCTTGATATAGAAGCAGGAATTTTTGCTGTCGGTCAGACCGTAATCAATTGCCGGGCGAAGGTCATAAAGTCCGCAGTCCCACTTTGAGGTTTTGTCAAGAGTAACCTGCACATTTTCAAAATGCACGTCTTCAACGGGGTTATCCTTTGTGCCGTGAACAAGTACACCGTTTTCACCCTTGCAGGTGATATTGTTGAAGCGGATATTCTTAATATGGCCGCAGACAGTGTTTTCGTCACGCCTGAAAGCGGTTATGGCAATAGGCTCTGCACTGCCCCACCAATCGGGACAGAAGCGTCTTGTTTCGATAATGATGTTGCTGAAGGAAACATTCTCAACATTGCCGCCGTCTCTTATCTGAATTGAAATGCCTCTGTTTGACTTTGAAATTGTGCAGTCGGAAACAATAACATTTCTGAAGTCACCTACGCCCTCAGTGCCGATTTTTATTGCAGCAGAGGTGGAGGTAAGAGTACAGCCGCTGATTATAACGTTTTCTGTGGGACCGTATTCACTGTTGCCCTTTGAAGCCTTAAGGCAGATGCAGTCATCGGCGCATACTATGTGACAGCCCAGTATTCTAACATTTGAGCAGTGGTCAGGGTCGATACCGTCACTGTTGGCAACATCAATGGGATTAAGGATTCTTATGTTTGAAATAAGCACATCGTCACAGCCTGCAGGATGAAGTGTCCAGAAGGGAGCATCCTTTATTGTGACATCCTTAACGGTGATGTGATTTGAATTTTCGATATAGATAACCGTTGGTCTGGGATAGAAATTGCCCGTAACATAGTATTGGCTTTTTCTCTCGACAAAGGCATAGCAGTTTGCATCAATTGTGCCCTCACCGCTGATAACTGCACCGTGAGCGCCGTAGCCGTAAATAAAGGCAAAGGATGGCTTACCGGTAACAGGATTTCCTACAAGGGCAGTTTTCGGGTCGTTGATTGTGTCACAGGGTCTGATATAGGAATCAATATCACTGCTTGCCTTGAGAACTGCACCCTTCCCAAGATGAAGCTCAACATTTTCTTTGAGAGCAACTGAGTGGCTGTAATAGTTACCTCTTTCAAGCAGTACCCTGCCGCCGCCTTTTTCGGCGCAATCGTCAATGGCTTTCTGTATAGCTGCACCGTCATCGGTTATGCCGTCTGCCACTGCACCGTAGTCTCTGACATTATATAATTTCATGGCTTTTCCCCCGTAAATATTACAGACCCAAAGCGTTTTTCACGCTTACAATAAGGCTTCTGATTATTTCAACAAGTCTGTAGAAGAAGGGCGCTTTACCGCTTGTGATATCGGGATTTATTTCTTCACCTGTAAGACTTGTGAGCTTGCCTGTATTCTTATTATAGGACACAAACTGAGGATAGCTTTCGTCTGAGTGTACATTCACATAGCTTTCGCTTGTAACAAGATATGTAAGCAGCTTATGGCAGTCTGTGTTATAGGGAATACCTACATGCTTGTTATACTTGATAAACCAGGTTTTTTCAGGGAATGCACAGGTTGAAGCATCGATTATTCCGTCAACAGAAACGTGATTATGGCTCTTGTCAGTGCATACGGTACCTTTTGGAGTATAGTCTTTGCCGAAGCTTTCACCCCAGAGTGCAGTTGTTGCCCAGAGGCTCTGGTTTGCAGTTTCAATAAGACAGTCGGACTGTGCTGTTGCCTTGTTTGTGTAAGGGCCGCCCACATAGCCGTAGGAAGCAAGAACATAAATTTCTACACCGTCATCAATTGCGCCTTGCATAATCTCAGCAGCTCTTGCCTGAACATTGTTGTGGTAGTTGTCAATAACTGCCTCGAAGGTCTTGTTTATCTTGCCACTGAAGAAAATATCCTTTGCTTCGTCATAATAGCTGTCGGGTACAAGAGACCAAAAGCCCGGCAGAGTACCGAAGGAAATGCACATAAGCTCATCGTAAACTCTGTCGTTGAGTTCAGCAAGTGATTCGTCAATAAATTTGTCAAGCCATTTTGTGATAGCAGGTGTGATTTCAGTGAAAGACGCAATTGCCGACATAAGAATCTGCATAGCAATATCGTCTCTCTGCATTGAGAAAAGGTAAGCCATAAGCACATCCACATCAACGTCAATGTTTCTGTGGAAAACCTCACCTACTGCATCAAGACCCTGAATAGCTGTCATAGCGTAGATAACCTTGCTAACGCTTTTTGTGCCGTATTTATAAAGATATGAATTTGTTACAGTGCCGCCCATACTACAGGGAATAAGTGTAACCTTTTCACTGCCCTTTTCCTTCTTGACATTCTCAACGAAGGCGTTCAGGTCATCGGCGTGCTTCATGGGGTCAAGTCTCCAGTCATAGTTGAAGAAATAAACATTCTCACCGCCGATATCGTCAATAAGGCACTTCACTATGCCGATTTCATCTTCACTCTCTTCACCGTTTTTGAATACGTCAGGATAGTTGTCAACACTCTTGGGAAAAGTTGAAGTTTTGATTTCCTTTACGCTTTCTCCTTTTTCATTGCAAACTATTTCAGCAAAAAGGTCTTCATATACATCATAGATAATCTCATCGCCTAATTTCTGCCAGTTGCCATTTACAAGGAAGCCTAAAAGGGGCTTGATGTTATCCATAACAAGGCTTGTTATTTTGTCGCCTGAGGGGGGATAAACCTGCTCACCATTTGCATCTGTGAGAGGAAATGAGTTCATACCGCTGACAACAACCACGGGAGTAATATCTTCCTTGGCTGATGCAAACGAAACGGTAGCGAAAATGAGTAAAACTGTGATAACAAGGGAAACTGCTTTTCTGAATGTGTTTTTCATAAAATTCTCTCCTTTATTTCTTTTCAAGCTTGGCGTAATTTGCCATGAGCTTTTTAGTTCCTGCTTTCTGGAATGCTATTTCAAGCATTGAATCGTTGCCCATCGGCTTTGAGGAAAGTATTACACCTTCGCCGAAAACCTTGTGAACAACCGTGTCGCCAACACTGAAGGTGACCTTCGGTGCCTCTGCCTTGGGTGTTTGCGACTGCTGCTTGATTTTTGAAAGGTAGCCAGTACCCATATAACGGGAATAGCCCTGTGAACGCTCGAAATCTGCGTCGGCTCTTGTGTGACCGGTGTAATTATTCATCTGTGAGGTGTCTCGTCTGCCTGTACGCTCAATGAGTGCTTCGGGGACTTCCACCAAAAATCTTGAGGGCAGATTTCTTGAGGTGCTGCCGAAAAGCATACGAAGGTTAGCGTGTGAAATATAAAGGTTACGCTTGGCTCTCGTGATACCTACATAGGCAAGTCGTCTTTCCTCTTCAATATCGTCAGTGCTGTACATACTCTGTATGCCGGGGAAAATTCCCTCCTCCATACCGGGAAGGAAAACAACGGGGAATTCAAGTCCCTTAGCCGAGTGAATTGTCATAAGCACAACGGCATCGGTCTGTGCATTATAGTTGTCGATATCTGTCATAAGTGCAACTTCTTCAAGGAAGCCCGACAGCGTACCCTCCTCATTTTCCTGCTCATAGGTTTTAAGGTTGGAGATAAGCTCGTAGATATTTTCCTCTCTCTCTTCACCCTTTTCCTTATCGAGACGAAGGTGACCGAGGTACTGTGTTTTGTGGATAATCTGACTAAACAGCTCATCAAGAGGTACCTTATCAAGGCTCTCACGGATTTCATCTATCATATCGCAGAAGGCAATGAGCTTCTTTGCGCTTCTTCTCAGAGCATCAAACTCTTCAGCCTGTCTGAAAACCTCAAACATGCTTATGCCAAGACCTGTAGAAATTTCTGCAGCCTTATTGAGAGTAGCCTCGCCTATACCTCTTTTGGGTACGTTGACAATACGGCGAAGTCTTATGTTATCACTCGGGTTATTCACAACAGTGAGATATGCAATTGCATCCCTGATTTCCTGTCTTTCATAGAAGCGGTGACCGCCGATAATGCGGTAGGGAATACCTGCTCTGACAAGCACCTTTTCAATAAAGTTTGACTGTGCATTCATTCTGTAAAGCACAGCGTGGTCACTGAAGCTGAATTTGCCCGAAGCCACATTTTCTTCTATTGTTTCGGCAATGAACTTAGCCTCGTCGCTTTCGTCATAGGCAGTGTTGACAACCACCTTATCACCGCCGGGGTTTGAAGTCCACAGGCTCTTGCCCTTACGCTTGCGGTTGTTTGAAATAACCTCATTAGCCACATCAAGAATTGTCTGTGTTGAACGGTAGTTCTGCTCAAGGCGGATAATCTGACTTTCCGCATAGCGATGCTCAAATGAAAGTATGTTCTCAATTGTGGCACCTCTGAAGCGGTAAATACTCTGGTCGTCGTCACCAACAACGCAGATGTTTCTGTGTGCGCCTGCAAGCAGCTCAGTCAGTCGGTACTGAGCGTGGTTGGTATCCTGATATTCGTCAACCATAATATATCTGAACTTTTTCTGATAATACTCACGGACATCACTGTATTTTTCAAGGAGATTTACCGTGTTGACAATAATATCGTCAAAGTCCATGGCGTCAGCCTTTTTAAGCTCACTCTGATACATCTTATAGCAGGAGGCTATTTTCTGCATACGTGCATCCTTTTCGCCAAGAGCCTTTTTCTCATACTCTTCGGGAGAGATGAGATTATCCTTTGCCTTGCTTATTTCGCTGATGATTGCCTTATATGAAATTGTGTTGTCGGAAATATTCAGCTGTCTCTGACATTCCTTGATAAGACGCTTTGAATCGTCTGTGTCATAAATTGTGAAGTGCTTTGTATAGCCTAAAATCTCACCGTCACGGCGAAGTATTCTTACGCATGATGAGTGGAAGGTGGATGCCCATATATCCTTGGCTTCTTCACCGAGCATTTTTTCAAGACGCTCCTTAAGCTCGTTTGCAGCCTTATTTGTGAAGGTAATTGCAAGAATCTGCCAGGGGCGTGCCGGCTCAACACTGAGCAAATCTTCAATGTCAAAAAGTACGCTTTCATCACCGTCAAGATATGCTCTCATGCTGCGAAGGTCTCTCACCGAAGGCTCGAAGGCACAATCCTTGCTGTTATATGCGTCGCCGTATTTGACTATATTTGCAATTCTGTTAACGATAACCGTTGTCTTTCCGCTGCCTGCACCTGCAAGAATAAGCACGGGACCCTTCACCTGAAAGATTGCCTGTTTCTGCTTATCGTTCATATGCTGAAAGTCTTTTTCTATTATCTTTCGTCTCAATTCCAGAAATTCTTTGTCTGCCATTTTTTACCTCAATCTTATACATAGTTATACAGTTTGAATTTTACTATAAAACTTAAAAAAATACAATAGCTTTACGCAAATTGAACCGCTTATTTGTTGTTCCCGCAAAGTACTTAATTGTTAAATATTTTATATTCAGTTGACAATTTTTAAAAAAAGAGTTATCATATAGTTACAATTATTTCTTACGGAGGAAAATACTATGGATTTCTTTATCGATTTCTACAACGCAATCATCAAGTTCATCACTGACATTCTCAACTTCTTCGGTCTTAACACAGACAGAGTTCCCGGCGAACTTGAAAAGCCTGAAGTTGAAGGTGAATAAGAAAACCTTTATAGACCTTGCACAAAGCAAGGTCTATATTTTTGTTTAAATTATATAAAATGTAGAAATCAAATGAAACTTATTGACAAATATTGAATTTATTGTAAAATAAAGGTGTGTTAAAACACAAGAATATTAAATTTACGGAGGACACTAAAATGGATTTCATTAAGACAATTCTCGAAAGCATCTACGATCTTGTTATGAACATTCTCAAGGCAGCAGGCGTTGACACATCAGCTTTTGCTCCCGACCTTTTCCCCGCTGAATAATTAAAGCAAAGATAAACCCCGCTTCACGGCGGGGTTTGTTTTTTATTCTCTTAAGGCAACCACTGTCATTACCTTATAATGTTGCAACAGCTTATGCCGTAATAATCAAAGCACTCGATGTCACTTTCATTTATTCTCTCACCGCACATAACTATAGGCACTGCCGGCGGACAGCCTACACTCACCTGAGCAAGTATTCTGCCTGCACATTTATCTGCGGGCAACATTTCGTCAAGGCTCATAACCGCTTCTCTGACACTCATTACCCTTTCGTGTCTTTTGCACTTCGGTGCAGACACCGTAATGGGTGCTTTTCTTTCTATTGAAAGCAATATCTTTTCTACCTCTTCCACATTGTCTTTCAATGAGGGCGTAAGCATAAGACACACAAAATCAGGGTCGCTGAACTCAGGCTCTATTCCCTTTTGACGCAGCATATCAGCAAATTGCGTGCCTTCATAGCCGTAACTTTTGGCGCATACCGTAATTTTCATTTCCTCATCACCGTAAAGGCGGTAACCGTTTTTCGTTAGGCTCTGTTTTAATGCGCGTACCCTGCCGACAAACTCACAAAGCTCGCTTTTATATTCGGATGCCAGATATTCATTAGCCTTATCAAGTGACTGCAGAATAAGATATGAGGGACTTGTTGAGCCGAAAAGCGCAAGTGCTTTTTTTGCATTGGCTTCAAACATATGTGGCAGGTCAGCACTGAGATGAAGATAGGCGCCCCCTGTTAAAACATTGAGGGTTTTGTGTGCCGAATCGCAGCACATGTGCGCGCCAAGGTCAACAGGATGTCTGCTCTCAGGCAAAAACTTAAGATATGCTCCGTGAGCGTTGTCAACTGCAAGAAGCACATCATGCTTTCTGCACACCGCAGAAAGAGCCTTTATATCGGCAACCTTGCCAAGATAATCAGGTGATGTAATATAAACCGCTACGGGCTTTTCTATGGCATTTGTCAGTTTAAAATCAAGCTCTGCTGCACTTATACTGCAGGAAAGATATGTTTCATCTTCATCATAAAGCCAGCTGATATCAAAATCAAGCAGTGCCGCCGCAGACAGAAACGCTTTGTGCACATTTCTTGCAGCAAATATAAGAGGCTTTCTCTGCTGAGCTTTTGCATATAAACAGCAAAGGTAAAGCATTGCACGAATGCACTGAGAAGAACCCTCTGTGCTGTAATATGTTTTACAGCCGAAAACCTCAGAGGCATTTCTTTCGCTTTCAGCAATTATTCCCTGTGCCTCATAAAGCGAATCTGCACCCTTTATTTCCGTTATGTCTGTGCTTTCACAGCCGATAACAGCCTTCCCCTTGTGGCCGGGCATATGAAGTCTCAGCACATTCTCACCCGCGTACCGTGACACAAAATCACATATAGGCGTAGTCATATTATTCACCAAGCTCACGTGCAACGGCTACCATTATGGCACATTCCATTCTCTTTCTGAAAAGCTCACAGCCGTATTTATAAACACCTGTAACCGAGCCGGTGGAATGGTAAGCATTAGCCGCACAGCCGCCTGAGCAATAAAGCTTAGCCCAGCAATCGTGACAGTCAGGTCGTGCATAAACGTTGCATGCAGCAAACTCATCCTGAACGGCAGTGTTGTCAACACCGTGCCATATATCGCCAAGACGGAACTTTTCATCGCCCACAAACTGATGGCAGGGATATAAGTCGCCCCAAGGAGTAACTGCCATATATTCAGTGCCTGAGCCACAGCCGCTTATTCTCTTATAAATGCAGGGACCGCCCTTAAGGTCAATCATATAGTGATAAAATGTGAAGGGCTTGCCCTCTTTATCCTTCTGCAGCATAAGCTGTGCAAGCTCCTCATATTGAGAGAGAATTACAGTTTTATCTTCTTCAGTGAGTTCGGACGGGTCGCCGCTTGCGCAGACAACCGGCTCCATGCTCAGCTCCGTGAAGCCCAAGTCAAGCATTGTCTTTATATCCTCAAGAAAATCGGGGTTGGCGTGAGTGAAGGTGCCTCTCATATAATAGTTTTTGCCGCCGCGTGCTTCAACAAATTTCCGGAATTTAGGTACTATGAGGTCCCAGCTTCCCTTGCCCGTATAGTCAACTCTGAAGCGGTCGTGAACTTCTTTTCTGCCGTCGAGGCTGAGAACAACATTGCTCATTTCACGGTTTGAAAACTCAATAACATCATCGTCAACATTCACACCGTTAGTTGTAAGTGTAAAGCGGAAATTCTTGCCCTTTTCTTTTTCTATGCTTCTTGCGTACTCAACGAGCTTTTTGAGGGTATCCCAGTTCATAAGAGGCTCGCCGCCGAAAAAGTCAACCTCAAGGTTGCGGCGTGTGCCTGAATTTTCAATTAGAAAATCAAGGGCTCTCTTGCCTGTTTCAAAGCTCATTAAGGCTCTTTCACCCCGATATTTACCCTGAGATGCAAAGCAGTAGGCACAGTTGAGGTTACAGGAATGTGCCACATGAAGACAAAGTGCCTTTATAACACCCGATGTTTTTCTTTTAAGCTCCCCTGCCATAGGCTCGAAGGTGTCGGGGGTGAAAAGACTGCCCTTTTCTTTAAGAGACACAACCTGATCATAGCATTCACATATATCCTGCTTTGTTATATCGGCATCGCCCTCATATTTCTTAGAGAGCGCATTTATTATTTCGTCTTTTTCCTTGCTTTGAAAGTCGGCAATGATATCATAGGCAACATCATCCACAACATGAACTGCACCTGAACAGATGTCAAGCACAATGTTATATCCGCCCAATTTATACTGGTGTATCATAATATGTCTCCTTACATAAGAATTGCCGCCTTCTGTAGGCGGCATCTTATTACCTGATTATTTGCTTTCCTTATTTTCACATTCCTGGTTAGCAATACCGCAGCTTGTCTTGCAAGCACTCTGGCAAGATGTCTGGCATTCGCCACAGCCGCCCTTCTTTGCGCTTTCGCAAAGGCTGCGTGTTTCGATTGTTTTAATATGCTTCATTTTATTGTCCTCCCTTCGGAATCTCATAATAACTTTAGTCTATTATATACGCTTTTAAAATTAAAATCAATAGTAATAGAAAAGTTTTTTCTTTTATTTGCAAACATTCACCCAACTTGTGAAGCCCGAATACTTTTCCAGTTCAGGGATAGTCAGCTCAATTGCACTGTTTGAGCTTCCGCAAGCGGGGAAAACCGTTTCAAAGCGTTTCAGGTTTTCATCAAGATAAACCTTCACTCCCTCATTGACTGCAAAAGGACATACACCGCCAACGGCGTGACCTATCATTTCGGCTGCCTGCTCGTGAGTGAGCATTTTAGCCTTTGCACCGAAAGCAGCCTTATATTTTTTGTTATCGACTCTGCCGTCACCTGCAGTTACGATAAGTATAGGCTCATCGTGAAGAAGGAATGAAAGTGTTTTTGCAATTCTTGCTCCTTCTACTCCCACTGCAACGGCAGCAAGCTCAACAGTTGCACTTGAAACCTCAAATTCCATTATTCGGTCTTCGATACCGAGCGTTTTAAAGTGTTCTCTTACTTTTTCAATTGACATAATTTATCTCCTTTACAGCGGCATAGGAAAATGAATGCCGAAAAGTCCCAGTAATCTGCCGAAAAACATTTTTATATTCCATATAATTTCCTGAAACGACATATCAATATACCTCCGCTAAATCATAGATAAGTCTTTCTGTCTTTTCCCAACCGATGCAAGGGTCAGTGATACTCTTGCCGTAGCATCCCTCGCCTATCTTCTGAGTACCGTCTTCTATGTAGCTTTCAATCATAAAGCCCTTGACAAGCTTATCAATATCACTGTTGTGACGGCATGAGTGAAGCACTTCTTTAGCTATTCTCGGCTGCTCATTATATTTCTTGCCTGAGTTTGCATGGTTAGTGTCAACTATTACGGCAGGGTTCTTAAGAGAGCGCTCAGAATAAAGCTGACATAGCTTAAGAAGGTCCTCATAGTGGTAGTTGGGGTAGCTTGCGCCCTTTTCGTCAACATAGCCCCTGAGAATAGCATGGGTCAAAGCATTACCGTGGCTCTTGACCTCCCAGCCTCTGTATATGAAATCGTGAGAGTGCTGACCTGCAGTAATTGAGTTCATCATAACGCCAAGGTCACCGCCGGTGGGGTTTTTCATACCTACGGGTACATCAATACCGCTTGCCGTAAGTCTGTGCTGCTGGTTTTCAGTGCTTCTGGCACCCACGGCTACATAGCCGAGAATATCTGAAAGATATCTGTAATTGTCGGGATAGAGCATTTCATCTGCACAGGAAAAGCCTGTTTCATTGAGGGCTCTCATATGAAGCTTTCTGATAGCTACGATACCCTTGATAAGGTCTGCTGCTGAATTTGGGTCAGGCTGATGAAGCATTCCCTTGTAGCCGTCACCTGTTGTTCTGGGCTTGTTTGTGTAAATTCGCGGAATGATAAGGATTTTATCCTTGACCTTTTCCTGAACGGGAACAAGGCGTGAAATATAGTCCATTACGCTGTCTTCATTATCAGCTGAGCAAGGGCCGATAACAAGGATTAATTTTCGCTCTTTTCCTTCAAATATATCTTTAATTTCCTTATCTCTTTTTGCTTTTATTTCAATTGCTTCTTTTGTTAAGGGATACTGCTCCTTAATATCCTTGGGGATGGGCAGCTTGCATACGAAATCCATATTCATAATTTTTTACCTCCGTATAAAAATAGTTATTTATCGAACTGTTTTCTGCGCTCAGTTGAAATGCGCATCATTTCCATCATACCTTCACGGTCATCGTTTTTAAGACATTCGTGAAGAAGTGAAAAGTTCTTTTCAAAAAGCTCTATCTGCTCTAAGAGTGCCTTCTTGTTGAGCAGGAAAAGCTCGCTCCACATAGTTTCATTGATATTTGCAATTCTTGTCAGGTCCCTGAATGAGTCAGCAGTGTAACGCTCAAGTCTTTCATGCTCATAGCAATTCATAAGGCTGACAGCTATAAAGTGAGTAAGCTGAGAAACAAAGCCTATCATCTCATCGTGACCCTCAGGTGAAATTTCGCTTATTCTGCCAAAACCTAAGATTTCACCTATTCTCTTGCAGGCCTCAATGCCTTCGGGTGTGTTTCGGTGTGTGGGTACAACAAGATAGTTTGCACCGTAGAATATTCTTTCGTCGCTGTTTTTTATGCCGTAAACCTCACGACCTGCCATAGGATGGGCCGATATAAACTCAACCATAGGCGGAAGCATAGTCTGGATTTTGTCAACTATGCATTCCTTGACACCTGTTACGTCCGTTATTACAGTACCGGGTTTGATTTTATCGCCATGCTCTTCAATCCACTTAAGGAAAATATCGGGGTAAAGTGCAAAGATTATAACATCGGCATTTTTTATCATTTCTTCATCAGGCTCTGTGCTGCACTTTTTCACCATTTCGTGCTCAAGTGCATAGTCGCAGTCCTCCTGATTTTTGGTTATTGCCTCAACATAGTAGCCCTTTTCCGTAAGACCTCTTGCATAAGAGCCGCCTAAAAGTCCCAGACCCACTATGAGAAATTTTGTATTTTTATTAACCGTCATAATTTTCTGTCTCCAATCCGAGGGATTTAACTATATCAAAGAAGTCGGGATAGCTTTTGCTGACTGCCTGTGCGCCTTCAAGTGTGCCGCCGTAAGCACTCGCAAGCACCGCAAGCGACATAACAACTCTGTGGTCATTGTGGCAATAGAGGTCATCCTTCGGTGTGTAAAGCTCTGCTTTATCAATGACAATTTCGTTGTTGTAAACCCTGACAGCAGCTCCGAATTTTGAAAGCTCCTGCGCCATAACGGCTCCTCTGTCACTCTCTTTAATTTTAAGGCGTGCCGTGTTTATAAGTCTTGCACCTTTTTTTGCCGCAGCCACCGTCATAAGTATAGGCGCAAGGTCGGGGCAATTCTTTATATCAAGTGTGGGTGTACCCTGCCGAAGAAGCGAAAAATACTCTTTATATATCATATCTCCCTGCAAGGTGTCTTCTCTGAGACCTTCGGTGGTTACATCACCGCCGAAAAGATTGAAGGCATCTAAAAATGCTGCGTTTGAACAGTCGCCCTCTACGGTGAGACTGCCTGCTTTATATTGCTGATTGCCCTTAATATAAATTGTGTTTTCATTTTGCCACACTGCACTGACACCGAAAAGAGCCATAGCACTCAAAGTCATATCAATATAGCTTCTGCTTTCAATATTGCCTGTCAGCATCAGGGTGCTGTCACCCTCACATAAAGGCAGTGCAAATAAAAGACCGGATATAAACTGACTGCTCACATCGGCAGGCACAGTATAGTCACCTGAGGGAAGTTTGCCGCTGACGGTAATGACCTCACTGTTTTTTTTGTAGGTGAGATTTTTTTCCTTTGCAATATTCTCATAAATTGCCATAGGCCTTTCCGTAAGTCTGCCGTAGCACATAAAACGGCTTTCGCCCTCACAGAGCATTGCAAGAGGAATAAAAAATCTGAGCGTGCTGCCGCTTTCACGGCAAGGAAAAGCTCCCGCCTTCGGCAGAGTACCGCATATTTTAACGAAGCCTTCGCCTTTTTCGATTTTTGCGCCCATAGCACTTAGGCAGTCAAGGGTTGCAAGGATGTCTTCACTGTAGCTGACATTTGAAATAAGGCTTTCACCCTGCGAAAGGCCTGCACAGATAAGAAGTCTGTGACACATACTCTTGGAGGGCGGTGCCGTAACTTTGCCCCTTAACACCGAGGGGCGGATTTTAATTTTCATATTATCACATCAATTATTAACTAAAAAATCTATTGCCTGAAGATAGCCGTCTGTACCCTGACCTGTTATTGTCTTAACGCAGGCAAGCCTGATATAGCTTATCTGACGGAAATCTTCTCTTTCTTCTACCTTGGAGATATGCACCTCAACGGTGGGAATTGACACGCTTTTAACTGCATCAAGAAGAGCAATGCTTGTGTGAGTGTAAGCACCCGGGTTAATGACTATGCCGTCAAAAACACCGTAAGCCTCTTGAATTTTATCAACAAGACAGCCCTCATGGTTGGACTGATAGCACTCACAGATTATATTTTTACCCTCGCAGTAATCCTCAATCTTTTTAACTAAGTCTGCATAGGTTTCTCTGCCGTAGTGTGACGGCTCTCTTATGCCCAGCATATTTAGATTAGGGCCGTTTATAACAAGAATTTTCATTTCATTATCTCCAGAATTTTCTTTGCGGCATTTTCAGGATTGCCGTCAATAAAGATTTCGTAATCCCCCGCCGCCTTATATTTGTCATAGCGTTCGTCGAAGCGTTTTTTTAGTGCCTCGAAGTCACTTGAAAGGGGTCTGTCTGAGGTTGGCATAATATCCTCAAGAGGTCTGTTGAGAAAGAAGATTACTCCGTTTTGCCTGAGAGCATCCACATTCTCCTGCCTTAAAATTGCGCCGCCGCCCGTTGCAATTACATAACCGCCCTTTTTTGCAGCTTCCTTCACCGCTTCACTTTCTCTGTGGCGGAAATAGCCTTCGCCGTACTTTGAAAAAATCTCACTGATAACACCGTATTTTTCACTTATCACATCGTCGGTATCGGTAAAGCCTCTGCCTGTCATTTCAGAAAGAAGTCTGCCTACGGTGCTTTTGCCTGAGCCGGGCATACCCACAAGAACAATATTCTGCTTTTCTTTTTTCAGCTTCAGGAAAATTTCATCTGTAACAGCCTGAGTGTCAAGGGCTTTTCCCGTGAATATCTCATAGGCAAGCACTGCCTGAGAAACGAGCATATAAAGTCCCGTAACACCTTTGATGCCGGCTTCTCTGCCGAGGCGCACAAGTGTTGTTTCAAGAGGATTATAAACTGCATCCACTATGCCCTTAAGCGAGTGAAATTTTCTCGGGTCTATTGCATAGCTGTCATTGTCGGGATACATTCCGCAAGGGGTGGTATTGATTATATAGTCACAATCCTTATGCAAGACATCTGCATTTTTATAATTCACTTCACCGCTTCTGCTGACAGTTATGACCTCTTTTGCCATAAGGGATTTTGCTACGGCATTCGCAGTTTTTGACGTACCGCCTGAGCCGAGAATAAGCACCTTGCTGTCTTTGAAATTAAAGCCTGCTTTTTCAATAAGTGCCTTCATTCCGCCGAAGTCTGTGTTATAACCGTAAAGCTTACCGTCACGACACGCAACTGTGTTGACAGCGCCTATTTTTTCGGCATTCTCATCAATGAAATCAAGATAAGGAATAACTGCCGATTTATAAGGGATAGTCACGTTTATGCCGAGAAAATCCTTCTCCTTCATAAAAGCGTCAAGGTCACCTTTTGCAATTTCTTTTAATTCGTAGTTATAGCCGCCTATGCTTTCGTGAATTGCTTTTGAAAAGCTGTGACCTAATTTTTCACCGATAAGTCCGTATTTCATATTATTCACCGAGCCAGTTTGTGCCGTAGTGTGTGGAGAGCAAGTCACAAAGAGTAATAGCGGTAATACTGTCTACAACCACTCTTGCTCTGTGGATAATTGCAGGGTCGTGCCTGCCCTTTATCGATAAAACAGCATCTTCATTTTTAACGAAATCAACTGTTTCCTGCTCTTTGAAAATGGAGGGAGTGGGCTTCACTGCAACAGAAAAAACTATGGGCATACCGTTTGTGATGCCGCCGTTAATTCCGCCGTTGTTGTTGGTTTTTGTCTGCACTCTGCCATCCTTCATAAAGAAGGGGTCATTAGCCTGACTGCCTTTCATATCCGAGAACCCGAAGCCCTGACCGAACTCAACACCCTTGACTGCGGGAATTGAAAAAAGAGCATGAGAGAGCATACCTTCCACAGTGTCAAACCAGGGTTCACCAACACCCTCGGGCATACCGATAACTGCTGTTGTGAGGATACCGCCAAGGCTGTCACCCTCTTTTTTTATGTCTTCTATAGCAATGAGAATTTCCTTTTCCGCCTTTTCGCAAAGTACGGGCATAGGCTTTTCACTAAGAAGCTTTATATCCTCGCTGATATTATCAAAAGCTCTGTCATTTATGCCTGCACAACAGGAAATGTGAGTGCCGATATATATTCCTTTATTTTCAAGAGCTTTTAAGCACACTGCACCTGCGGCAACTATGGGAGCAGTTATTCTGCCCGAGAAGTGACCGCCGCCTCTGTAATCCTGAAAGCCACCGTATTTGCACTGTGCGGTATAATCAGCGTGAGAGGGTCTTGCAAGGTCTTTGGTCAAGGAATAATCCTTGCTGTGCTGAGAAGTGTTTTCTATCATAAATGCTATAGGTGTACCCGTAGTTCTTCCCCCAAAAACACCGCTTAATATTTTAACTTTGTCCGCCTCTCTTCTCGGCGTGGATATAGAATTTATGCCCTTGCGCTTTTCCATCTGGCAGGCTATAAACTCTTCATCAACCTCAATGCCGGGGGCAATTCCTTCAAGAACACAGCCGATAGCAGCGCCGTGACTTTCACCGAAAAGAGTTATGCTGATGTTGTTTCCGAATGTGTTTTTCATTTTACTACCTCAAAGAAGCTTTTTAAGCTCTTCAGCTGTCATTTCTTCAAATCTGAATGTGCCGATTTCGTCACATTTGACTGTGGTTATGGTTTTGCCCGCCGATTTTTTATCGTGGCAAAGAGCCTCGTAAACCTTTTCTTTATCGTAATTATATTCAGTGGGAAGCCCCGCATTTTCGAGTGCTTTTATCATCTGCTCTTTCACTTTTTCACTGCACATCGGCAGCATACCCAAAGCAACACACTCACCGTGATAAAGCTCACCGTACTCTGCCGAAGCTTCAATTCCGTGGCCTATTGTGTGTCCGAAGTTAAGCACCTTGCGAAGTCCCGTTTCTTTTTCGTCCCGCTCCACTACATATTTCTTAACCTTGAGTGAGCGTTCAATTATTTCTTCGATGTGATTCATATAATCATAGCCAAGGAAAATTTCAAATAAATCCTTATCGAAATTTGCACCCATTTTGATGCTCTCGGCAAGACCGTTGCAGAGCTGCCTTTTCGGCAGTGTACAAAGCACATCAGGGTCAATAATCACTTTTTTCGGCTGATGGAATGCGCCGATTATGTTTTTGATTTTACCAAGGTCAATGGCGGTTTTTCCGCCGATTGAGGAGTCAACCTGAGATAAAAGAGTGGTGGGAATATTATAGAAATCAATGCCTCGCATATAGGTTGCCGCGGCAAAGCCTGCCATATCTCCCGCAACGCCGCCGCCAACGGCAATAACCGCATCACGTCTTGTGAAAGAGGCATCCATAAGGGTCTGACAAATCTGTCGGTAGGTGTCGAAGTTTTTATTTTTTTCGCCCTCCGGAAAGGTGAAAATATGGCTGTCCTCAAAGCAACACGCCACAGTATCGGCATATTCACGGGGTACGCCCGAATCGGTGACAATAAGCACCTTTCTGCCCTCTCCTATACCGAGAAGCTCGCCCGCTTTTTTCAGCGCTCCCCTTTCGAGGATTATATCGTAGGAGTCTTTCCCTAAATCAAGGGATATAATCATAATCTGTCACCTCAGATTTTGCTGTTTTCGTTAAAGGTACCAATCATTTTGAGCTTGTCGCAGCATTCTGCCAATTCTTCCATCATATACTTGCCGCGGCGTGAGGACTGTAAGTCTCCTTTAAGCTCAACATAGAAATAATAAGTCCAGATAAGGTCTTTCATTGCACGGCTTTTGATGTGTCTCATAGAATAGCCGTGATGACCGATTATATTTATTGCATGGGCAAGTGCACCTGCTTCGTCGGGTACCGTAAAGACTATAATTGAATGGTCTTTTTTCTCTTTTGAGAGAGTACGGCTGACAACCACAAAACGGGTAGTGTTGTCGCTTGCCTCGTTTATATTTTCTCTGATAATATCAAGAGAGTAAAGCTCTGCAGTTTCTCTTGAAGCTATGGCTGCCTTGGTTATATCTCCTGCTTCTGCCACAAGCTGAGCAGCCTTTGCAGTGTTGACACAGGAAGAGGATTTATAGCCCTGATTTCTCAGATATAAAGCACACTGGTCAAGAGCCTGCTGATGGGAAATAACCTCTTTTATGTCGCTTTCCTTTGCGCCCTTTATGCCTATAAGGTTATGTCTGATATCAAGAGAATAAACTCCGTTGACATAGAGTGAGCCTGAGAAAAGCAAATCGATTGCCTGACCGACTTCACCTGCCCTGCTGTTTTCAATGGGAATAACCGCACACTCGCACTCTCCCTTTTCAACAGCCTCGTAAGCTGCCTTGAAATCGGGATAAGAAATTCTGTTGCCGTCAGGGAAAATTCTGCCTGCAGCGATATGTGCAAAAGCACCCTCAACCCCGCTGTAAGCGATGTTTGCACCTGATAAAATGCGGTGCTGATAGCGTTTGGATATATCCATTGTGCTTCTTATAAAGGGTACATAGTATTCCTTTATCTCTTCGTCCTCAACATTATCTATGTTGTCTCTTATAAGTTGGTCTTCTCTTGAAGCATCAAAAACGGGAAGACCTCTTTCCATTTTATATTCGGCAATTTCCTTGACTGCCTTCATTCTCTTTTCAAACAGGGCAGCAATTTCCTTGTCGGTTTCGTTAATTATCTGTCTTGCACTGAGCAACTTATCCATTATATCAACCTCAAATCAAGCCGTATTCTTCGGCGAGCTTTTTAAATGCAGGCAGTGAACGTCTTATCATATCCTCGCTTACACAGTAGGAAATTCTCACATAACCGGGGAAGCCGAAGGAATCACTGGGAACAAGAAGCAAATCGTATTTCTTTGCACTTTCACAGAAGTCTGTTGCCGAAGCTATAGGTGACTTCATAAACAGATAGAAAGCACCGTCGGGTTTTGCTGTCTTAAAGCCGTATTCACTGAAAGCATCGAGAAGGATGTCTCTGTTTCTCTTATAGGCATTAACATCACCTGTATGGCCCACACACTTTCTTATCACAAACTGCATCATTGAGGGTGCGCATACATAGCCGAGACTTCTGCCTGCACCGCAGACTGCCTTATAGATAAGCTCAAAGCTTTCCACCTCAGAGGGAACAAGAATGTATCCGATTCTGTCACCGGGCAGTGAAAGAGATTTACTGAAGGAGTAGCATACAATTGTGTTGTCGTAATACTTTGTAAGATAAGGCACCTGCACGCCGTCATAAACAAGCTCGCGGTAAGGCTCGTCACTTATAAGGAAAATGCTCTTGCCGTACTCTTTCTGCTTTGCTTCAAGAATTGCACACATTGCCTTTACGGTTTCTTCACTTGCAACAACGCCGCTGGGATTATTGGGTGAGTTGAGTACAACTGCCTTGGTGTTGGAGGTAATAGCCTTTTCAAAGGCTTCAAGGTCAATTGTCAGGTCTTCCTCCTTGCACTTGACTTCAACGGGCTTTGCTCCCTGAGAAGCTATAAATACCTTGTACTCGGGGAAATAGGGTGCAAAAATTATAATTTCATCATCCTTTTCAGTTAATGCTCTGAAGGTTATGCAAAGGGATGCCGCTGCACCGCAGGTCATATAAAGGTTATTCATTGTAAAGCTTGTGCCGAAACGCTCGTTAAGATTATCGGCAATTGCCTGTCTCGTGGCGTTGTCACCCACTGCAGATGTGTAGCCGTGAAGCTCACAGGTAGGCATATTGAGTGTCAGCTCCCTGATTGTTTCATTCACTATTTCAGGAGCAGGTACACTTGGGTTGCCCAGACTGTAATCATAGACATTTTCTCTGCCTATTTCTGCAGCTCTTTTCTTGCCAAACTCAAATATTTCTCTTATTACGGAGCTTTTTGCACCGAGTTCATACATTTCATTTGATACCATAATATTCACCGTCTTTTCCGGGTACGCTGCCCGAATAATAATAAATTATATTATACACCTAATTAACCACAAGTGTCAATTATTTTCAAGGATTTATACTTGCACTTTATCTATTTAAAGTTTTAAATCCTGAAATTGGACTAATTATATCACAGCCCAAATTAAAATGCAAGTACTTTTTTACATTTTTTAACGAATAATAAACAAAAAAGCGGCAGGAAAACCCACCGCTTAATTATTAGGTTATGAATCACTCAGCTCTTTCGGCAGAGTACACAATATCAACTGACTTCTTAAAGAGCATATGGTCATACTGAGGTCTCCATGCGTCGCCTGTTTTGACCTTGCCAAAGCTTTCTTCGTCAGCGCCGGTATAAATCTCAGTAACACCCTTGAGCTGACCGTCTTCCTTATATAAGGTGTCCCAGAAAGCGTGGTGACCGATGAAGTTAACGCTTGCGGGAATGTAGAGATAAGTCATAGTCTGGTTGTAGCTGAATGCGTCTGAGCCGATATATTCAAGACCTTCGGGAAGTGAAATGTAAACCTCACCAAGCTCTTCCTCAGATGTAAAGCGTGAATCGAGAATTTCATTTTCGGTCTTATAGGAGTAAACATTGTCAAGTGAAGGGGTGTTGCTCCACTGGTCTTTAGGCTCGTGAAGCTTGAATACACCGAGAGTTTCAATTCTCTTGAGACCTTCGGGAAGGTAAATAACTCTCAGGTTTGCATAAGCAAATGCAAGCTCACCGATAGTTTCAACTGTTGAGGGTACAACATAGGTCTGAATATCTCTTATGTATTCTTCAGTGGCATCTGCTCTGTAAAACTCATTTTCATAGCCGTACTTCTGTCTTAAATATTCGTCATGGTTGGGAGGATAGCAGACAACTCTCTTCATATCCTTGGTGTAAAGTACACCGTCAACGTCACAGTAGTTGGGGTTGTTTTCGTCTACTTCAATTCTGCGGAGCGCCCAGCATGAATAGAATGACTTTCCGTCAATCTCCAGCACATCGGGACCGATATTGATAACCTCAACAACACCGTCACAGTTAAAGGCATATTCACGGATTGATGTAATTTTCTTTGTTTCATCCTTGGTGAAGGAGAAGTTTGTGTTTACATCGGGGTTTTCAGTGTCATAAACGATATCCGTTACAAAATTAACATCAATCTCTTTGATAAAGCCCGTGTTGCTGAACTTTGAAAATTCAATGCCTTGCTTTGTTTCCTTATATTCAAAAGTATCACTCTGCACTGTTCTTACACTGAAATAGCAGGAAAGTGAAACAGCAATAAGAATTATGATTGCAAGCAGAATCTTCTTGAAACCGGCATTTTTATAGGGCTTGCCGATATGAGGTGCTGCAAGACCCGGCACCTGATATGTCCAGATTTCGTCTTCGGGAATTTCAACAACAGGCTCAACGTCAATAATTCTTGACTCAATAGTACCTGCACCGTCATGAGGAGGCATCTTTTTTTCTTTTTTGTTTTCTTTCTTACTCATAATCTCGCCTCCTTAACCTAAATATGCGCCTTCGGTAGAAATGCCCTCTTCCTGAGCTTTTCTTTCCGTAACTTCTGCGCGGCGTTTGAGAACTTCCATAACCATATTCTGCTTCTTGCTGTCATAGTCCCAGAAGAGATAGGGAATTGTCATAAGGGCAAAACCGATTACGTCAACAATAATGGGGATAGCAATAATGCTTCTTCTTGATGCGTCAACAAAGAGAACTTCCCAGTTACTGTTGAAGCCGAATTTAAGAAGGAACAAGGGAATGATAAGACCAACAAATGAAGTGATGGGACCTGTGAACCAACCGAAGATACCTGCAAAGCTTTCAAGTCTTTCACCTGAAAGATACATCTGATAGTCGCCGATTCTTACGTTCATATCGTGACCTGCAGTTGTGGGAACTGTCTTTGTCATTTCCATAAGGAAGAGAACTACAACGCAGATAGTACCGCAAAGGTTCAGGTTGTCACCGCAGAACCAGATAGCAGCAGCAATTGCAGCGTTACCGATAGCACGTGACAGCTGATAGAATATCATAATCTGCTTGTATGAGAATCTCTTGAGGAAGTAGGGTGACAGGAAATCGGGCGGAGTGCCTGCGAAGGAAACAAGTGCAACAATAAGGCTATAGGGCAGACCTGAAAGTCTGAATGTGTAGAGATAGAGTATTGTCACAAAGGGAAGCATACCGTTACCAAGTGAGTCAATAAGACCAACTATGGTGTTGATAAGAAGATATTTGTTTCTCAGTACGCCGAAAAGACCGTCCCAGAATTTAATCTGAACCTTCTTTTCAATGGGAGGCTGAGGGATTCTTTCCTTTACTCTGCCTGCAAAAAGCATTGTGAACACTGCAAATGTGATAAATGTTATAGGAATAAGATATCTGTAAAGGTTGATATCAGCCCACTCATATCTGAGCATACCAACAAATACGGGAAGAACAATGGCGAGAATTGAATGTGCAAGATGTGACATCTTGATAGGATAGCTTCTTACGAAGATTCTTTCTTTCAGGTTGGGGCTGATATTCTGTGTGCAGGTTTCGAGCACATTGCCGAAACCAAAAACGTTATATGTGGCAAAAAGAAGGTTTGCAACCCATACTCTTGTTGCAACATCGGGAATGTTGTAAACAGGGAGCCAACCGATAAGAACAACCATTACGCACTTAGGAATAACGTCACTGTAAAGTGAATACTTATATCTGCCGTATTTCGGAATGAGCTTTTTACGCCAGAAAATGTTACGGGCGCCTACCCAACCTGAGTAAAGGAAGTGGGTGCCGAAAGTTTTAAAACAAGCCGTAGCATTCATACCCTCAAGACCGTTGAGATATGTAATAAAGGTACTTGTAGGATTGAAAAGAGATGCGTAGTCAAAGACTATGGTGGATATGCCGAAGACTATCATCGCCATATAGACCGCATATAGCTTGCGCTCAGTTTTCTTTGGCAGGAAGCCTAGGTTGTCGCATACAAACCACCAGATAAGAGCTGTAATATAGCCGAGAGGCATATTGATAATACCGATCACCGAGAAGGTAAGGTAAGGCAGCTTATAGTGGTGCATAATAAGATAGCAGGCAGACCAGAAGCCGATGTACTCAAGAATCTTTGAGCCTGCATAGTTACTGCCTACAGCAATAAAAATATCCTTATATTCTTTATAAGGAACATATTTGCCTTCAGCAGGGGTATTCCAGTGGGTCTTGATTTCGGCAGCCAGGTCTTTTACCTTGCCGACAACGCCACTGCTTTTGTTTTCGTCCATAGTGAAACTCCTCCTTTTATAATAGATATATTTTACCACATTTATTTCAAAAGGTCAACTGAAAAGCGAGCAAATTCAACAAAAGAGTGAAAAATAAACTTCAACAATATATCAAAACTGAACAGCAAAGGGTACGGCATCAATATTCCGCCGTACCCTGCCGATTATTTTGTTTTACCATCGGTTTTCCACATATTCACAAAAAGCGAACATATCCTTAATTTCCAGCTTTGTGCCGTCGTCAAGGGTCACATCACCGTTCCATATGCCGTAAATCTGATGGCAGTTCATTCTTGCTACCACCTTCAGGTCAAGGTCGCTGTGGTTGTCAAAGGTGGGCTTCATCGTCATATTGAATCTGCCGTCTTCCGAAACGAACTTCCACTGCTCCATAAATCTGTCTTTTGGGAACTTTTCAACATCAACAGCACCTATTTTATGTACCCTGCCGTCATAGAAAAGACAGGTTTCTGTGGCGTGGCTTTCGTCACCTATTGCCCAGGTAATTTCAAAACCGAAGATGTGCTTTTCACCTTTTTCGTCAGTGAGATAAGTTGCACCGCTTCCCCAGTACCACACAAGCTCTCTGGGAGTATTTACCTTGCCCCAGTCAACAGAGCAAAAGGCAGTATCCTTACTGAATTCATAGGTGAAATCGCCGAAGCGCAAGACACCTGAGGTGGGCAGACAGTTCTGCTTTGTGGTCATAAAAAACTTGGTGTTGTCATCTTTAAAGGGAAGAACAGTTGTAATGCTTTCAAGGCCTTCGGGTATATCCATAGTGAGATTACACTCTAAATTTTTGCCCTGATGAAGCATTTTGAAATTAACGGTACGCTCCTTTTCTTTCGTGTTGAACTCAAATTCCGTTTTACCCGATTTGCCCCTGAAGACACCCGGTGCATCAATTCTTCCGAGAGGCAGGTGCTTCTTTCCGCCCACAAATATAGCTGAGGCATCAGCGTGGACTTCACCCGTATGAAGATCTATAAGACGAAGCCCCATAAAGCCGCCTATTCCCACATTGGCAAAGGAAACAAGAAGCTGCTTCTGACCGTCGGTGACAGTGTAGTAATCCCACTCCTTCTGACTTATAAGACGCTCCCTTTTAACGAGGCTTCTGTCATATTGAAAGACATTGTGTCTTGCCCAGCCGCGTGCATTGAGAGTGCCGTCGCTGTTTAAAAGAGGTGTAGGCTCAGTGTATTCAATCTGCTTAGATTTTTCTTTCCAATCCTTAAAAGGCACATAAGTGCGCTTTAATTCCTTGCTCATGACATTCTCCTCAAAATTTACAGATATATTTTATATAATCCTCATAAAGCTTAGCTGAATCGGGATGACCCGAAAAGCTCGGTGACACGGCAGGGTTCATAATGCCGAGATATTGATAGCAAAGAATTTTATCACAGTAGGGCGCCGCATTTTCAAGCTGTTTTTTTATGCGCTCAAAGGGTGCGGGAAGCAGTGCGCTGTTATAAACAACACCTTCAAAATCAAAAAGCTCTATGTCTGCCCAAAGCTGAGCTCTGCCTGCTTTATCGTGGGCTTTTCTCAGCTTTTCAAATATCTTCTCTGTTCTTGCAACGGGAGTTTTCTTTACGCCGACTTCATCCTGATATGCAATAAAATCAACGTCCATTTCGGCAAGTCTTCTCACATATCCCTCATTTGCAAGGGCAAGATTTGTGCCGAAGGGCGCAATAAGGGTCTTTTTGTCGGGAGTGAGTGAATAACATTGTGCCGAGCAGAGATTGACATACTTCACAAAATCCTTTGAAAAGCGCAGAATTATGCAGGTTTCATCAGGAAAATACCAACCGTAAAAGCTCTCGTGATGTGCATAAAGCTCAGCCAGCTCTTCCATAGCGGCAAAGGATCTGCTTATTACTTCCTGACTTTTTATGTTGTAATTTGCCTTTCTCCAGTCACCGTAAAAGCCGTTGCCGAGAAAAACCTTGACACCGCACTTGTCGGCTTCACTGAGAATTTCCTCAATAGGGTCACTGCAGGGCATATCGGCAAAAGGAAAAACCTTCGATTTAAAATAGCATCTGTCATAAAGCGCCGTAGCCATAACAACTATATATTCCATGCCAAGGTCGGCAATTTCTCTTATCTTGCATCGCCAGTCTTCGCCCTGAAATTTTTCCAGAGCAGGGTTCCAATATTTACCCTCGGCAGTGTTATGATGTCTGAACTCAAAAAATGTTCCGTCAATTTTCCTTGTCATACTATTCTCCTTAAGCCAATGTTTCAGTGAGTACGCGCCGCATTTCAGGCAGCCACCACTCAAGATATCCCGCCCTTGTGGGATGAATATTATCAACGAGATAAAGCTTTCTTTGGGCATCTGTTATGCTGTTAATTTCTTCATTATGCCACAAATCAATAACAGTTATATCCCACTTTTCCTTGAGGGCAAGAAGCATATCAACCATTCTGCCGTAAGGCTCGCTGTCATATTCCGCCTGGGTATAGAAAATTACGGGGCAGCCCCACATACTCCTTGCATAGGCTATTATGTACTCTGCCGCACCGGCAATAGTTGATGTGTCAAAATCAGACATATCGTAGCCTTCAGACACCTGACCCAAGGGAAGTTCTTTCGTAGCATCGTTGGTTGAAAGCTGACACACAAAAAAGTCTGCCTTTATTTCAGGGTCGATTGCTTTCATTCGGGCAACATAGGAGCTTTTGCCACCCTCAACGAGCGTTGTGCCGGAAACTGCCTCTTTCACTGCAATTATACCGTCTGTCTTTTCAAGATAGTCAACAAAGCTCACACCAAGAGAGCCATAGCCGTAGGTAACGGAGCTGCCGAGGAAAATGCCTGTTTTGCCTTTGAGCGCACTTTCGCTGAGAGTAGGAACATTCTTCACACTGTAAGCACTGCTGTTACCCTCTTTTAAAACACCGAACATATTCACAAGATAACCTCCTGCTGCAATGATAAGAATAAGAACAGCACTGATAACTATTTTCAGACTTTTCTTCATATCTTCGCCTCATAAACACCTATGCACTCTCTGCCTCTGAGATTATCGGAAACATTGCGCGCATTGAAATAAAGTCTTAATCTGCCATCATAATAGGTCAGACAGCAGGCATAGACGTACTGTGCCATCCAGTTGCTTTTTCCGCACTTCTGAGGCACAAGGAAGGGCTTGACAAACTCGAAATTTACTCCGTCATCACTTTTAAGCAGCATAATTGCCGAATGGCTTTTGCCGTCTTTTTTATAGATACCGTTTTGCAGACCTATGTAGCAATCTGAAAGCTTATATACCTTCAGACAACCTGAACAAAGGTTAAGATATTCCTTATTCTCGTCGGGGCTGATAATCGGTAGGGTACGGGAAACATAGCCCTCAGACACCTTGTCGCTTTCTGCAAAGGAGATGTGTGTAGGCTCACAGAAGCCGCAGTCCTTGATAAAGGTCTGACCGCAGGAATAGTAAAGTCGGTAGCCCTCCCCCATTTTTATAAGGAAGGGATTGGAAATTGCCGAGCCGTGCTTATCCTCTTCAAAAGGTCGGGTTTTGGTTATAACGGAATAAGGCTCAGACCAACTTTCAAGGTCACTGCTTTCGGCGCAGTAAATTTCGCTCTTCCATTTCACTCCCACAAGGCTCAGAGCGTTCATTACAGGAGGGCGTGTTCTCTCATAAAAAAGATAATACCTGCCGTCTATGAGGTTTATATCGGGACGCATGGCACGGCGGACAATTCTGCCCTTGCATGCCCAATTTATACCGTCTGCACTTTCATAGCGGTACACGCCGAAAAATGTGTGGCAGAAAAGATGCCACTTCCCGTCATGTGAGGTTTCGGGTGTAAGCACACTGGGATCAGCAACAACAAAGCTGCTCAGGGGATTATGTATAATGGGGTTGCCTTCATAAAGGCTGAACTTAGCATTAACTATATCATTAAAGCTGAGATTTTTCATATTGCACCTTCTTTCTTCTTTATTCTATCACGAAAAGTAGCATATTGCAATATTAAATGATTTGTAAAACCTTTTGATTATTATTGATAAATAAGGAAATATTTGTTAGAATAGACCCATAAAAAAACAAAGGAGAGACTCAGATGAACAAACAGTACACCGTCAAGTATAAGGTCGGCTCAGAGGTTGTAACCTCAAACGCCCTTGAAAATGACCTTTATAAGCTTGAAATCGAAAATGTTGACAACAGATACTCAGTTACACTCCTGCCTAAAGCAACCTTTGAGCTTGTTGATTTCTATGCTGAAATGCCCTACAACTTCAGAAGCACAGATAAATTCTTTGCAAACGGCTATCAGTCATGGACTAAGACAAAGGAATGGAAGGCAGACGAAATTATGCCCTCCACAATAAAGCTTGCAAACATCAGTGAATTCACAAAGGATCTTGCCAAAAAGACAAGTGACGAATGGATTGTTGACTATTCAGGCAAAAAAGGCGAATTCCACAGCCATTGCTACACCTACATCAAAACAGGTGAAAGAGTACGCCTCTGGGGTTCACTCAGCGAAAAGACAGGCTACACCATCTTCAAGGTTAAGATGAAGGAAAACAAATTCTACTTCTGCAAAGACCTTCTCGGCAAGGTTGTAACAGAGCCTCTCAAGGTTTTCGACATTGTTTACTTTGAGGGCGATTACGAAGAGGTTTTCGACAAATACTTTGCAATGTGGAAAATGCCCGAAACAAGACACGGCAGAATGAGCGGATACACCTCATGGTATAATTACTTCCAGAATATCACAGAAGATATCATCATCCGTGACTTGGGTGGTCTTGACCCCTATAAGGATCAGGTTAACATCTTCCAGATTGACGACGGCTATGAAACCTTCATCGGTGACTGGCTTGATCCAAATCCCGAGAAATTCCCCAAGGGTATGAAATATATTGCTGACGAAATCCATAAGAAGGGCTATAAGGCAGGCATCTGGCTTGCTCCCTTCAACTGTCAGAAGGTTTCACGCATGGCTAAGGAGCATCCCGATTGGCTTATCACACACGAAAACGGCGAGCCTATGGTTGGATGTATCGCATGGGGCGGTGCTTACACCTTCGATATTTACAACGAAAATGTAAGAGAATATCTCAGACATGTATTTGATGTTGTACTTAATGAGTGGGGCTATGATATGGTTAAGCTGGACTTCCTTTACAGCCAGTGCATCAAACCCCGTCACGGCAAGAGCCGCGGTGAAATTATGTGCGATGCTATGGAATTCCTGCGTGAGTGCGTAGGCGATAAGCTCTTCCTCGGCTGCGGCGTACCCATCGGTCCTGCTCTTGGCATCTGCGACGCCTGCAGAATCAGCTGCGACGTTGACCTTACATATAAAGGCAAGTTCTATAGCCGTATTCAGGTAAGCAACGAAATGCTGAGTGCAAGAAGCGCTATCAACAACTCAATCTTCCGCCGTCATCTCAGTGGCAGGGCCTGGATGAATGACCCCGATGTATTCTTCCTGAGAAACAACAACCTTAAGTTCACCAATGAACAGAAGTATCTCCTCGGCAGAATCAACAACCTTTGCGGTGATGTTCTCTTTATTTCGGACAATGCGGGCGATTATGACAAGCACGCTCAGGAGCTTATTAAGGTCTTCTTCAACAAAACAGACGAAAAAATCCTCACTGCAGAATATCTCAGTGATGATGTAATCAAGGTTGTAAGTGAAAGAAACGGTCATCAGATTCCCCTTGTTTTCAATATTGCAAAGGGTGAAATTCTCACTGACGCTTCTTGGAAGAAGTACTTCGTTAACTAATCAACCCAAATATAAAGAAAGAACCCGGAAAATCCGGGTTCTCTTATTTTTTAACTTAGTTGTGATTTTCAGTCTGCTGAAGTCCGCTGAACTTCTGACCCCAGGCATTTGCCCATGCTTCACAGTAAAGCTTTGAATAGGGAACATTGTTCTTCTTTCTGTAGCCTGCAAAGCAGTTGCACCAGATAACTGAAGGAAGTGCAATAACAATGTAGTAGAGAGGACCGAGAAGAAGAGCCTGCCATGTGTGACCGTATTCGTGGATACGGCAGTTATAAGTCCATTCCTTGCTTTTTGCATTATCCTTAATGAAGATAAACAGACCCATTGAAAGTCCGCCACCCTTCCAGGGTACATAAACAATCTTGGCGTAGCCGAAGTGCTGCCAACGGTAGCCGAGAATTTTGGTGCAGATTGCAAAGGCAATCCAGCCAACAATGTTAACGGGCAGAGCCCATGTCCACTGAACAAGCATAAAGAGGAAATCCTTAAGGCTCTGCTGCCAGCATTTTTCTTTTTTCGGGGGTTCTTTTACTGAAATATCAATTCTGCTCATAATTCTATCTCCTTTTATTCGTCTTCGCCAAGAGCTTCTTTAACTTTTTCAAGGGATTCGTCATAATCACCGTTGGCACTCTCGGTGTTGTCTGTTATTGCCTTTTTGCCTTCTTTTGAGTTTCTGATAGCTTTCATTTCTTCTTCGATTTCAATAAGAATTGTGTATTCGCCATCTTCATTCTTTTCAATAGGCTGATAAACATTACTGTCATTATCTCTGCCGAGCCATGTGTTTTCGTACTTCTGACCTGAAATCTTTTCCATAATTTCAATTTCTTCACCGGTGAGAGTTACTGAGCCGTACTTATGCTTTGTTGCAACAGCGGCACGGATGATTGTATGCTCCTTCTTTGTCATCTGGAACCTGTGGAGAAGGTAAAGAGAAATGAGAGTAAAGACAATAGGTGCAAAGGTAATACATATTCTTACACCTAAAAGTGCACTGTCAGACTGCTGATAAAGCATTCCCGGGTTTGCTGCTTCCCACTGTTCAACCTCGTCGCCGACAACAAGACCGAAGCCGCCGAGAATAAACATAACAACTGAGCTCATTACACCTGAAACTGTCTTTTTGATGAAGGTGTTGAAGGTACCGATAACGCCCTCACGTCTTCTGCCTGTAATAAGCTCGTCAACGTCGGAGATATCGGGAAGGATGTTTGTTGCAACATAGCCGAGACCTGACTTACCAAAGGGATAAAGAACAGCCGTAGCCATAAGAATAATTTTCCAAATAATTGCGCCTTCGTTTTCGGCTGTGGGATTCATAAACAGACATACGCCGAAGCCTGCGAGCATAAGAGGTGTTACGATAGCACCGCACTTCTTCTTGCCGAACTTCATTGTAAGAGCATAGTTCAGAGGGAAGGAAGCTGCCTCAAACGCGCCTGCAATTGTGGTGAAAATAGCGTACCATGTAGGGAGCTTTGCAACATATTCGATATAATAAATAAGCGTTGTGGTGTAGAAATAGGTTGCTATATTATAGCAAAGGCTCATAAAGAAGTATTCTCTGAAGGCTTTGTTTTTAACAACATATTTATACTCATTCATAAGGAGTTTGAAATCGAACTTCTCAACCTTGAGGTCAAGAGAAGGCTTTTCTCTTACGCGCTTGAAGGTGGTGAAAAGACTTAAACCGTAAACAACAGCAAGAATAATACCCACTATAAGCATAGGCTTTTCAGCACCTGCCTGCGGTGTATCAAAGCCGAAAACCTTGAGAATTATAGTTGCAAGGAAGAAGGACGGGAACATACCGATGGAATTGAAGATATAACCTACCGAGTTATACTGAATTCTCAGATCATAGTCCGGCGCAAGCTCGGGAAGCATTGCAACATGAGGTATATCTATAACTGTGTATGCGGTTTTATAAAGCATATAAGCAGCAGTAAAGTAAATAAAGGTCTTTAAAGGCTCTGTTCTGCCGTCAAAACCGTAGCCGTTCCACATCATTATAAATGAAAGGCAGAGAAGGGGCATACCCCAAAGGATATAGCGTCTGTGCTTGCCGTATTTTGAACGGGTTCTGTCGGTAATAACGCCCATAATGGGGTCGGTAATTGCGTCCCATACAACTGCAACGGTCGTTACAAGACCCGCCCAGCCAAGAGGGAGATTTACAACGTCGGTGAGGAATTTCATATAGAAAAGACTGACAACATATCCCGCACCTGAGGTAGTGATGTTGGCAGAACTGTAGTTTATCATAGGCACAACGTCTTCTTTGAAGGTACCCTTAACGCCTATGAGTTTCAGGATTTTTTGTTCCATTTTAACACTCCTTTTAAAAATATACATATACTTTAACATTTTACCCCCATAAAGTCAAGGGAAAACAAAAGGAAGAGGCGACTTTTATCGCCCCGAAAAATCTTTATGCCGTAATTTCTTCAAGGTAACTTACAACATCGCCGACCGTTTTAAGAGAATGAACTTTACTGTCGGGAATTTCAATATCAAACTCATCCTCCACAGCACAGGCAATTTCTGAAAGGGTAAAAGAATCAATACCAAGGTCCATCATAAAATCGCTTTCAGGTGTGATTGCAGTTGCGTCAATTTCAACATATTCTTTTACGATTTCAAGTAATTTCTCAAACATTATTTTTTAACTCCGCTTCTGATAATTTTTCTTGTTGTGGTCTTCGGGAAGGGTTCATCCCTGAAAGTAACCACTGATATATTTTTATAGAAAGCCATTTGTGTGTTGAGCTTTGCTATATCTGCGTTTGCCTTTTTTTCATCATATTCAGGCGTATCCTCATTGAGATAGAGTTCAGCCTGAAGTTTATCCCCGTTGGCAGAAACAACAACCTCACTGACATAGGGCATAGCCTTATAAATGAGGTTTTCAATCTCTTCAGGTGCAACGTTTTTGCCGTTTGCAAGAATAATGAGATTCTTTTTTCTGCCTGTGACGAAAACAAAGTTGTCTTCGTCTATGTAACCTAAATCGCCTGTTTTAAACCAACCGTCTTCGAAGGAAGCTGCTGTGTTTTCATCGTCGTTATAGTATCCTGTGGAAACACTGACACCTCTCGCCCAGAGTTCACCGTCAACAACCTTCATTTCGCAGCCTGTTACAACCTGGCCAACAGATTCGGGTCTGTGATAATTTTCGAAGTTTGCACAAAGCAGAGGTGAACATTCTGAAAGTCCGTAGCCCTGGAAAAGGTTTATGCCTAAATCCTGGCAACCGCTGATGAGGGCCTCTGATGTATATGCACCGCCGCACATGAGCAGTCTGAGTCTGCCGCCGAAGGCATCTTTAACTTCACCTAAAATTTTATCTGTCAGGTCAAGACCGAACTTCTTGGCAAAGTTACAGATTTTGATACCTGTCTTAAGTTTCTTTTCCTTGCCGGATTTTCTTGCAGTGAGCCATACCTTATCATAGAGCTTCTGAGGAATAAGAGGAACAACAAACATAACCGTAGGTCTGTATTCCTTAAGCTCCTTCTGAACATATTTAAGGCCGCTGCAGATGCAGATTTTAACACCGCAGTAAAGCATAAGGAAAAGTGTACCCGTACACTCAAAAGCGTGATTCATAGGAAGCACCGACATTGCCACATCTTCACCATGCTTGGGCTGAATAATCTCAAGTCCGCTGCAAACGTTGCTTGCAATATTCCTCTGTGTAAGCATTACGCCCTTGCTTTTGCCTGTAGTACCCGATGTGAAAACAATAGCTGAAAGTTTATCAGGGTCAACCTCAGGGAAAGGAATATCCTCACCTGTGAGCACAATTTCGTCATCCATACAGTGGGTGCCGATTTTCTCATCCTGCATTGCGGCAAGCTCTTTTGCAACATCGGCATAAACGCTGTCATAAACGATAAAATCAACATCAGCCTGCTTCAAAAGCTCACTGATATCCTCAGTGTGAAGCTCCTTATCAATGGGAACAATTACAAGACCTGCATACATAAGGCCGTAATACCATGTTACCCACTCATAGCTTGATGCACCAAGCACTGCTATGTGACCTGTTTTGAGGTTTTGTCTTAACATAAACTGTGCATTCTTTTTGCAGTCTGTCACAAACTCGTTATAACTTTTTTTATAAGGCTTTCTCTTCTTTTTATAAACAAAAGCCGTTGCATCTCCGTAAAGGCGTTGCGCTCTGTCAGCTATTGCCACAATTGACTCGACCTTTTCTTCGCATTTATATCGTCTGATACTGTCCTTTGCCAATACACTGCACCTCCGTAAAAACCACATATATATTAAATCTGTTGATAAAATAACCGAAAATACGCATAATATAATAATAAACAAATCCCAATTGGCAGTTGTTAAATCAATGATAAAACACTATGAATATTCTGTAAAGTGAAAAACAGTCATTATATCTTGCAGCATCCTGCTGTAAAATATTTCAACAAGCCATATAAATTACCCGTAACATTTGACTTTTTCATTTTGCAATAGTATAATTAATGTGTATGTATTCAACACTCAGACACCCTGTTGACGAAAGGTCGTAAGTATAATGCCATTAACCCCCATAATCAATGAGAGTTATTACAGATGCGTTGCAAAAATCAATCTCAGCGCCATCGAGCATAACCTTAATGAAATAAAAAAATGCCTTAATCCCGGCGTTAAGCTTCTTGCCGTTATTAAAGCAGACAGCTACGGTCACGGCAGTGTACCCGTATCAAAAACAATAGAAGAAAATGTTGACTATTTCGGTGTCACAAGCATAGATGAGGCTATTGAGGTGCGCCTTGAGGGTATCAGCAAGCCCGTACTTGCTCTGTCATACATTCCCCCGCGCCGTTTCTCAGATGTTATTGACAATGACATCACTGCAACCGTTTATGACTTGGGTGATGCGGTACTTCTCAGCGAGGCGGCTGCAGCAAAGGGCAAAACTGCTAAAATTCACATTGCCGTTGACACGGGTATGGGCAGAATAGGTCTCACTCCCGATAAAAAGGGTGCCGACACCGCAGCTGAAATTGCAAAGCTCAGCAATATCTCTATTGAAGGCGTTTTCAGCCACTACGCCTGTGCAGACTCTGCCGACAAGAGCGACGCTGCACTGCAGACGGCACTTTTTGATAAATTCATTGATTTGCTCGCTGAAAGAGGCATAAATCCTCCCGTTAAACATATCTGCAACAGCGCAGGTACTGTAGAGTTCAGCAAGCAATATGATATGTGCCGTGTCGGCGTTCTCCTTTACGGACTTTATCCCTCAGAGGAGGTTGACAAGACAAAGCTCAGTCTTCTCCCTGCAATGGAGATTGTCAGCCATGTGGTTCATGTCAAAACCGTGCCTGCCGGCTACAAAATCGGCTACGGTCATATTTACGAAGCTCCCAGTGAAAGAGTAATCGCCACTGTTTCAATAGGCTATGCCGACGGATACAGCAGAAGCTGCACCGGTCAGGGCTATGTGCTTATAAAAGGCAAAAAAGCTCCCGTTGTGGGCAAGGTATGTATGGATCAGATTATGGTAGATGTCAGCGACATTGAAGATGTCCGTGTAGGCGAACGCGCTGTAATTATGGGCGTGAGCAACCGCAGCACCATCACCGCCGAGGAGCTTGGCGAAATGAGCAACAGCTTCAACTATGAGGTTATCTGCAACTTCACTAAGCGCGTTGCAAGACTTTATTATAAAGACGGAAAGTTAGTTTGATTATGAAAAAGAAACTCACAAACAAAGAACTCAAATACTTTGCTAAAATGGCGGCGGAAAGCTATGTCAACGACCCCGTTCATTCATACGCGTCCAAAAATGAAAAGATAAGAAAAAAATATGTCTATCACTTTCAGTATGAGCGCCTTGCCACATCAAACAGGCAGGACGACCTCATCTATGTTGACGAAGAAAACAGAGGAATCTGCGTTTGGAGAAGGGCCCACAATGAATATACCTTCCTTGATTTTATGCTCTGTCCTCACTGGGTCTTTCTTTCGTTTTACTGGCCAAACACTATAAGAACACTTATGGCATATTCACACCTTGATGTAAAGGTTTTCCCCGAAAACACATATATCATCTCTCCTGTTTTTGTTGCACCTGAGCATCAGGGCAAGGGTGTGGCAACAAAGCTCATAAAGCAGGGCATAGCCGACCTTATGGCTCAGGGATATAACGTAGGCCTTGAAGCCCAGAACCCCGACAATGTGGTCTTCTATGAAAAGCTGGGCTTTAAGACAATAAAGAAAGAGCATTGGAAAAGAGAAAATATCGACAATCACTATATGATAATTATGAATGAGGAATTATGAATTGCGGGCAAGCCACATTAAAAGGGTAATCGCTACCCGCAGAATATAATAAGCTAAACCCTGCAGGGATGTCCTTGCAGGGAATTTTATTTTTATGGCAAGTCAGCGACAGGCGGCTCCATAACCGAATTACATTCGGTTCGGCTACGAAAGTAGCCGTAAATCGTCAAAGGCGATTTAATGGAGCCGCCCCCTCCTGCACTAATTAAACAAAAACATCCACCTGAAACAGAACAGGTGGATGTAAAATTTTACTGTGAGATTATTTCTGGAATGCTCCGTAAGCCATATTTACGCCCTTGTTGATGCCCTTGAGGATAGTTGTGAGCACATTGTCAATAACTGTGGGGTCGGGATCTTCAATAACGCCTGCAGCAGCAAGTGCATTTTCGAGATTTTCTTCAGCTGCTGCCCAAGCCTCAACATCAACAACTGTTTCGTCAAGGAGTGCGTTTACATCAGCAATAGCCTTTTCGATTGCTGCCTTATTTTCAGCTGAAACAGCGCTCTTGTCAGCCTCTTCCCATATCTGCATATTCTCTTTTACCTCACCGGTAAGTCTTCCGTTATTGAACTGAGGATATGCTTCGGGGTTTGAGTAAACGTCAACCATATTGTTATCTGTCATAATGCGTATAGCAAGCTTGAGAGCAACGTCGTTAAGAGGCAGAAGCTCGTGAGCCTGACCCTTGAAGAGCCATGTTGAGCAGGGAAGAAGACCTGTTGTTGTGTCAACCATACCGTCAGGTGAAAGGTGGTTGTGTTCGGGGTTATTACAATAGGTACCTGCAGCCTTATAGTCTTCACCGAGGGTTGTGCCCAGGTCTGCAAATGTTACGCCGAGAGTTGTTGATGCAGCGTGGATAACTCTGTCTGCATTGGTTGTCTTATAGTCCTTGCAGATGGGGAAAAGATTAACATCATAGCAAGCAACGTCAGTAACAATACAGCCTGTTTCCATAAGCTCAAAGAGGTTATCCTTGAAGTTTGCTCTTGCAGCCATAAATGCGTCAGCTTTTTCTCTCATTTCTTTATATTCGTCATCCATAAGCCACTTTTCTCTTGCCTGAGGATAATAAGCAGTGGGACAAAGCGCCCATATAATTGATGAACGGCGGACGGCGTGGTCAACAAGACCGTTAGCAAGACTGCTCAGAGCATTCATAAGCACATCTCTGGGAAGTATGCGAAGCACGATATTAAGAAGATAAGCAAGGGGTGTTTCACCTAAGAGACCGGGAAGCACATTACCGTAAAGGTCTTCGTCAGTGTAGAAGCTGAGGTTATCTATAAAAAGGTCACCGATAATATTTGAACCGTCAAGTGCAGGCTCAACGAAAACAACCTTCTTGATAAGGTTATAATCTTCGGGATAGTTTTCGAGATAGTTTACTGCTATGGTACCGCCCAGGCTGATTGAACAGATTTTAACCTGCTTTGCACCTGTCTTGGGAAGTACAACATTATGAATGTAATAATTGAGATGCTCTGTGATTGAGATAACATCTCCAAGTGAGTCATAACCGAAATAGAAAACATTGTCCTCGCCTACTATTTCACTGAGTTCCTGAATGGGAAGGAAATTGTAGTATTCCTCTTTAACTTCAGGACTGAGTTCGCTCATGGGACACTCGTAGCAGGGAACTTCGATATTATTTTTGTAGTTGCCCTTTTCATCCTTATCTATTACCCAAAGAGCCTCACGAACTGATTTATCAAGAGCCGCAGCAAGACCGCAGTCTCTTCTTGTGACGATAGCACCCAGCAAGGGAAGAAGCGCATTCTTGAGGAGTGCGGGAATTTCAATTCTCAAAGGCCACGCGGTGATATAAGCACCCTTGTCGTCCTTAGCCCAGTTGCCGTTTTCGTCAACGAGGTAGGTATTGTTCTGGCTCATACCGTGAACGATAACAACGGGAGTTTCCGTGTCATAATCAGCCACATAAGGTGCTTTGGTTTCAGCAGCAGATGACATAATCATGCACGAAGACATAACCATAACTACTGCAAGAATGAGACAAAGTGATTTCTTGATTTTTTTCATTTTGATTTCTCCTTTTTCTTTTATGCAACCATTTTATACCATTACGAAAAAATTATCAATAGTTTACAGAAAATTTGAATAAATATTAAGCCGTTTTGTACGCGTCTGAGGATAGGCAAAAGGGACGAGTTCAACCTCGCCCCTTTAAATTATTAATAATGTGCTTCACCGCATTGGCAGGTTTCGTTTGCGCCGAAGAGCTTCTGGAAGAAGAGTATAAATCTGAAGAAGAATCCGGCAATGCCGTCTTTATGACAGCCGCAATCACATTCGTCTGCGGGATTATTCGGTGTGTCAGGCTGTGAAGGCTGAGTGGGATCTGTGGGCTTGGGAGGATCTGTAGGTGTGGGTTCCTTAACCGTGGCACCGCAGACATCACACTTATTGTCACTGTTTGCATCCTTATGGGCAACCGTGGGAATTTTCTCCTTTATTGTTGCTCTGCAACGGTTGCAGACTGCCACCTTGTCGCCCTGTGTGCTGCAAGTAGCTGCATTTACAACTACCCATTCACCGTCTGCAATATCGTGTCCGAGAGCAGGAATTTCCTGAGTTTCTGTCTTTTGGCATACTGAACATTTGCCTGTGCGTGAACCCTTCTGTGTGCAGGTTGCTGTTACACTTGTCCACTCAATTTTGTGAGCATTTGCATCTGCGGGAAGAGTTGTCTCCTCCTTGGCACCGCATGTGGTGCATACCTTGACGCTCTTGCCCGCATCCTTACAGGTGGGAGCAACTGAAAGTTCTTCGCTTACTGCCATATTGTGACCTGCCTCAGGAATTGTCTGCTGAGCAATAAGAATCTCCTGACAGCGCTGACAGCTCTTTCCTTCGGTAAGACCGCTTGTTGTGCAGGTTGCAGCAGTTGCGTTGAGTGTAATCTCATTATGACCGAGAGCAGCAATTTCCTCTGTATAGCTTCTTCCGCATGAGCAGGTGAAGGTCTTAACACCCTTTTCCGTACAGGTAGGCTCAACGGTTACTGCTTCGTTGTAGCGGTGTGTATGCTCGCCGCCGAGTGACACGAAATTACGCATCCAGTCAACTGCATATTTCTGTGCAGTTGAATCTTCGTAGCCGTAAATCACTGTCTTTTCGGGGAAGGTGTCGATATAGCTTGCAATATCACAAGCGGGATTTTCAATTGTAACCTTTTTAAGTCTGATGCAGTTTTTGAATGCACCTCTGTAAACAGCTTCAACATTACCGTCTAAGGTAATCTCCTCAAGTCTGATGCAGTCTGCAAAAGCTTCACTGTCAATTCCTTTTATGTTGCCCAGATCAACCTTTTTAAGATTGTGACATCTGTAGAAAGTGTTGTAGCTTAAAAATTCAACAGCATCGGGAATATCAATTTCTTCAAGTGCAAAGCATTCACTGAAAGCGTAGCCTTCAATTGTTGTAACAGTATCGGGGAGACTTACCTTTGAGAGCTTGCCGCAATTTGAAAAAACGCCCCAACCGATTGTTTCGGTACCTTCAAGAAGTTCTGCTTCTTCGAGATTGTTGCATCCGCTGAAGGTGCTTTCCAGAAGATTTTTTGCAGCTGACTTAACCTTTTTAAGTGAAGTGCAATTTGCAAAGGCAAGATATTCAACATTTTCAACTGTTGCGGGAATTTCGATTTCAGTAAGACTGTCACAGTCGCAGAATGCTGCGTAACCGATTTCTCTGAGATTTTCAGGGAAGGAAACTTCTGCAAGCGCGTCGCAGTTACGGAATGCCTCATAGGATATAGCCTCAAGGCTTGCAGGGAAGTCAATTTCTTTAAGGGCGGTGCAGTTTTTGAATGCGCCGCTGATTCTTACAAGACCTTCGGGAAGGTCAATTGTTTCAAGAGCAGTGCAATCAGCAAATACGCCGTCACCGAGAGCTTCAATTGTTGAAGGAAGATTAACCTCTTTAAGAGCAGTACAACCGCTTGCAAAATAATAGCGAAGTTCTGCAATACCCTCGGGAATTGTGAGGCTTTCAAGTGAATTGCAACCTGAGAATACACTGTTGCCGAGATACTCTACGCTCTCGGGAATTTCGATTTCCTTAAGGCTTTCGCAGCTGTAGAAGGCTTCATCGTAGATAGCTTCAAGTGTGGCGGGAAGTGAAACATCTTCCATATTAAGGCACATAGCAAGACAGCCTGAGCCAAGGCCTGTTATGCCCTCTTCAACAATAACTTTCTTGATAAATTCTCTGTAGTTCTGCCAGCGGCAATAAGCTGTACCGTAGCCGCTGATTATGAGAGTACCGTCCGTATAAAGCTTGAAAACGGTATTATTATAGTTGCCCGCAAAACGCAGAGTTTCTTCCTCGCAAATGTCACATATACGGTCGGCGTCTTCATCCACATGGTCACACATAGCTTCGTTATATGTGCGGGTATAAATATACAGCTCATTGCCCCAGAGGTACTCGCCTTCGGCTACTTCAACACCAGCCTGTACCGCAAAGGTATAATATGTGCCGGGTGTAAGGCCTGTAACTCTGTAGTTGCTTTCGGTTACAACTGCAACCTCTGATGCCATATCATATCTGTCAATAAGTAAAACTCTGTAAGCGTCCACGCCGGGCATATCATCCCAGTTAAGGTCAGCACTCACCTGTCTGCCTGAAGCAGTTAAGCCTGTTACATCACCGGGGACAATAGTAAAGTTGAGTATTTCTTCACCTGCATATCTGCCCTTGAATGAAACCTTAACTCTGTAAACACCGGGGTTAATCATATCACCGTCGAGGTATTCGTAATTGTATGAAAGTCCCTCTGTTAGTCTCTGACCGTAGTCATTTCTGACAACTATGCTCGGTGTGCGCACCTTGCCGTTATAGGTAACGGTAGTTGATGAAAGCTCGATATATGTTATCTGGGGAATGTATTCATAATCCGCTATATCACCACATTTTTCACACTTTGTTGTTATCTCGCCTGAGCTTGATGTTGTGGCAGGTGTAAATATTTCAACATAGTGGCATTCAGGAGCTATTTCACTTGTTATATCTTTTTCACCGCAACCAAAGCAGGTTCTTTCATAATATCCCCATTTATCCTGACTGCAGTCGCCTTCAACCTCTGTCCAATCTGACCAGCTATGTTCAGGCGAAATATAGTTAGCTGTTTCTTCTGTGCCACAACCTGAGCAGGTTCTTATATCATAACCGTCATTCCACTCATCGCAATCAGGCGCAACTGTTGTCCAGTCAGACCAGCTATGAGAAGGACTTACATAGTTAGCTGTTTCTTCTGCGCCGCAAGCTGAGCAGGTTCTTATATCATAACCGTCATTCCACTCATCGCAGTTGGGTGCAACTGTTGTCCAGTCTGACCAGCTGTGTTCTTCATAAAACCACTCGTGATTTTTCGTTACTTCACACACAGAACACTTGATATACTTGTATCCCTGTGATGTGCAGGTAGCCTCTGTTTCCACGGTGTATTCGTCTTCCCATATATGTTCTGTGGGAAGTGCTACGAGTGAATAGAAATCACCGTGGATACAATTATATACCAAATTGCCGTAGTTTTCGCAATTATCCCTTTCCAAAACAGGCTCAGCATATGAGTGAGTATGGTTAAGGAAGAGCGAGGTATTATCTGCAATTGCTCTTTCAGAACCTTCGATAGCCTGCCACTGTTCAAGAGTACCGGGATAATAAACATTAGTAACATTAAATAAAGAGGCGTGACCAAGCTTTTTGACCGAAGCAGGAATATCAAGATTTGTCAAGCCTGCGTTCAAAAATGCATTATTTTCAATGTTTTCGAGAGTTGCAGGTAAAACAACTCTTCTGCCGTTATTTTTTTGGAAGGCATTTGCTCCTATAGTTTTTACAGTATCAGGAACAATAAATTCAGAATAACTATTCTGTAAAGAAACTCTGATAAGAACTGTCTTATCCTTATTATAAAGCACTCCGTCTTCATATGTATAATAGAGATTCTCTTCCTCGAGGTCGAAGTCATTTATCTCCCATCTCAAAATAAACTCTTCTGCCATACCCTTTATATCTTTGCCAATGGGAAGAGTATAACTTTCAGGCATTGTGCCTTTATAACCTAAAATCCAACCGTCAAGGGTAAGAAGACCTATAGGCTGATTATGGTGCCAAGGTGTGTTTGCAAGGATATTTTGTCCCACTTTTGTTACACTGTCGGGAATGTTAAGGCCCATAAGTTTTGAACAGTTGGCAAAAGCACTGTCACCAATTTCTTCAAGAGTTGACGGAAGACTAACCTCCACAAGCTCAGAACAGTTATTAAAACAACTTTCACCTATCTTTTTTATTCCTTCATTGATAACAACTTTCTTTATATTTGACCAACCGTAAAAACAACTAGAATCTATTGCACCGGTACCGCTGATAACCAATGTGCCGTCTTTATAGAGAATATACTCTGCATCTTCCTTGTTTTCGCCACAGTAGCCTAATGATTCAACATCATCCATATAATTATTGCACACATCACAAATGCCGTTGCTGTCTTCATCGGTGTGGGGAATAGTAGAAATCTCTTCAGAGGCTTTAATTGTTTCACCGCAAACTTCACAATATGAACTGTCTGTATAACCCGGAACGGTACAAGTTGCCGGTTTGCCCGACACTGCAATTTCTGTATGGCTTGCAGGAATCTTTTCAATTAAGAGCGCCTCACAGAATATGCAGCGTGCTCTTTTTTCGCCGTCTTCTTTGCAGTTAGGCTCTTTTGCTACTGTGCCGTCATTAGTAGTATGCTCATGACTATAATAATATGAGCTTGCATTTATCAGGCAATCGTTACCGCCGTCGATTTCCACTGCAGACCATTCTTCCTCAGTGCCGCCAAAATAAACATACTTAAGGTTATTGCAGTAAAGAAAAGCTTCTCTGCCGATATTCTTCACAGTGTCGGGGATATATACTACTCTTACATCAAGTCCTCTGAGTGCTTCACCTGCAATTACAACAGTGTCTTCTTTAACTGCATATTTATCGTCATGGGGTTTGACTTTAATAAGATAGTTACCAATATAAAGAGCTTCATCAATATCCCAGTTAGAAACAGTTGTATAATATTTTGTAGCATAGAAAGCGCCAATACCGATTGTTGTCACACCGCTACCTATTGTTATATCTGAAAGGTAGTAACAACTATCGAAAGCACGATCACCGATTGCTGTAACACTGTCAGGGATTGTTACGCTTGTGAGACTGGTGCAATTACAGAAAGCATAATCACCGATAGCTGTTACACCGTCTTCAATAACAACAGTTTTTATATCTGTTTCATAGAACGGAGAAATGTTATCATATTGGTCATAAGCATACATATCACCCTCACCGCTGATAACAAGCTCACCTGTTTTGCTGTCATATGTGTAAGTGACATTTTCACCGCAATATCCGTCTGCAGCCTTTGCGGTTATACCCCAGTCAAAATCTGCCACGCCGACGAGAGGCACAGATGACAGTACCATCAAAACGGTAAGGCAAAGCGCAAGGGACTTGTTCCAAGTTTTTTTCATAAATTTTTACCTCCTGGAAAAATATTTAACACACGGAAGATTTTACCATTTTACTGCGTTGAAGTCAACGAGTTTAGCAATAATATATTGACTAAATTTGCGCCCTGCGAAATGGCTAATTTGCACAAAAGCAATTTAACAGCTTTCTAACACCATAAACGGCGGCAATTTCCAGACCGCTCCCCCACTCTGACGCGTAAAAAAAGCCACACCGAAGTGTGACTTTAAAGCTTAAATATGGTCTTTGTAACGCTCAGCGGTGATTATGCCGTCACTGACATTGAGCTTACAGATGCGGGCATTTCTTGCATCAAAGGCACTTGCGCCGTCAGTGTTTTCGTAGTCGCGGGCATGATAAACAGCATACCACTGACCCTCGTGCTTTATCATTGAGTGGTGACCTGTACCCTCCTCAAACTCATTTGCGCTCAGCACCGGGTGATAGGTGTTGTCATCGGGGTACTTCTCAAATTTTATCTTTGTCAGGTCGGTTTCGTCTGTCTTTGCCCTTGCGTAGCCGATATAATAGGTTGGCTGCTCAAAGCAGTTGCCCGAATACATCAGGTACTGCCAGTCGCCTTCCTTAAAATAGAAAGCACCTTCAATTGTGTGCCAGTGCTGACCTTTTTTATAGCGGTCGCGTCTGTAAATATCCTCATCGAGAGTAGGCTCAACTGCGAGTACGGGTTCACCTGCAGGAGTGAAGGGGTCAAGCATCCTGTCGACATATATGCAGGTACCTATGCGCTCGCCTTCAAATCTGTTAGCCGAGTAAAAGAGGAAAAGTCCCGCCTCGTTTTTCACAATATGAGAGTCAATTGAAAAGGGGTGCAATATCTGCTTAGTACCCGTAAAAGGCCCGAGAGGATTGTCAGCTACGCTAACATGCATCGCTCCCCTATGACCGCCCTTATCGGGAGTATCGTTATAAATTTCAATTGAATTATACATATAAAATTTGCCGTCAAGTTCGATTACACTTGGAGCCCAAAAAGAATCGTGACCCTTCATGGTCATAACCTTACCGTAGTACTTCCAGCCCTCGAACAGATTGTCTGATTCATAAGCATAAACCGCATCGTGACCTGTAACATAAATATAGTATCTGCCACCGCTTTCCAATATGTACGGGTCAGCCTGTCCCTGATAGTGAGTTTTATCCGCCATTAATAAATGCATAAATGTTTCTCCTTGGTTATTTTTACAGATTATAGCATATTATACCGTCAAAATAAAGGGGCAACCGTACAATATTTACAAAATAGGCATCAAAACAAAAAAGTGAAAAAACTTCAAAAAAACTCTTGACAATCCGTGACAAAAGTGATATAGTATACAAGCACTCGGGAGAGTGAAGTGAATATGCGAGAGTGGCGGAATCGGCAGCATTGAACACGACTGCGTCCGGTGGACGAAACGGGGAGTGTGAAATGGCGCAGCGGTCAAAATCCGACGGAGCGTTCAGCAAGTAACGGATTTTGGGAACCGCAAGGGTCACGCGCACGCAGACTTTTCTCGGTTGCAAAAACTTAATATGCGAGAGTGGCGGAATCGGCAGACGCGCACGTTTGAGGGGCGTGTGGGGCAGCTCGTACGGGTTCAAGTCCCGTCTCTCGCACCAGTTTGAGTAT
>JAZSKE010000089.1:0-9665 GCA_045534675.1 Acutalibacteraceae bacterium
AGAACAGGTTTACTGCTTCTATGAAAATGAAGAAGTCACGCCGTCATACTCTCAATCAGTGCGATTGAAAAAACTTTCGCAAGAGTTCAGGCTGACCGATGAAAAACTGTTTGAAATCATGTCCGAAGCAAAAGCAAATCAAAAAGATTTTTTGAAGATACCGACAGAAAGTATAGAGAGATATTTTAAATCAAGGTTCACCGAAAAACAAAAGCAAGAGTTTGTAATCAAAGCCGTCGAGCATTATCATCGGTACCTGATGCGGCAAAGAGATGCGAGGTAAGAGAATGAAAATATTTAAGTATTTTAAAATTTGTTTGTTATGTATTCTCAATGACATTCGTGCCGAATGTAACGAGTATGTGATAAACGGAGTAAGGTATATTGTTTCATCACGCTTTGAAGAAACGAAGATAACAATGAAGGAAAGATTAGAAAAATTTATCGGAAGTGATTTCGCACATTTGTCTGTTGCGAACTGTAATGATACAATGATTGCAGAATGTGTGAATTCAAATGCCGGAGAAGGGAGGATAAATGCAGTCAGATAATTTTGGCATAACAGCCATCTATTGCCGTTTGTCCCGTGATGACGGTACAGACAGCGAGAGTAACTCAATCGGTAATCAGAAAAGATTACTCTCACAAAAAGCAAAGGAGTTAAAACTCACCAACACAAAGTTTTATGTTGATGACGGTTATACGGGAACGAATTTCAACAGACCCGGTTTTCAGGCAATGCTTGAAGATATAGAAATGGGATATGTAACAACCGTAATGGTAAAAGACTTATCCCGCCTCGGTAGAGATTATGTTTCTGTCGGTCACTACACGGACAACTTCTTTCCTGAGCATAACATCCGATTCATAGCGGTCAATGACTTGGTTGACAGTAATGAAGGTGATAATGAAATTGCACCTTTCAAGAATATTATGAATGAGATGTATGCAAGAGATATTTCAAGAAAAGTCAGGAGTTCACACCGCATAAGAGGAAATCTCGGTGAGCCCTTATCTCAGCCGCCTTACGGGTATATGAAGGACCCGCAGAATAAAAAGAAGTGGATTGTTGATACCGAAGCAGCGGAAGTTGTTAAAAGTATCTTTGCAATGTGTATTGAGAATAAAAATAATGAAACTATTGCCCGTATCTTGCAGGAAAACAAAGTAATGATACCGATGGCATATTGGCAGAGCAAAGGTCTTAACAAGGGCGGTAAGAAAACTCAGCCTGACCCGTATAAATGGTGTAAGACAACAGTACAGAAAATTCTTGCTCAACAGGAATACTGCGGTGATGTTATCAATTTCAAAACCTACTCAAAGAATTTCAAGAACAAGAAAAGACTTCAGAATCCCGAAGAAAACTGGAAGATATTCAAAAATGTTCATGAGCCGATAATTGACAGAGATACCTTTGAAACTGTACAGAAGATGAAATCAAAAGCAAAACGTAGAGCACCTAACCCCAAGCACGCTGAAAAGAATATGTTTTGCGGATTGTTATACTGTGCCGATTGTGGAAGTCCTTTATGGTTCAATGTCAATCATCCTAATACTGACATCAAGTACTTTATGTGTTCCAATTACAAAGGAAGAAGAGGAACCTGTGAGGGTACACACTATGTCAGGGCTGATTCTTTGGAGCAGATAGTGATGCTTGAATTGAGAAGCCTTGCGAGTTTCCTCACCGAAGATGAACAAGCCTTTGCAGATATTCTTGAAGCAAAGACCAACAAAAGCATACTCAATCAGCAGAAGTTTCTTGAAAGCAGTATTGACAAGGCAACGGCAAGAACAAAAGAGGTTGCCCTGATGTACGAAAAACTCTTTGAAAAGCACATCAACGGAATTGTCAATGAAGAAAGCTTTATGCAGTTATCACAGAAGTATGAAGCAGAGCGAGATGAACTGAAGGTGAAAATAAAACAGTACCAAGAAGAACTTTCCGAGATAGAAAACCTGCGTACAAGCAAAGAGCAATTCACATTGGCGATTTGTAAGTTTATGCAGATGGAAACACTAACACCTGCACTCCTAAATGAACTGATTGAAAAAATCGAGGTTCATTCCATTGAGGGTAAGGGCAAGAACAAGACACAGAAAATCATTATTCATTATCGTTTTGTCGGGGTGATTGACAATCTAGTTAAGGATGAAAATATCATCCTCGAAGCAAGACAAGGCGTTGCCGTTGAATATCTCACGGCATAACAAAAAAGAGCAGGCCTAAAACCTGCTCGATACATAACAATTTATATTAAATTTAACTATGAGGAAATGTAAAAAAAGAAAAGTGAGTATTCACTTGTGTTATGAATACTCACTATGGTGCGGATGACGGGACTTGAACCCACATGAAATTAACTTTCACTAGAACCTGAATCTAGCGCGTCTGCCAATTCCGCCACATCCGCATATTAACTTGATTTGTGCTGTTTACACAGCGAGCGCGTGACTCTTGCGGTTCCCAAAATTCGTTGCTCGCTGAACGCTTCGCCGAATTTTGACCGCTGCGCCATCCTTGCCTTGCTGCATCTCCCACCGGGAGCGCTTAGGCAACGATGCTGCCAATTCCGCCACATCCGCATATTAACTTGATTTGTGCTGCTTACACAGTGAGCGCGTGACTCTTGCGGTTCCCAAAATTCGTTACTCGCTGAACACTTCGTCGAATTTTGACCGCTGCGCCATCCTTGCCTTGCTGCATCTCCCACCGGGAGCGCTTCGGCAACGATGCTGCCAATTCCGCCACATCCGCATATAAAGTTGTGTTAACAACTTGTATATACTATCATAAATTAGATGAATAGTCAAGAGTAAAAACTTATTTCTTGAAAAATAAGTTCTGATTTATTAAATATAATCTTTTTGTTGACTTTGCCATCGTCAACATTATATAATCAAATAAATCAAAAATTCAAGAAGGTGGCTTTATGTTCAATAAATATCTTTTTTCTTATTTCAAAGGCAATGAACCTGAAAATGAATCTATAAATTTTGCACTCAGCTCTGACGGGTACCACTTTAAGCCTCTTAACGGTAATAAACCGCTTCTTTTCAATGAACTTGGTACCAAGGGCATAAGAGACCCATTCATTTTCAGAGGTCAGGACGGCGGCTTTTATATTACCGGCACCGATATGCGTTCAGAGGCAGGCTGGAATTCCAATCATGCTTTGTGCGTGTGGCACAGCGATGACCTTATCAATTGGGAGCAATATCCTCTGATTGATATGCTTGATTACGGTCTTGAGGGTACTTGCCGTGCTTGGGCTCCTGAGGTCTTCTACGACGAAGAAAAAGAAATGTATATGATTTATTGGGCAAACTGTCAGCATAATGAAAGCACTGACGAATGGACAAACACTGTTATGTGGTACGCCTACACTAAGGATTTCAGAAAGCTTGAAACTCAGCCTCAGATTCTCTATGCACCCCCATGCGGAAAAGATGCAATTGATGCAGATATTATCTATCATGACGGCACTTATTATATGTATTATAAAGATGAAAATGAAAAATTCATCTGCTATGTTTATTCCGATAATCTGACAGGTCCCTACAAAGAGCCTGAGAAAAAGAATATCACCCTTTTTGACGAAGCTACGGAAGGCTGTTGTATGTATAAAATTCACGGTACCGACGATAAAATCCTGATTATGGATTCCTACGGTGAAGGCAGATATGTTATGCAGAGAACCACAGACTATATCAATTTTGAAAAGGTACCCGAGAAAGATTATTTCCTTGATTTTTCACCGAGACACGGCTCAATGTTGGCTATAACCGAAGAAGAATATAACAGACTTCTTGAGCATTACGGTTTCTGATGTATCAGTGCTGTCAGGTGCCGGCAGTACACAATGGTTTATGTTGACAAAAAAGCCTCGTTTTGATATAATTTCGATATTAAAATTAAAAGGAGCAATGACAATGAAAACAGTTAAAAAATTACTTGTTGCTTTTATGTGTGTGCTAATGCTTGTTTCAGCCTGCACACTATTTGCTTCGGCAGCTGCAGTGACAAAGGCTCAGCCTAAGGTTAAGGAAACAACATCAAGTACTGTTACCCTCACTTGGCAAAAAGTTAAAAATGCAGACGGCTACCGTGTATTCAAGCAGGTTGACGGTAAATGGAAAAAGCTTGATGATACAAAGAAGCTTACATACACGGCTAAAAGCCTTATAGCTTCTGAGACTTATAAGTTTGCCGTAAGACACTACACTGTCAAAAACGGTGAAAAAGTTCTCGGCAAAAGCTACGGCAATGTAAGTGCCAAGACAAAGGCTCTTTCAAAGGTGAAGAGCTTCTCGGCAAGTGCAGAAAACAACTCAGTGGTATTTCATTGGGATAAACTTTCAGGCGCAAGCGGATACCGTCTTTATGTTAAGAATGCTGAGGGCAAGTGGGTAGCACTCAAGACAGTTTCAGCTTCAAAGACAAGCTACACTGCAGCGCTTGACAGTAACTTCAATAAATATACTTTTGCCATAAAACCCTATGCAAAGACAGCCAAGGGTACCGTATGGGGTTCATCATATACTACCTGCAAGACGGCACTTGCTGCATCGGGCAAGGCAGAAATAGTCGGTGCAACTTCAACAATTAACAGCATAACACTCACATGGAATCAGGTTGAGGGTGCAGACGGCTACAGAGTATACGCTTACAAAAACGGCGAATACAGTGTCATTGACAGAACCTACGGAAAAGAAAACACTACCTACACTGTAAGCGGTCTTAACAGTGACAGTGATTACACCTTTGCAATCAAGGCGTTCAGCAAAAAAGACGGTAATACTTCATTTGCACTTCTCGGTGACAGATATAAAGTACACACCGCTCAGGCAAATCTTGATGTTTACAGAGCTGAAATGGTGAAGGATATCATCGGCGGCAAGGAATTTTATATTGAGTACTCAGAGGAGCATCCCACCTACGGCAGAGTTGACAGTGTTATGGCTCTGAGAATGGGCAAGCTTTATCTCAAGGAAACCGTAAAGGGCGTTTCAACTGTATATATTCTCAACACAGCAAATAATCAGGTTACTGTTATGAATGTCAATAACAAGACCTACAGGACTGCTGCAGAAAGCGAAGAACTGCACATTCTTTTAGCTGCCCTGAGAGAGATTATGAATATCGAAAATATGGGCGTAGCTAAAGTCAGCTACAAAAACTTCGGCGGTGAAAGCCTTATCTGTGAGAGCTTCACAGAAAGCAAATACGGCAGATATATGGAGCTTTATTTCCGTGACGAACATACCCTTGCAGGCATTTATACCAAATATGCCGACGGCAGTGAAAGCACTCTTAAGGTAGCAAATCTTGCTGAGCTTGCAGAGCCTTCACTCTTTGATATTCCTTCTGATTACAGAGCGGAATAAAAGTAAATTCGGAATGCGGAATTCGGAATCGCGGGGGAGTGCTGACATTGTTGATATTTTATTTCCACGAATTATTTTATAAAGAAGCCATAGATTTCAATGAAATACTCGAAAATACCGACAACATATACGATACTACTATGGAATGGTAGGGATGCATATGAAAGAAATGTTTTTTATCTTTCCGAAAAGAATGACTGTCGCTATAGTAACAGTTATTTTATTAAAAACGATTATGTTTTTTGTGATTTTTTCGGGATATGTATGCATTGATTATAGGGGATTCTCTATAGATAATGAAGATAATTTATATGTAGGAATGCCCTCTGTAATTAAGGTGTATTCTGCTGAAGGAGAATTTTTAAGAAGTTTTTCTCCCAAAACCTCTCGTGGTTATAGTTTTATGGTTGAAGGTGGAGAAAAAGTTTTGATTGATACAGGAAACAAGTTGTTCATTTTGGATTTATATGGGAATGTTTTAAGTGTAATTGAGGATAGTTATTCTAAAATCAACAATTCAAATAAATTCGTTTCAAATTCGGGTAATGAATATGTGGTTAACAACAATATATTTAGAACATCGGTTTCGCTCTTAAAAGATGGTTCAAAAAGGACGATTTTTAAAATGCCTGTAGTTGACTATATTATAAAACTTTTAGATTTGGTTTCTGATATTATTCTAATTGCTTTGGTTGTAATAATGGTAATAAGTCTTAGATCATTTAATCGAAAACAGTAATGAAAAGGAATTAATATATGATATGATTCCATGTTAATTAAAACTTAACTTACCTATAAGCACTCCGCCGAGCAGGCAGAGTGCTGTAAGTGGGTTCTATGTGTTCTGGTGTAATGCAACAATATCAATTTTTAGCGATGATCCTGTACATAGAGCAGAGCAAAGGGGGTATACATTAAAATGAGAGAAATATTAAGAATAGTTTTATTGATAATAAACATAATTGCATTTGCCTTTGTTTTATTGTTTGGTGCAACTGGTGTCATATATGAAATATTTGGTCCTTCAGGTTATGGAAAAATGCTTAACAAATTTAAAATTCCATGGGAATTTGAGCATATTTGGTTATTTATGTTTGCTTGTTTAACGGTTTTAATTATAACTTACTTTTTGCGCAAGAAGTTCATTGAACGATAATGCTTTCAGCTCGGTTGGTTTTAAAACTTCCCGAGCTGTTTTTGCATATAGAAACCCTGCAAGGATTATCCCTGCAGGGTTCATCTTATTATATTCTGCGGGTAGCAATTACCCTATTAATGTGACCTCTCCGCAATTCCGAATTCCGAATTCCGCATTCCGAATTTCGAATTTTTACGCGTCGTTCCTTATAAGGTCTTCATAGCTTTCGCGCTTGATTGCGATGTAGTCCTTGCCGCCGCTTATCATTACAACAGGGGGGCGGGGGATACGGTTATAGTTTGAAGCCATTGAATAGTTATAAGCACCCGTTGTGCAAACGGCAATAATGTCGCCTCTTTCCGGCTTAGGCATTTTAATGTCAGGCTGAATTATGTCACCGCTTTCGCAGCAACGACCTGCAACATCGGCGATGAAGTTATTTTCCTCGTCCATTCTGTTTGCAAGCAATACGGTGTATTTTGAGCCGTAAAGGGCATAACGGGGGTTGTCGGTCATACCGCCGTCAATAGAAACATAGTTTTTATAGCCTGTGATTTCTTTAACTGTGCCTACAGTGTAGAGGGTCATACCAGCATCGGCAACAATGCTTCTGCCCGGCTCCATAAGGATTGTGGGCATACTTATGCCAAGGCGTGAAACCTCACTTTTTATGTGTGAAGCAAGCTTTTCAATGTTGCCTTCGATATCCATATAGGGATCAGCGTCGGTGTAGCGAACTCCGTAGCCGCCACCCATATTGAGGATTTTCATTTCCACGCCGTACTTTTTCTGCATTTCTGCACCGAATGAGAGCATAATTGTTGAAGCGTCAAGATATACGCTGCCTTCCTCGTCAAATACCTGTGAGCCTACATGGCAATGGTACCCCACAATTTCAATATTTTCGAAGGTGATGGCCTCTTTCACGAAGGCATCTGCCTGACCTGTTTCGATTGCAACACCGAATTTTGAATCAACCTTACCTGTTGCAACTGCAGCGTAGGTGTGAGGGTCAATGCCGGGAGTAAGGCGGATAATAACCTTCTGTGTGATGCCTCTTTCTTTTGCGAGAGCATTGACTGCTTTAAGCTCACACATATTGTCAGCCATAAAGTAGCCTACGCCCTTATCCATAGCAAGGGAAATATCACTGTCGGTTTTGTTGTTGCCGTGGAAGAAAGAGTTTTCCATAGGGAAGCCCGCCTTGACAGCAGTGAAGATTTCACCGGGGGAAACAAGGTCGATTCCCATACCTTCTTCTTTCATAATTTCATATATTCTCTTGAAGGATGCAGCCTTGCTTGCATAAAGGGGCTGACTGCCCTGACCGAAATGCTTTTTCATAGCACTGAGATACACACGGCAGTTATTGCGGATGCGGTCTTCATCCATAAGATAAAGGGGAGTGCCGTACTTCTTTGCAAGATCCGTGGTGTCAAGTCCCGCAAAGGTCAGGTGATTGCCGTTTACGGCGATGTTTTCACATATCATATTTTATCTTTCCTTTAAATATTTATTTTACAGCAGGTGTGCAATAAGCTCACTGCGATCTGCCAATGAAAGGTCAGCGGGAGCAACATCAAAAACGCATTTGCAGCCGAAGTCGCCTCTCTGAGCCATACGGTAGACAGCTCTTGCAAAGGTTGTCAGTACACTGCCGGTGAACTCAGGGTTGGAGTCAAGGGTAAGCTTGTATTCGATAACATGGTTGTGGCTGTTGTTCTTACCGCTTTTGCCGGTACGGATAACACTGCCGCCGTGGGGAAGCTCGCTGTGGTACTTTTTCATTTCATCCATGGTGATGAAGGTCACTGTTGTGTCATAGGGTTCAAAATAAGCGGGCATTGTTACAATTGCCTGACGGATTTTCTCTTTATCTGCGCCTTCCTCAGCAACAACAAAGCACTCACGCTTATGCTTATCTCTTGCAGTGAATTCAGGTGAAAGACCGCTTCTGACTTTATCCATAGCCTCTTCTACGGGTACGGTGTATTGACGTGCATCAATAACGCCTTCAATGCGGCGGATAGCGTCGCTGTGTCCCTGAGAAACGCCCTTGCCCCAGAAGGTATAGTCGTCACCGTCAGGGAGTACCGCAGAGGCATAAAGTCTGTTCAGTGAGAACATACCGGGGTCCCAACCGCAGGAAATAAGTGCAGTGGTCTTGCCCTTGAGAGCCATTTCATCAACATTTTTATAGTGCAGTGAAATCTGTGAATGGTTGTCATAAGAATCCACGACATTGAAAATTTCCGCAAGTGCGGGTGTCATTTCAGGCAGGTCTGTTGCGCTGCCGCCGCAGATTATGAGTACATCAATATCGTCTTTCCATTTGAGAATATGGTCAGCTGACACAACGGGAACGTTTTCCGTTGCAATTTTAAGAGTGTCGGGATCACGCCTTGTGAAAACGGCAACGAGGGTCATGTCGCTGTTTTTTCTTATTGCATCTTCAACGCCTCTGCCGAGATTGCCGTAACCGTAAATACCTATTTTCATAAAAACATCTCCTTAGCAGGTATATATGCAGTAATTGCAGTATATATATTATATTGACTTATTATAACATCTCATTTTTCTCTAATCAACTGACACCATCAACAAAATTGATGGGTTTTTGAAAAGCAAAATATATAAAATACTGTTAAAAAAGTAATATGTTTAATAGAATATTAAAATTATGTTGACAACTTGACCAACAATGTATATTATAATTTCAAAAATAACAAAAATAATAAGGAGAAGTGCAAAATGTTTGATGCCATAAGTGTTATAATATTTACTCTTAAGAATTTCATACAGCGCTTTACGGGCATTTTTTCTTTTATTTTTGATACATATTTTCCCGGATTAGACAGCGAAGAAGAGGCGGCAGCACCTTTCAGTTTTATGTAAGAAAAATTTTTCAAAAAAATTGAAAATACCCATTGACAAACAAAAAGTTTTTTGATATAGTATACAAGTCGTTACGGAAGTGGCGGCAAGATGGGAGCAGAGCTCAGCTGGGAGAGCATCTGCCTTACAAGCAGAGGGTCACAGGTTCGAGCCCTGTTGTTCCCACCAAAATGGCCCGGTAGTTCAGTTGGTTAGAACGCTAGCCTGTCACGCTAGAGGTCGACGGTTCGAGCCCGTTCCG
>JAZSKE010000018.1:0-64537 GCA_045534675.1 Acutalibacteraceae bacterium
CGGAACGGGCTCGAACCGTCGACCTCTAGCGTGACAGGCTAGCGTTCTAACCAACTGAACTACCGGGCCATTTTGGTGGGAACAACAGGGCTCGAACCTGTGACCCTCTGCTTGTAAGGCAGATGCTCTCCCAGCTGAGCTATGCTCCCACATCTGCTGCTCGGGATGTCTCTCTCGCAGCGACTTGTATACTATACAACAAAAATGGTTTTTTGTCAACACTTTTTTGAAAGTTTTTTTATTTTTTTCTAAAAATTTTTCAGCCTCAATTTTTAGCCAATTTTCTTATCTCCGCGGGGGTAAAAACATACTTTTTATCGCAAAACTGACAGCAGACCTCTGCATCGCCGTCCTCAGCCATAGCCAGAAGTTCTTCCCTGCCGGTGCTTATGAGAGCAGCCTCTACTCTTTCCTTTGAGCAGTAGCATTTATACTCAGGCTCACTGCCGTCGAGTATGTCAAGGTCGAAATGTTTAAGGGCGTGTCTGCAGATTTCTTCGGGGGTCATGCCCTTATCAATAAGTGAAGAAATGGGTTCAAGACCCTCTATGCTCTTTTCAACTAAGTCAATGGTGTCATCCATAGCTGTAGGAAGCAGCTGAATTATAAATCCGCCTGCAGCCTTTATTGAAAGGTCGGGATTTACCAGTACCCCGAGAGCGCAGACCGAGGGTGTCTGCTGACTTATAGAATAGTATGCCGTAATATCTTCGGCAATTTCACCGCTGATAATAGGTGTACGGCCCACATAGGGTTCTTTCATTCCCAGGTCTTTTATAACGGTAAGAAAGCCGTCCTTGCCCACTGCGCCCGCAACATCAAGCTTGCCCTTTGCGTTGAGGGGGATTTCCACAACATTTTCCTGCACATAGCCTCTGACATTGCCCTGAGAGTCTGAAACTGCAAGCACCGTGCCTGCAGGGCCGCCACCGTTAAGACGAAGGGTAACGCTGTCCTTCTCACCCTTGAGAGCGCAGCCCATAAGTGATGCCGCAGTGAGAAGTCTGCCAAGTGCCGCCGAGCATACGGCTGAGGTGCCGTGGATTTCCTGTGCCTTGTTGACTATGTCTGTTGAGTCGACAGCCATAATTGTTAAAGTGCCGTCCTGAGAAATACATCTTACTGATTTACCCATAGTTAGTCCTTTCTGTGTATAAACATTATCTGTCTGTGCGGACCGAAACTGATTTCATCGGCGATTTAACATCGCAATTCCGAATTCCGCATTCATAATTCCGAATTCTTACTGTGTACCGTGTTTCTTTGCAACGAAAACGGCTCTTTGTGTGTCTTGTTTAACTTCGTTTTTTGTCAGCTCTTCATATATACCTATTACTTCAAACTTATTTTCTTCGAGCCACTGCTGAAGCTCAGAAAGCTCATAGCCTCTTTCGCAGAATTCCTCGCAGTATCTGTAATAGGTTTCCTCGTCATCCTCATCTTTTTCAAAGATGTCAAGACTTACCTTTGTTAAGAGGCTTTCATCGGTACTGTTCTGCCACACGCAATAGACCTCATCCGTATCGTAAACGAAGGTGTTGTTCCCTAAGATTTCTCTGTGCTTGTAGGGAGTATTCACATCGAAAATGAAAATGCCCTTATCCTCCATAAAGAGGGACACTCTGCGGAAGATTTCTCTGACAGTCTGAGCATCTGTGACATGATTGATGCTGTCCAGAGTTGATACGCAGGCATTTACGGTACCGAAAAGGTCAAGCTCTTCCATTCTCTGGCAAAGAAAGATAACATCCTCACCTGTTTCCATTTTCTTTTCCTGTGCCACCGACAGCATATCTTCAGAAGCGTCAACACCGATAACATCATAGCCAATAGCCGAAAGCATGAGAGAAACAGTACCCGTACCGCAGGCAAGGTCAAGCAAAATCCCCTCGCCGACACCGTTTTCGGCAAGGAGACCACTTATGTATTCGCATCTTTTTTCATAGTCCACATTTTCAGTGAGGCTGTCGTAGTAATAAGCAAAATCGCCGTAAGATGCCATAGTAACTCAGTCCTCTTTAGCGAAGATTTTTTCATAACCGCCTTTGCCGAAAGCAAGTGAACGGTTAACACGGCTTATTGTTGCTGTGCTTGCGCCGGTTTCAGCCACGATGTCGCTGTAAACTCTTTTCTCCGAGAGCATTTTAGCCACAACAAGTCTCTGAGCAATTGAAGCCAGCTCTGTCTTGGTACACATATCGTCAAGAAGCGCTTCGCATTCCTCATAGGTTTCGATTTTGAGCAGTGTTTTATAGAGATAGTCGATATTCTCTAAGGTTTTGTTTTTTTCCGCCATGATAATATTTTCTCCTTTAATGGCATAATGTCTTTATATTTTAGCACACTAAACCAAAAAAGTAAAGATATTTTCGCAATTTAAAGTGATTTTTTTGTACGCGGGGAAGTTTAGCTGAGGAAACAGCTCTTTCCCCGCCGAGGCGATTAAAATTTTTTGTTACTTTTTCAATGTTTTGACACTATATATATGAAAGACCTTGCAGATTGTTTATATCGCTTTAATTTATGCCTTTGTTTTGTGTAGTATTAACGAAAAGGCACCGTCAATATTGAAGCGTAAAACTGTCTGTGATATAATTAAAATAAAGGAGTTGATACCGATGTGGCGGTAAAAACAACACTTGAAATTAGTTTAAACAGGAGAGATTTAATATGTTAAACAGTATAATTTATAAAATTGAAGCCATTATTTTAGCCATAACTTTGTTCTTTGTGGGCATTGTTTATGGCAATCAGCCTATAGAGGTGGAAATTGACTGTGAGTTCAGCACCTATGAGGTTTCATCCGGTGATACTATCGATGTGAAAATTAATTGTAAAAATACAGGCAGACCCTTTGAAGGTGAACATAATCATGGTAAAGTAAATGTATCATTTTATAAAATTGACAACGGAACTAAAAAATATCTTAGTATGTTGTATTATTTTGAACCTGAGGACCCACAGCCTATACTAATAAAAACTTCTGAAGAATTTTCTTGTTGGCAAACAATGCAATTCCATTTAGAAGCAGAACCCGGAGTTTACAGTGCTTTGGTTAGAGCTTACGGCTGCGAGAAGGTTTACGAGGATATTTTAACGATAAAGTAAAACAGAATCACATCGGTGGGCTTCGGCTCGCCTTTTTGACTTCACTCCCCCGCGTACAAAAAATATTAAATTTTTCTTCACTGCCCTTTCACCCTTGAAATTGGTTGGAAAATTATGTATAATTAAACTCTAATAACAAGGAAGGGTGTTTATTATGACATATCAGCTTAAAATCGCTTTAATCGTTCTCGGCGTAATTGCAGGGCTTCTTCTGCTTGCTTATGTGGCTTTAGGATTCGTTTTCTTCTTTATTGCTCTGGGCAGCAAAAGACGCGAGGATGAAACTATCCCCTGCAAAAACTCTCTTTTTGAAAGAAATGCAGATAACAAAAATCTTAAAATAGGTTATAAGTGGTATGACGACACCTATAAGCAGGAAGTCACTATCAAAAACCGCAAGGGCATCACCCTTCACGGCATGGAATTCCGCAACCCTGAAAACACAAATGTATGGGTTATTGTCCTTCACGGCTGGACAAATGTAAAGCGTGAGGTTTCTTCATATGCTATGGAGCATTATAAGCGCGGCTTCAATGTGCTTATCCCCGACCTTCGCGGTCACGGCAACAGCGAAAGCAAATATGTTACAATGGGCTGGCTTGACCGTCTTGATGTTGTTGACTGGACAGAAAGCATCGTAAAAGAAAATCCCAAGGCAAAGATAATTCTTCACGGCGTTTCAATGGGCGCTGCCACAACTATGATGACAACAGGTGAAAAGCTCCCCGAAAACGTGGTTATGGCAATTGAAGACTGCGGCTTCATGGGCGTTAAGGAAATCTTCACCGACCAGTGCATAAGAAAATATCACCTCCCCCCGAAGCTTGTTATGCCTCAGGCATCACTCGTGTGCAAGCTGATCAACGGCTTCTTCTTAGGTGAGGCTTCATGTGTAAAGCAGCTGAAAAAATCAAAAACTCCCACTCTTTTCCTTCACGGCGACAAAGACAATTTTGTACTTCTCGAAAACCTTGAACCCGTTTATAAGGCCTGTGCCGCAGAAAAGGAAAAATACATAATCAAGGGCGCTGAACACGCACTTTCATCACACTGGTTCCACGAGGAATATTGGAATGTGGTAAACGATTTCGTAGATAGACATCTGTAATTTTAAAAATTCTGAAGCAGGATTCTCCTGCTTCTTTTTTTTACGGCTGAATAAACACAAAACACTGTGGAAAGATAGAAAAGAACTAAGGCAGGTGAACACAGTGCGACGAAGCGGAATACTTCTACCTATTTTTTCTCTTTACGGCAGTTACGGCATAGGTACTTTGGGAAGTGCCGCCTATGACTTTATCGATTTCCTCAGCCGAAGCTCTCAGTATTATTGGCAGATTTTGCCCGTCAATCCCACATCCTACAGCAACAGTCCCTATCAGAGTCCCTCGGTTTTTGCAGGAAATCCCTACTTCATTGACCCGGATATACTTGTAAGTGAGGGACTTCTTTCAATGACGGATGTCGCTCCACATAAAAGTGAAAACACAGGCAGAATTGATTACGGTGAGCTGTCCCGCAAGAGAATGTCCCTTATGAAAAAGGCGGCAGAAAATATTTCCGACAAAGACAGTGACTATCTTGCCTTCACAAAAGAAAACGCCTTCTGGCTGGGAGATTACGGTGCTTTTATGGCTCTGAAGGAAAAGAACAATATGCTGCCTCATTACAAGTGGACAGAAAAAATAACAGATATTCCCTCAGCCTCCCGTCAGGGAATAATTCACTGCAAAATTCAGTTTTTGTTTTACCGTCAGTGGATAGCCCTGAAAAAATATGCCAACACTAAAGGCGTTCACATCATAGGGGATTTGCCCATCTATCCCTCCCGTGACAGCAGTGACTACTATTTCGGCAAGGATAACTTTCTTTCAGGTGTTGTTGCAGCCTGCCCTCCCGACAGCTTTAACGCAAACGGTCAGCTTTGGGGCAACCCTATATATGACTGGGATAAAATGGAGGGTGACGGCTTTATATGGTGGAAGGAGCGGTTTCGGCAGGCATCAGCACTTTTTGACACGGTGAGAATTGACCATTTCAGAGGTATATATGAATACTACAGTGTAAATGAAAATTCCTTAACCGCCATTGACGGAAAGTGGAATAAAGGTCCGGGAATGACCTTCGTTAAGATGATAAGGGAGTATTTCCCTCACCTTGACATAATCGCCGAGGATTTAGGCTTTCTCAACGAGGGCGCAAGGGACTTTTTCAAGGAAAGCGGCTTTGACGGAATGAAGATACTGCAGTTCGGCTTTGACGGTAACGACAGCGAATATCTGCCTCACAACTACAGTAAAAACGCCGTAGTCTACACAGGCACTCACGACAACCCCACCGTAACGCAGTGGATATGCAAGGCCCCACACAGTGAGCTTCTGAAGGCTATGGATTATTTAGGGGTACACTCTGTAAAACAGCTGTGTGACGGCTTTATAAGAGCGGTACTCTCGAGTGTGTGCCGCAGAGCAATTATACCCTTGCAGGATTGGCTTCATCTGGGCTGCGGCGGCAGAATAAATATTCCCGGCACGGTGGGAAACAACTGGCAGTACCGTATAAAAGAGTGCGAGCTTTCCAATAATCTTTCAGAAAAAATACTTTATTATACAAAGCTTTACAGCAGAGAAAAGGAGTAAACTTATGAAAAAACTGTTTTGCATTTTAATAGCCGCAGGGCTTATTTTCAGTCTTGCTGCCTGCGGTGATAAGGACGGCAACTACGATGCCACAAACGAACAAGGCACATCAGGTCAGGGACAGTCCCAGGGCGGCACTCAGGCAGGCGCAACGGAAATATATTTCCTCAACTTCAAGCCTGAGGTAGGCGAAATCTACAGAGCAATCGCCGACGATTATAAAAAAGAAACAGGTGTAACCGTCAAGGTTGTTACTGCCGCAAGCGACACCTACGAACAGACCCTCACATCAGAAATTGCCAAAAGTAATCCGCCCACAATTTTTCAGATAAACGGTCCCATAGGCTATGAAAGCTGGAAAAATTACTGCGCTGACCTGAAAGGCACTAAGCTCTATTCCATTCTTAGCGATAAAGATCTTGCAATAGCCTCAAACGGTGGCGTATGGGGTATTCCCTATGTTATTGAGGGCTACGGAATTATATATAACGAAGAGATAACCGACAGATATTTTGCCCTTGACAGCAAGGCAACAGACTTCAAGAGTATGGATGAGATAAACTCCTTTGAAAAGCTGAAGACGCTTTGTGAGGATATGCAGAAAAATAAAGAGGCGCTGGGCATTGACGGCGTTTTTGCTTCAACTTCATTTTCACCGGGCAATCAGTGGCGTTGGAACACTCATCTTCTCAATGTACCCTTCCACTATGAAATGGACGAAGCGGATGAATTTGAAAACAGCACTCTTGCAGGTCTTGCCGCAGAGGAATTTGCCTTCAGACACGGCAACAATTTCAGAAACATCTTTGACCTTTATCTGAATAATTCCACAGTAGATAAAAAGCTTATAGGCAGCAAAAGTGTCAACGATTCAATGGCTGAGTTTGCTTTAGGCAAGGCTGCCATGGTACAGAACGGCTCATGGGCTTACGCTGAAATAAGTCAGGTTGACGGCAATAAGGTCAAAAGCGACAAGGTAAAAATGCTCCCCATTTACACAGGCGTTGAGGGAGAAGAAAATCAGGGACTTTGCATAGGTACTGAAAACTATTTTGCAGTTAACGCAAAAGCTTCACCCGAAAAGCAGAAAGCGTCTGAGGATTTTCTTTACTGGCTCTTCTCATCTGAAACGGGCAAGCGCTATGTTGCCGAAGAGCTTGGCTTTGTAACCCCTTTCAGCACAATGAAGGACGCAAAGCTTTCAGACCCTCTTGCAAATGAAATTCTTTATTGGTCAAACAAGGACGATACAGATTCAGTTCCCTGGGCATTTATTTCCTTCCCCGGCACAACTTTCAAAGACAATGTAGGCAATGCTCTTTTAGAATACGCTCAGGGCACAAGACCCTGGGAAGAAACTGCAAACCGTATAAAAAAAGCATGGCAGGATGCCAAAGCAGAATAAATTACACTGAAGAAAGGGCGGATAGCATATGAGAAACAACCTGAAAAAATATTACGGCATATTCGCCCTGCCTACTACGGCAGCGTTTACCGTAGCCTTTCTTTTCCCCTTTGTTATGGGCATATATCTTTCCTTCACACGCTTCACCACTATAAGCGACGCTGAATTTACGGGACTTTCCAACTATATTGCAGCCTTCACAAACAGAGACTTTCTTAACGCTCTGTGGTTCACTGTGAAATTCACCCTTGTCAGCGTTGTTTCAGTTAACCTTATAGCATTCACTCTGGCTATGCTGCTGACAAGAAAAATGAAGGGCAGGAACTTTTTCCGCACCGTGTTTTTTATGCCTAACCTTATCGGCGGCATCGTTCTCGGCTATATCTGGCAGCTGATTATCAACGGCGTACTGGAAAGAATGGGCGTAACCATAACCTTCGACCCTAAATACGGCTTCTGGGGTCTTGTGGTGCTGATGAACTGGCAGATGATCGGCTATATGATGATAATTTACATCGCAGGCATAGGCAATATCCCCTCTGACCTTATTGATGCTGCAAAGGTTGACGGTGCAAACGGCATGGAAATTCTGCGCCATGTGATAATACCTATGATTATGCCCTCAATAACAATATGCCTGTTTCTTACCATAACAAACTCATTCAAGCTCTTTGATGCCAACCTTGCCCTGACAGACGGTGCGCCATCGCGGCAGACGGCTATGCTGGCACTGGATATTTACAAAACCTTCTACGGCACCGTAGGCTCTCAGGGCGTGGGGCAGGCTAAGGCAGTCATTTTCTTCCTTATGCTTGGAGCAATATCCCTCATTCAGCTTAAAATCACACGGGAAAGGGAGGTTGAAGCGTGAAAAAGCATTCACGGAAAATTATTTTCGCAATTCTTTCAGTAATATGCGCTCTGTTTCTCTTTCCTGTTTTTATAGTGCTGATGAATTCCTTCAAAAGCAAGTTTTACATCAGCTCAGAGCCTTTTAAGTTCCCCACAAACGAAACCTTTGCAGGGCTTTCCAACTATATTGACGGCCTTGCCAAAACGGGATTTTTCTCCGCCTTCCTCACCTCACTTGTTATCACCGTACTGTCAGTGGGTGCCATAGTTCTTTTTGCATCTATGACCGCATGGTACATCACGAGAGTGAAAAATACTTTCACAAAGCTCACTTACTACGCCTTTGTCTTTTCTATGGTTGTACCCTTTCAGATGGTTATGTTCACTATGGTCAAGACTGCCAACGTACTCAGGCTCGACAATCCTCTGGGTCTTGTGGTGATTTACCTGGGCTTCGGAGCGGGTCTGAGTGTGTTTATGTTCAGCGGTTTTGTCAAGGGCATCCCCATTGAAATTGAGGAGGCTGCCATGATTGACGGCTGCGGACCCATAAGGACATTTTTCCTTGTGGTTTTCCCTCTGATGAAGCCCACCACAATAACAGTTGCCATAATAAACACAATGTGGATATGGAATGACTATCTGCTTCCCTATCTTGTTATAGGCAGTGACTATAAGACCATACCTATTGCCATACAATATCTCAGAGGCGGTTACGGCTCAATTGATATGGGCGCTATGATGGCTATGCTGGTGCTTTCCATTGTACCCGTTGTAATTTTCTATCTGCTGTGTCAGAAGCATATCATCAAAGGCGTTGTTGCAGGAGCAGTAAAAGGATAATTCGGAATGCGGAATTCAGAATGCGGAATTGCGTGCAAGTTACTGCACCCCCCACTCGTTACCCGCCGGATTTACATTCATCTAACTTTTATTTAAGAGCGTTTAACTAATACTTTTCTTTATAGAAATTATAAGAAGCGGCATAAAAGCTGCACTTTAATGAAGATTATAGCGCAATTCCGAATTCCGCATTCCGAATTCCGCATTTTCCGGAGGGTTTTCTATGTCATCAATCACTTTAAAAAATGTAAGCAAGATATTTGAAGACGGTTACAGGGCTGTAGATAATTTTGTCCTTGAAATACCTGACAAGGAGTTTGTTGTGCTTGTTGGCCCATCGGGTTGCGGCAAGAGTACCACCCTGCGTATGATAGCAGGTCTCGAAACCGTCAGCGAAGGTGAAATTATCATCGGCGACAGACTTGTCAACAACATTCAGCCTAAAGACAGGGACATTGCCATGGTATTTCAGTCCTATGCCCTTTATCCCGATAAGACCGTATATAAAAACATAGCCTTTTCACTTGAAAGGCGTAAAATGCCTAAAAAGGAAATCGAAAAGCGGGTGCAGGAAGCGGCGAAGATACTTCATATCGAGCATCTTCTTGACAGAAAGCCCAAGGCGCTTTCAGGCGGTCAGCGGCAGCGAGTAGCTCTCGGCAGAGCTATTGTGCGAAACCCTGCTGTCTTTCTCTTTGACGAACCTCTTTCAAACCTTGATGCAAAGCTGCGCACACAGATGCGCACAGAAATTGCCCTTTTGCACAAGCGCCTCGGCACCACCTTTATTTATGTGACCCATGACCAGACAGAAGCTATGACAATGGGCGATAAAATTGTGGTTATGGATGCAGGGGTGGTGCAGCAGGCAGACACGCCCGAAAATTTATATAATAACCCCGCCAACGCCTTCGTTGCCTCATTCATCGGCTCACCGAGCATGAATTTTCTTGAGGGTACCGTGGAAAAAGGCAGGTCAACTCTTGTTGCCCTCATAGGCGGTGACATTATTCCCACAAACAGATACAGCGAAGCTCTCCGCAGCAGACAGGGTCAGAATGTGAAAATCGGCATACGCCCCGAGGACATTTCTCTCACCGGCACTGCTCACCCCCTCAAGGGTATACTCAAGGTGCAGGAAAACTTAGGCAGTGAGGCATATGTTTATATTGAATATCAGAACACACTGCTTACGGCAAAGGTGCCTCACATCTGTAACAAGCAATCAGGTGACGAAATCACGTTTTATATAAACGGAAATAAGATGCACTTCTTTGACAGCGAAACGGGAGAGAGTTTAGTTAGGAGTTAGGAGCTGTGGGTCGCTTCGCTCCGATTGTATCCGTTTGGATTTTGTACAAATCCATAATAATATCCCGCCGAGAGAGTTGGCGGTGAAGCGGCTCCATAACTGAACTGCGTTCGGTACGGCTGCAAACGCAGCCGTAAATCGCAAAGCGATTTAATGGAGCCGCCCCCTCCAGCACAGACTGACTATATACATAAAATCGACGGAACATGCCGTTTTATTAACATTCCCTCCGCGGGTAGGAAATAAAAGATTGGTCAAAAGTTAACCTGCGACCACAACGCCTAACTCCTCACTACTAACTTCTGACTAATAAATATTCATTCTTTTTTGCAAAAAAATTCAAATAGGGTTGACTTTACCTCTTTATAATGATAAAATAGCCACGCACAAAAATATTGTTATTTTATCAGGAGGTAAAATCAGATGAAAAAGTTTTTAGCAATTGCTCTTGCTGCTCTTATGCTTTTCTCCCTTGCAGCTTGCGGCGGCAACACAGACGAACCCAAAGAAGTAGTAAAAATCGTTGACATTAACCTTACAGAAGAAGAATACGCTTTCGGCGTTGACAAAAATCAGCCTGAGCTTCTTGAGGATGTAAACGAATTCATCGACAAGATTATGGCAGACGGCACCTTCGACGAAATCTGTAACAAGTATTTCGGCGACGGCACACCCACACCCGTTAAGTCAGCTCAAGAAGATCCCACAAAGGATCAGCTCGTTGTAGCTACAAATGCTGCATTCGCTCCCTTCGAATATATGGAAGGCGACTCATACTACGGCATCGATATGGAAATCGCTGCACTTCTTGCCGAAGAGCTTGGCAAAGAGCTTGTTATCAACAACATGAAGTTTGACTCAGTTTGCCTTTCAGTTGGCGAACACAAGTGTGACATCGCTATGGCAGGTCTTACAGTTAATGAAACAAGAAAAGAAAGCGTTACCTTCTCAAGATCATATTATAACGCTTATCAGAAGCTTATTGTTAAGGCTGACGACACAACATTCGACGATTGCACAGATGCTGCTTCAGTTGATGCTATCCTTAATGCAACTGAAGGTGCTGCAAAGGTAGGCTACCAGAACGGTACAACAGCTTACTACTATGTAAACGGTGATGAAGGCTGGGGCTTCGACGGTCTCGATGTTCAGGCTAAGGGCTATGACAACGGTGCTCTCGCAGTTCAGGACCTTATCAACGGCAACATCGATTATGTTATGATCGACGCTGACCCCGCAGCACGTATAGTAGAAAACTTCAACGCTATCGGCTGATTAACAAAGCAATAAAACAAGACAGTGCCTTACTCCCCGACGATGTAAGGCATTGTTAGTCTTAAAGGATAGAATTATATGAACGGATTTATGTTTAAAGTCGAGAAGTTCCTTGACATCCTTATAAACAAAGGCGGCTATAAAGAGGTTCTCACAGGTCTGCAAAACACAATGATTATAGCCGTTGCAGGTCTTCTCATCGGTATTGTTATCGGTACTCTCATAGCTACGGTGCGTGTAATGCCCAAATATAAGGCAGCCGTCAGAGCTATGGATAAATTCTGCAGCTTCTATGTGGGTCTTTTCAGAGGTACTCCCATGGTTGTGCAGCTTCTCGTTTTCTATTATGTCATGCTCCCTCTTATGGGCATCAAAATGTCTTCCGTTGTGGTTGCAATCACCGTCTTCGGTCTCAACAGCGGTGCATACATATCCGAGATCATGCGCGGCGGTATCCTCAGCGTTGACCCGGGACAGATGGAAGGCGGACGCAGTGTGGGTCTTAGCTACGGCACCACAATGCTTAAAATAGTTATTCCTCAGGCAGTCAAGAACATTCTCCCTACAATGGGTAACGAGTTTATTGCTCTTGTCAAGGAAACCTCAGTTGTGTCCTTCGTCGGCGCAAAGGATTTATATCTTGCCTTCCAGAGCATTGGCTCAGGCACATATGAATATATGGTACCTTATCTTGCAATGGCAATTATTTATATTATTATAGTTTGTCTTATCACACTGCTTATAAAGATTATGGAAAGGAGGCTGCGTAAGAGTGATAGAGGTCATTAATTTATGCAAATCCTTCGGTGATAATCATGTCCTCAAGGATATCACCACCACAATCAAAAAAGGTGAAAAGGTAGTTGTTATCGGCCCCTCAGGCTCAGGCAAAAGCACCTTCCTTCGCTGCCTCAACTGTATGGAAGACCCCACAAGCGGTTCCATAATCTTCGGCGGAGAGAATATTGCAGACCCCAAGGTTGATATAAACATACACCGTCAGAAAATGGGTATGGTTTTCCAGCACTTCAACCTTTTCAACAACAAAACGGTTATTGAGAATATTATGATGGCTCCCGTTTATGTGGGCATCAAAAACCTCAAAAAGCAGAAGAAAAATCCCGACCCTACAAAACCCACCACAAAAAAAGAAGTCAAACAGCAGGCTTACGATAAAGCAATGGAGCTTCTTAAGAGAATCGGGCTTGAAGACAAGGCTGATGCTTACCCCTCAAGCCTTTCCGGCGGTCAGAAGCAGAGAGTTGCTATCGTGCGCTCCCTTGCTATGGACCCTGATGTTATTCTCTTTGATGAGCCTACATCGGCACTTGACCCTGAAATGGTAGGTGAAGTGCTTGAGCTTATGAAAGACCTTGCAGACCAGGGCATGACCATGGTGGTTGTTACCCACGAAATGGGCTTTGCAAGAGAAGTCGGCACAAGAATTATGTTTATGGACGAGGGCAGATTTGTTGAGGAGGGTACTCCTGAGGTTTTCTTCTCAAATCCTCAGAGTGAAAGAGCAAAGGATTTCCTTTCAAAGGTCCTGTAATATAAACCGCACTGCGAAGACAAAATCTTCGCAGTGCTTTTGTTAAAAAAATATTAACATGTTGACAATGTAAAGTAAAACAAATTATGGTCTTATATATACAGTAACAAATTTAATACAAGGTGTTCAAAATTTTTAATTTCAAAAACATTGACAATTGACTGCATTTTTGGTATCATATAATGGTTAAAATCCGTCATTATGTCTTGATTGATTCAAAGAAGAAAAAGACCTGATGAGCAAAAGAAAGAAGTGATTTCTATGAAGAAAGAAACACCCGCAGTTCTCTATGACCTCATTCCGTCACAGCAGACTATGTACCTCATGTTCAAATATACCTTCAGCAAACAAATAGCTCAGATTGCTACCTCATTTGCTGTTGAAAAGGATATTGACTTTGACCTTCTCACAAAGGCACTCAACATTGAAATTCAGAGAAATGACAGCCTTCGCATTAAATATGTTAAGGTTGACAAGGAAATCAAGCAGTATTTCCTGCCTGAAATGAGAATAGGCAATGTACCTAAAAAATATTTCCGCAGCGAAGAAGACCAGAACGCATTTTTTGAAAAGGATGCTCAGACACCCGTGAGATTCGACAAGGGTGAAACCTTCAGAATTTACTTCTATAAAAACGCTAACGGCAACAACGGCATTTACTTTAACGTGAGCCACCTTAACATGGACGCTCTCGGCGCAGTTATATTCTATATGGATCTTTTAGGCGTTTACTCAGCCCTTTTAAACGGCACAGAAATGCCTGCTCCCCTTGCTTCCTATGAAGAATACATTCAGGGCGAGCTGAAAAAGGTTGCCAACACAAAGAAGATGGAAAAGCACGAGCAGTTCTACCGTGAGTACTTTGCCAAGGGCGGTGAGCCTTTCTATGCAGGTGTACACGGCCCTGCTTTCCTTGAAAAGCACAGAGCAAAGAAAAAGAACCCGAACCTTCGCGTTCCCCCTGCTTACAATCCCCTGCTTGACAAGTGCAACATGATTAACGGTCATATAGGCACAGAGGATGCTGCTAAGATTTTTGCATTCTGCAAGGAAAGAAGCATCGCTCCCGAAAGTCTCTTCATGCTTGCTCTTCGTACCCATTGCAGTGCTATCAACTACAGAACAGATGACGTCTTTATGATGGCTACCTGCTCAAAGCGTGCAACAGTTAAGGAAAAGAGAATGAGTGGCTGCCTCGTTCAGCCCATTCAGGTGCGTACAATCATTCCCGAAACCGCAACCTTTGAAGAAGGTCTCAATGAATACACTTCAGTCAGAACTCAGCTTTACCGTCACACGGACTATCCCTACATTACTGCCCGTGACCTTTCAAGAGATATGTATAACTACGGTCTCATCCAGGGCCCTGCCTGCATGATGTTCTCATGGATTCCCGTACCCATTGACCTTTCAGAAATGGGCGTTGACCTTAAGTTCGACTTCAGAACTTATGACCTGGGCAGATATTTCACACCCCTTTACACCATCTGCTCACCCGACCCCAAGGATAAAGGCATCAACCTTAACTATATGTACCGCGTGAAGCTTTCAGAAAGAAGTCAGATTGAAGCTCTTCACAAAAACTGCATGAAGGTTGTTATGGCAGGTATCAATAATCCGAAGATAACAATCGGCGAGCTGCTTGATATGTGCAGCAGATAAATTGCATCTGACAGCAAAGGCTGTGAAAATAAATATTATCAGGAGAATCAGATATGACAATTGAACTCAGCAAAAAAGAGATTAAAGCTCTTGCAAAACTTCGTCACAAAATCCATATGACAGGCCCTCTCGGCACTATCAAAGACATCTTCACAAGAAGTGAAGCTTTCGGCAACAATGTTGCTGTTGTTGAAAAAATCAAGAAGCAGCCCGTTTCTTACACAGTTAAGGAATTTCACGACAAGGTAAGAGAAGTAGGCACAGGTCTTTATGCTCTCGGTCTCGGCGGCAAGCACATTTCTATCGTCAGTGAAAACTCCTACAACTGGATTGTTGCTTTCTTTGCTATTGTCTGCGGCGGCGGTGTTGCAGTACCTATCGACAAGGAGCTTCCCGATAAGGATATCAGCATGCTTATCACAAAGGGTGATGCTGAAGCTGTTTTCATCAGCAAAACATATATCGATGCAGCTACTCTTCACCTTGAAAACGATGACAGATGCCAGAAGGTATTTCTTATGAACGGCAAAAAGGATGCCGACAAGTTTATGACAATTGACGCTCTTGCAGAGCTTGGCAGAGCTGAGCTTCAGAAGGGCAACAGAGATTTCATCGACCATGAGGTAGCAAGAGATGACCTTGCAGCTATCCTCTTCACCTCAGGCACAACAGGCACCAACAAGGGCGTAATGCTTTCACATTACAACTTTGCTTCAAACGTTGAAGGCGTTCTTGACTTTCTCGGTTCAGAGCTTTCAACAATGTCAATTCTTCCCATGAACCATGCTTATGAGCTGTCATGCAGCGTGCTTTGCGCTCTTTACATGAACGGTATCATTTACATAAACGACAGCCTTAAGAATATTCTTCCCAACATCAACGAATTCAAACCCCATGCTATGGCTGTTGTTCCCCTTGTGCTTGAAGCTATCTACAACGGCATCTGGGCAAAGGCTGAAGCAAGCGGCAAGGCTGACATCATGCGTAAGATGGTTAAAATCAGCAACAAGCTTCTTGATAAGGGTATTGATATCAGACCCATCGTGTTCAAGCAGATTAAAGAAAACTTCGGCGGCAAGTTCCCCACAATGTCATGCGGCGGCGCACCTGCAAGAGCTGACCATATCAAGAGCCTGAGTGAACTGGGCTTCAACATCATCAGCGGTTACGGCATGACAGAAGCTTCACCCACAGTTACTCTTCACAACAACGGCAGAAAGAAGCCTCTTTCAGCAGGTAAGGCATTCCCCAGAGCCCGGTTCAAGATTGATAATCCTGACGAAGACGGCATCGGTGAAATCCTCCTCAAGGGTGACAATATCACAAGAGGCTACTATAAAGATCCCGAAGCTACTGCAGCTTCATTCACAGAGGACGGTTGGTTCAAGTCAGGTGACTACGGCAGACTCGACGAAGACGGCGAGCTTTACATCACAGGCCGTAAGAAGTTCATCATCATTCTTCCCAACGGCGAAAACATCTTCCCCGAAACTGTTGAGAGCAACATCATGGAATGTCTCCCCTATGCACATGAGGTTGTTGCTTTTGAAGAGAAAATCGAGGTACGCGGCAAAGAAAACGTTATTATGGCAGCTGCCGTTTATGTTGAAAAGGATGACCCCGTATTCAAGGGCATGACAGAGGATGAAATCATAGCTAAGGTTAAGGCAGACGTTGCTCTTTCAAATAAGGGTCAGCCTTCATACCGCAAGGTTCAGAGTGTATATGTATCCTTTAAAGAATTTGAAAAGAGTTCAACCAGAAAGGTTATCAGACAGAAGGTTGTTGATACATACACCAAAGCAAAAGCAAATGCTTAATTAATAAAAACAATTAACAAAGGAGGGCAAAAAAATGATCGAAAAACTAAAAGAGGTTATCTGTCGTTTTATAGACATTGATCCGGATTCACTCACAGCAGAAACTAACATCAGAACGGAGCTTGGACTTAACTCCCTTGAGCTTGTTAATATCGCCGTTGCGATTGAGGATGAATTTGATGTAGAAATTCCTGACCGTGAGGTTGTGAACATCGAAACTCTTGCTGACGCAGCACAGTTAATCAAAAAGTATATGGAAGAATAATTGTTTTTCAGCCTCCCGTTTATCGGGGGGTTCTTTTCTGCCTTTTAATCGTTTTTTATTGACTTATTGTTAATTCAGGGTGTATAATTTATAAAAAGCAACTGAAAGGATGAAAATTATGAAAAAAACAAACAAAATCTTCTCTTTGCTGCTGGCAGTGATTATGGTGTTCACTCTTTGCGTACCTGCCTTTGCCGTAGCAGAAAGCAAAACCAAACTGGTAGTTTTAGGTGACTCAATTGCACAGGGCTATGGCCTTGGCAGCGGACGTGATGACTGGTATAACCTGTGCTACGGCAAGCTTATTGCCGATGCTAACGGTTATGACTATGTAAACCACGCTATCGGCGGCCACACCACCTATAATTTAAACAACCGTCTTGAGGAAGAAGTAGTTATCAGCGATGTTGCAGATGCAGATATAATTGCCGTATCCATCGGCGGCAACAATTTCCTTTTAGGCGGAATGATGCAGATGGCCCTTGAGGGTATTCTTTTTAAGAAGTATGACCTTATCGAAAAGACAATTGATGAGTTTTATGTGGATTTCGGTCTTGCCATCGACAAAATTAAGGCAATCAATCCCGAAGCACAGCTTTTAGTGCAGACTCTTTACAATCCGAGAGACGATCTTCTCGGCACAGTTTATCAGTATGCTGTTGATTTATTGAACCAGACTATCAGAGATGTTGCCGCTGAGAGAAACGGCGCTTACACGGTGGTTGAAGTTTATTCTGCTTTTGAGGGACATATGGAGTACATTCAGGGTGACAAGATTCATCCCAACGATGCAGGACACTATGTTATTGCCACTGAATATCTTAAGGTACTCAAGGATTTAGGCTTAGGCGATGCCGAGAAGCCCTTGAGCGATGCTCCCACAGTGGAGATACCCCTCAGTTTATTGGAAAAGATAATCAACTTCTTTAAGAAGCTGTTACCCTTCTTATTTTAAAGGAGCAAAGTTTTGTCAAACTTTTTCAAAAGTTTGCAGGGGGTGGGACAGAGTCCCACGATGAAAAAATCGGGCGGTCAATTAAGACCGCCTTTTTGTTATGGTTTTTGTCGGTACGCGGGGAAGCAAAGAAAAAACGGCAGGTTTTATCCCGCCGTTTAAGGTTAGTGTTTTAATCCGCAATCACAATAGTCTGATGTAATATTGAAAACCTTTTCTAAAAGGTTAGTTCCAAAAGCTCTGTCAAGAAAAGCGAACAGCTTATACATAAATGCACCGATTGTTTTTGCGTGGCAGACACACAAACAATCTAAAGAAGGAATATATAATTCGCAAATGTCACAGTTTTCATCACCGTTTGTATCTATATGTTGTTTAAGAGCTATTGCTTTAGTTTTATAATAATCGCATCTTGAGCAATCTGATTTTTCTTCACCTTTTTCAGTACAAGTAGCTTCTTTAACAACTACAAATTTGCCCATACTATGACCATAAGCATCGATATAATCACCCTTATAACTATCACCGCATTCACAAACATAGGTTGTAAATCCTTGTGCAGTGCAAGTAGGATTAGTTATAATTTCTTTATAAGTATGACCTTTAAGCTTCTCAATAGTTTCTGTGTATGTATCACCACAAACACAAGTAAATGTTTTTACACCATAAGAAATATGGGTTGCAGGTGTAGTAATTTCTGATGAATGCTTATGACCAAGAGCATCAACATAATCAGTATAATAACTGTATCCACATTCACAAGAGTGAGTAGTATAACCCTTATCGGTACAAGTAGGATTCGTTACAGTCGATGTAAAAGGATGGGTAAGATAATTTGAGTTGTAATGTATTCTTACATCTATCAAATCATCGAACTGTTCATAATCCTCTATTTTTTCCCATTGAGATTTGTCACCTGCATAATAAATATCACTCAGACTATAAGAAATACCTTGAGCATTTAATGTTACCAAACTCTTTGGAAATGATATGCTTTTAATATTTGGACAATTACAAAACACTTCGGCTTCCATATAAGTCACACCTTCAAGGATATTTACATGTTCTAGATTATCACAACCAAAGAAAGCGCGATAGCCAATATATTCAGTTCCTTCAGGAATAATTACACTTTGAAGTTGTTCACAATCTTTAAATGCACACTCACCTATTCTTTTTAATCCAGCTGGCAGTTCAATGTTTTTCAAATTTGTGCAACTTTCAAAAGCTTCATCACATATTGATACTAAACTTTCAGGGAACGTTACCCTCGTAAGGTTATCGCAACCATAAAAAGCTGAGCGCAAAATTGTTTTTGTTCCTTGTTTAATAGTACAAGAGGTTATGTAATCTTTTGCTTTAAGCAGATTATTGCCAATATATAACACTCCATTTTCCCAATTAGTCTCGTCATTATAATAACCTGTGTTATAGAATGCCAAATACCCTATCGATGTTACGCTGTCAGGGATTATGAGACTTGTAAGGTTATTGCAATCTCTGAAAGCATAATCACCTATTGATGTCACACCATACTCAATATCAACAGATTTGATGTCGCTAATATAAAACGGAGAACCATCATAACTGTAATTCTTCATCGCTCCATTACCACTGATAACAAGTTTACCTGTACTTTCATCGAAAGACCAATAAACATTGTCACCGCATTGACCTGTCGGTTCAAGTGCGCTTACCGACACAGCAAACAGCAACATCATAATAATTGTCGCAAATAAAATTCCTAATTTCTTCATGTCTTTTCCTCCCTAAAATAAAAAGTGCGTTCCAAATGAAACGCACTGTAAAAACGCATCTCATTTGCTGCTAGACAAAGATTCTCTATCGGATAGATATAGTTAATCAAGAGAATGCATCCTTACCAATGTATTCTCTATCCGAAAGAAGAAAATATGAAAATTTGTCTAGCACATTTAGTTTACCACTATTCACCAAAAAAATCAACTCTTTTTTTATGGCAGGGCTTTGCCCCGCACCCCACAAGCTTTTGAAAAAGCTTGAGCAAAACTTCTGTCTTTTTCCCTCACCACCTCGGCGGGATAAAAATAAAAGAAACTAAATTGCTATCCCGCGTACCAACAAAAAACCGAGCTGACCTAAGTCAACTCGGTTTATCTTTTTTTATGTTGCGCTCGCCGCGAGGCAATACTTTTCTTGTAAGAAAAGTATTCAAAAGAACTTTACTTGCCCTGCGGGGCATTACTTTCGGTTTTCACTCGTTTATGCGCAATTCCGAATTCCGCATTCCGCATTCCGAATTTGTTTTATCTGTTGTTTCTTCTTCTGTCGCCGCCGGGTCTGCCGCCTCTGGGACGTCTGGGAGCTTCTTCACCGTCATCTTCGGGTGTGAGACCTTCGATTTCAATAAGTGCATCTCTTCTTGAAAGATTGATTCTGCCCTGATCGTCGATTTCGATAACCTTAACGATTACTTCGTCGCCAACGTTTACGCAGTCCTCAACCTTTTCTGTGCGCTTTACATCGAGCTTTGAGATGTGAACAAGACCTTCCTTACCGGGAGCAATTTCAACAAATGCGCCGAATGTCATAAGACGGGTAACAACACCACGGAAAATTGAACCAACTTCCGGGTCGTTTGCAATTGTCTCGATAATTGTGATAGCGCGTCTTGCGTTGTCAATGTCAATAGCTGAAACGAATACTGAACCGTCTTCGCTGACATCAACCTTACATTCGCATTCAGCACAGATCTTCTGAATAACCTTACCCTGCTTACCGATAACGTCACCAATCTTTTCGGGGTCAATCTTTGTGGTGAGCATCTTGGGTGCGTACTTGCTGAGTTCTTCTCTGGGTTCTGCAATACAGGGAATCATAACCTCGTCAAGAATCTTGCATCTTGCTTCGTAGGTCTTTTCAAATGCTTCCTTGATGATTTCGGGAGTAAGACCGTGTACCTTGAGATCCATCTGAATTGCTGTGATACCCTTCTTGGTACCTGCAACCTTGAAGTCCATATCGCCGAAGAAGTCTTCGAGACCCTGAATGTCAACCATTGTCATGAAACGGTCGCCTTCTGAAATAAGACCGCATGAGATACCTGCAACGGGAGCCTTGATGGGTACGCCTGCTGCCATAAGTGAAAGAGTTGAACCGCAGATTGAAGCCTGTGAGGTTGAACCGTTTGATGAAAGAACCTCTGAAACAAGTCTGATAGCATAGGGGAACTCCTCAACGCTGGGGATAACGGGTACAAGAGCTCTTTCAGCAAGTGCGCCGTGACCGATTTCGCGTCTGCCGGGGCCTGTTGAGGGCTTTGTTTCACCAACTGAGTATGAGGGGAAATTGTAGTGGTGCATATATCTCTTTTCGGTTTCGTTGTCAAGACCGTCAAGAAGCTGAGCGTCGCTCATGGGACCAAGGGTTGTTACGGTGAGTACCTGTGTCTGACCTCTTGTGAACATACCTGAGCCGTGTACACGGGACAGAAGGTCAACCTGAGCATCGAGAGGACGCATATCGTTGATGCCTCTGCCGTCAACACGCTTGCCTTCGTCAAGAAGCCAACGTCTTACAACGAACTTCTGGAGCTTGTACATACACTCGTCAATCTTTTCGATGCACTCAGCATATTCTTCGTCAAATCTCTCGTGTACCTTTTCGTAAACAGGCTTAAGTCTTTCGTCACGGATTCTCTTATCGTCTGTGTCAAGAGCAAACTTAACATCGTCAATAGCAAATTCCTTGATAGCCTCGAACATTTCGGGTGCGGGATCCTGTGACTCAAAAGGCACCTTTTCCTTACCGATTTCAGCCTGGATGCCCTTGATGAACTCAACGATTTCCTGATTTACCTTATGAGCATACATAATACCGTCGTACATTGTTTCGTTGTCAACTTCGTTAGCGCCTGCTTCGATCATTGCAACAAGGTCAGCAGTTGAAGCAACAGTAACAGCCATTTCACTCTTTGCTCTTTCCGCTTCTGTGGGGTTGATAACAAACTTGCCGTCAACAAGACCTACTGAAACGCCGCTGATGGGGCCGTCCCAGGGGATTTCTGAAATTGAGATAGCTACTGATACACCGATCATAGCTGTGATTTCGGGAAGGCAGTCCTGATCAACTGACATAACTGTAGCAACAACGCCTACATCGTTTCTCATATCCTTGGGGAAAAGAGGACGGATGGGTCTGTCGATAACACGTGATGAAAGTGTAGCCTTTTCTGAAGCCTTACCTTCTCTTCTCTGGAATGAGCCGGGGATTCTGCCCACTGAGTAGAGCTTTTCTTCAAAGTCTACACTGAGAGGGAAGAAGTCAACGCCTTCTCTGGGCTTTGCAGCCATAGTAGCAGTGCAAAGCACTTCTGTTTCACCATATCTGATAAGACATGAGCCGCCTGCAAGACCTGCCATTTTGCCTGTTTCAACAACAAGGGGTCTGCCTGCGAGAGTTGTTTCGAATTTTCTGAATTCAGGGAACATAGTTTCTACCTCGCTTTAAAAATTATTATTTTTTTCGGTACGAGGCAGGGTTTAGCATTAAACTCAACCCTGCAATAACAAGGCTCAATTTAGTGCTAAAACCGAGATGATTACCTCGCAACGATAAATTACCTGAAAAATGGCAGACACGAATTTTTCATCATGTCTGCCAAGTGGGTGCAATTACTTACGGATACCGAGTCTTGCGATGATTGCACGATATCTTTCGATGTCGTTCTTCTGAAGGTATGCGAGAAGGTTTCTTCTCTGACCAACCATCATGTGAAGGCCGCGACGTGAGTGGTGGTCCTTCTTGTTTGTCTTAAGGTGTTCTGTGAGGTTCTTGATTCTGAAAGTAAGAAGAGCGATCTGTACTTCAGGTGAACCTGTGTCACCTTCGTGAGTAGCATACTCAGCGATAATTGCGGTTTTCTGTTCTTTTGTCATCATGACATTTCACCTCTATAAAATATTATTTGCCATGCTCGACCCCAGTATACGGCCGGTGAAGCGCTCTTTGAGCAAAACCCGCAAACCGAGAAATCGGCACAATGCTCAGGTATTATATCACAAGGCAAATCAAAAGTAAATAGTTAGAGGGAATTTTTTCAATTAATTCATAAAGTTTTTTCAGGAAAATACGCGGTGGGGCGGCTCCATTAAATCGCCAAGGCGATTTACGGCGACACCGTCGCCGACCCGAACGCAGTTCGGGTATGGAGCCGCCGCAAGTACAAACTCCCCTCCTCGCCAGCAGCAAACCTGCCCGCTTCGTAAACTGCTGACGCAGGCGGTGAGAGATTTGCCAAAAGTGATATGGTCGGTAATTTGAGTGTCCCCGATAAAACATCAGACTGACCCGCTTCGTAGTCAGCAGTTGAAGGCGGACTGAGACTGTATCTTAAAAATATGACTACCGTAATCAAAAAAAGAGCGCTTTGCGTCTCGGCTCCCCTGAAAGGGGAGCTGTCAAAATCATTTTATGATTTTGACTGAGGGGTTCTTGTCGCTCGGGACAAAGTAAGTGCCATAGCGGCATGAGCGTAGTAAAGATTAACTGTTATATCAAAGCTTAAATGAACAGATGAAACTATCCTCTAATTACAATCGCAATCACTTGCCGTTTAGCAAACATTTTTTTCGGCAGAAAAAGATAAAAAGAGACGCGAGTTTCACCCGCGTCCCAAAAATATTACATTTATTTTTTTATTGCGCTCGCCGCGCGGCGTTACTTTTCCTGCCGCGGAAAAGTAACCAAAACGCGTTGATGCTTATTTTATTTCTTGTGATATCTTAAGTGGCAGATGTCGTCACCGTTTGCAATTGTCTTGGGCAGGTCAAGCTCTGCACCGTATCTTTCACCAATACCCCTGTCGCCGCACATAGCAATATCGCAAAGCATAGCGATTTCTTCATCGCTGCAGCCTGCCTTCTGCCACGCCTTTACAAGAGGACAGTAGTGGAAGTGAATTTCAAGCTCGTCGTCTGTTGAGTTTTTGATGTCCATTTCAAATACCCACTGAGCAGGCTTGGTGAAAAGGGTTTTGCGAAGACCCACAAGAGAATCCGTTTTGCCTTTTTCAACAAGACCCTTGCCCTGCATAAGACCGCAACGCTTAACTGCCGCACTGCCGAAATCTCTGGGGTCAAGCCCACGCTTATTTGCTTCGTCGCAGAGAAGGTAAAGCCATGTTGCTCTGTGTTCAAGCTGTTCGCGCACAGCCACGATAATTGGATTTTTAATTTTTGCTTCGTTTTTAACTTTGCTCATTTTTGTTTCTCCTTTTTAATATATTTTTTACTTGGAAAGCGTGTTTTTAAAATAAACTATGTCGCCGCAAGCACAGGAGTAAACTCCCGAAACACCTTTGCCGAGACCGTAGTAAACCGACTTCTCATAAAGAGGAATCAGCGCCGCAGCAGACACGAGGTACTCTTCGCATTTTTCCATAGCAGCAATAGTTTCACTTACATTATCCGCATCCTTTACGCTGTCAACAAGAGCATCGTAGGTCTTGCTTTTTAAGGAAATAACATTGTCGGCACTGTCACTCCTGAAACGGGAAAGGGCATTGAAAGCAGTGTCTGTGTGGTACCTTATATCAGTGAGTGCTATCTGATAATTTCTGCTTGCAACTCGCTGAGCAAGTTCGCTTTCACTCACCGCCTCAACAGAAACTGCACAGTTTATGCCGAGAGTTGCCTGCCAGGACTGCATGATTTTTCTTACAACACCTTCCTTTGCCTCACTGCAAAGCACCGTCAGCTCAGCAGAAGATATATCAAGTCTGTCAAGACCTTTTCTGAATAAAGCGGCAGGGTCGCTGCTTTTATAAGTAGCAATAGCCTTAGCTGTTTCACGGTATCTGAGAGAGCTGATATAAAGTCCCTTGGGGATAACACCCTTTGCCGTTATTTCTCCTGAATCCTCACGCAGTGAAGCATAGTCAAAGCTTGAAGCTAAGGCTCGGCGGATGTTCATATCTGAAAGCACACTGTCTGAACAGTTGAAGATAAGGCTTGTAACTGCACTGTCAAGACTGCCGAGGCCGTACTTTTTGCTGCCTGCAATCTCCTGAGCCTGAGAATCAGACAGAGGAGACACGGAATAGGTTTTGTCTTTGAGCTTGCCAAGACGGGTTTCCTGCTCATCTAAAATTGAAAAATAGACAGAACGGGGCATAACCTCTTTGCTGCTGTGATAGTAGTCATTCTTTCTTATGGAAAGAGAAACATCATCAACCCAGTTGTTAAGATAGAAGGGACCGTTGTAAATAAGATATTTCACCGCAAGACCGTATCTCCCCCCCGTTGCATTGAAAAATTTCTCATTGCAGGGCATAGCCGCACTCTGGGTCAGGGCGTAAAGGAAGTCAGGGTCGCTGTGCTGAAGCTTTATTTCAAGGGTATAACCGTCAAGTGCCTTCACGCCTATATGCTTCTTTGAAAGCTTGCCCGAATAGACTTCCGCAGCGTTTTTAATGGCAAGAAGTGCCGGCGCACCGGGGGATTTTGTTTCAGGCAGAAGCGCCCTTGTAAGGCCGAAGACAAAATCGTGAGCAGTAACGGGAAGAGAATTGGTTTCTTTGGAACTCAAACCTATGAGCGGACCTGCATATATGCTCACACGCCAACGGGCGTCTTTTCTTATTGTGAAGGTGTAAGTCAGTCCGTCAGGAGACACAGACCAGCTTTCAGCGGCAGCAGGTACTATCTCGCCGGTTTCGTTTATTGCAACGAGACCTTCAAAGCAGTTGGCTATGATGTTTTTCGCACCGCTGTGTGATATTATCTGCGGGTCGAGATACTCAGGGTCTGAGTCAATAGGATATACTAAAGCTGCCTCGGAGCCTTTTTTCTCACCGCAGGCACTAAAGCAGGTCAGTACCAGTAAGAGGCAAAGTATAAAACTAAGTGATTTTTTCAACATCTTTTTCATTCCTTGTGTAAAAATAGAATATAATTCCCATTTGGAAATAAACCTGAAATCTTTGTTGATATAATAGTCAGTGAATAAATTAACCGGGGGTTTATCATGGACTATATTTTTGAAATCATAATTATTATACTACTTATTATATGCGCAGGGCTTCTCTTTATATTGCTTAAAAAGAATAATAATAAAGATTATAGGGAGCTTTTTGACGAAGTTTCAAAAACAAGGGAAAATGTAGGTAATCTCAAAGGTGAGCTTCATCAAAGAGATATGCAGATGGCTGCCCTTACCCGTGATGAATTCAGTAAATCGAGAATGGAAAATAATGCCCAGCAGAGCGAGCAGAGAAAAGAGCTTGCTGCACAGATGGGCGAAATGACCAAGAAAATTGAAAAGATGAACACGGATAACTATGCTTTTAATCTCAGAATGTCGGAGATGATTTCAAACAATCTTCTCGAAATGAGAAAGGGCAACGAAGAAAAGCTTGAGCAGATGCGCATTACCGTTGACGAAAAGCTCAGCGAAACTCTCACAAAGCGTCTTGACTCCTCCTTCAAGACAGTAAGCGAACAGCTTGAAAATGTATATAAGTCCCTTGGTGAAATGAAGATTCTTTCCACGGGCGTAACTGAAAATGTAACCTCACTCAACAGAATTCTCACTAACGTCAAGGCAAGAGGCACCTGGGCTGAGGTGCAGCTTGAGGGTCTTCTCGACCAGACAATTCCGGGTATGTTTGAAAGAAATGTAATGACAAATCCCGCGTCGAAAAATATTGTTGAGTTCGCCGTTAAAATTCCTTCAAGTGACGATAAATCTGCAGTCACATATCTGCCCATCGACTCAAAATTCCCCGTTGAGAGCTATATAAGACTTTGTGACGCTGCCGACAGAGGCGACAGTGCAGGTGTTGAGGCTGAAAGAAAGGCGCTCGAAACAACGGTACTTAGTCAGGCTAAGGAAATCAAAAAGTATATCAACGAGCCTGCTACTACACCCTTTGCCATTATGTACCTTGCCACGGAGGGACTTTACAGCGAAATTATTTCATCCAAAAACGGCATTGCAGAGCGTTGCCACAATGAATTTAATGTTATGGTAGCAGGTCCGAGTACAATAACAGCCCTTCTCAATTCCCTTTCTGTCGGCTTCAAGGCTATGGCTATCAATGAAAAAGCCAAGGAAGTCCGTGTGGTACTTGCAGCAGCAAAGGTACAGTATGATAAATTCGGAGTGCTTCTTGAAAAGGCAAGAAAGAAAATCGGCGAAGCAGGCAAGAGCCTTGACGAAGCACAGTCAAGAAACAATCAGATTCAGAAGAAGCTCAGAAGCGTGGAAGAAATTGACCGTACCTCAGCTTTGGAAATATTAGGACTTGAAGAAAGTGACGAGGACAGCGAAGCATGATAAGATTTGAAAGCGATTACACTCAGGGCGCAGTGCCTGAAATAATAGCAAAACTTGTGGAAACCAACCTTGAAATGACCCCCGGCTACGGTGAGGATGAATACTGCTTTTCGGCGGCTCAGAAGATTAAAGCTGAAATCGGTATGCCTTCGGCAGATGTGCATTTTCTTGTGGGCGGCACACAGACAAATCTCCTCTTCATTTCAAGCGTACTCAGACCTCATCAAGGCGTTATGTGCGCTCACACGGGTCACATAAATGTTCACGAAACAGGTGCAATTGAGGCTACGGGACATAAGGTTATTCCTCTTAGCAGTGCTGACGGCACCGTAACTGCACAGCAGGTGAGAGACACCCTTGAGGCTCATTATAACGATGCCACACACGAGCATATTGTGCAGCCTGCCATGGTTTATATTTCATTCCCGACGGAAAACGGCACCCTTTATTCCAAGGCTCAGCTGACCGAGCTGTCTGAGCTTTGCCGAGAGCGACACATCCCCCTCTACCTTGACGGTGCAAGACTTGGCTACGGTCTTATGAGTGACAATAATGACCTCACCCTCAAAGATATTGCTTCTCTTTGCGATGCTTTTTATATCGGCGGCACTAAGGTGGGCGCACTTTTCGGTGAGGCATTAGTTATCACAAACGACAGATATAAAAAGGATTTCCGTTACATTGAAAAGCAGAAGGGTGCAATGTTTGCCAAGGGCAGACTTTTAGGCTTGCAGTTTGACACACTTTTCACTGACGGACTTTACTATAAAATTTCTTCTCATGCTGTCAGTCTTGCAAAAAAGATAAGGACTGCTTTTGAAGGGAAAAATATTCCGCTTTATTTTGATTCACCAACTAATCAGCAGTTTCCCATCCTTACGGATGAGCAGATGAAAAAGCTCGGCGAGGAGTTTGCGTTTTCATATTGGTGCAAGGCAGGAGACAAGCATGCTGTGCGCTTCTGCACAAGCTGGGCAACTAAAGAGGAAGATGTGGAAACGCTTATAGCGAAGATAAAGCAGATGTAAGAACATCAGCGCGTTTTGGTCACTTTTGGGCGCCAGCAAAAGTGACGCCTGCGCGGCGAGCGCGGAAAAAATGCAAAATTCAAAATGCAAAGTGCAAAATTGTGGTCGCGGTGAAAACTGCGGCCACTTTTAATTTGTTTTCCGCAAAAGGAGTTTGGATTAAACGATAAGCGAGTGCGATTGTAAGTAAAGGGTAGTTTCATCAGCTGATTTAAGCTTTGATATAACAGTTAATCTTTCCTCGACGCTCATGCTGCATCGTCGCTGAAGCGCCGCCGGTGGCGGATAAAGCGAGGCGAGGATGGCGCAGTGGTCAAAATCGCTCGGCGCTCCAAGCCGGTAAGCGATTTTGGGAACCACAAGAGAAAGGGCACTTACTTTGTCCCGAGCGACAAGAACCCCTCAGTCAAAATCATAAAATGATTTTGACAGCTCCCCTTTCAGGGGAGCCGAGACGCAAAGCGCTCTTTTTTTGATTACGGCAGTCACATTTTTTAAAATATAGTCTCAGTCCGCCTTCAACTGCCAGACTACGAAGCGAAATAGTCTTTGCTTTTTCCGTCTATACAGATGTTACCGGCTCTCTTCCTTTCAAAAAGCTACTACCCGCCTTCGTCTGTATGCAGTTTCCGAAGCGGGTAAGTTTATGTGTTGCATCTGATTATATCAGCGGTTCTCTCGGGTGGGTCTGACGGATGAGGTGAGATTTCACTGACGAAGAGGATAGTTTGTGCTATAGTGGGCGGCGGCTCCATACCCGAATTTCATTCGGGTCGGCGACATTGTCGCCGTAAATCGCCTTGCGATTTAATGGAGCCGCCTACTTCCCTTTTGCACAGACTAAATACGAACTTTTACCTCCATCTCTGAGGGAGGTGACACACGAAGTGTGTCGGAGGGAGTACAATCGACGGCATTTCCCTTTTGTTAGCATTCCCTCTGCGGGCGTAAATTAAAATCAAACCGCAGGCTTCCCCGCGACCTCAACTCCTCACTCCTCACTTCTAACTTCTAACTTTAATCCCCCTTGCTTCTTTTTCCTTTTTATGCTACAATAATAAAAAAACAAAAGGAAGGTATTTTTACTATGCAGTGTGCAAAATTTTTAAGATACTTAACAGCCATATTAATGGTAGGCATTAACCTGTGGAATTTCGTTATAAACGATTACGCCTGGCCTGCAGTCAGCAGAGACGGTGCTTACCTTATGGTATATTTCGTGGGTAATGCTCCCGAAGAGCAAAGACTTCACTTTGCCGTAAGTACTGACGGATATAACTTCGCTGCCCTTAATAACAATGAGGCAGTTATAGAGCAGACCCTGGGTACAAAATGCGTGCGTGACCCCTATATCTTAAAAGCAAAGGATGAAGAGGGCAAAGACTGTTATTACATAGTTGCAACAGATATGGACGCTATGCAGGGTTGGGTGAGCAACCACGCCATCATCTTCTGGAAATCCTATGACCTTGTTAACTGGGAAGACGAATTTGTTCTCGACATACGCTCCTTTGAAGGCTGGGAAGGCTGTAACAGAGCTTGGGCGCCTCAGATTATCTATGATGAAACCGTAGGTAAGTATATGGTTTATCTTGCACTTTCAACCTGGGATGACCCTGCAACACCTCTCAATGAGGACTGCGCTCAGCATTACTATATGTACACCTCAGACTTCAAGACCTTCACCGCACCCGAATACCTCTACGGCAGAAGAAGTGAAACCGTTACAAGAGAAGACGGCTCACAGTTCACAGGTGTGCAGTGCATAGACGGTGATATGGTCTATAACGAAAAGGACGGCTATTATTACCTCTATTTCAAAGAGGATTTAACTCAGAAAATTGCCTATGTCAGAGCCAAAACTCCTGCAGGCTTTGCCGATGTAACTGACGACTATGTTATTGTGTCACTTAACTGGTGGGGCGTTGAAGGCAGCTTTATGTATAACATCACAGGCACTGACAAGTGGATTATGTTTATGGATGAATACAGTGCAGGCAGCTTCTTTGCGCAGATGACAAGCGATTTTCAGAATTTCAGACAGTTCAGAAGAAAGCTTTACAGTGTTGACCACCTCAAACCCCGTCACGGCAGTGTAACAGCCATAAGTGAAGAGGAATATGAGAGACTTGTGGCGCACTACGGTATATCTGAAATCCCTGACTATGAGAGATAAAAAGGTCTATTCCCTGGCAAAATCTGCTATTCTTATCAGCCTGCTTATTGCCACATCCTATATAGTCATTCCCCTGCCACCCTCGGGCTTTACCCTTATGACGGTCATCGTCAGCCTTATGGGTCTGCTCCTAAGTCCCTTGCAAAGCGGTCTTGCCCTTGGCGTTTATCTGCTTATGGGACTAATCGGTCTGCCGGTTTTCGCAGGCGGCACAGGCGGTGCCGGCAAGCTTTTCGGAGTGACGGGAGGCTACTATTTCGGCTTTCTTATAGGGGCAATTCTTATAAGCCTTCTCAAAGGCAAAAAGCCTGACTTTAAACGGTACTCTGCCGCAACGGTTTTTGTGGGAGTGCCCATAGAGCATTTGTGTGCTATTCTTATGCTGTGCATACACAACGGCTTTGATGTCAAGGCGGCTTTTGTGACAATATCTCTGCCATTTATTGTTGGGGATATTGTAAAGGCGCTTGCGGCAAGTTTTATCGGCGTCAAGCTCATAAAATATGAATTATAACCATAACCCTGCAGGGATTTCCTTGCAGGGTGTTCTTTTGCAGGAATTTTCAGCAAGAGGCGGCGGCTCCACAAAAATCGCTTTGCGATTTTGCGCGACCTGCGGTCGCTTGCCGACCTTTGCTCGGCGGTGGAGCCGCCCCCTTCAGCAGGAACTAAAAAATATTCCGAAAACATTTGACAAGTCGTAAAATCAGGTATAAAATATATTGTAGAGCGAACATATGTTTGTTATTTTATCCCATAAGGAGGAAATCTATGAAAAAAGGAACCTTTATACTATACGATGTGGACTTGCAAGCCGTACGCTTTCTATCAGATGAACAATCAGGAAAACTCTTCAAAGCCCTCGCAAAATACAGACTAAAGGGAGAACATCCCGATTTTGCAGGAGACTCTGCACTGAACATCCTCTTTCATCAGATTTCAGAGCATATTGCCATTAACGAGGAAAAATACAGAGAAACCTGCCGAAAAAATGCAGAATCTGCTAAAAAAAGATGGAATAACCAAAACAGTACTGATGCAATGCCAATGCATGCGCAGGCATGCGAACGCATAAAAAGTGATGCGAAGCTATGCCTATATGATACTGAAACCGACACTAATACTGTTAATGTTTATGATACCGAAACGGACACTGATGCCTGCGGCGCAAAAAGAAAAACAGAAAAAGATTATTATAGCAAAAGGAATAAAACAGCCTATCAGCTCAACAATGAACCCAGCTATGATATGGACGCTTTCACAAAAAAGGCATTGAACCTGAAATATACTCCCCCAAATAAAAAGGAACACATCACGTAGATGTATCCCTTATTTTTTTATTCTATTTTGCCGAAAACCTCAAGTGAACGCTCAAGGATTCCCTTCATTTCGGCAATAGCTATACCGTAGTTTGTTATGGCAACTCCCTTTTCGGTGCAGCGCTCAATGCGGTTTTTCATCTCGTTTTCGGTCAGCATACAGCCGCCGCAGTGAACAACAAGAGCGTAATTCTCAAGTCTTTCGGGGAATTCTCCCCCGCTTGTGAAGCTGAATTGCAGTTTCTTGCCTGAATATTTCTCTATCCATCCCGGCAGAAGCACACTGCCGATATCCTTGCACTGTCTGTGGTGGGTACAGCCCCCGGAAATAAGCACCTTGTCCCCGTCACGGAGATTTTCCAGCATACCCGCACCCTCTACCGCCTTACTCAGCTCACCCTTATATCTTGCAAAAAGGATTGAAAAAGAGGTCAGAGGGACATCTTCAGGCACAATGGCAGCAACCTCGCCGAATGCCTGAGAGTCTGTTATAACAAGATTGGGCTTGTTTTTCAGGCTGTCAATTGCCCTCTGCAGCTCACTGACCTGTACAATAAGAGTAATTGCACCTATTTCAAGAAGCTCTCTTATTGTCTGCTGCTGAGGCAGAATCAGCCTGCCTTTAGGTGCAGAGCTGTCTATAGGTGTCACGAGAATGACCCTGTCACCTGCTTTAACTATGTCGCTGAGGATTTTCTTCTCACCCTTATTTTTCGGTGCAAGGGCGGCGATTTTTTCTTTCAGCTCACTTATGCCCACGCCCTTTTCGGCGCTGACATAGATAATATTTTCACTGCTTTCAGGTATATTGCCGAGAAGGTCAGCCTTGTTCATTGCAATGATATAGGGGAGCTTTCTCTTTTCAAAAAGAGATTTCAGCTCCTTGTCAAGGTTGGACATACCCTTACTACCGTCAACTACCAACACGGCAATATCGGTGGTGGCAAGCACCTGCTTTGCCCTTTCCACGCGCTGTGTGCCAAGCTCTCCCACATCGTCAAGCCCCGGAGTGTCAATTATGACAACGGGTCCTAAGGGTAACAGCTCCATAGCCTTTTTAACCGGGTCTGTGGTTGTACCCTTGATATCACTGACAAGAGACAGCCTCTGTGCCGTAACTGCATTGACAAGACTTGACTTGCCTGCATTACGCAAACCGAAAAAGCCGATATGAATTCTTTCGGCTGATATTACTGAATTAAGGCTCATACATTCCTCCTTCTCGCACCGCAGGTGCATATCGAATTGTCGCAAACAATATATCGAGTGCGAAGCACATATCGCGTTGCTAAGCAACATATCGACCTGACAGCGACTTTCTATGCGGGATAAATATTTCAATCTGTTGAAACTTGCCCGCAATTCATAATTAATCAAAATCTGAAATCTCTTCTGTTTGAGCTTTTGATTGCCTCGATGTTGTCTTTGGCAATTGCTCTTACCTTATCCTTGGGGATTTTCTCAAGCTCTCTTTCAATAAGCTCGAAGCCCTTTTTCTTTGTCTCCTCGCTTGCATAGTCCACAAGGTACTCTGTCAGTGTCATAAGAGCGTTGGGGTGGCAGCAGTTGAGAATCTGACCTTTTTTGCAAAGGGACATAAATCTGTCGCCTGTTCTGCCCTCACGGTAGCACGCCGTGCAAAACGAGGGAATATGGTCAAGCTCCATAAGCCAGCGCACAACCTCGTCAAGAGTTCTTTGGTCTGAAACGTCAAACTGCTCGGAATCGTGAGGTCTTTCCTCTTCGGTGTAACCGCCGACTGAGGTTCTTGATGCACCGCTTATCTGTGAAATGCCAAGCTCCAAGGCTCTGCCGCGTACCTTTTCACTTTCTCTTGTGGAAATAATCATGCCTGTGTAGGGCACTGCGATGCGGATGCAGGCAATAATCTTTTCAAATATATCGTCGGGGATTCCGTTATCGAAGGCATCGGGGTCAATATCGTCAGCTCTCTTAAGACGGGGTACACTTATGGTGTGGGGGCCTACGCCGTGTACTGCCTCAAGATGCTCAGCGTGCATAAGCAGACCTGCAAACTCATATTTATAGCCCTCAAGACCGAAAAGCACGCCAAGTCCCACATCGTCAATGCCGCCCTCCATAGCCCTGTCCATAGCTTCAGTGTGGTAGGCGTAGTCATGCTTGGGACCTGTGGGATGAAGCTGGAGATAGCTTTCCTTGTTGTAGGTTTCCTGAAAGAGGATATATGTGCCGATGCCTGCGTCACGGAGCTTACGGTAGTTTTCAACTGTTGTTGCGGCAATATTGACATTGACTCGTCTTATTGCACCGTTTTTGTGCTGAATGCTGTAAATGGTGTCAATGCACTCTAATATATACTCAATGGGGTTATTTTTCGGGTCTTCACCTGCCTCAATTGCAAGGCGCTTGTGACCCATATCCTGAAGGGCAATAACCTCTGCCTTTACCTCCTCCTGAGTGAGCTTCTTTCTTGCGATGTGCTTGTTTTTCAGGTGATAGGGGCAGTAAACGCAGCCGTTGATGCAGTAGTTTGAAAGATAAAGGGGAGCAAACATAACAATTCTGTTGCCGTAAAAAGCCTGCTTGATTTCATTTGCAAGAGCAAATATTTTCTCCACCTTTTCGGGAATTTCGCAGGCAAGAAGCACACTCGCCTCTCTGTAAGTAAGGCCTGAACAGGTAATGCCGTCTTCGGTCTTCTTAGGTCTTGCCTTTTCAAGCAGAGCATCAATAAGCTCCACATTATTTTTATTTTCCTCGGCATATTCTATTGTTGCAAGTATTTCTTCGTGGCTGATAAATTCCTCAGCCTTTAATGATTTTGGGTTATAGTTCATTATATTACCTCCGGTAAAATGCAAAATGCAAAGTGCAAAATGCAGAATTGTGGTCGCGGGATTATTTTGATAAATTTATATGTTTCCTACCCGCAAAGGAAACATCTTCCAACAGCAAGCGCCGTCGATTGTAAAAACTAACCTTTGTGTATCATTACCTCGGCGGACCATTGCTATAGTTTTTATAAATATTTAAAACGGATAATTTCGGAGCGAAGCGACCCGACATTCTGCACTTTGCATTTTGAATTTTGCATTTGCAAAGCACTATGCTTTGCACTTCGCGTCTCCGCGGGAAACGGTAACCTCATATCCTATAGCTTTCATTCTCTCTTTAAGCTCTGCCACACACTGTGCAGATTCCTGACCCGTGGCAATTTTATTGTCATAAAGCATATATTTTTCACGCACACTAAGAGGAGAAAGATTGGGCATTACAACATTTGCTCCTGCCAATACTCCCCTTTCTCTGCCCTTTCCGTCTACGGTACCTAGTGCCGTTGTGGCAGGCAGAAGGATAGTCGGTTTTATAAGTCTGACTAAACTCAGCAGAAATACCGTCAGGTCTGCGCTGCCCGATTTTTCGCCCCTGAACGGTGTATCCTTGTGGGTGATAAAGGGGCCTATTCCGCACATTTCAGGAGAAAACTCCTCTATAAATTTAAGGTCACGTGCAATATCCGCCGAGGTCTGATAAGGCGAGCCTACCATAAATCCGCAGCCAACCTGATAGCCAATAGCTTTCAGGTCACGAAGACATCTCATTCTCTTTTCAAAATCCAGCGCCTTTGGGTGAAGCTTTTCGTAATGTGCTTTTGTTGCAGTTTCGTGACGAAGCAGATATCTGTCTGCGCCTGCCTTAAAAAGCGCCTCGTAGCTTTCTGATGACCTCTCACCTAAAGACAGTGTCACGGCACAGTCGGGATAAAGCCTTTTAATCTCACTTATTATGTCGCACAGAACTTCGTCAGTATAATATGCATCCTCACCGCCCTGCATAACAAAGGTACGAAAACCTAAAGCATAGCCCTCTTTGCAGCAGGAAAGTATATCCTCTTTATTAAGGCGGTATCTCTGACAGCTTTTGTTAGACTTTCTTATGCCGCAGTAATAGCAGTCATTTTTGCAGTAGTTGCTTATTTCAATAAGCCCACGGATAAAAATCTTATTGCCGTAGTGCTTTTTCATAGCTTCCCTCGCCTTTTCGGCAGAGTACAGCGAGAGGTCACTATTATAGTTTTCAATGAGTTTTTGATACTCAACTACAGTGAGGCTTCTGTCTTTTTCCAGCTTGTCGATTAAATTAAAAAGTTCATTCTTCATAGGCAATCACATTTGAATAGGCAGTTTTTACGCTTACGCCCGCTAACTTGCCGATTTTGCCCGAAAGGGCTGATATGACATCCTGGGGCGCATCAATGGCAATGGACACAACGCTCACCCCACGCTTTTTATAGGGCAGACCCATTCTGCCGATGATGTAGTCGGCGTATTCGTGCAAAAGGCTGTTGAGGCTTTCAACACTGTCACTGTTTTCAACAATAATGCCCATAACGGCTACCCGAGTTTCCATAGCTACCTCCTAAAACAAAAGACCGCACCTGAAGATGCGGCCGTAAACACAGGTCTGACTGTGCTGAAATTCATTTTGGCGCATCTTTCAGTCAGAGCAATTCTTTCTGTCAGATTACATATTTATTATAGCATTTTTGTTGCAGGGAGTCAATGATTTTTTTGCGGGAAGAAAGAGGAAAAGGCAGGTTGCGGGCGGCTCCATTCCCGAATTTCATTCGGGTACGGCGACTGCCGTCGCCGCAAAATCGCGTCGCGATTTTATGGAGCCGCCCCCACCGCAAACTCCCCTCCTCGCCAGCGGCAAACCTACCCGCTTCGTAAACTGCTGACGCAGGCGGTGAGAAATTTGTTAAAAAGTGATATGGTCGGTAATTTGAGTGTCCCTGATAAAACATCAGACTGACCCGCTTCGTAGTCAGCAGTTGAAGGCGGACTGAGACTATATCTTAAAAATATGACTACCGTAATCAAAAAAAGAGCGCTTTGCTTACTTTGTCGCTCGGGACAAAGTAAGTGCCACAGCGGCATGAGCGGAGACGAGATTAAATCATTTATCAAAACTAAATTTTAAAGATGTGACTTCTTTTAGGTTATAATCGATAAAACGCAACATCTCGAATTACTAACTCTACGGAAAACAAATTAAAAGTGGCCGCAGTTTTCACCGCGACCTCAACTCCTCACTTCTAACTCCTAACTTAAATCCCCGCGACCAAAATTTTGCTTTTTTAATTTTTATTGCGCTCGCTGCATCGTCGCCGAAGCGCCGCCGGTGGAAGATTCCCCCACAGTGTGGGGGAAATGTCACGAAGTGACAAAGAGGGACGGGCTCGTCAAGCATGAAGCGAGGCGAGGATGGCGCAGCGGTCAAAATCGCTCGGCGCTCCAAGCCGAAAAAGCGATTTTGGGAACCGCAAGAGTAAAGGCATTCTTTTGGCTGGCGCAAGAACCCCTCCGTCTTTTGCTTCGCAAAATCCACCTCCCCTTTCAGGAGAGGCGAGACGAATCAAAAATGCGCTGATGCTTTACTAATATTTTCACCCCTACTGCAAACACTAAAACAAACTACATTTTAAAGCAGGTGCAAAATAATGATAAGTCTATGGCAGGACACAGCAAATCTCCCCTCTTTTCCCCCACTCGGTTGCAACACAAAAACCGATGTTCTCATCATCGGCGGCGGTATAGCAGGACTTCTCACCGCATACTTTCTGAAAGAAAAAGGCATTGACTGCGTTGTTGCTGAAAAAAATAAAATCTGCGGCGGTGTAACAGGAAACACCACGGCAAAAATAACATATCAGCACTCACTGATTTATCATAAGCTAATCAAAAATTACGGCATGGATAAGGCGAAGCTCTATTATGAAGCCAACAGACTTGCTCTTGATAAATACGGTGAAATGTGCCGTGATATTGACTGTGAATTTGAAATAAAGCCCAACTACGTTTACAGCAAAAACAATATGAAAAAACTGGAAACCGAGCTGACTGCCGCCCAAAATCTGGGCATTCCCATGAAATATGTGAAAACTGTTCCCCTACCCACTGAGAATATCGGTGCAGTTATGTGCGAAAATCAGGCGCAGTTTCACCCTCTCAAGTTTCTCTCAGCCATAGCGGAAAATCTCACCGTTTTCGAGGATACTCCCGTAACCGAGGTGCAGGGAAACATTGCCCTCACACCTCACGGCAAAATCACCGCCGAAAACATCATCGTAGCCACCCATTTCCCCTTTATCGACGCCCACGGCAGCTATTTTATGAAGATGTATCAGAGCCGCTCCTATGTCATTGCCCTTGAGGATGCTGCCCAAGTTCACGGTATGTATATCGATGAAAGCGGCAAAGGTCTGTCCTTTCGCAATTACGGCAAGCTCCTTCTTTTGGGCGGCGGCTCTCACCGTACGGGTAAGAATGGCGGAAAATATGAGGTTTTGCGTGCCTTTAAAAATGAGCAGTACCCTGCCGCAAAGGAAAGGTACCACTGGGCGGCACAAGACCCTATAACCCTTGACGGTGCGCCCTATATAGGGCATTACAGCAAGAAAACACCTCATATTTATGTTGCAACAGGCTTCAACAAATGGGGAATGACGGGGGCTATGGTGTCTGCTATGCTTTTAAGCGATATGCTCCTTGGCAATAAGCCTCATTATGCCGAAGCCTTCTCACCCCACAGAAGTATGATTAAACCTCAGCTTTTCCTCAACGGCGCAGAAACTGCCGTAAATTTTATCACGCCTTGGGGAAAGCGTTGCAGTCACTTAGGCTGCGCCCTGAAATATAACAAGCAGGAAAAGTCCTGGGACTGCCCCTGCCACGGCTCTCGCTTCAACGAAAACGGCAGGGTACTTGATAACCCTGCCAATAAAGATATTAAAGAATAAATATTCTCTGGAAAATGTTTACTATTTTCAGAATAAGGTTGCGGAAAATGCTCAGGATACCGTTGATGGGAGTAACGGTAGCGTTGCCCGTACCGCCGTTTGAAGCACCGTTATAGGATGAAGAAAGTGTGTTCATCCACGCGATGATGCCGTTGGGGCTTTTAAGATTAACAGTTTCACCAAGACCGTTGACCGTTGTGGCATCGGGATAGGTTGCGCCGCTGAGCATATGCATATCGTAGGTGACAACCTTTGCCATAAAATGGTTGCCTGCCGACGACTGTCCGCCCGGCTCAACAACATTTGTGAAGGTGGTCAGACGGCACTTTGAAAGCTTGCTGTTGTGCTGACGCACATTATTCCATAAGGGTGTTGTTTCAGCTGCATAACTGACAATGGGGTCTTTTGTGCAAGCAAACATCCATATTGCAACATCCTTGCAGAGCTTAATATCGTTTGTTGTTACCGTACCCGTTGCGGCAATGGGAAAGGCACCTGCAAAATATTCGGGATAAGCTATAATCATATTCCATGCCATTTCTGCACCTGCAGAGCTGCCGCCTATGAAAATGCGTGTGGTGTCGATATTATCACCGTGCTTTGCAATCATATCGTCAATAACACTGCGAAGGGACTCAAGAAGCACGTTGCTCCAATAAACCATTTTGTCTTCAGGCGCTCTTGGCAAAAGAATAAATGCACCGCCCTGAGTGAAGCGGTTCTGAAGCTCACTTGATGCCCAATAAGGCATATCACTGTCGGCAAGCTGTGCGCCCTCGTAGTCTGCATGGCCTATGCCGTGAAGGAAAATAACAAGGGGGTATTTTGTTTTGTCTCTGTTACCAACGGGAGAATAATAGCAATAGTCAAGGGCGTGGTTGCCTGCCTTGGGAGCCTTATCCTTGCTAAATTCGTTGCGAAGAGCCGCAATGCCGTAGGAGGTAGGCAGTGCAGGCTTTCTGCTTGCAGCAAAAGCACAGACCGAAAGACTTGTAAGACACAGAATAACTGCCATAACAAGTGATAATGTTTTAATTAATTTTTTCATATCTTTCACCTCACAAATATTTTAACAGAAAATATTTCATAAGTCAAACGGGAAACGGATAAAAATCAGTCCCGTTTTTGCTCAAACTGCGAGGGCATCATCACTGAAGCGCTTGGCTCCCTCTTTGAGGGAGCTGTCTGCGAAGCAGACTGAGGGAGTGTCTCTGACTGTTGAGCCATAGGCTTTGATATAACATTTAATCTCGTTGACGCTCATGCCGCTGTGGCACTTACTTTGTCCCGAGCGACAAAGTAAGCAAAGCGCTCTTTTTTTGATTACGTCAGTCACATATTTAAATATAGCCTGAGGCCGCCTCCAAATGCTGACTACGAAGCGGGTCGGTCTGATGTTATTATCAATGTCACTCAAATTACCGACTCTATCCCTTTTTAACTAATCTCTTGCCGCCTGCCGTCAGCATTTTCCGAAGCGGGTTAGTTTCTCACTGACGAAACAGTTGGTCTTATGTGTATGAAGGAAAGTTTTATCTGTTTATTTCAGTTTTAATGTGAAACGGACAAGGCTGTAAGCCCCTCACGCCCGCGTGATTACATACTAATCCTTCGGATTGGAGTGAAATATTTGCCTTACGGCAAATGTAAAATAATTCACTTCGTGAATTGTGAAATTTGATGCTTTCGCATCAAATGAAATGAAATAAATCCCCTCACGCCCGCAGGCATTTCACATTGCGAAGCAATATTTCACACGCGTAGCGTATTTCACAAATCCCGCAAGGGATTTATTTCGTTGAAAAAGACCGTAACTTTGATACCAAAGTTACGGTCTTTTTCTGGCGGAGAAGAGGAGACTCGAACTCCTGCGCCGGTTACCCGACCTACGCCCTTAGCAGGGGCGCCTCGTCACCAACTTGAGTACTTCTCCATAGCGGTGTCGTTAAGACTTCTCTATTAAAAAAATAATGGCGGAGAGAGTGGGATTCGAACCCACGGTACGCAGGACGTACGACGGTTTTCAAGACCGTTCCGTTATGACCACTTCGGTATCTCTCCGTATTTGCCTAATGATATTACCATAACAAAAAGCAATTGTCAAGTGTTTTTCGCAATTTTATTCTGCATTTTTATTTTGTGAGACGGCGAAGTTTTTATTCTTCGCCGTCCCGATATTTTATCTGCTAAAATCTTTTACTTAACCTTTACTACCTTAACCGTGCTGAATGCGCCGTAAACCGTGTTGCCGTTTATTGTTCTGTAGGCTCTGACCTTGAAATATAGGGTGTTGCCGCTTTTGAGGTTTGTGAAAGTGTGCTTTGTGGTGTTGGCACCCACTTCGGCAAACTTTTTATATGTGCCGTTTTTACCCTCGCTGTAATAAATCTCAAAGCCGCTTTCACCGCTGACATTTGCCCATGAAAGACTTAATTTGCCCTTGCTGCCCGAAGAAGCATAGAGGCTTTTTACGGTGGCGGGTTTAGTTGCCGTAGTCACTGCCACCTTGCTGCCGCTGAAATAAACTGTGCCGTCGGTAGTCTTGTGATAAGCCTGAACGGCAAATCTGTAGCGCGTACCTGAGTTTAATGCACCTGCTGTGTAGGTTCTGCCTGTGGTACTCATTATTCGCACCCACTCTTTTTCGGCGTAATCATAAACATAAACTCTGTAGCCCGTGGCACCGTAAACCGCGCTCCAGGAGAGCTTGATTGTTGAGGTAGTCTGTGTAACGGTGAGCTTGGGAGTTTCACCGGGCAAAATTTCATATGTGCGCTCTGTGTCGAATTCATAGGGAAGATTTTCGGCACATTTAAAGCTTATTTTGTACTCGCCGAAGTCTGTGCTGTCGGGAGTTTCGTATGTGACAAAATAGTCTGTGCCTTCAGTGAGGACTGTGTCACCCGACTTGAGAGTAACTTTGGGCAGAGCCGCCTGACCCGTATAAGCAACATATGACTTTTCAAAGATTATCTCCACCTTAGGAATTTTATCCGTCCTGCTGTAGGTGCATATATCACACTTGCTCACAGAAATGCCGTCTTTTTCAGTTGTTGCCTTTGAGGGATAAACCGTGGTGTAGCTGTGGCCCTTTGCAGGAATGCTTCCATAATAGCTCACACCGCAGGGACATTCATATAAGCCGTAGCCCTTATTTGTGCAGGTAGGCTCAGAAGTGGCAGTAACCTTAAACTCGTGAACATAATCCTCATAGCTGAAATGAAGTATATTGGAGTTTATATAACCTACGTCGTACTTTTTGGTTGCTGCCTGCCATTCTTCCTTGGTACCCATGAAATAAACTCTCTTAAGGCCTTCCATTGTTCCGAGAGCCCAATAGCCTATTGATTTGACATTGGGGATAACGATTTCTTCAATTGCAAAGCACTCATAGAAAACCTTTGAGCTTATAGTTTCAAGTCCCTTTGGCAGAGTAACATCCTTAAGTCTTGTGCAATATGCAAAGGTATAGGTAGGAAGTCTCTTCACCTTTTCACCCACAACTATGCTCAGAAGCTTTGTGCAGGCTCTGAATGCTGACTGACCTATGGTTTCAAGGCTCTGGGGCAGGCTCAGAGTAGTCATACCCTTGCAGCAGTGGAATGCGTACTCACCTATCTGAGTTACGCCCTCATTTACGGTTACACTCTTAAGGGTGCTGTTATATGCGAAGGCATAGCTCCATATCTTTGTCACTGTTTCGGGGAGGATATATTCCTTCACGCTGCTCTTTGCAGGGAAGAGGATAAGCTCAGTTTTATCCTTGTTATAAAGCACTCCGCTTTCATCAAGAGTAAGGGCGGGATTTTTATTGCTGAGGACTACACTTTTGAGCTGCTTGCAATATTGGAAAGCATTTTCTTCTATATCCGTGAGGGTTGCGGGAAGGGTAATTTTTGTTATGCCGGAATCTTTAAAAGCGGCCTTACCGATAAAATTCACGCCCTCGGGGATTACAACCGCTGTGAGCTTTGAAAGACCGTCAAAGGCATAACTGAGAATGCCCGTCACCTTTTTGCCGCCCAGCTTTGAGGGGATAGTCACATTTCCCTTAATATCAGCTTTAACGATAGTTGCCTCGTCGCCCAAAAGGAAGTATGTATATGTGCCTTCTGTGGCTTTATAGGTCTTCTGCTCAGGGGTGAATTTCACATCCTGTCTTGTCTGCAGACCTTCCATTACAGTGCCGTCTGAAAGCTTTGTTACTGCCGTAACGGTGAAGCTGCAGTATTTATCTACTTCAAGCTCACCGCCGCCGTAAACTGAGGGAACAACCCATTTGAGAGTGTCGGCAGAAGCATCGTAGTATTTATATTCTCCGTTATCTATGCTCACACCGATTTTGTAGGCGGTTGCTTCTTTGTTTTTATCCCAGGTGAAGGTGATGCCCTTGACGCTGAGCTGAGCCTTAAGATTATTTACCGATGCAGGAAGAATTTTGAAGGTATATTCGTGAGTGCCCTCAAACCTGCCGCTGAACTTAACTGTCAGCTTATAGGTGCCTACATCAACTGCCTTTTCGGGATATATAATTTCATATTCATTTTTGCTGATATCTGCTCTTGTGCTTATGTCAACGTTCGGCTTTATCTCTTTGCCTGTGTAATTGTGATCTTCTCTGACATATATGCTTCTGATTTCGGGTATGTTGCCGCTGTCAACCACACCGCAGACCTTGCAGACAATTTCTTTTTTGCCGTTTTTGTTAAGCTTTGCAGGTGTCACAACTTTTTCTGTGTAATGCTTGCTGTGGTCTTCGTTTATACTGTCAACATCTTTAGTGTAAGCGACACCGCAGGTGCAGGTGTAGGTCATTTTGCCCTGCTGCTTGCAGGTTGGGGCTTTGGTTATTTCTTCGGTGTACTCGTGAGGCTCGGTGCCGTATAAGAAGTGTATGCCCTCCTCACTTGCGTAAAAATGGTCGCAGATTTCATTCCACTGCTCCTTGGTGCCCTCATAATAAACCTCGTGAGTGATATCGCCGTAAAGAGGAGTTGCGCCAACCTTTTCCAGTGTTTTCGGGAAAACAAGTCTTTTAAGAGTTGAATTAAAACCTAAGGCATGGTCTTCAATTATCCTCACGCTGGGAGGAATAACAATTTCCTTTAAGCATTTTGTGTAATGGAAGCAGTATGGAGCTATAATCTCAACTGTATCAGGAATTACAAAGGTGGTGTTTTCTGCCTCATAGGTGCCGTTAGGATATTGAATAAGCACCGTCTTATCTTTATTGTATAAGGCACCCACATCATCACAGGAAAAATACTTATTGTTTTCGTCAACTCTGTATTTTATAAAGCCGTTATCAATGAATGCGCCTGTGCCTATATGCTCAACATTTTTCGGAATAAACAGCTCTTTGTTATAAACCCTTGTGCGGTTAAAAGCATAATTGTCAACATACTGAAGACTTTCGGGAAGAACAAGCTCACCGTTTAAATTGAGATAGAAAAAGGCACTGTATCCGATTTTCTTAAGGGTATCAGGCAAGGTCAGACTCTTGACAGAAATGCGGACATCATCATCTCTGTCATCGTCTGAAGCAAATGCTTCTCTGCCTATTTCTTCTATGCCGTTCTGAATAAAAATACTTTTAATTTTGTATTCGTCATTGAAGGCTTTATCTCCGATTTTTTTAACGGGATAGCCACCAAGCTCTGAGGGTATAATCATATCACCCTTTTCTATAGTGGCACCAACAATTGTTGCTTCGCCGTTTTCTACTGTGTACTCGAATATATTGCCGAAGGCTGCCTTGGTATAAACCTTCTGCTCTTCGCCTTCTGCGGCAGCACTCACCGTAAAAAGAGTAGCCGTTAAAAGGGTACACATAATAAAAGTAAATAGAAGTCTTGTTTTTTTCATAACATCCTCCGCCTTTTGGAAACAAATTCCTTTAATGTGCGCTCATTATAGCACCCTTATATGTAATCTGTGTGAAAAAAAGGAGTAAAATTTAAGTTTTTATATAATTTTTTTCTATCTTTTCTTGTTTTTCGTCATTTTTAACATATACATGGTGGTAAATTTGTGCTATACTGACAATGTATTGTATCTCGCAAGAGAATAATAACAAGGAGGTCATTCATATGACAAAAAACAAAGAAAAAATTACCAAGCTCGTACTTTTGGGTCTGCTGACAGCGATTCTTTTCGTTATGTCCTACACCCCCTTAGGCTACCTGCGCTTAGGCGGAATTGAGATAACCTTCAACGTTATCCCCGTGGCAATTGCAGCAATAGCCCTCGGCGCATCAGGCGGCATGACTGTCGGAGCCGTTTTCGGACTGACAAGTTTTCTGCAGTGCGTTCAGGGTACCAGCGCCTTCGGTGCAACACTGCTGAGCATCAATCCCGCACTGACGGCTGTGCTGTGCTTCCTGCCCCGTATTTTGTCGGGTCTTATCTCAGGCGCAGTTCATAAGCCCCTTACCAACAAGCTGGGAAAGAAAATTCCCTGCTTTATCACAGGCTTCCTTTCAGCCTTCCTCAACACCCTTTTCTTCGTGACTGTTCTCGTTTTGCTTTTCGGTCAGACAGATTATATTATGGGTATGAGAGGCGGAAAAAATCTTCTAACCTTTATGGTTGCCTTCGTGGGCATCAACGCAGTGTTTGAAATGCTTGCTTCAACTCTTATCACAGGTGCAGTAGGCAACGCTCTTTATAAAGCAAAAGCTATTAAATGAGGTGACAGACAATGATTTTAGCTATCGACATCGGCAACACAAACATAGTCCTCGGCGGTTTCAAGGAGCAGGAAGTCATCTTCCGCGAAAGAATTTCAACTAACCACACGGCAACAGCTTTAGAGTACGCCGGGGTAATAAAAACTGCCTTTGAAATGCACAGCATTGACACAAAGTCAGTTGAGGGTGCAATTATTTCTTCTGTTGTGCCTGCCGTGACAAGCAACGTCAAAAGCGCAATTGAAAAATTCATCGGCACTGAGGTACTCGTTATCGGCCCCGGAATCAAAACGGGTCTTAGTATTGTTATTGATAACCCCAGTCAGCTGGGCAGCGACCTTGTTGTTGATGCCGTAGCCTGCCTTAACGAATATAAGGCACCCATGATTATCATTGATATGGGTACTGCAACCACAGTTTCCGTTATAAACAGCAAGAAGGAATATATCGGCGGTATGATTGTGCCGGGTGTGGCTATTTCACACGATGCCCTCATTTCAAGAACATCACTTCTGAGCAAAATCGCCTTTGAAAAGCCCAAGAAGGTTATCGGTTCAAACACTATCGACTGCATTAAAAGCGGTATGCTTTACGGCAACGCAGGTATGCTCGACGGTCTCATTGAGCGCATCAACGAGGAGCTGGGCGAAAAATGCACCGTTATTGCCACAGGCGGTCTTGCAGGTGTTATCACTCCCCTTTGCAAGAGTGAGATTATCCTTGACGAGGATTTGCTTCTCAAGGGTCTTATGGCGATATATAACAAGAATAAATAAATTTACTAATTGATACAATACTAAGATACCGCACTCCGAAAAGGAGTGCGGTATTTATTTTGCTTGATATTAATAATCTGCTCCTGTTATTCTGACATATATGCGAAGGAAAAATACATATATCTTTGCAAAAAGATTTTCAAATATGTTGTCCTTTTCGTGAGGGTAGATACCCTTGTCTGATATATCTCTTGTGATGTTTACTCTGACAGCGCTCCAGTTTTTCTGACAATAAGCAGAAGCCGTCACTGCATATCCGTCAATAAAGTCAACTGTCCTCTCAATATCGGGATAAGGATTTTCAATTGCTTTTGTGTAAAGTGCAGTTGTGCCGTCTTTTTTTCTTATCTCATAAGAAATCTCTTTGAGGCAATCACCCTCAAATTTACAGTCAGTTATTGTCACTGAGCTGAAAGGACACTCCCTGACTTCATTTACACTGTGAGTATACTCTGCATCGGCGTAGGTTATTTTTATCTGCTTATTCTTTTCATTCACATGATAACTCAGCTTTTCTCCGTCTAAGGTATAGTCGGATTTTCTTTTGCCGTAAGAGACATCCACAGCCTTTTCCTGTTTTACCCTGCCGTCCCAATATCTGATTTCAAATAAAGCATTATCAAAATCGGCATAAGGTGAAGCTTCATTTATATATTCGGGCAATCCCGAAACAGGAGTTATTTCGGCAAAGGAAGGTGCAATTTCTTTTTCGGTAGTAAATCTGTATTCCTTTGAGTATCTTTTTCCCCCATCGTCATAGTATGAAAAATGCACTATAACATAAAGGGGTACTGTTTTTCTGCCCTCTGCCACTGCATCAAGACAATCCTGTTTTAAAACATAAGGCTCACAAAATACGCCGACTTTTTTATTCTGTACTTTTTCAGCCGCAGCCTGAGATGAGTTCTCTGCAACCGTAGATTCCTCTATAGCTTCCGGACGCTCTACTTTATCGAAGCAGGATGTCCCGTCTGAAAGCAAAACCTCAATATTATATGTTATATTTGAATAATTCAGAAAGAAGGGCCAACCATCTATATTATGTTCCCAGACTTCTTTAAATGAAACAGGCTTGTTATCTGCACATCTTACACCTACCGCTTCAACGGGCAGATCTGCTTCATCTTGCGCAAAAGTTACCACAGGCAAGGCTGTCACTAACATAACAAGGCAAAGAATACGGGCAATAGTTTTCTTCATAACAGCGCCTCCTTTTTATCTGTTTTTAAATGTCTGAAAAATAAGGGCAATTTTAGCAATCAGCTTCATAAATATATTGTCAAACTCATGCGCCATAATAGTCTCCCGAGTGCTGCCGCCTATGTCAATTGTGACCTTACTGCAAAAACGGGAAAGCTTAGTCTGTGTAACGCATACTTCGTTTCCCTCAAAAGTGTCAATAACTTCACCGCTGCCCGATGTTTGCTTTCTGAAACTGTACTGCTGATTGTAAGAACCTGTAACGGTGTATGTAATTTCCTTCAGCACATCACTCTCAAAAAAGCATTTGTCAATCTGAATTTTTGACGGCGGAAATTCCTTGACAGTAGCAACATCCCACATATATTGGCAATCGTAATAAGCAATCATAACTGTTTTGCTGCTTGAGTACATTCTGTATTCTAATATCTCGCCGTCAAGCTCATAAACAGGCGAAGAAATTTCTGTGGGATACCGCAAAACCTTAGCTTGTTTTTTAGTACCGTCATAGCAGTCTATTTCAAAAACCGTATTGCTCAGATCAATAAATCCTGTTGTTCTGTCAAAATAATCAGGCAGACCTGAAACAGCTGTTAATTTGTAATAGTAGGGTACACATTCCTTTTCAAAGCAAATCTCTTGGGATTCACCGCCGACATACTTGCCTGTTGCTTCATCATATTCATACACTTTAGCATTAACATAAACCCTTATCATATCAAGGCCTTTATTTTTAGCTTCGATGCAATCTGCTTTCTTTACATAAGCAGAGCCGAAGGCGACGGGCTTTCCGCCGTATTCTTCCTTGAGCCCCAGCTGAGCTTCTTCAACAGCTGCAATGTAATCTTCATAGCACTCATACTCATAATATGATACATCAAAAGGATTTTTCTTGTTGAGAGAGTGTTCACTGCCGTCAGAAAGGCATATTTTAATATCAAAATCCGCAATAGAAGATTTGAGATAAAATTTTTCATTGCGCAGCATAGCCAGCTCGATTTCCTGCAAAGAAAGAGGCATACTGTCTCCACTAAAAGCCTCTACGGGAGTAATAGCCTCCGACTGTTCTTCGGCATACCCCACCACAGGTAAGGTGCTGACCAGCATAACAAGACAAAGAATAAGCATAACGGTTTTCTTCACGGTAATTCCTCCTTTTATACTCTGTTATATTTTCATATTAGCACAAGGAGTATTGTTTTGTCAACATATATTTTGTGTGACAAAACAAAAGTAATACCGAGCCGCAAATGCGACCCGGTATCTTCATTTATTCAATTACACATAATCCTTTACATTCTTCTCATAGTGGCCTGTATTCTGGAAGCCTGTTGAGGTGTTAAGTCTTTCAGCGCTCCATGCTTCGAGAATCTCTTCATAGGAAGCTGATGCAATCTTAGCTCTGTGGAAGCCGTCTTTTGCACCGTACATACACCAGTCTGATTCCCACATGCCGTGGTTGGCTGCCTTATAGGTCCACAGGAACCAATGATAACCGCAGAAGTTGAGTGTTCTGAAGCAGTTTGCCCAGGTGGTTGCTTCGCGGGGATAGAACTCGCCCATAAGCATAGGTACATTGAAGTGCCACATCTTAGCCATCATGCAGAAGAAGGTAAATACGAAGTCAGAGGTTTCATAGAAATGCACCTGATAAACTACGTTCTTCCAGCCCTTGAGATATGAGTGGGGAAGTCCCAGACCTGTCCAGATAGATTCAAGTGTGATAATGTGGTCAGGGTCAGCCTTGCGTACTGCATTATAAAGGCGTGTGAAAATAGCTGTGTTGTTTGCGCGTCTTTCAAACTCGCTTGCCTCAACCTCGCACATAGGCTCGTTGAGAAGGTCATACATAGCAACGGCAGGGTTGCCCTTGAACTTGGAAGCAATGCCTGCCCAAAGCTCTTCTGTCATTTTACGGTTATATTCGCCCTCTTCAGTGTCGTCATAAAGAGTGCAGGAATTAAGCTTACCTGCATGGCCTGCATTGCCCTGGAAGCCCGGTGCGCCGTGCATATCGAGCACAACATAAATTTCTCTCTTTGAGCATTCCTCTACTACCCACTCAAGAATTGAGAAATCCCATTCGCCGTTTTCGTCAAGGATTTTTGTATCCATTGTATCACCGTAGTAGAAGTTGCGGTACCAGAAGGGTACGCGAACACAGTTAAAGCCCATTTCCTTGATGTTGTCAAGGTCTTCCTCGGTTATCCAGTTTCTGTAGTACTGGTCGAGAGCCGCATAAGCCTTTTCTACGCCGAAGCGGTCAATGAGAATTTCTATAACCTCATAGTTGTCAGCAGCTTCAGTTGTTTCATAGGGAGTGAGCCAATCCTCAAAGATAAGCCATGCGCCAAGATTGATACCCTTGAGCTGAATTTTTTCGCCCTTCTGATTTACGATTTTGTTGCCTCTTACCTTGAGCATATCCTCCTGTGTGAAGCCTGTTACTTCGGCAGTGTCCTCAGCACCGACAATAACCATTGACGAAAACGCCATCACAAGACACAGCACAAGGCAGAGAACCTTTTTGAATGTTTTCATTGTTTTTTCCTCCGTGAATTTTTATTTTGTGACCTTTCGGTCTGTTTAACTTAATATAACATAGACTTATCTTCGCCTATGGCAGCCATGCCGTCCAGACTCCATTTATTGCCGTCCTCATCCATAACATAGCCGCTGAGTTCACCGTAAACGATGTGATATTTGATATTCATAACAGGTGAAGCCTTGATTCGTCTGATATAGCGGTTTTTAATGTGAATATCCACATCTACCATACCGTAAACATCTCTGACTTTCCACTCGTTATAGGAAATATGTTCAAAACGCACAGGGGGAAGTCTTGAGGATTTGCCCTCAAACCAGATAAGATTTTCATTGAAATCCACCTGATTGATTGACTGATTTCTTGTCAGGTTCACACCGAAATACTGCTCCTTGCCGTTCACGGTCTTTTTACCCATAGTTGTGACCCAGTCATAGTGCATCCTTCTGGGATAGTACCCCTTATGGTCGTCGATTATTGCAACGGTACTGCTGCCGCACTCATAGCGTTTGCCGTTAACCTCAAGAAATCCTTCTGCGGAAAAGATATCCTTCTGTGTGTAAAGAGGCTTATTATCACCGAAGGGTATGCTCACAATGCTGGGCAGGCATTCTCTGTGCAGCTTTATATCATAACTGACACTGCCACGCTTTTTATTGTTTGCAAAGCCAGAAATATGAGCCTTGCCCACCTCAAAATTATTGACACAGTTAAAGGTGAAGTCCTTATCGTTGAGGGAGGATGTGTCTCCGTTTATAAGGGTACCCGCAAGCTTGACCTTTCTGCTGAGAACATAGGTTTTATCCCATGAAAGAAGCTTGCCCGTTTTTTTGTCATAAACGCAGGTAACACCCGTTGTGAGAAATCCCATAAAGCATATTGCCGTGAGCAGCACACATTCGGTGAAGTTAACCTCCACTGCCTCCCATTCGCTGTAACGGAACCAGTTCATAAAGTCGGGAAGAAAGCACTGATCCTTGATTTTCATAAGGTCAATATGCTGAAATTCCTTGTCAAAGGTACCAAAGACAGCCTTGCCGTTTTCATCGAGAAGGCTGACAGGCGTAGGGGCAGGATTTCTCCTGTCCGACAAAGCATTTTTGTAATCCATATTCTGTTTTTTCTCCTTTCGCATTTATTCAGTCTTCTCAAAAATCTCCAAGAAGATTATACAATTTATATGGCATTAATGTCAATAAACATTACACTTATAAGAAAAATTTTAGGTTGATTACACAAATAACAAGAGGCTTTTTTGTACATTTTGAATGGTAAATTAACTTTAAAACTTTTGACAAATGTTGTAAAGCGTATTATAATAATGGGAGCATAATTTTTAAAGAGGGTAAAACGAAATGAGAATGAGAAAAAAGAAATACCTTGATGAAAGAATCGACGCCGTAAGCGACTACATACTCGACACAAAAAGCGAAGAAAGAGACTTCAACAAGGCTATAGAAGAAAAAGAGCTTTTCGATTACAAAGAAATTTTCGGCAACGATAACCCGGTACGCATGGAAATAGGCTGCGGCAAGGGTCAGTTTATTTTTGAGCTTGCACAGCGCCACCCGGATATAAACTTCATTGCCGTTGAAAAGATAAAGAATGTCATTGTGGGCGCAGTTGAAAAGGCACAGAGCATCGGACTTAAAAATGTCCGTTTCGTCTGCGGTGCGGCAGAATATCTGCCCAAATATATCCCCGAAAACAGTGTGGAGCTTATTTATCTCAACTTTTCCTGTCCCTATCCCAAGGCAAGATATGCAAAGCACCGCCTGACCCACAGAGATTTTCTCTCACTTTATAAAAAGCTTCTGACAGAAAATGGCGAAATTCATCAGAAGACAGACAATATGCACTTCTTTGAGTTTTCGCTTGAGGAGTTTTCGGCAGCGGGATATAAAATTGAGAATGTATCCCTTGACCTGCACAACAGTGACTTCGAGGGCAACATTGTCACCGAGTATGAGAAGAGATTTTCTGATTTGGGTCAGCCTATTTACAGACTTGAGGCTAAGAAAATCAAGTAAAGTTTTGCTCAAGCTTTTACAAAAGCTTGCAGGGTGTGGGACAGAGTCCCGCAACATAAAAAATCAAGCAGTTTCACCGATTGAAGCTGCTTTTTTCTTTGCTTTTTCCTGACGCGAGTCAAGAAAATCCGGAATGCGGAATTGCGCTCAAAAGAGCTGAAAAGGTTAAGCTTTATCCGCAAACTACCTCCTTCGTCAGTAGCAGACCTGCCCGCTTCGTAAACTGCTGACGCAGGCGGCAAGAGATTTGCCAAAAGTGATATAGTCGGTAATTTGAGTGTCCCCGATAAAGCATCAGACTGATCCGCTTCGTAGTCAGCAGTTGAAGGCGGACTGAGGCTATATTTTAAAAATGTGACTACCGTAATCAAAAAAAAGAGCGCTTTGCTTACTTTGTCGCTCGGGACAAAGTAAGTGCCACAGCGGCATGAGCGTAGAAAGATTAACTGTTATATTAATGCTTAAATTAACTGCTGAAACTTCCCGCTTAACTTATAAGCTTTTTGATAAAATGCACTTCGGTATGAAATGTCCTGTTCATTACAAAGAAAAAATGGTCGCAGTTTCACCGCGACCACTATTATATATTTCCTTTTTTTGCGCTCGCCGCGCGGCGTTACTTTTCCTGCCGCGGTTGACCCCTCAGTCAAATGCTCCGCATTTGCCAGCTCCCCTTTCAGGGAGAGCCAAGACAAATCAAAAACGCGTTAATGATTAATAATTTTCCTTGCGTACTTCAAAGTAGCTCTGAGGATGAGCGCATACGGGGCAAACCTCGGGAGCCTTTTTGCCCATTACAAGGTGACCGCAGTTACGGCATTCCCACATGGTTTCTTCGCTCTTTTCAAACACAGCCTGCATTTCAACGTTGTTAAGAAGTGCGCGGTATCTTTCCTCGTGGCTTCTTTCAATTTCAGCTACCATTCTGAATTTTGCTGCAATTTCAGTGAAGCCTTCTTCTTCAGCCTCTTTTGCCATACGGTCATACATATCTGTCCACTCGTAGTTTTCACCTGCGGCAGCTGCTGCAAGGTTTTCTGCGGTGTCGCCTAAGCCACCCAGAAGCTTGAACCACATCTTAGCGTGTTCTTTTTCGTTGTTTGCTGTCTGCTCAAAGATAGCGGCAATCTGCTGATAGCCCTCCTTCTTTGCCTTTGAAGCAAAATATGAATACTTGTTTCTTGCCTGAGATTCGCCTGCGAATGCCTCAAGAAGATTCTGTTCTGTTTTTGTGCCTTTGAGATTCATTTTAAATACCTCCGTTTAGTAATATTATCTTCAAATCAGTTTTCCTGACCTTTATACTTTATCATTATTGTCACCGTTTGTCAATTATAATCAGGAGACTTCCTTTAAAACCTTCTGCATAACTCTGTTGGCAACAGGTATGGCGTGGGTGTAGCCCAGACCGCCGTTTTCAAGACAGACAACTATGGCATAGGGAAAGCCTTTTTTATTGCTGAAGCCCGTAAACCAGGCATGGCTCTTGCCGTTTGATACCTCTGCTGAGCCCGTCTTTCCGCACATTTCAAGGCCGGGGAATTTATTGTCGCTATAGTAGTTTTTCACATTTGAGCGAAGAAGCTTTTTCACCTTTGAGGCAGTTTCCTCACTGAGCTTCATATTGGCGTTGATCTTATTTTTGCTGTCAACTATCTCTGAGGATTCCTCAACGATATAGGGCGTCATAGCCTTGCCGCCGTTTGCAATTGCGCCCATAAACATAAGCATCTGACTTGGATTCACAAGAGTGGTATATTGTCCGATTCCTGCCCAGCCGAGATCCAGCTTGGTGCTGCCCGACACATCAAAGGTGCTGCGTACAGTTTTAGCCTTGCTTATGGTCACATTTTTACCGAAGCCCAGTGCTCTTACGGTTTCCGTCAGTTTATCCTTGCCCACTTCATTTGCAAGCTCAGAGAAAACACTGTTGCAGGAAACGTTGAGGGCTCTTTCGAAGGTGAGAGTACCGTGGGTACCGTTGCAGATAACATCTCCGCTGCCGAAGGTCTTTTTACCCGTACACTTGAACTTTCTTGAATAAAGGTCGGGGATATTCTCAATAGCGCATATAGCCGTCACAACCTTGAAGGTTGAGCCGGGAGTGAATACGCCGGAAATTGCCCTGTTCATATAAATGCCGTCATATTTGCCCGTTTTGTTTGTGTTTATATCCGAGGGCTTGTTATTGGGGTCATAGGTGGGTGCAGAAACCATGCACACAACCTCACCCGTTTCATAGTTATAGACCACCACGGTACCCTTTTTGCCCGCCATGGCACTGTAAGCCTCGGCACAGACATCGGCATCAATTGTCAGCTTTATGTCAACGCCCTCATCGCTTGAAAGGGTCTTATAAATGCCGTCTACAAAGTTGTAGCCGATTAAATTTGAGCGGTAGAGAGTCTGCACCCCCGTGGCAATGTACCCTGCCGAGTCACCCACAACGTGGAGAGTTGAAAGGCGCTTGTTATAGTTTGAATTGTATTTTCTCTTGCCGTTTTCAGTTGAGACAAGAATTTCGCCGTCACTGTCATAGATAGTGCCTGCAACGGTCAGCTCACCGCCTTTGTAAATGAGGCCGTTTGCTCTGTTGGCAACCCATATGTCACCCTCGCTGATGAAGGAGCAGAGCATTATTCCGAGGCCCGCAAAAAAGGCGACAATGAGGAAAATTATTATATAGGTTCGTTTTGTAGTATTTCGCATATCCTCGCCTCCTTATGTCTTATAAAGTGTGGGATATGCCCTGATATCTGCCGATTTGATGAAGGCAAAAAGCGCCCATGAGCATATCATACTTGAGCCGCCCTGACTGACAAAGGGCAGAGTTACACCCGTAAGGGGAAGCAAATCCGTTATGCCGAAAATGTTGAGGCAAATCTGGAAAAGGAGCATAGCCGATGCGGAGCAGGCGGCAATTGAATAAAAGGTTGAGGGAGCGCTCTTTGAGCTGATAACTGCATAAATTGCAATAAACGCAAAGGCAAGCACCACTGAAAATGCAATAAATATACCCATCTCTTCACAGATAAGACCGAAGATGAGGTCAGTTGTTGAAGCATAAACGTGCCTGAGCGCGCCGTTACCTACACCAAGACCGAAAAGGCCTCCCGAAACGGCATAGATAAGCACTCTTGTCTGCTGATAGCCTGCGCCGTAAACATCCTCCCACACGTGCCTGTAGGCGGCAAAACGCGCCGCAACGTGAGGGCGGAAATAAATGATAAGCACTGCGCCGATAAGTGCCGCGGCACAGATGAATATTATTGTTCTGATATCACCTGAGCGCATAAAGGATATAACTATAAAGGTGAAGAAAAATATGAGTGCAGTGCCGAAGTCTTTCATAAGGAAAAGTACACCGATGCAGCCCATTGAGAAAAGGACATACATATAGATATTCTTTGCCGTAACAAGCTTATCGAGAGTTGCGGCACCGACGAAGATGAAGGCAATTTTCACAAACTCCGAGGGCTGAATTGAAAAGCCCTGAAAGGACAGCCAGTTATATGCGCCGTTTATTGCACCCACAAACTGTCTGATATAAACGAAGGAGCCGGCAAGGAACAAAAGTGCAAAAATTGCAAGAGGTGTTCTGACAAACATAACTCGTTTAACATCCATAATAAACCACAGAAGAATATCATAGACTATAACACCTGCAACTACGGTTATAAGCTGCTTGAGCATACCCGAGGGGGCAACACTCGCCTGAAGGCAAAGTCCGATGCCGCTTAAAAAGAAGGCAATAAACTCCAGCTCGAAGTTGACCTTTTTCACCGCCGCCCTCATAAATCCAACATAGACCCACTCAAAGAGGATATATATGAGAAGCAGACCTGCAATCTTGTAATCCACCGCTTCACCGCCGAAAATCACGGGAGTGAAGGATATAACCTGAAATGATGTGAGCAGAAAAAGGATAAAGCTTCTGTCAACATATTTGTATTTTCGTCTGACTTTATCGCCTCTGCTGATATTTTTAACGGGTTTTGAGTTTTGCAATACTTCTCACCTCACGATACTGTTTTAGTCTTGACCACGAAATAAAGTCTTTCATCTGCAAGGGAAATTATATCACCGTCAAAGAGGAGCTGAGGTGATGTTACTCTCTTGCCGTTAAGGGCAGTTCTGCCCGTACCTGCATCTTCAATTGCCCAGCCGTCCTCATAAAGCACCGCCACTGCGTGAAGCTTCGCCACAGCTCTGCTTGTCAGCTTTATGTCACAGCGTCTGCCTGTGCCGATTTTAACCTCGTTGCCGCAGAGAATGAAAATCTCACCCGTATCCTTATTCACAAGGCAATGCTGAGTTATTCTTCTGACTGTCTTCTTGGGCGCCTTGGGTGTTTCCACCGTGTAGGTGTCAGGGCGTGTTCTTCTCCGGGGGGCGGATGTGCCGCTTGCAGTTGACGCCGTTCCCGGTCGCGTACCCTGTTGCGGAGATGCAGGCTGTGCCTTGCTCCGAGTTGTTTGCTGTGCAGCCTTTTTAGCAGCTTTTTTCTTCTGCTTGCCAACTCTTATAACAGGGTCGTCGGCAATCTCAAAGCGAAAACGCACCTTGCCCATTGTGATGATGTCACCGTTTTCCATCGTCTGCTTTTTTTCAATTTTGTTGCCGTTGACCTTGTTGCCCGACTTGGAGAGAGTATCATAGATATACCAGCCGTCAATGCGCCTTGTGATAACCGCCTGCACACGGGAAACGCTGTCGTAATTGACAGTTATGTCGCAGGATGAGCCTCTGCCTATAGAGGTTTCCCACATATTGAGGGCGTGCCTTTCACCGCTGAGCATATCCGTTATGTAGCCGTAGGTCTTCTCCTTCGGGTGACCAAGCCACAGGGTGAGTATGCACTTTATAAGAAGCACCGCCGTAATGAGCGGAAGCACTATTCTTGAAATTGATGTTATGAGTTCCATTGGTAACCTCCGGTTATTAGTTAGAAGTTATGGGGAGCTTCGCTCCGGATTGTATCCGTTTTGGTGTGAGCCGAAAAAAAGTTTCTTCCCGCCGAGATGGTCAGCGGTAGGCGGCTCCATAACCGAACTGCGTTCGGTTCGTCTGCCTGCGGCAGCCGTAAATCGCAAATGCGATTTAATGGAGCCGCCGCCAAAGCTGCGATTTTATGATATTCCTCCCGCCTGCATTTGTCAATATCAGGGGACTTAAAATTCATTTTCTCAACTTATTTTAACATATTGAGACCACAATTAGTATATTTTCTATTGAAATTTTTTCTTATTTTTGATATTGTATTATAAAGGACTTAATTTAAGGCGAATTTAATTTAAGGAGAAAGATATTATGGCAGAAAGAAACTATCAGGAAATTCTTGAGCAGCTTACTCTTGAAGAAAAGGCTTCCCTTTGTTCAGGTCTTACCACCTGGCTTACAAAGCCAATTGACCGTCTCGGCATTCCCTCAGTCTGGATGAGCGACGGCCCTCACGGTCTGAGAAAAGAGATGCAGACCGGCGGCACAAATATTATGCAGAAGGCTGAAACTGCTACCTGCTTCCCCACCGCAGTAACAACTGCAAGCTCATGGGACCCCGACCTTCTCACCGAAATCGGTGCTGCTATTGCAGACGAAGCTAAGGCATATCGGGTAACAACGGTTCTCGGCCCCGGTGTCAACATCAAGAGAAGTCCTCTTTGCGGCAGAAACTTCGAGTATATCTCAGAAGACCCCTATCATGCAGCAAGAATGGGTGCAGCCTATGTTCACGGTGTTCAGAAGGAAGGCGTCGGCGTAAGCCTCAAGCACTTCTGCGCAAATAATCAGGAGCATATCAGAATGAGCATCGACAGTGTTGTTGATGAAAGAGCCCTTCGTGAAATCTATCTCACACCCTTTGAATACATAGTCAAAAAAGAGCAGCCCACAACAGTCATGTGCAGCTATAACCGTATCGGCGGTGAATATCTCAGCGACAACAAGAGAATGCTCACAGACATCCTCAGAGGCGAATGGGGCTATAAGGGCATTGTTGTTTCAGACTGGGGCGCAGTCAACAACAGAATTGCAGGCGTTAAAGCAGGTCTTGACCTTGAAATGCCCGGCAACAAGGGTATGAATGATAAGCATATTGTTGAGGCTGTCAGAAACGGCTCTCTCGATGAAAAAGACCTTGACAAAATCGTTCTTCGTATGATTAAGTTTGCTTTCGAGTGCAAAGACAAGGAAGGCAAGGGCTACAAGATAGATTTCAAGGCTCACCACAAGCTTGCAAGAAAGGCTGCGGCACAGTCAGCCGTACTTCTTAAAAATAATGACAACGCACTTCCTCTTAACTCAAAGCAGAGAGTTGCTGTTATCGGCGCACTTGCAAAAACTCTGCGCTATCAGGGTGCAGGCTCAAGCCATATCAATCCCCCAAAGACAGTTTCCTTCACAGAAGCCATGAGATATGAGGGTCAGTCATTTGCCTATGCTCCCGGTTACACTCTCAAGGGTGACGGCTATAACAAGAAGCTTATTGAAGAAGCTGTGCAGGTTGCCAAGGGCAAGGATGCAGTTCTTGTTTTCATCGGTCTGACAGACGATTTTGAAAGTGAAGGCTTCGACAGAAAGCATATCAACATTCCTAAGAGCCATAATATTCTTGTGGAAGAGCTTTCAAAGGTAAATGACAACCTTATCGTTGTGCTTTCCTGCGGCTCACCTATCAAGATGGATTTATGGGAATGCAAGGTAAAGGCAATACTCAATATGTACCTTGGCGGTCAGGCAGGCGGCGAGGCTGCTTATGACCTTATCTACGGCAAGGTAAATCCCAGCGGTAAGCTTGCAGAGACCTTCCCCTTCAACAACGAAGACAATGTTGTTGCAAAATATTTCCCCATGGGTCCCAGAACAGTAGAATACAGAGAGAGCATCTATGTTGGCTACCGTTTCTTTGACAAGGCAAAGAAGGCTGTTCAATACCCCTTCGGTCACGGCCTTTCCTACACCAAGTTTGAATATAAGGATATTGAGCTTTCAAAGAAGGCTATAAAAGAAGGCGAAACCCTCAGCGTTTCCTTCACACTTAAAAATGTGGGCGATGTTGCAGGTGCAGAAGTTGCTCAGGTTTATGTCTGTCCTCCCGAAAGCAAGATTTATAAGGCTGACAGAGAACTCAAAGGCTTCAAGAAGGTCTATCTCAAGGCAGGCGAAGAGCAGAAGGTTACTATCGAGCTTGACGAGAGAGCCTTCAGCTACTACAACGTGAACATCAACGACTGGCATGCCGAAAGCGGCAGCTACAAGATTATCGTTGCAGCTTCATCAAGAGACAGCCGTCTTTATGACACAGTTGATGTTGAAACAGCCAAGCCCGATGCAATAGTACCCGACTACACCAAGACTGCTCCCATTTACTACACCGTTGACACAATGGCTACTATCCCCGACAAGCAGTTTGCCTCTGTACTCGGCAGACCCCTGCCCGACAACAGCAAATTCAAGAAGGGTGAGCTTGACATTAACTGCTCCGTTTCTCAGGTTGCAGTGAGCCCCTTCGGCAAGCTTCTTTACGGCGTACTCTGCGGCGGTGCTAAGATTGTGGCTATCGGCACAGAAAACCCGGCTATGATTACGGAGTCAATCAAGGATATGCCCCTTCGCTCCTTCAGCGGATTTACAGGCGGTCTGGTACCCCAGAAGAGCGTTGACGGTCTGCTTGACCTTTGCAACGGCACAAAGGGCGGCTTAAAGAAGGTCATCGGCGGCTTCAAAAAAGATAAATAATGTGAGGTATTTTAAGTTATGAAAAAAGTTTTAGCTATACTGCTTGCGGCATTTGTGCTTGTTTCTTGCTTTGCTGCCTGCGGTAATAACACACCTGACAATTCACCCTCATCCACTGTCACTGAAGACGGCAGAATGAAGGTGCCGGAAGAAGATATCGAGGGAACCGAACACGGAAGCTTTGCAAAATTCAAGGCTGTTGACTTTGAAGGCAAGGTCTATGACGAGAGTATTTTCAAAGGCAAAAAGCTGACTATGATTAACATCTGGGCAACCTTCTGCAGACCCTGCATCAACGAAATGCCCGACCTTGAGCTTCTGAGCAAGGAATATGCCGAAGAGGATTTTCAGCTTATCGGCATCGCCTGCGATGTTACCTATGACGACGAAGGCTATTACGATAAGGCTCTTCTCAATAAAGCTATAGAAATAGCAGACGAAATAACAGAAGTCACCTATCTCAACCTTCTGCCCAGCCGTTCACTTGACAGCATTAAGCTTGAAGAAGTTTACTCCGTGCCGGAAACAATATTTGTTGATGAAAACGGAAATATCGTTGACCGAAGCTATATCGGCTCACGCTCATATGAAGACTGGAAGGCAATTGTTGACAGCATTTTAGCACAAATGTAAAGCATTAAAGCGACCCGAAATCGGGTCGCTTTTTTTGCGCTTAATTTTAATGTCGCGCCAGAACTCTCTTATAAAGCTTGCTTACCAATATTCCCATGCTTCTGCCGTCTATAACAAAGGACTGTTCAAACTTTTGCTTTTCGGCAGAGTTCACACGGCAATAAATAAGAGGCAAATCCACTAACTTAACCTTGCCGTAAAACTCACATATAAGACCTGTCCACTGACCCATATCAGGCACTGCTTTGGGAACAGGCATAATTCTTTTAAGCATTTTTCTTCTTATTGCCAGGCAGGAAAGATAATAGGAATTTTTTCTTATATTGCGAACCACACCTCTCTTTGCACCTATTTTTTCAAAAAGAGAATAGTCTGTGATATTCAGAAGCTCATCGGTGATATAGGCGTTATGAAGCACCATATCCGCACCCTCATCAAAGGCCTCATTGACTCTTTTAACCTTATCGGGCAGCCACACATCACTGTGACTTGCAAAGAAAATTCTGTCACCCTTGCAGTAACGAAGAGCATTAACCGTGTTGGCTATAGTGCCCTTGTTTTTGCCCTCAACCCAGATAACTCTGCTGTCTTCAGCGGCAATTTTTTTAACAATACGCTCAGTTATTCCGCCGGGTCTGTCATCACTGATTATAATTTCATCTTCATTTTTAAGCTGAGGCAGAATTGACAGTATCTGCTCAGACAGATGCTTACTGCCTTTATAAACCGGTATAACCACAGACACCATATTTTTTGCCCCCTTAAATAAAATTACTGCATTATTATAGCACCATTTTAAATTTTTTACAATATTTAATAAATTTCTTCAAAAAAATTTGAAAAACAGCCCGAAATTTCACATAGTTTTGACATAAGGGTGTTATAATAGGTCTGTAATAAGAAAAATTTAGTCTTTTTTAAACAGGTGTTGACAACATTTTGCCAAATAAGTAAAATAAAAGTGAAGATATTTTTTTCGAAGGGAGGTTTTCAGATGACAAAAACTTTTATGAGGCGTACCGTAGCACTTTTCTGTACCCTTGTAATTTTCCTGTGTACCTTCACAGCGGCTGTGCCTTTTTCAGTTTTTGCCGCACCTGCCAAACCGTCTCAGGTTAAAGGTCTGAAGGCTTCTCCGGGTACCACCTATGTCACTCTGTCTTGGGATAAGGTTTCAGCCTCTGCCGATTATGCAGTTTTTTCCTACAACCCGAAAACCGATAAATATACGGTGCTGAAAAACACCTCCGAAACTTCATATAAAGTGAACAACCTTAAGGCTTCCACCACCTATTATTATGCAATTCAGGCATACAATACAGATAAAAATAACAACCGTGCCTATGGTGAGGTTTCAAAAAATGTCAAGGTAAAAACTAAAAGCGCAACACCCTCTCAGGTTAAAAACCTTACCGCATCATCAATTAACGCAACAAGCATCAAGCTGAAATGGACGAAAATTGCAGATGCAAAATATGTGATTTATACCTATAACAGCAAAACGGAAAAGTACACCAAATTAGGTACATCCTCGAGTAATTCCTACACAGCAAAAAAACTCAAGGCAGACACAGATTACACCTTCGCCGTCAGAGCTTATAAAACAGTGAGCAACAAGAATTATTACGGCAAATATTCTTCTAAGCTTAATGTGACCACTGCCCCCACGGCAATAACAGCAGCTCAGGCAAGAAATCTCTTTAAAGATGCCCGCAAGGTCTATTTGAACTGGGTTTATTCCTGCAACTATATTTCCTATGACCACACTATCACCCATGAGTTTTACGGTATGCCCTGTCAGTTTGCCGCAGTTGAACACGAAACTGTAAAGGAAAAGAGTGATATAATAAATTTACTTGATAAATATTTCCAGCCTGATATATATGAAAATGAGCTTTATCTCTATCTGGAATTAGACGGCAGACTTTACGGCAAGCTCTATTATTACGCCGAGGGCGGCAAAAGTGATACAGACACGGTAACAAGATATTATACCGATAAGCTGAAGAAGGTAAGCGGCACCAAATTTCAGTATATACTTTACCCTGTTTATTACGGCGGTGTCAATACTGATAAGCTCCCCAAAAGCTACACCTACACCATTGTCAGAAAAGACGGCAGGTGGGTTTTCAGCGGTAACTTCTATCCTTGCGCAGCACCGATTAAAACTGAATAACTTTAAAGACAAAGCAAAAAGACAGCCTGAAAATTCAGGCTGTCTGTCTTTTTTTATTTGCCCTCGCCGGGCAGGCGTTCTTTTTCCTGCCGCGGTTGACCTCATCCGTCAGGCCTTCGGTCTGACACCTTCCCCTAAGAGGGGAAGACAAACCAAAAACGCGCTGTTATTCCTCTATTTTATTAACTAATTCCTTGAATATGTCTCCGCGCTGCTGATAGCATTTGAACATACCCCATGAAGCGCAGGCAGGTGACAGCAAACAGCAGTCGCCGTCTTTGGCTGTTTCGGCGCAGATTTTAACCGCCTGAGGCATATCCTCTGCAAAGCAGTAGTCGGTAAAACCGATACTGTCACAGGTCTTGGCAATTTTTTCTGCCGTCTGACCGATGAGTACAAGCTTTCTCACCTTGCCGGGGAAGTGGCTGACCCACTCGGTGAAATCAGCGTCCTTGTCATATCCGCCACCGATAAGCACTGTTGCACCGGGCATGGCATCAATTGCCTTAATAGCCGCATCTGTGTTGGTACCCTTGGAATCGTTATAATATTTCACGCCGTTTTTTGTTGCAACATACTCTATACGATGCTCAACGGCATTGAAGCGTCTTATGGCAGCTTTGATTGTTTCCTCAGGTACACCGAAGCTCTTTGTCATAGCCGCCGCAGCCATAATATTTTCAAAGTTGTGCAGACCCACAAGGTTGGTTTCGTCAACATTTATGAAGGGCTTTGCCTTGCCGTCTGTGGTTTCAAAAATAGTACCGTCTTTATAGTACCAGCCCTCGGCAAGCTCTCTTTCAGATGAGAAATAAACCGCCTTGCATTTAAGCTCCCTGCCGAATTCACGAAGGTAAGGATCCTCGTAGTTGAGTACGCAGAAATCGCCTTCCCCCTGATTTTTAGCAATGCTCTTTTTTATATCGGCATAGTTTTCCATAGTCTTATGACGGTCAAGGTGGTCAGGGGTTATGTTGAGAATGGCGCTGACCTTAGGCCTGAAAGTTATCATGGTCTCAAGCTGGAAGGAGCTTATCTCAGCCACGGTGGCACCGCCCTCAACTGAGGTCAGGGCAAGGCCTGTGTAGGGGATTTCTATATTGCCAACAAGGAGGGTGTTTTCGTTGTGGGAACGCACAATTTCATGCACAAGTGAGGTGGTGGTCGTCTTGCCGTTAGTGCCGGTGATAGCAATAATTTCACCCTTATCATAAAGGTAGGCCAGCTCAATTTCACTGTAAACGGGGATACCGCTTTTCTTAACTGCAAGCATAATGGGTGTGTCAAGGGGTACGCCGGGAGAGACAACGCAAATGTCAAAGCCTTCGAGGCCGCCCTCTTTTACTTCGCCGCAGATAAAGGGAATATCCTTGCCTGCGCCTATCTGAGCCTTGACGGCAGCGGTATCGAGATCTTTGTTTCCGTCATATATTGTGAAGTCGAAGCCAAGGTCAGTGAGCATTTTTGCCGCAGCAATGCCGCTTCTGCCCGCACCGACTATGAGATAGTTTTTATTCATAAAAAGCCTCCGCTTTATAGAGTTTTTATCATTACATTATATTATAACACTGTGATTTTGTTAAATCAATAATTTGGGCGAAAAAAGCTACTACACTATAACAACGCGTTTTTGATTTGCCTTGGCTCTCCCTGAAAGGGGAGCTGGCAAATGCGAAGCATTTGACTGAGGGGTCAACCGCGGCAGGAAAAAGTGTTGCCTGCCCGGCGAGGGCGATGAAAAATGAAAAGATAGTCCGAGTGTTTAAGACTGTCTCTTTGTTGTACGCGGGGAAGAAAGAGAAAGCGGCGGGGTTTTATCCCGCCGAGTAAATCAGCGGTAGGCGGCTCCACTGCCGAAAAATTCGGCAAGCGACTGAAGAGTCGCCCAAAATCGCAAAGCGATTTTTGCGGAGCCGCCGCATGCTCGCCTAAAAACAAAAAATCCACTCACTTGGAGTGGATTCATCATATACCTTCAAAACTGAACAAAGATTAAGCAAAAGAGAGGTTTGTAGTTTGAACCAAGAATATGGTCAAGCCCTCGACCTATTAGTATTGCCTAGCTGAATGCATCACTGCACTTACACATGCAACCTATCAACCTCATAGTCCTTGAGGGGTCTTACTAGCTTATGCTATGGGATATCTTATCTTGGAGATGGCTTCACGCTTAGATGCTTTCAGCGTTTATCCAATCCGCACTTAGTTGCCCAGCTGTACCATTGGCATGATAACTGGTGCGCCAGCGGTGCGTCCATCCCGGTCCTCTCGTACTAGGGACAGCGCTCCTCAAATATCCTACGCCCACGACAGATAGGGACCGAACTGTCTCACGACGTTCTGAACCCAGCTCGCGTACCACTTTAATCGGCGAACAGCCGAACCCTTGGGACCGAATTCAGCCCCAGGATGTGATGAGCCGACATCGAGGTGCCAAACCT
>JAZSKE010000005.1:0-56730 GCA_045534675.1 Acutalibacteraceae bacterium
TTCCACTACGATCTAAGCTCGACATTGGTCTACGCATACTGTCAAATAAGTCGATAAGACTATCTACGGTGGTTTCAATGCCATTTGAATCGATTTTGTCCTGAAGAACCGCTTGAGCAGTTGCTTCTAAATTATCATTTATCTGCTTCTTTATCTCGATACGTTTTTGAATGGAAGCATAACAATCGATGACTTTCTGTTGTTTTTCTACAGAAGGAAACTCTACCTCAATTTCGCTAATATTGTTAAAACGGCAATATTCTCTTGCTGACCCTTGCCCCAAAAATTCGCAATAACGTGTGAACCACGGTTGCTTAACAATCAGCTTTAAATAATGTGGCAGTAATAGGTCTGTGCGATGAACATAGAACACCTCGTATAGCGAAGAGCAAATCGCTCTATCATAGCGGTCGTTTATGGCGATGGAATTCAATTCCATTCGAGCAGGATTGAAAATAAAATCATCACGATAAAAAACATTGTAGATAGAAGTGTCAGCATCGATTTGTTTTGGAGGAATCAAACCGTCTTTTGATACACCGCATATTGGCAAATCCGAGCCATCGTTTTTTTCGCGTCTTTGCGTAATAAGTTCGCCGAGCTTACATTTAGTCAATTCCATATCCTAAGTCCTCCATCACTTTAAGCAAGTCAGCTTTAGACTTTTCTTCAGCAACGAGAAGTTCTTTTAATTCTTCTTGAAGTGTTTTCATCTTAGTGTCAAAGTCGATATTCTCATCTCTGTTGATAAATTCAATGTAACGGCTTGGGACAAGAGTAAAGCCTTTTTCTTCAACTTCATCGAAAGAAGCTGAATAGCAAAATTCCGGTACATCCTGATAAGTTTCTTCATATCCTTCTTGCTGCCAAGTGTGATATACAGAAGTAACCTTCGCTCTATCTTCTTCAGTCAGCTCTACATACTTCTTTTCGTAAGGACTACCCATCTGACGAAGGTCCATAAAGAGAATTTCTTTTTCTCTGTTACGATAGCGTTTATTTTCACCGTTTTGCTCAACAACACGAGCCTTCTTATTCTTATTGAGAATCCAAAGTGTAACACTAATATCAGTAGTGTAGAACAAGTTTCTTGGTAAAATAATTATTGCTTCAACAAGGTTATTCTCTATAAGCTGTTTTCTGATTTTAAGCTCAGTGCCATCATCAGAAAGAGCACCATTAGCAAGAAGGAAACCAGCAACACCATTCTGAGAGAGTTTTGAAACAATGTTAAGAATCCAACCATAGTTGGCATTACTTGTTGGTGGTACTTCATATCCATTCCAACGAGGGTCATCAACCAACTCATTATCCGCTCTCCATTCTTTCTGATTGAAAGGTGGATTAGCCATAATAAAATCTGCTTTAAGGTCTTTGTGCTGGTCGTTGCTAAAAGTATTTGCTGCCATTTCACCAAGGTTTGCAGCAATACCACGAATGGCAAGATTCATTTTTGCAAGTTTGAAAGTGGTATTTGTGTATTCTTGTCCATAAATAGAAACTTTCTTTTTGTTACCGCTATGAGCCTCAACGAACTTCATTGATTGCACAAACATACCACCAGAACCGCAACAAGGGTCATAAAGAGTACCATCATAAGGTTCAAGCATTTCTGCAATCAAATTAACAATACATTTAGGAGTATAGAATTCACCCTTACCTTTACCTTCTGCAAGAGCGAACTTGCTCAAAAAGTATTCATACACACGACCGATTATATCGTTTTCTTCATCATCAGTATTGATGCGATTGATTTCATCAAGCAAGGAAGCTAATTTAGCTGTATCAATATGTAAACGAGAATAATAGTTATCAGGCAAGGCGCCTTTAAGAGCAGGATTTGTTTTTTCAATAGTATAAAGTGCCGTATCTATCTTAAGTGCAATATCATCTTGTTTTGCATGCTCAATGATATAAGACCATCTGCTTTCTTCAGGAAGGAAGAAAACATTATCCTTAGTATAAAAAGCTATATTGTCAATAAACTTTTCTCCGAATTTTTCAGCAATTATCTTTCTTTGTTTTTCAAATTTATCACTTGCAAATTTAAGGAAGAATAAACTAAGAACAACATGCTTATACTCGGCAGGTTCAACTGAACCACGGAGTTTATCTGCACTCTTCCATAAAGCTTCTTCCATTGTTATTTCTTTTTTAGGTTTAGCTGCTTTTGCCATTACAACATCCTCCACAAATAATGTTTACTTTCTATAAATCTCATCAAGCGTTTTTCCATCTTTGTCTTTCCACTCAACCCATCCGTTGGTGCTGCCGCCTAAAACAAATTGTGCAGCTGAGCTTGATGATGTAAATGATACGGAAACGGTCAATTTATATTTTCCGTCTACACAAACAATGTTACCGTTTTCAATGGCAGTTTGACGTTGCTTTTCTATAGTTGCAGAATGACATTTACGATCAACATCTATTTCAGAACCTTCAAGAACCTCAAAGCGTTCACCATCATAAACACCAAAAGCAAGAATACCGTTACGGGTTGTATGTAAGGTATTTGCCTCGTTTAAGGAAATTTTTGCATCATCCATTTTATAACCCTGAGTTGCCATAATAAACTTGATTTCTTCATACACTTCTTCAATTAATGGAAGGTCATATTCGTCGATTTCATATTTTGGATTAACTGAATTTTCAACCTTGTAACGGTTTGATTCATGTGCCTTACCAATAGCATAAGCTTCAAGACCGCTTATCATATCAAGAGAGAAAGTTTTATTATCGGCTAAAAACATAATAGCTTTATTCCAGAAATCCTTCGAACGATTATGGTCATCAAGTCTTGTAACACCGTTACGTGTCTGACCTACATATATCTGTGCAATTTTGTTGTCATCATTTTCACTAATCAAATAGTAAATACCCGGACGGTTAATGCCTGAAAGCTTCTTTGCTTCTGAAAGAAGTGTGCGGGGAATTACATAAGTAGTCATAGTTGAAAGATGTCTTCTTATAGAACGGATACCGTCAGGCTGTCCGTTATGATATATAATTTCAAGTTTTTTACTAATAGCCATAATTATAACTCCTTAATTTTCACCTAAGAATTTCGAGGTATCTTTCAATCTGATGCTTTATATCCTCACAAACCTCGGAGAATGTCGAGTTCTGCAATGGTTCAAGTGCAAGGAATATCATACCCCAAAATATCTGCTTCTTGTTTTCAGCAAATTCTTCGTGCTTTTTGACCATCTTTTCATCCTGATCCCAATCTTCATTTCTTATAGCGATCCAAAACGGTGTTTCAACATTTTCCGGATTCTTCCACATATCTCTGTCATAGTTAAATGTGAAAGTCAAGCCATCAATAAACAAGCTTCTTGTATATCCTTTTCTGTATGCAGTTGCTTTTAAGCCTTTTTTCGAAGTTGTATATTTTTTATCAGCACAAAAAAGCTCTACCACTTCATCAACAACCTGGTAATATCGTTCACCTTTATTGGCCATCTCTGCCGATAAATCTTCAGCAGAGAAAGGAAGGAATGCTTCACTATCAAGTTGTTCACAGTATCCTTCAAGTTGTGCTATATCTGCAGAGAATTTAAAAGCAACAGAAGATGCAATCTGTTTCAGCAGTTCAATAATCTCTGTCCATGTAATAATAGCAAGATTTACACCATCTACTTTTATACAATAGTCATCTACTATTTCAACATCTCTTTCACTACAAAGGTCTTTAAGCTTTGACCACAAATTAGTCAAACGAGCTGCGGGACAAACAAAAATCAAACCTTTACCTTTACATTGGATGAGACGGTCAATGTATGTATTAGGTTGATTAACTGTTAATGTAGCATAAAACTTCATTTCACAAAGAATACTTTCGCTACCGTTAGCATCAAGACCAACCATATCAGGTCTTTCTTTTTCTTCACCCTTACCGGTTGACTGACAAACATACTGAAGCACATCCTCAGTATCTATGTGCAGCACAGAGGAAATCCTTTTAGTAAAAGCTCTGTTCAATTCTTTAGACTGTACTAACAGATAATGTAATGAATATGTTGCAATATCTTCTTGTGAACCACGTATATGTGGATACAAATGTGCTAATAAAGAGTGTGCCATCGTTATTCCTCCTCAGACAAACTTATAACTCCTCCGCTTTAAACGTCGTGTAACCTTCGTAATAGTAGCTGTGGTCAATGCCCTTCATATAAACCTCACGGTCGTTAACCTTATCAGTCAAGGCGTTTTTGAGAACGTATTTAATCTCAAGGTCTTTAATGGGACTGCGCTCCATAGCCGAAAGATATTCTTCTTTATCAACCTGACTCCAATCCACAACCTTGCCGATTTTCTTCTTGAGGATGCAATCAAGCCAAATGCGTGTGCTTCTGCCGTTACCTTCACGGAAGGGATGAGCAACATTCATCTCTACATACTTTTCAATGATTTCATCGAATGTTGCCTGCGGCATGGCTTCGATATTCTGCAATGCTACCTCAAGGTACATAATAGGTGCAAAGCGGAAGTTACCCTTTGAAATATTTACCTTGCGGATTTCACCGGCAAAGGGATAAATTTCATCAAAGAGATATTTGTGTATTGCCTGAAGGGATGCTGTCTTTCCTGCTTCAAGTTTATCAAGCATACCGCTTTCAAAAAGCTCGACAGCTTTTTTCTTGCTGATTCTTTCTTCAGCTTCTGCAAGCTCGGGAGCAGAAGTGATTCCTAATTTATTTTCAAGCACCATATTGCCTCCAAATTTTCATTAATTAATATTTAAAACTAAAACCGCAATGACAGTGAGAAGTATAATGCCGATTATAAAAGCAAAACAACCTGCAGGTTTGCTATATGTTTTCTCGTGTTGAGATTCAATATAGACGGATTGTTCAGCTATGTCGTTTTGCTTGGTTCTCTGAACTTCAGAACGTCTTTTAATTTTTCTGTATTGTGCAAGAGGATCGTTCGCAGACATAATGCGCGAGTGAAAGTTATTAATCCATTGTGTATCTTCAGGTGTACACATATTTTCTTCTGAACAATTCGGCTCATGGACAATCTGATTTCTAACCCAACGATAATGCTTTAGTCGTTTTAAATCTTCATTCCAACCAGATACACAGTACGCATCGTCAGATTTTTTTACCATTTCGTCTATATAGGCTGAAACACCGTGATTGTCGCCGTAAACCTCACTACACAATTTCTCAAGTCTTTTATACGAATCAATAAATTTCATTATGAAGCCTCACTGATTTTCTTCAGAAATAAATTCCATAATATCATCCACACCGCAGTTTAATGCGGCACAGATTTTACCAAGGGTTTCAACAGTAACGTTCTCACCCTTACTCATTTTTGTGATTGTATAGTTGCTGATGTCAGCGATCTTTGCAAGGTCTTTTTTCTTCATATCGTGGTCAATTAAGAGCTTCCAAAGCTTTTTATAACTAACAGCCATAAGTACACCTCTTTAAAAAAATAATCTGTTTATTATTATAACATTCTCAGACTGTTATTGCAATAAAAAATGAAGCGAAAACTGCATTGAATGTAAAAATATCTGCAATTCTCCATTGTGTACTCTGCTTGTAATTATCCTTGTATAATAAATTACAAAAAAATGAGGAGCAGTATAAGCTACAGCTCCCCTCTCGTTAAATGAAATCGATTTCAATATGAGTGAGCTTCACTCTTCTGACGATTGGCTAAAATCAATATCGCCCACTACAAATTTGCTTTTTGCTAATATTTTATCAATTGAAGCCTTAATACGCTCTGTAATTATAATGTACGACGAAATATCCGACATAAGGAAACGAACAGCTTGATTCATCGAACGTTCCATTCCTATTATACTTTGCATTGAAGATTTAAGTCCATCCATAGATGAATTGCTTTCTGTTATTGAACATTGCATTCCATATAATGATTTCAAATATTCAATCAAATGAATCTTATTATCCTCATTTGTAGCAAACTTATTCTCCAACAAACCTAAAGTGTTTTTTTCAATTTCGTCCCACAAGTTTGAAATAGAGGTACTACTTTCACGTAATTTTGAGCTAAATGAATCAATGTGTTTTGCTGCTTTTTTTGATTCTTTACGAACAAAAGATGCTGTACCACTGCCGCCATTTTTATTAACACGTTCAATCTCTGAGGTGCTTGCAGAAACCCCTTTACTCATTTCATGCATGCCATCATTCATATTATTGATAGCATCGGTTAATGCAAATGTGTTTGATTCGATGTCTGCTAAAAAATCTAAAAAACCTTTATCCGAATCGTCTTCTAGTACAATAGACGGTTTATCTATAAACCAAGACACATCGGCAATCTTTTCCAAAGTCAAAAAATCTTTTACAGGATTGCTATATGAAACGGTATTTTCAACAGCACCAATTAGATTGGTTTCTAAATAATCCAATAGATCCGCAAATTTTTTGAAATGTGTATCGTAATCTTTTGCACGATATTGTTTTAAATCAAAAGGCAACTTAGATAAATCATCCTTGGTAATAACTATAGTTTTTTTATTGAAAGAATGAGCCAATCCCAATTCATACATAACATTAGCATTTAACCCTGTTAAATCAGCAATAACCACATCTGCCTCAAAAATTGGCTGTATTATGTCCTTTAAAATATTTTGTTGATTACCTTCATCTCCTGCATTACTAAACTCAAATCGTTCAGAAAACTTCATTTTTAACATTTCATACACTTCAAAAAACTCATCTTGAAAAGGCATGATGACAAATACTTTTTTCTTATCCATAATTAAGCTCCTTTATATATTAAGTTTCTTAATAATATAGTGTCGAAAAAAGGAAAAAGTAACAGAAATAATTTCAATTTAATCATTTTTTGCTCAAATGATTAAATTGAAAGGTAAGATGATAAAATTAAATTCAGCTCTTATTAGAAATTTGTTAACTGCTTAAAGACACCAAATTTTTACTAAACAAAAAGCATCTCCAATAAACCAAAAAAGCCATACCACATATCCAAAAAAACAACCAACATCGACCACAACATGTTGTATGATTTTTTTGAATTTTACTCTGTTTTCGATAGAATTTTTTAAAATGACCCAATGTATTATCAAAGAAAATTAACGAATAAAAAGCATTTTTAATGTTAAAAGCAAAGCACGACCTACTTTTATCGTAAGTCGTGCTTTATTCAGTCATATTAAATTTTTAACTGCAAATCAGTTCCTTGAGAACTATCTCTTCTGCCGAGTGTCTGATGTTATTCATCAACTGCACCCAAAGCATCTGATTTTTCTCCTTGAGCTCTTCCGTCACGCCCTGAGTTTTCATCATCTGTTCTGTCAGGCGTTCCAGCATCTCTGTCGCTTCGTCCTCGGTCTTCTTGAGCGTTCTCATCAATGTGCCCTTGGTTATCAGAAGCATATACATTCCCGACTTGTTCTGCTGAAGGAATTTCATCCTCATCATACCGTACCTGCCAAGAGTAACGTTCTCCTCCTCCGGAAGTTTGATGTTCGGGATTTTGTAATCTCCGACCTGTCTGTATTCTATGTTCATATTATACCGTCCTTCATTTTACAAATACATCGTGAGTGAATTTCGCACCGAGGCGAAAGCCTGAGATGAAACTGTCAGCTGTGCTCATACTGAGAAACTCGTTGCACGAGTTTGTGTATTTCTCGAATAGTTTCTTCTCTTCGGCGGATAGCTTTTCAGTCAGCTCTTCTTCGTTTTTCGTAAGAGCATTGAGCTTCTTTTTCAGAGTACCGCCAAGCTCTGAGCTGAGCTCTTGTGCCTCAATGTTGCCGTAATAAAATTCTTCAATGAAGTTTTTCATCATAACCACCTTTCTTTTTATCGTTCCCAACCGCCGCGATTGCGAGCCCTGCGGCTTTCTCTTTCAAGCTCCGTTGCTTTATCAACGAGCTTGTCAACCTCTTCATCACCGAAAACTTTTCTGAGAAGTCTGAACTTAAGTACATCTCCGACGAGCTCTTGATTTTCTTCACGAAGGTAACTGTTATCCTCATACAGTTCATTAACCTTTCTTTTATCAAGGCCTGCTCCTATCTTCATACCGAACACTCGGGATTGAAGCTCCATACACTGCTTTGCCAATCCTTTTACAAGACCAATCAACTTATTAAAAAGAGGCTCAATGAATTTCGTCTTGTATGTTTTAGCAGTCATCAGTGGCGGAGGGTCTGGCAATTTAAATTCATCCTGCTCATAGAAATCTTCTGTCAGTTCATCAATTTTTACTTCGTACTTTGTGAGTGTTTCATATTTTGCTGTCAGCTCTTCGACCTTGACATTGAGTTTCTCTGTCTGTTGTGTGAGTTCTTCAACCTCTTGCTTACGCATTTTCTTTTCGTAATCATAAACTGACAAATGCTTTTCGTGTGTCCCCTTCTTCTCCCACTGAACGCTGTGACGCTTCATAACTTTTTCGAGAGCTTCCTTTTCACTTTCTACCCAAAGACTCCATTCAGTTTCTTGCCGTGACTTACCGATGAAGCCTTGATTGGCAAGAGCTTGCTTCAGTGACACTCTTGTATCAAGACCGCGTTTACTTTCAGTAGTGAACGGTACAAAGTCAATGTGAAGATGAGGCGTTGCTTCGTCCATATGAAGGTGAGCAGAGAAAACATACAAGTAAGGATTTCGTTTCTGAAACTCACGGTAGTACTCGTCGAGTATTCTTTCAGCAAGCTCACCCTCGGGAGTTTTTGCGTTGGTGTCTTCGCAGTTCCCTATCTGAATTATGATTTCGTGAAAAAGTTTTTCCTGTCTGCCTGTTCTGATTTTCTCGTAGTAGTTTTCGATTCTTCTGTCGGCTCGTTTTTGTTTTTCGTTATATGTTTCAAGTGCATCGTTAAACAAGTAGTGATACACTTCTTTTATATCTTCATTGCAGTACTCGGTGTTCAGATGAGTTCTTTGCGGGTCTGTGTTCTTCGCATTGAACTCTCTGCTGTTATGATTGACCGAGCCTTTACCTACCATTACGCTTATTGTTCTTCTTATAGAACCACCTTGCCTTTCGTCTTTTATAATCTACAAACCTTATAAAGGGTTCTGTTACTCTTGTCAAGAGTAACGCAAAAGCACTTATGACCATTTGAGTGTTCAAAAGTGCCATTGCGCCCTACGGGGTAGGAAAACCGCATATTTATCTTCATCAATATGCAGTTTTCCGTGTCAACCGTGATGACCGTGACGACCTCTGTGGTAGTGGCAAATAAGTTGTCACGGTTGACACGGTTGTCACGCCTGCAGCACGAATTTGATTCGTCTGCCTGCGTGAGTGCGCCTGCTTTCATAGAGAATACCGTACTCATTAAGCAGTCGCCCGGCGGTGACATTAAGCTTCATTCCTAACTGAATGGGCGTAATGTCCGTCTCGATAAAATCTCTGAAGTCGGAAATGCTTCCGTCCCACACGGGATTTTCTTCCGTGATTTTTTCTGCAATCAATTCAAGCAACGGGTCAGGCTTTTCTTTCCAAAGCTCTGTTTCAACTCTCTCAAGCTCCCACACAAGTCGCTCTTCATTTCTCACAAGGAACAGCCGTTGGTCCTGTTGGTCACGGCCGGAGATGTCAAGTGTTGCCGTCTTTGCCGTTCGTCTCTCTTTCTGTAAAAGGAAAGCTCCGTCGGCGGCACCGAGTAAACCGTTGGTACCCGAAATCATATCAAACTTGTCTCCCGAATTTTGTTTGCGCGTGTGATGCACAAGGAGAAGACAGATACCGTATCGGTCAGAAAAATTTTTAAGCTGTGCGATTACCTCGTAGTCATTTGCGTAAGAAAATTTTTCCGCACCTGACTCTCTTACCTTTTGCAAAGTGTCGATTATAATAAGTCTCGTGTCGGGATTCTCTTCAATAAATTTTTCAAGCTGTTCAAAGAGTCCGCCGTTGAGATTTTTTGCTGACACGGAGAAGAATAAATTGTTTGTGCCTTCCGTTCCGAACATTCGGTAAAGTCTTTTCTGCAGTCTTGAGTAATCATCCTCGAGTGCAAGATAAAGCACCTTGCCCTGCCTGACCTCGTTTTCCCAAAGAGGCTTACCCGTACTCACGTGATAAGCAAGCTGTGCCATCATAAAGCTTTTACCGACCTTCGGTGCACCGACGAAAAGATAAGTACCGGGATAAAGTATTCCGTCAATGATTGCAGGCTTACTCAGGTACGCCGTTTCGTAAAGCTCACTCATCGTTACAGTCTTCATATATGACGGGTCCATAGCTTTGCGGAGTTCTCTTTGCATCTGAGCAAATTTCTCTTCAAAGTTATTGATATTTTCTTCTCCGTCGGGTATAATATTATAAAAGTGTTTTTGATTTGACTGTCCGACATCTGCGCCAACAGATGTGAGTGGGACGGTCTTTTCTTTTGTTACATCATTCATTTAAGTCTCCTTTCAATCCCTGAAGTGTTACCGTGATGAGCTTAATTATTTCAAGCATCTCATCGGTAACTTCATTTTTGTTTTTAAGCTCTTCAAGCACAAGGGCAAGATTATTTCTCAATGCCTTGAACACTCTCGGATTACCACCCTGCACAACAATGTCCTGCTGCATGCAACGGCGATAGCAGTATTCCTGTTTGCTTAGTCCCGAAATTGCAACGACCTTGTTTATCTGCTCGTTCTCTTCAGGCGATACTCTGAACCCTACCGTTATATTTCGGAAACGGTTGTGCTTGTCTAAATTTTTCGCTGACATTTTACTCACGCTCCATATTTAATTTTTCTGCAATCTCTGTTTGCTTTGACGGGAAAAGATGAGCATAACGGTAAGTGATGTCTATACTCTCGTGACCGACTCTGTCCGCAATAGCAAGAGGTGTGAATCCCATATCGATGAGAAGTGAAACATGTGAGTGTCTCAAATCGTGAATACGGATTTTCTTCACGCCCGTTTCCTTACAGCCTCGTCGCATCTCACTGTGAAGATAGGCTTTAGTTATAAGAAAAACTCTGTCGTTCTTTCTCGGCTTGTAAAGACCTTTGAAATAGATTTTCATTTCATCACAGAGAAAGTCAGGCATTACGATTGTTCGGTTGCTCTTTTTAGTTTTCGGTGTGGTAACAACGTCTTTGCCCTTAATGCACTGATATGACTTATTGATTCTTACAGTCTTCTTTTCAAAATCAAAATCACCGTAAGTCAAAGCAAGCAGCTCACCGAGACGGATACCGCACCAATAAAGCATTTCAAATGCGTAATAGGATAACGGCTTGTCCATCATCGAATCAGCGAATTTCATATACTCCTCTTTCGTCCAGAAGAGCATCTCCTTTGTGTTCTCTCTGCCCATATTGCCTACCTTTGCCGCAGGGTTTGAGGGAAGCTCATAAAACCTTACGGCGTGATTAAAGATTGCGCTGAGCTGATTATGAATCGTTTTAAGGTATCCCGATGCATAAGGCTGACCGTCTTTATCACGGTACGCCATCATTTCCTTTTGCCAGGCAATGACATCTGATACCTTGATTTCGCACATCTTCTTTTTCTTGAAGTACGGCAAAATCTTAAGCTCGATAACGCTTGTTTTCATTACCCAGGTATTTTCCTTCAAGCGTTCCTCGAGGTCGCTTTTGTAGATGTCATAGAACTCTGCGAAGGTCATATTCAGGTCGCCTGTGTTTTTGTTGAGAAAAGTATTTTCCCAAGCGACCGCTTCCTTACGGGTCTTGAAGCCACGCTTCATTTTTCGGTCGCTTTCTCCCTTCCAGTTCGTGTAGTACACCAATACATACCACGTACCTCTTTTGCTGTCTTTGTATACAGCCATTGAATCAATCCTTTCTTATTATTTTTCTTTGGGCATACCGTAAATCTGCTCTGACAAATAACGGCGGCTCACTTTACCCTTGATTACGAAATAGCCCTTTGCTTCAAGCTCTTTGTTGAGCTTCTGCATAATATCATAAGCAAGAGTTTTGGAAATGCCGAGTTCTTCGCTGATTTCCTTTGCATTCATAAGTACTGCCATGTGTTTGTTCTCCTTTCTTTAAGATTTATTACAAGTCGGTTGCCCGACATTGAATACAAAATACAAATTACCCTCTACTTTATAACGGACAAATTACAAGCAAAAGCGGAAGTATTCTTAATAAACTTTTTATCTCTCTACTTTCCTACGGACAATTTTTTGACTTTTGGCAAGTATGCATCATGATTATTTTAAAATATTTAAAACAACTTTCACCTATACGGACTGGGAGAAGCCAAATGGAAACCCCAAAACCAAAATGTTTTCAAATTGTTCAAAACTTCCTTTCACTTATTTACGGACATTTTTTCGCAAAATGGTGACCCTCTAAATAAAAATTTTTAAAATTTACGAAAAAACTAAAACACTCTCTTCTTCTATACCGCACATTTTAAATACTTTTGATAACCATATTTTTAGAAATTTTTAAACCTGTTAAAAGCACTTAAAATTACCCTCTACTTCTTTATTGGGGCACATTTTTGTAAAAAGTCTTTCAAAAAAATTAGATTTTTTTCAAAATCAACCTTTCAACATCTCTCACCATATATTTCTGACTAAAATCGTGTTTGAGCGAAATTTTTTTGAATTTTTTCAAAAAAAAACACTTAAAATCCCCATTCACTTCTATACCGCACGAAAAACTAGGGTTTGGTAACCTAAATTAACCCAAGTTTATAAAATGTTTACTTTTATATCGATTTTTCAGGATCGTGTTGCAGTATCACGCTATCGAAAAATGTCATAAAAAAACACCTCTCTCGAATGAACTAAGTGTTCAAACGAGAGAGGTTTTCTCTTGTATGAAATTATGTGGAAAAGCCGGATACAGTATCAAATTGGTATCACAAGACTTTTTGAAAATCCCGAAACCCTCTATTTTACTGGGCTCACGGGCTTTCGTTTGCTTATTCCCACTCTACTACAAGGCTTTTATCAGCCTTATTTTATGGCGTTTTTTCGTATCTTTCATATCACTATTATCACGGAATACCCCCTCAAAAAAGAGAGTATCAATTTTTGTAGTACGATTTTAGTACGAATATAAAACGCTATGTATCAGCAGTAGAATTTTTCGTTAAAATACTTCTTTGGTACTCTACCGCTAACAACTATAAAGCCTTTGTTTGTTAGTTCGTCATTCAACCGTTTTATAATGCGGTATGCAGTAGGTTTTGACACGGTAAGTATAACGGAAATATCATCAGCAGTATAGAATACGCTTGTATCTGTCAATATTATAGCACCTCTTTTCTATAGTTACAAGTGAAATGTCAACATTTGTCAACATATATGTTTTAAGTTTCAACTTTTTTCAACATCTATATATTTTTGAATTTCAGGTTTTTTCAGGTTGTTTCCCCCACTATATAATGAAAATGTTAGGTTTTGTAAGGTTGTTATCCCTTTTTTATATCTGCCCAGTATTCTTTTTTATAGTGGGGAAAATCTCTTTTTTATAGTGGGGAAGTATTCAAAATTTCTCTTGCTTCGTTCTCGCTTCGTTCCCTTTTTTATGGACTTCAAAAACTCCAAATACTCACCGCTTCCGCACCGCTTCAAGTGAATTTTTCACGGCTTCCTCTTGGCTTCGTTCTCGACTTCCTCTCGAGTTCAATATTGTTTTTCTCGGGCTTCGCTCGTGCTTCGTTCTCACAGTTCGCTCACAGTTAATTTTTGCATTTTCTCTTTGTTCGCTCTCTGTTCGTTCTTCTGTTCGTCTTCTGTTCGTTGAGAAAATCAAAGTCAAAATCATCAAAAGAGAGGTCAATATCAAGGTCAATTTCAAAGTCATCAAAAGAAAAATCAAGGTCATCAAGATTGAAATTTATCGACACTTCCTCGACAGTTAAATTGTCATTTTTGGCCTGTTCCTCACCTGTTAAAGTGGTATTTTCTCGCAGTTCGCTCGGAGTTCGTTTCATTACCATCATTTTTTAATTGTAATTATTTTGTTTTCCGCTTTGTCATATACTCGCAAACCCGATGGAATTATATCTATTTTTATTGTGTTCGTGTCAACCGTTGTATAAGGCTCTGAAACGCCCTTTGAACGCTTTACACGCTTTATTATGTAGTTGTATTCCTTATCTGCTAAAAGGTCATATACAGCCGTTTCATTGCCATCTCGTACGATTTCAACGCTATTGCTCTGATATAGCATTTTCGGCTCATTGTTGCACCCTGCAAATAACATAAAACACATAGACAAAAGCAACACAAAAGCAACTTTATTCTTCAACTGCGTTCACTCCCTTTTTAAGTTCTCGGATTTCAGCCTTTAACCGATTGATTTCTTTTCTTTGCTCATTCCATTTATGCTCCCATTGTTTGATTTTATCATTCAAAAGGTCTATGAGCATTGCGTTATAGTCCGTCAAAATATTCACCCCTTTTTATTTTTTCAAGTTCTTTTATAAGTTTCTTTATTCGCCTGCAGTCCTTTTCTAAATTGTGCAGTTTTGCATATAACTTTTCTAACATTTCATCAATGTATTTTGTCAAAAAATCACTCCTGTTTTTGTATCTGTGCAAAATGTGCTTTTTTTATGTAAAGTATCTCTATTTGATATAATAGAGTAGTTCACATATTTTTTGCACAAATTGCACATTTACAGTTAATCATCATATTTTTCCCAATAACTACGCCTCGAATTACCGCTCCATTGCGTTCTTTCCTCGATTTCGTCTTGAATAAGAACATAATCTTTTATAACATTGCGGACGGTAACACCGTTGATTGTTCCGCTCGGTGCAAAGATGTTCTTTCCCCTTAATTCATCAAAGAAATTGCCTTTATTTTCTACACCAAAACCATTATTTGAACACCATTCTTTATATTTGATATAAACATCAAGGGCTTTTGTGTTAGTGTTTGCCTGCTGTTCCAAACATTCCGCTATAAAATTACCGATTTTGTCGCTGTTCGTCCTGTATTCATCGGTGGCGGTGGTAACTGCCTGCGGTGGCTTTGCTCCGTCTTTGTAGTAGAGTTTCAACCCCTCAATACACCAATTAAGAATACCGCTCAAATTTTCCGCTTTTATCAACTTGTTTTTAAGGTTTTTATCCTGTTCGTGAGGCTCAAAATGTCGGTCGAATGTAATTACATTGATACGCCCACTTGTAAACAGGGTATCGTCTGTAATAAGCGGTAAAAAGTTAGTGTTTATAAATAACTTAAAGCGTGGTATAAACTCAAATTCTCGCTCGTGCAAGTGCCTTGCTGTGATACTATCACGCCCCAAAAGATTTTTTAGTAAGCCTACATCAAATATCATTCTTTTAGGTGGCTCGGAAGCGTTCAGAAAACGGCAACCGTCAAGGCGTGCAATATCTCCGCTCGCTTGTCTGCTGTCCTTGTTTTGCTTTTGTGCAAGTGTTTGAGGTTGCATACTCATTCCGTAGCCTGCCGTATTGCCTAACATATAAAGCATTGTTTCAATGAGTGTAGATTTGCCGTTTCTCGTAGTTGCACCGTACAAAATAAAGCAAGTTTCAAGATTAGTGTCAGCGGTCAGCGAATACCCTAAAATTTTTTGCAGATATTCTGTTTTATCGGTATCGCCCTGCATAACCTCATTTATAAACTTTTCCCATTCTTCCGACTTTGCGAACGGCTCATATATAACATTGCTGATTTTTGAAAGTAAATCATCTGAATTATGAGGCGTAAAATCAAAAGTTTTCAGATTAAGAGTGCCATTTTGACAGTTAAATAAATCAAGGTTTTTGTCAAAGTCTGATTGCGTTACAAAGTGAATATCCCTGCTGTCTTTTACCATTGTTTCACGGAAGCGGAGCTGTCCCAACTTTGAAACATAATCAATGTAGTTTTGTTTCTGCTTTTCATCTTCAATGGTAGTAGCATAAATAAGCAAACCGTCAGCAAGTTCCTTTGCCTTGTTCAGAGTCCGCATACTGCCCTCGTCCCTTGTCCATACTTTGCCGTTATAAAAATACCATTCTTTAGCGGTGGCGTTGTATCTGCAAGTGTCTTTGAACACCTCTGCAAATAATGCTCCAAAACCTTTGTCATCAAGGGAATATTTGCGGTAAGCGTCTAACTCTATGAGTTTTGATACTATGCCCTCATTAGCCTTTATTTTAGCTTTTATGGCGTATTCTCTCTTGCTTGGTCTTGTTATGCCTGACAACTCATAAAGGCGGTCTATTGCCCCTTTTAAGTCCGTTTTTTCAACTGCTATTATGTAGTCAATAACACTACCGCCAACATTACCACTCGCACCGAAACAGTTAAAAGTCTTTGTTTCGTGATAATAAACAAGGTCTTTTTTGTGTCCGCATATTTCGCACCGCTCAAACATTGCACATTTTGAGTTATTAAAAACCGTTTTGCCGTTCCGCTCCTGTAAGTATCTGAAAAAGTCAAAATCTTCTTTTAATCGGTCAAGTTCTTCATTGCCTGTTTTGACTTGTTTCTGTTGCTGTGGCTCTTGCAGTTTCAAAACATTTTTAATGTCGATTGTAGCGGATAAATCGCATATAACTACATCTTTATTTGTGCCGTAAAATATGCGGTCTGCATTAGTACAGGAAGTATCACTCTGCGGAAAGAGTTTTACAAGTGTTTGTGCAATTACTGCCCTCAACACCTGATTTGTTACAGTTTCATTCATTACAAAACAAAGTCTGTATTTTTCCTTTTGCTCCGAATGTGAAAAACTATAATAATAAAATGCAGGCGGTAAATTGTATCTGTTGCAGATTTCAAGTGCATTGCTAACGGATAAAACAGGCTTGTCCGATTTGTCATTATCAATATCGACCATAAAAAGCCGTTGTTCTTTCCAATTTTCAGCCTTGCACCCTTTACCGTCCATTACTGCAGGGCTAATACTGTACCCTCTCTGAATGTATTTTATAAGCGTTTCAAGGTCTATGTCTTTGATTGTATTTGCACCCTGTAAGCGTGGCTTTATAATTGAAATATGTTCTTTTGGCTTTTCCGTGTAGCCTTTTGTGTCAATGTGTATTAGCAATTATCACCACCGCCATTTTTTAGATATTCAATAGCAGGCTTCATAGCCCTTTGCATATCTTTTATTCTGCCTTGCATTTGTCGGACGAATTGCTCAATATCTTGGTCATCAGCAGGCAACCAAAAACCGCTTTGCGTATTACTGCAAATAAGTTCTCCTTTTTTGCGTAGAGCGTTAATCTGAATTGTTATGTCTCTCTCGCTCAATCCCAAATATTTAGACAACTGCTTGCAAGTGATTGCGTTTTCTTCCCCGACAGATAAATAATCGGTTAAAATAAGAGGTTTATTTTGCTTCATTCTGCTTTGCCTCTCTTTCCGCTATAATGCGTTTTGCTCTCTTTTCCCAATAGGTCGCATTATGCTTTTTAACCTTGTCTTTGTTGTTTGCTCTCCATTCTCTGAAATATGCAAGGCGTTCCTCTCTTGCAATTTCTTCAACGGATTTTTGCTGTTTATTACTCAATAAATCAACTCCTTTATATTTCTTTTTCGTTTTCTCTTGACAGACTGTCCTAATTAGTGTATAATCTAATTAGATAGATTGATATCTTTTCTATCTGATATGATTATAACATAAAGAAAAAGCAAAAACGAAAATAAGAATATCAGATAATGTTAGATATTTTCAAACTTTTATTATCACATTTGATAGGAGTATAGAGAAATGGAATTAAAAGAAATATTATCCAAAAGGCTTGAAACATTGATAGAAAAGAAAAAAGATGAAAACTATCAAAACTCAATACCAAAACAAGCGGACGGAATGGGTATTCCTTATCCAACCCTTGTAAAATACATAAATGGTAAAGCCGAATGTCCTGCAAGTAACATCATTAAAATAGCACGGTATTATGGAGTATCAACAGATTATTTGTTAGGTAACAGCCCCAACCCAACAACAGACGAAAAATTACAAGGTGTCTGCAAATATACAGGATTGTCAGAAAAAGCGGTATTGTTATTCAAGGAAATTAAAGAGTTAGACACAGAGAGGGAATTATCAAGATTTTTTGAAAACGATATCGGAAAGTCTTTCTTATTATCCATTGTTGAGTATTGTAGTGATGTTAAAAGGACTGCAGACTTTAGAGGGCATTTAGCTTCCGCTTCCGATGAACCGTTTATGACTGAAATTATAGAAGAATTACGCTTGACAGAAGTACAGGACTATGAGGTTATTGCTTATAGAATTTCTCAATATTTACAACGATATTTTGATGAGCGTGCAAAAGAAATATATCAGCCTGTTACTGAATACGAAAAACAGAGAAATGACGAATTACTGCAAATAAAGAGGGAAACGGACGAATGGATAAAAAATGTACTAAAGGACGGTGAAGAATAATGTCAGCATATAAAAATGAGCGTGGTACTTGGAATGTAAAGTTTTACTATACCGATTGGACAGGCAAACGCAAACAAAAGAAAAAAGAGGGATTTGCAACAAAAAAAGAAGCCCAAACCTTTGAGGCGGACTTCCTTAACAAGTGCAAAACATCTGTTGATATTACTTTCTCAAATTTAGTTAAAAACTATATGGAAGATTGCAGGGTGCATTTGAAACCTACTACATTAGCAAACAAAGAACACCTTATATCAACAAAGTTATTGCCCTATTTCGCTGATATGCGTATATGTGATATTGATATATCTACCGTGAGAAAATGGCAAAATGAATTGATTTTGCACGAAAACGGCTATGCTCCAACATACTTGAAAACCGTACATAATCAGTTATCAGCAATATTCAATTTTGCGGTCAAATACTACAAACTACCGTCAAACCCTGCCTCTGCCTGTGGCTCTATGGGAAAGAAAAAAGCGGAAAGTATGCAGTTTTGGACAAAAGAAGAATTTGACTCTTTTATAAAATGCGTATCAGATAAACCGCTTTCAAAAGTTGTATTTCACCTTTTCTTTTATAGCGGTATGCGTGAGGGTGAGTTATTGGCTCTCACTCTGAACGATTTTGATTTTGATAATAATACCGTGAGCATTACAAAGAATTACGCACGGCTCGGATATGAAGAAATAATACAAGCACCCAAAACACCGAAAAGCAAACGCACAATAACCCTGCCTGCTGAAATAATGGAAATGGTAAAAGAATATAGTTCAATGCTCTATGACTACAAACCAACGGACAGGCTATTTCTAACAAGTAAGCAAAGTTTAACAAGAGAAATGATTAGAGGTTGCACCGCTTCGGGCGTGAAAAGAATACGCATACACGATTTAAGACACTCTCACGCATCGTTGCTCATTGAGTTAGGTTTTGCCCCTTTGTTAATCTCAGAACGGCTCGGACACGAAAATATAGAAACAACTCTGAACACATACTCTCACCTATACCCTAATAAGCACGGAGAAGTAGCAGAAATATTGTCAAAATTGATACAAAATTAAAAATTTAGTACGATATTAGTACGATTAGAAAATAAAAAGTCCCGAAAACCCTTGTAAATAAAGGCTTTCGGGATTTCTTGTCATTATTCCCACTCGATTGTGCCCGTGGGCTTGGGAGTAATATCGTAAAGTACACGGTTGATGCCCTCAACTTCGCTTGTAATACGATTTGTGATGTGGTGCAGTACTGCGTAGGGAATTTCTTCAATTGTGGCTGTCATAGCATCCTTTGTGTTGACTGCTCTGATGATTGCAGGCCAGCCCTCATAACGGCTGTCATCCTTAACACCTACACTCTTCATATCGGGTACTACTACAAAGTACTGCCACACCTTTTGTGCAAGGCCGTTTTTGTCAAACTCTTCACGGAGAATTGCGTCTGCTTCTCTGAGAGCATGAAGTCTGTCTTTGGTGATTGCACCGAGGCATCTTACGCCAAGCCCCGGGCCGGGGAAGGGCTGACGGTAAACCATTTCGTGGGAAAGACCGAGAGCCTCACCTACTACTCTGACTTCGTCTTTATAGAGGAGTTTAATGGGTTCAACAAGCTCAAACTTAAGGTCTTCGGGAAGACCGCCCACATTGTGGTGCGACTTAACTGCCTTCTTACCCTCTGCCTGCTTGATGCTCTCAAGAATATCAGGATAAATAGTACCCTGAGCAAGGAAGGAAACTCCGTCGAGCTTTCTTGCTTCATCAGCGAAAACATTGATAAACTCTTTGCCGATGATCTTACGCTTGGTTTCGGGGTCGTTAACATCCATGAGAAGGTCAAGGAAACGGTCGGTTGCATCAACATAAATAAGGTTTGCATCGAGGCCGTTTTTGAAAACCTCAATAACATTTTCGCTTTCGCCCTTGCGCATAAGGCCGTGGTTAACGTGTACGCAGACAAGCTGCTTGCCGATAGCCTTGATAAGAAGAGCAGCAACTACTGATGAGTCAACGCCGCCTGAAAGTGCTAAAAGTACCTTCTTGTCACCTACCTGAGCGCGTACCGCTTGGGTCTGCTCTGCAATAAAAGCATCTGCAAGCTCTTTGGTGGTGATGCGGACCATGCTGTCGGGTCTTTTGTTTGAATCCATTTAAAATTCCTCCCTATATATTGATAGTATTAAACTGTCTGAACCGCCTGAAAAATCAGTTGGTGTAGTTGTCGAAATAGCCCTGTACAAGTACTACGGGTGTACCCTTGTCACCTGAGCCGCTTGTAAGGTCGCAGAGTGAGCCGATAAGGTCTGTAAACTTTCTGGGTGTGGTACCCTGTGAAGCCATGTTACCTACAAGGCTTGCTTCACCCTTTTCAGCAATACGCTTTGAGATAGCTGCCTTAAGCTCGTCGCCTGTGAGACCTGCAAAATCGTTGTCTGCGAGATACTTGAGCTTGAGCTCATTGGGTGTACCCTCAAGACCTGCAGTGTAGCCCGGTGATACGCATGGGTCAGCAAGCTCCCAGATTTTGCCCTGAGGGTCTTTGAATGCGCCGTCGCCGTAAACCATAACTTCGATTTTCTTGCCGGTAGCTTCCATAAGATACTGCTGAGTTTTATTTACAAATTCATTGCAGTCCTTTGGGAAAAGCTTGATTGTATCTTCTGTTGACTTGTTTGAGCCTAAAAGACCAAAATCGGGGTTGAAGCCGCTGCCGTCAATTGATTCGTTGAGGATTTCGTCCATACCGTAAACAATCTTTGCGCCTGCAGCCTTAAGAAGACGCTTTGTACGCGCTCTTGTGTGGATATCGCAAGCGAGTACGCAGTCGGTATAATCGAGAATGTGCTTGGGCTGATTTGCAAAGATAACTTCACACTCAGCGCCTGCTTCTTTAACAAGATTTGAATAATATTCTACATAGTCAACACCTGTGAACTCATGCTTGTTTTCACCGAAAAGCTCACGGTACTTAGCCAGTGTGAGAACATCACTGTAAGGATTAACGCCTGCTTCGTCGAGCTGATCATAGGTGAGAAGGTGGTTACCTACCTCGTCGCTGGGATAAGAAAGCATAAGAACGATTTTCTTTGCACCCATAGCTATACCGCGAAGACAGATAGCAAAACGGTTTCTTGAAAGAATGGGGAAAAGTACACCTACGGTTTCACCGCCGAATTTAGCCTTGACATCTTTGGCAATAGCTTCAACTGAAGCGTAGTTACCCTGACTTCTTGCAAGGATTGATTCCGTAACGGCTACAACGTCCTTATCGCGAAGGTCGAAGCCTTCACTCTTTGCAGCGTCAACAACACTGTCACAAACTATTTTTGCAAGGTCGTCACCTTCACGGATAATCGGGCAGCGGATACCTCTTGAAACAGTACCAGTTTTTCTTTCCATTTAACATACCCCTTTTTGTATTTGAAGTGTAGTTTAAAAAATACCTTATTATTTTATCACTACCAATGCAATAAATCAATATTTTCGTGATGAAAATCTGCTTGTTGAGCAAAAAAATTTTTGTTGAAAATGACAAGAAGTATACCTCTGAGGAAAAATCATCACAAGATGTTGACCTTTTTGGCTTTTACGGAGTGCCGTGTCTGCCGAGGAACCTCTCCGTAACAGCACCCTGCCGAGTGAGCAGGACACTCCCTCAGTATTTTTGCTAAAGAAAAAATCCAGCTCCCTCAGGGAGGGAGCCGAGCTGACGATATTTAATGTGCTACACCGCACTCACACACTTTATTTTTGCCGAAAAGTTTTTGGAAGAAGTTTATGAGACGGAAGAAGAAAGCCTTTATACCACCTGCGTGACAGTTACAAGAGCATTCCTCTGCTTTATCATGAGCGCAGATTGTGCAAACCGAGCCCTCATAGCTATGACCTGTAGCTTCAATTGTTTCGGTGTAGCTGTCACTGCAATTACAGGTATAGACATTATAACCCTTATCTGTGCAAGTGGGATTGATAGTTGTCACATTGTATGTATGAGCAAGCTTGCCGATAGGTGTTACGTCTGTCTTTTCAGAGCAATTACTACAATGGCGAGATTTAGAGCCCTCATTTGTGCAGGTTGGGTATGTGTCAATAGTGAAGCTGTCGCTGAATTTATGCTCACCCTTATCAATTATAGAATCCGTTGCGTCACAATAATCGCATTTAGCGACAAATTCACCTTCAGCGATGCAAGTTGCATTGCCTACAGATGTATAGTTTGTAAAAGTGTGACCATTTTCATATACATAGTCATCAATATATGTGTCACCACATTCACAAGTGTGGGTTGTATAGCCTTTGTCTGTGCAAGTAGGATTTGTGACAATAAGATTGTAAATATGTCTATGAAATTTCGATATGTCATTTAAATGCAACGCCGGACGAGTTCCAATTCTAGTTAACCAAACATCCCATTGAGTATCTATACCGGCAAAACAACAAGTGGAAGACCTTCCGCCAGGAGTGCGAAGAAGCCACTCGCCGATTTTTCCGGACCCTTGACATGCGGCATAATCGCTAGTTTCAGGATCATCACCATAACCGTCATGATTCTCAGGATTTAACCAATAATTATTGTTTCTTAATTCAGCATACGAAAGGAGAAAAATTTTATCTTCAGTTTCTTTGCTGTCATATTTTTCAAAACCAATATTGCCAACTATTGTGTTATAACCATCATTGTTGAGAGTTGTAGTATTGATTTCTTTCTTTTCATGTGCAGCGAAAGCGGTATTATAGAAATCTTTGTTGAGCCACTTTCTTATAGAACTAGTTTCATAATCATTTGCATAATTCTCACATAAAAAGTCATTATACCAATCGTCATCTCCCAATTCGACATTTCCACGATATATAGTGTTACTGAAAGCTTGTGAATCAACGATCTTCTCACAAATAACAAATCCGGTGCTTGGGTCAAGAATCCGCCAATCTAACAGTTCAAATTTGAACCAATAAACAGTTTCAATACTGTAACCATTATTGCTCTGATCATTATATGAAGGTACGGAAAAAGTTATAGCAGGTCTATACTGCGTAAACTTAACGCCGCGATATTTTAAGTTATTATATGTTACATCAACATACTTCATCCAGTCACCTTGAACCATAGAACCGTAATCGTCATTACCACTATAATACCCATAACTTGTCCAATCTTCCCATTCGGGGGCAAAAGCATTAAGCTCGGCTATCAAAGCTTCATCTTTGACCTCACTCTGAGGATATGAGCCGAACTGAATAATATCACCAACTTTGTATGTGTCGGCATCTTCGGCATAAACAATAGGAATAGCTGTCAAAAACATAACTGCAACTAAAAGTAATGGTAAGATTTTTTTCATTTCAATTCCTCCCAAATTATTCTTACTTATAATTTTACACCAGAAAACAAAACCTGTCAACTTTTATTGTTTTTCTTTGTGCTTTTTGCAGCTCTATAAGCTGCTCAGTATCAGTAACAGTAACAGTATCAGTATAATAATCATTATCAGTGTCAGTATCATATAGGCATCGCTTCGCATACGCTTTTATGCGTTCGCATGCGAGCGCATAGGTTAATTAATAAATTCATTCGTAATATGCTATACATTTTCAAGTTTTTATGATATAATTAAACGAATAATCTAAAAGGAAGTTATATTTTTGAAAAGCTTTACTATCGAAAAAAACGATGCAAACCAGCGTCTGGACAAATACCTGACTAAGTCTTTCCCCAACCTGCCTAAGGCACTGATGTATAAGTACATAAGAATCAAGCGCATCAAGGTAAACGGAAAGCGTGCGGAAATCTCGACACGCCTGGGCCTCGGTGATGTGGTGGATATGTATATAAATGACGAGTTTTTTGCTCAGAAGGAGACGGTCTATGACTTTATGTCTGCCTCGAAAAGGCTCGATATCGTCTATGAGGATGAGAATGTCATTCTCCTTAATAAAAAGACGGGGCTGCTCTCCCACCCCGACGACAATGAGTATATCGACACCCTGATCACACGCACCAAGCGCTATCTCTATGAAAAGGGTGAATGGCAGCCTGACAGTGAGGCCTCCTTCACTCCTGCACTGGTCAACCGTATAGACAGAAACACAAGCGGCATCGTCATCTGCGCAAAAACAGCAGAAGCCCTCAGAGTACTCAATCAGAAAATGAAGGACAGAGAGCTGCATAAAATATACCTGTGCCTCGTACACGGCAAGCCGAAAAAGGACAGCGATATTCTTGAAGGGTACTTAGTCAAAGACGAGAAGAAGAACAAGGTTTTCGTTTCAAAAAAGCAGTCCCCCGACAGTAAATATATCAAAACTAAATATAAGGTGCTTGGGTACCGTGAGGGTCTGAGCCTGCTTGAAGTTGACCTGCTCACCGGCAGAACCCATCAGATAAGAGCCCACCTTGCATCTATCGGACACCCCCTCTTAGGTGACGGAAAATACGGCACCAACGCCCTGAACAAAAAGTCAGGACTTAAAAAGCAGTGCCTTTGCTCGTATAAGCTCATCTTCGATTTCACCACCGATGCAGGTGAGCTTGAATACCTGAACGGCAAAGAGTTCACCATAGAAGATGTGTGGTTCAAGGATGAGTTTTTTAGCGGCAACATCAACAAGGAGAAATAATTATGAGTGAGTTATTGGAAATGCGCAAACGAGCCGAAGAGCTTCGTGACATAATCAACTATCACAACAAGAAATATTACGAAAACGATGAGCCTGAAATTGAGGATTTCGAGTATGATAAACTTCTACACGAGCTTATTGCCATTGAGGAGAAATATCCCGAAACCCTGACAGCTGACTCACCCACTCACCGTGTTGGCGGCAAGGCTGACAGTCAGTTCACGCCCGTTGAGCATATTGTGCCTATGGAAAGCCTTCAGGACGGCTTCGGTGAGGATGATGTTCTCGCCTTCGACCAGAGGGTGAGGGCGGTTATCAAAAAGCCCACCTATATAGTCGAACCGAAAATTGACGGTCTTTCCGTGTCTCTCGAATATGAAAACGGTCTGCTTGTGCGCGGCTCAACACGCGGCGACGGCAGGGTTGGCGAAGATGTAACGGCAAACATCAGAACCATCCGTAACATTCCTCTTAAAATTGAAACTGATTTACCCATTCTTGAGGTACGCGGTGAGGTTTATATGCCCAGAGATGTTTTCCTTTCCCTCATAGCCGAGCAGGAATTGAATGGCGAGAAAACCTTTAAGAATCCCCGTAATGCTGCGGCAGGGTCACTCAGACAGAAAAATCCGAAAATCACAAGCAAGAGAAAGCTTGACATTTTCACCTTCAACATTCAGCGCATTGAAGGCAAAGAGCTTGCATCTCACAAGCAGTCCCTTGATTTTATAAAAGAGCTTGGCTTCAGCACTGTGCCTTTCTATACGCAGTGCAAGGATATATCCGAGGCCCTCGCAGAGATTGCACGCATAGGCGAAATCAGAGGTACACTCCCCTTTGACATTGACGGTGCAGTTATCAAGGTTGACGATTTCTCACAGCGAGCAACACTCGGCTCAACATCGAAATTCCCCAAGTGGGCATTGGCTTATAAATATCCCCCTGAGGAAAAGGAAACAACTCTCCTTGATATAGAAATAAACGTCGGAAGAACAGGCGTTCTCACACCTACAGGTATATTCGAGCCTACACTGCTTGCCGGCACAACCGTCAGCAGAGCTACCCTCCATAATCAGGATTTCATAGACGAAAAGGGCATAAGCATAGGCGACAGAGTTATCATCCGCAAGGCAGGAGATATTATCCCTGAGGTTGTATGTGTTGTGTCACACGCTGAAAATGCAGAGCCTTACCGCATACCCAATATTTGTCCCTCATGCGGCGGAAAGGTAACAAGAGAAGAAGGCGAAGCTGCCCTTCGTTGCTGTAACCCCGACTGTCCAAATCAGCTCCTTCGTAACCTTATTCATTTCTGCTCAAGAGATGCTATGGATATTGAGGGTATGGGTACAGCTATACTCGAAACCTTTGTTAATGAGGGTATGGTTAAAACGGCGGCGGATATTTACACTCTTGACAGAGATAAAATTGCGTCCATAGAAAGAATGGGCGAAAAGAGTGCCGACAACCTTATTGCAGCTGCAGAAAAATCTAAGGAAAACGACCTTGCAAGACTGATTTACGCCCTCGGCATACGCCATATCGGCCAGAAGGCAGGCAAGCTTTTGGCAGAGCATTTCGGCACAATGGATAAGCTCATAGATGCCACCACCGAGGAAATTGCGGAAATTGAGGGCTTCGGACTTGTTATGGCGCAGAGTGTCACCGACTTTTTCTCACACCCCGAAAGCATCAAGCTAATTGACGATTTGAAGGCTCTCGGACTTAACATGGAGTGTCACAAGGAAATTGTGGACATGCGCTTTGAGGGTATGACCTTCGTGCTGACGGGCACACTTTCCACCTACACACGAAGTGAAGCAACCAAGATTATTGAAGCTTTCGGCGGCAAGGCTTCCGGCAGTGTTTCAAAGAAGACCACCTATGTGCTTGCAGGTGAAGACGCAGGCAGCAAGCTGAAAAAAGCTAACGATTTAGGTGTCAGCGTTATCAGCGAAGAACAATTTGGTGAGATGATAAAGTAATGCAAAAGGGGCTGTAAAAAAACGAGAGTTTTTTACAGCTCCTTTTTAGGGGCGAGAAAAAATGCGCAGAATGAACAAACTGAGCAAAAATAAAGCGTTGGCTTTATTTTTGGTTACCCGAAGGCGTACAAAGGTACGTCGAGAGGCGAAGTTTGTTTATAGCATAAACCGAAAAACTTCTAAAATTGCAGTTTTCCTGATTTTTATATGTTATAAAGGGCTCCTTTGGACTTTTCATCCTGAAGAAACCCTTTATTTATCTCGGTTTATGCGGTCTGCACTTTTTTTACAGCCCCTTAAATTTTTATTAACTTATTTGTTTATGAGTGATTCTAATTTACCCTTGAGTATTTCAACAAGCTGACTTAACCAATTTTTTAAGGTATCAAAGAAAAGTCTGATTTTTCCTAATAAGGTATCGGGTTCCTCTTCCGGCCAGTTTGTTGTGTCGTTATTTTCCACTGTCATTGGTACCATCAAGCCGGTATCTTCATTGTAAACCATAAACTGTGTATATTCAAAATCATCAACAGTGAGCTGTCTGTCAGCAGTTGCAACAATATGCATAAGATTGTTTTCGCACAGTGACCAGTTTGAGTGGCTTGAACCCTTAGTAAACCATGTGTAATCGGGATAAATGCAAGTTGAAGCATCAATCTTCTTGTCAGGTGAAATATATTTACCCTTGCCTTCAGCAACACGCGCAGCGATATATTCGTCACTGAGTGTGCCGTAAACCGTTGAGGCTGTTGCACCGAAAGAAGATCTTGTAACTGAGGCAAACTGATCTGCAACTGCGTCACTTGACTCGATAACAGGCACAATCTGATATCCGTATTTTGATATTACGCCTACATTTGCTCCGCTTTGCTTAATGCTCTTGAAAAGCTCGGGAATGTTTTTGCGAACAACTTCGTTATAATTGTCAAGCTTTTCAATAAGACCTGCATACTGCGTGCGCTTCTCACTGCCCTCAGGTCCGAAAACATGATAAATCGCCGCATCATAATCTTCTGCCGTTACAGCAGACCAATAGCTGGGCCATGTGTAGAATGTTGAGAGAGAAAGAGCTGCTGTCATGCCCTCGATGAGCTTGTCGTATAACAGTGCCTCAGTGACACCTATGGCGCCGTCAACAATACCGCTATTAACCGCAAGGTCAACAGTTGAGGTGATAAATTCATCTATATCCACCCAACCGAGAGCATCAACATCCTTGAGCAGTCTCGAAACGGCTTTGCCGTCAACGCGGAACTTTCCGCTTATTGTTTCGCTGAGAATCTCTGCACCGTTGGCAACGGAGCCGTTAAAACCGATGCCGTGAATATCATCAAGGCCGTATTTGGCAATGTACGCCATAACAACCGATGTGCCGAGGCATCTTGCAACAATTGAAACCTTGGGTGCGCCTGTTGCTTGCTTGATATCCTTTATGTATGCGTTGAATTCGTCGGCAATCACCATGGGGTCACATCGCCAGTCATACCAGAAACGGTAATCATAAAGCTCATAACAACCTTTGCTGACTTTTGCATCGGTTACACGGGCATTTGCCATATAATCCCTGCGCTCCTGTGATATGCCTGAGCCGTCAGTAACCTCGCCGTTATTATCAAGGCGACATTTAGCAAAAATTTTGGCAATCTCTGTTTCAAGAGTTTTATAGAAATTATCCCAATCATCCTTGAGTAAGCCCTCAAGAAGCAAAGGCTGAATAACATTGAGGGCAGATTCCTTTGCCTTGTCGCCGTCTATTGATGTAAGCATACTCACAATCTTTGAGAAGCGGAACACTTCATTGCCATCGGCGTCATAAATTGAGTCTCCGTCACCTGAAATGAGAATAACAGGTATCTGACTTTGTGAATTGCTGTAGTCGGCAAAAGCCGGAACACTGAAAGTAAAGATCAGAACAAGAACCAAAAACAGTGATAATACCTTTTTCATTAAACTTCTCTCCTATATGTAAATTTTTCCTTTTATTTATGATATCACATTAATTATATAAACTTTTTGAAAGTTTATTAACACAATGTTAACACTCAGGTGATTCTATTATAAATTTGTAATAAAATAAGCTCCCCTTACAATAGAGGAGCAAAATACACATTACTTAAAATACATATAAAGCTGACATTTAATCATACCGTTATAGAGTTTTCTGCGCTTGTCGGCTTTTCTGCCGAAGAAAACCTCAAAGTCTTCACTGGGGCTGATGATGTTGTACGCCCAGCCTCTTTGCTGAGGAAAGCGTTTGCCCATTGACTTATAGAGAAGCTCTGCCTGCTGAAGGTCGAGAAGTCTCTCACCGTAGGGCGGATTACATATAACAGTACCCTTTTCTGATTTGGGAGTAAAGTCACGGATATCCTTCTTCTCAAAGGTAATGAACTTGTCAACACCTGCCCTTTTTGCATTTGCAAGGGCAACTTCAAGGGATTTTTCGTCAATATCCGAGCCGTAGCACACAAACTGAGAATCAGTGAGAGCGAGGCTTCTTGCTCTGTCTCTTTCCTCATTCCAGACGCTTTCGGGAATATTCTGCCATCTTTCTGCAGTGAAATGTCTGTTTACACCGGGAGCCATATTATTGACCATCAATGCACCCTCAATAAGAATTGTGCCTGAGCCGCACATTGGGTCATAAAGTGTGTGGTAGGGTCTGAGCCTTGCAAGATTGCAAAGGGAAGCCGCAAGGGTTTCCTTCATAGGTGCGCCGTTTGATTCAAGACGGTAGCCCCTCTTGTGAAGTCCGTAGCCTGAGGTGTCAATAAGCAAACTCACCTGATTTTTCATAATGGAAAACTGAATCTGATAAAGAGGACCCGTTTCCTCAAACCAGGAGATATTATATTTGCTCTTAAGCCTTTCAACAACAGCCTTTTTGATAATTGACTGACAGTCGCTGACACTGAAAAGAGCCGAATTGAGTGAATATCCCTTAACGGGAAAGGCATCATATGCGCCGATCCACTCTTCCCAGGGCAGTGCCTTGGTACCCTGAAAAAGCTCTTCAAAGGTTTTAGCCTCAAAGCTGCCCACTAAAATCTGTATTCTCTCGGCATAGCGTGAGCAGATGTTTGCTCTTGCAAGGAGATTTTCGTCACCGCTGAAAAGTACTCTGCCGTTTTCTGACACAACATTTTCTGCACCCAGGTCTTTCATTTCATCGGCAATTAGCTTTTCAAGACCCAAAAGGCAGGGAATTACAAAATTGATTTTCATTAATCTTTCTCCGTTCAAATAATCTGTGAGCTATTATATATGATTTATCTTTTTATTTCAACAGTAAAAAGGTAAGTTTTTCATATATTGATATAATAAACATCGTTGCCTCTTGACTTGATGAATTTAAGCAAATCGCTGAATTTCAGCCAGAGGAATGCCGTGTTATCGTTGGGATGAAAGCCCACAAGGGTATCAAGATTACGAAGCTGGGAATCGAAAACCACATTGACATCTGCATCATCATCGTTGAGAATACCGAAGGGCGACACTGCACCCGGTTCAAGGCCCAGATGCTTCATAAGTCTTTCGTCTGAGCCGAAGCTGAGTCTTGAGCAGCCAAGCTGTGAACGGATATCCTGCTGAATATCAGGATGCTTATCCTTCATCATGGAAACAACATAGTGTGTCTTGCCGTTAGCGTTGCGTAAAAAGAGATTTTTGCAAAGCTCACCGTCGGTGAAAATGCCCAAAGCGTCCATTTCTTCAATTGTATGAACAGGCTCATGGTGTATAACTTTATACTCAATTCCAAGGTCATCAAGTGCCTTATAAACTTTTTCCTGCTGTGTCATTATAATTTCCTCACTGTTTCATATAGGTTGATGTTTTGCCGTCTTCCGTGTTTTTCAGCTTCAGGCTGTTGCCGTTTATCTCATAAGTATAGCTGTTTGTTATAGCCTTGCCGTAAATGTAATATGTCAGTGTCAGCACACCGTTCTCTATTTCATAAGCACCTGTGAAGGTACCGTTTACGGGTACATTAAGCACGGGAATTTCTATGTTGACAAAGGTAATTTCAACAACGCCGTTTTCTTTAAATTCATAGCCGCTCATATTGGCACTGTCACGCCAAAGGCCAAGAAGCTCATCGTCTTCTGTTTGGGCTACACTTGTGCCGGCACGTTTGAAGATAAACTCCGAGCCTGCCATATTAGTGAGAGTGAGAGTATTTGTTGTAACCGAGAAGGTGAATTTCTCCGTTATTTTTTTGCCGTAGGCAGTGTATTGAATGGTAATATCCGTGCCTTCGGTGACATAAACGCCGTCAAAATTTTCGCCGTCAAGAGTTACTGTAACCTTGCCGCCTGAGAATTTATAGCTTTTGCTCATTGACTTGTTTTCCCAGCTGCCGTAAAGCTCGTCGGAGACGGAAGGCTTTGTTGTACCAGGCTGTATGTTGCCGTTTGTGCCGCTTCTGATATAGGATGAAGTTTTGCCGTCTTCCTTATCTGTCATTTTAAGCACGTCATCTTCAATTGAAATCTCATATTTCTTCTCAATAGTAGCAGTATAAATTGAATAGGTAACAGTAAGGGTATTGCCATCAAGGATATATGTGCCGTTGTCAACAGTACCGTCAAAGCTGATGCCCAGGGCAGCAAGATTTGCATAAGTAAAGGATGCCTTTCCGCCCTCATAGAACTCAAAGCCGCTCATTCCCGCACTGTCTGTCCACTTGCCGATAAGCTCTTCTGCAAGGTCTTTTTCAGGCTCGGCGGTTGTGGTTTCTTCAGTGGAAGGCTCAGTTGTTGTGGGGCTGACGGTTACGGGGGCGGCGGTGGTTGTGGTGTTTTCTCCCCCACCCTGACGCGTCGCATCAATGCCAATAAGCACACAAACAGATGCTATGGCAACAAAGATTAAGCATATAAAAATTTTGGTTGTCTTTCTCATAGTCATACTCCTGAAAGTCTTAGAAAAAAGTGGGATAGTATAACACTACCCCACTGCATTTTTAATTTACTGAGCAGCTGCAGTTGATTCTGCGGGAGCTGTGTAAGCAATAAGTGTTGTTACACTGCCGTCTGCTGTGTCTGTAAGAGTGAGAGCGTTGCCTTCAAGAGTATAAGTGTAATTCTTTGTTATGCTCTTTGAAAGGATTGTGTAAGTAACTGTGAGACACAGTGCGCCGCTGTCATTCTTTGAAACAGTGTATGTGCCGTCAACAGTGCCGTCATAAGTGATGTTGATAATGGGAATTGTAACATCAGCATAGGTTACCTTACAAGCATTGTTTTCAAGGAACTCGTAGCCCATTGTGCCTGTTGAATCTCTCCATGAACCGAGGATTTTCTGCTCCTGAGTGAGCTTTACATCACAAGCAGTAAACACTGAAGCAACCATAAGCACTGCAAGAAGAACCACTGCAATCTTTTTAAGATTTTTCATAAGACTTTCTACCTCCTATTTTATTGGAATTTCATTATAACACACTATTTTGAATTTGTACAGTAAAATTTTTGTAATAAAAGTAAAAAGTTGACATAAACAGCGTGCCGAAAAATACTTTTTCGACACGCTGAGGGCATCGCTAAGCGATGCCCAATTCATAATTCATAATTATTACTCTGTCTGCGGAATAATCACGCCGTAGCCTCCGTCTTTTCTTGCATAGACTACGCAGGTCTTATAGCTGGTGCTGTCGAGGAAAACATAGAACTGATGGTCAAGAAGATTCATCTGCAATATTGCTTCGTCAACGCTCTGAGGTTTAAGGATAATCTCCTTTGAACGGACAACATTGTAATCGTCCTCAGGTTCGAAGGTCTCGATAGCATCATATTCCTCAAAGGCTGCCTGACGGAGCTTCTTGCCCACTTTTGTTTTGTTTTTGCGGATTTGACGGACAATTGAGTCGGCGCACCTGTCAAGAGCATCGTTCATATTGGCGGCTCTTTCCTGTGAACGGAAAATCATGCCGTCGTGATAAATTGTGACTTCAACAATCTGCTCATTCTTTTCTACGGTTGCAGTAATTTTGGCTTCTGCCTCGCCGCCGAAAAACTTTTCAACCTTCTGAAGTCTTTTTTCAGCTCTTTCTTTAAAGGAATCTCTTGGTGTGCATTTTCTGCCGATAACTGTTATTTTCATATCGTCAGCTCCTTTCTTGTTTTTGTCTCAATAAAGAGAAGCTCTCTTTATGCTAATATTATAGCATAAATCAACATAAAAATAAATAGGTTTCGGTAAATTTTATTAAATATGCACAAGTGCATTGTTGAAATTATATAACTCAGCCAAAAGTGACGGGGTTTTCCGTGGTCCAGACGACAGCAATAAGGTTTTCTTTAAAGTCACGGTACGCGTCTTCTCCCACATAAAAGGCTTTGGTTATGCCGCCGCAGCTTATATAGAGATAACCGTCATCGCCAAGGCAAATTATGCCGCTGTTTCCCATAAAGTATGCGCTGAAAATCAGTCTGACATCTGCTCGACATCTTCTGTTTTCTGCTTTGCTTCCACTGTGCTTTTGCATAAAATCAACCAACTGCTGCTTGGTATCAGCCGCTATTGAATAAACAGTTTCCTCCTTGTCTTTCTCTTCAAGGCGCGCGAACAAGTCAACAGTCATATCACCTGAAATGCCATAATCTGCCTTTTTAATATCAAAACCGTCTATAATATCACCGAGTGTTTCAGCCGTACCGAGAACCTTTTCCACCTCGCTGAATTTTTCATTTATAGGCGGAAGTGTTGTGCCTTCTGTTGTGGGTGTGGTGGTTGATGTAAGCTCAGGGAATAAGGGCATAACATCACCGTCATTATATCGTTCTGCACGGATAATTTCAGCATCATCTTCAAGAAAAGCAATATAATCTTTCAAATCATTATTCTCTATCTTAAAATGGTAGTGCATATAAGCAACCGAGCTGTCTAAGTATATACTCAGAAATGTTTTCGGCTTAAAGACACCTATTTCCTCGATACATATAGTTGCCGATATAGTTGGCGAGTTATCCATGAAGGTAAATCTCACAGTAATGTTACCGGGATTACTACCCTGATCATTATCCTTCTCAACGCACAATGCTTCTTTGTATTTCCACAGCAAACCAGAAAGCTCTTTATGACCCTTGGCATCTATATTATAAACAATCTCAATATGGTCGTCACTCCCTCCCTTGCCGTCATAGTTATATCCTTTATCCTGATAAATTGCGGAGTTGCCTATGAAATTGACATTATTGTTTAAGCCGATTGCATCAAGAAGATCACCTAAGGTATCAGGTTTATAATCACTTCTCAAATATAGGAAATATTCACCGATTTCGTCTTCAGAGAATTTGACGGCAACAAACAAATCATTTGTCATACCCTTTATTCCGTATACCTCAACAAAAGGATAGACAGCGTTTTCAGTAATAAGCTTCTCCCCTATTCTTTCAGGAGCGACACTTTCAAATGCGTAAATATATATCACACCCTCAACTGTAATGGTTGTGTAGCGCTCACCGTAGGTCATTTCATCCCAAGGCTTCTGTGTAGGGCATTGAGTAGGAGCCACTGTTGTGCTGTTTTGAATGGGTGCTTGTGTCGGAGCATAAGTCGGTTCACCAATATTTGTAGGCTCTGTGGAAGGTAGCGGGCTCTCTAACAAACCTGCGCCTGCAATAACCGCAACTATGACAAAGACAAAGCAGGCCGCCAAAGGTATGAGCTTTCTGAAGTTCACTTTTTTTGCTTTAGCCTCGTAATTAACAGCTTCAGTAATATGCTCGTCACTGATTTCATCCATAGCATCAAGAAGATAGTCAAGCATCAAAAACACCTTCTTTCTCAAGATAAGCTCTAAGTTTTTTGCGGGTACGGGAAAGCCTTGCATAGACATTATTTTCACTCATAGACACGGCTGACATAATAGTTTCAATATCATCACCGAAGAAATATCGTCTGACAAAAATTACACGGCTTTCCTCGTCGATAGATGACAGAAACTCGTCGATTTTTTTGCCTAAGATTTTAGCATCCACTTTTTCTTCAACACTTGTGCCTGCTATGCAGTATTCAAGCTCGTGAATTGGCAAGGTCTCAGCCTGACGCTTTTGGGCATTTCTGTCACGGAGTTTTTTTATGGATAGGTTTCTTGTTATCCTGCAAAGAAAGGCAGTGAGAGGGTCGGGCTTTTCAGGCGGAATACGGTTCCACACGGCAAAATATGTATCATTGACACATTCTCTTGAATCCTCACTGCAGTGAAGAATATTCTCTGCGAGGCTGAAAAGCAACTTGCCGTATTTTAAGGCTATTTCACCCAAGGCTTTTTGCTCTCTGCTCCACAGCATTGAAATAATCTGACTGTCTTGCATATTTATCACATCCCTTCACCTATTATCTACCCAAAATGAGGATTTTCTGACAGAAATATATAAAAATTTTTTTAAATTTCTATTTGCTGTTGAATTTTACTTAAAATTAGTATATAATAATTACGAAAATAATTCAAGGAGTGATTATATGCCAAACATTAAACCCGTATCAGATTTAAGAAACTATAATGATATTCTCAGAAGTATCGAAGACGGTGAGCCTGTGTTTCTGACCAAAAACGGCCGAGGCAGATATGTTATTGTTGATATAGAAGAATATGAAAAAACTCAGGCAACACTCAAACTGTTAAAAGAATTGGCTATTGGTAAAAAATCAGGCGACACAAAAGGCTGGAAAAGCATTGATGATGTTGAAAAAATGCTGGGTGTATAAATGAACAGTATAGTATTTTCCAATGAAGCCATAAAAGACCTTCAAGGCATAAAAGATTATATTTCGAATGAGCTTTTAAACTCAGTCGCAGCCGATAACACCATTTCAAAAATTCTCAGATCAATCAGAATACTCGGTGATTTTCCCGAAAGTGGCTCTCCCTTGAGTAGCATAATCAATTATGACAGTGAATACCGATTTGTCGTATGCGGCAGTTATATCAGCTTTTACACTTATGAGAATGAAACAGTGTATATTCACCGCATCCTCTACGGCAAACGAAACTACCTGAGGATTTTATTTAACAACGAAACCGAATAAAAAACATCCACCTGTTATTTTTTCAGGTGGATGTGTCATTTTAATATGAAATTACCTCGGCGGGAAAATACTCACCTCTTCGGCAGAGTACAACGCGATTCCGCATTCCGAATTCCGAATTTGAATTAGTACATTCCGCCGCCCTGTGCCATTGCTGCTGCAGCGGCTGCCTCTGCGGCAGGGTCGGGAATATCTGTTATGAGTGACTCTGTTGTGAGTACCATAGCTGCTACGCTTGAAGCATTTTCGAGATCTGAACGTGTAACCTTTGTGGGGTCGAGAATGCCTGCTTCAGCCATCATAACATATTCTTCCTTAGCAAAGTTGAAGCCGTAGCCAACCTTGCCGCTTGAAATAATTGAATTGATGATAACTGAGCCTTCAAGACCTGCATTCTTTGCAATCTGACGAACGGGTTCCTCAAGTGCCTTGAGTACAATGCGGATACCCGTCTTTTCGTCTTCGTCTTCGGTCTTTTCGAGAAGCGCGTTTACGCTGGGAATTGCATTGAGAAGTGCAACGCCGCCGCCTGCTACTGAGCCTTCTTCAACGGCTGCCTTTGTTGCTGCAAGAGCATCGTCAATGCGCAGCTTCTTTTCCTTCATTTCGGTTTCTGTAGCTGCACCGACCTTAATTACTGCAACACCGCCTGCAAGCTTAGCAAGTCTTTCCTGGAGCTTTTCTGTATCAAATTCTGAGGTTGAAGCCTCAATCTGAGCCTTGATCTGATTTACACGAGCCTTGATATTAGCCTTGTCGCCTGCACCGTCAACGATTGTTGTGTTTTCCTTTGTTACAACCACCTGTCTTGCTGAACCGAGCATATCAAGTGTAGCAGTGCTGAGTTCAAGACCGAGGTCGCTTGTGATAACCTGACCGCCTGTGAGAATAGCGATGTCCTGAAGCATTTCCTTTCTTCTGTCGCCGAAGCCGGGAGCCTTCACTGCAACACAGGTAAAGGTACCTCTGAGCTTGTTGACAAGAAGTGTAGCAAGAGCTTCGCCCTCAACATCTTCGGCGATGATAACAAGCTTTTTGCCCATTTTAAGCACCTGCTCGAGAAGAGGAAGCACTTCCTGGATGTTGCTGATTTTCTTGTCTGTGATAAGAATTGAAGCGTCGTCGATAACAGCCTCCATCTTGTCAAGGTCTGTTGCCATATAAGGTGAAATGTAGCCTCTGTCAAACTGCATACCTTCAACAACTTCCTTGCAGGTTTCAGCTGTCTTTGACTCTTCAACTGTGATAACACCGTCAGTTGTTACGATTTCCATAGCCTCGGCAATAAGAGTGCCGATGCTTTCATCTGCTGATGAAATAGTAGCAATTCTTGCAATATCTTCAAAGGTATTAACGGGGTTTGAGTTAGCCTTAACTGTTTCGATTGCTGCAGCAACTGCCTTCTGAATACCCTTCTTTACTACCATGGGGTTAGCGCCTGCTGCAACGTTCTTCATACCTTCGCGTACAAGAGCCTGAGCAAGAAGTGTGGCTGTTGTTGTGCCGTCACCTGCAACATCATTTGTCTTTGTTGCAACTTCCTTGATGAGCTGAGCGCCCATATTTTCAAAAGCGTCTTCAAGCTCGATTTCCTTTGCGATTGTTACACCGTCGTTTGTGATAAGGGGTGCGCCGTATTTCTTGTCGATAACAACGTTTCTGCCCTTGGGTCCGAGGGTAATTTTAACTGTGTCTGCAAGTTTATCGATACCGCTCTGAAGAGCCTTGCGAGCCTGCTCACCGTAAATAATCTGTTTAGCCATAATGTATTACCTCCTGTCTTACTCTACAATTGCTAAAATTTCACTCTGACGCACGATTGTAAATTCTTCGCCGTCAATTTTAACTTCTGTGCCTGAATATTTGCCTGTGATAACCTTATCACCAACATTTACATACATAGCAACTTCCTTGCCGTCAACAACTCCGCCGGGACCCACAGCAACAACTTCGGAAAACTGGGGCTTTTCCTGAGAAGCACTTGTAAGAATAAAACCGCTCTGAGTGGTTTCTTCAACTTCGGTTGCCTTTAAAACAACTCTGTCAAGTAAAGGTTTAATAGTCATAATTTATACCTCCAAAGAATTTATTTATTACTTTGCTAATAATTAGCACTCTACTCTTTCGAGTGCTAAGTTATATTTTAATCATAATTTTGGCAGTGTCAAGCCTTTTTAGGAAATTATTGCCATTTTTACCGATTTTTTTCAGCGTATTACTGTTTTTTGCCGTAGAAAAATAAATTCGGTGATTAAAATGCTAAAGCGCGCCCTTTCATTATATATATTCATCATTTTGAGTTTTATGGCACTCTTAGGGAGAATAGTGTACATCCAGCACAGCGAGTATTCCTCTGTATCTCAGTCAAGAAGCAATCGTACTGTTGTTGTAGGCGAAAAAAGAGGCATAATCTACGACCGCAATTTCTCTCCCCTGACGGAAAAGGATAAGAAGCTTCTTGCCGTTATAACCCCTTGCGCCGGTGCCTATGAATATCTCAAAGGGCAAACAGATGACAAGCTGATTAAAGAAAAAATCGAAGACGGCTACCCTTTTATCTGCGAGGTAAAGGAAGAGATAAACAATGAATTCATCCGCACCTTTTCAGTTTCTTCGCGGTACTCTGCCGAAGGTGTAGCATCTCATATTATAGGCTACTGCAGCTCTGACGGGCGGGAAGGTATTACAGGCATAGAGAAATCCTATAACGCGTACCTGAAGGAAAACAGCGGAAAGCTGACTGTTACCTTTGATGTAGATGCTGTGGGCAGAGTGCTTGCAGGGATGAAGAAAACCGTAAATGATAACAATTATTCGAGCAAGGCGGGTGTGGTGCTGACCCTTGACGAAAATGTGCAGAAAATGGCGGAAAACGCCCTGGAAAACAGCAGGATTAAAAGCGGCTGTGCTATTGTGATGCACGCACACACGGGAGAAATCCTTGCTATGGCAAGCGTGCCGACCTTTGACCCCGACGATGTTGCAAGCAGTCTCACAAAAGAAAATTCACCTCTTGTCAATAAGGCGCTGACCGCCTACAGTGTGGGATCTGTTTTCAAGCCTGTTGTGGCTGCGGCGGCACTTGAATGCGGCGCGGACAGTGAAAAAAACTACGAGTGCAAAGGCGAAATAACTGTGGGCAACAGAACATTTTCTTGCTATAACAACAAGGCGCACGGCGAAGTTGATATGACATCTGCTCTGGAAAATTCCTGCAACACATATTTTATTGACCTTATTATGAAAAGTGACAGCGACCTGCTTTTAAGGCTCACAAAAGAAATGGGCATTGGCACAAAAGATGTGCTTGCACCCTCTGTTATAGGGTCGAAGGGCAGTCTGCCCACGGAAAGCGAACTGAAAATCAAGGGCAACCTTGCTAACTTTGCCTTCGGTCAGGGAAGTCTCACGGCTACACCCTTGCAGATTGCAAAGGCTTATCATGTGCTTGCAACGGGAAATTATGTGTGGCCGAGGCTTATTATGGGCTTTACAAATTATATGGGGCTTATGACAAAAGAGCCATCCACAACACCCGTAAAGTTTCTCAGCGATGAAACTGTTATAAAGCTAAGACAAATGCTTCTGAGCGTAACAGAAAACGGACTTGCAGACAAGGCTCGCAGTGAGCTTGTATCCCTTGCAGGCAAAACGGGGACAGCACAAAGCGGAGTATATAAAGACGGCAATGAGATATTGCGCACCTGGTTTGCAGGCTTCTTCCCTGCAAATAATCCCCACTACATTGTTGTTGTACTCAATGAAAACGGTGTTGGCGGCAACACGGACTGCGCGCCTGTTTTCAGGGAGATATGCGAAGGGATTGTTACCTACTAAATTAATAAAAGGCGGGTCACTACTAATGTAATGACCTGCTGAACTCTCATAATCGAGTAAAGTCGGCATTTAATCCCAACTATCTTTGCGGGGGAAATTTTACTTATCAGTGAAAACTATCCCGCCACCGAAATTTTGCATTTTGCATTTATCATTTTGCATTGCAACTCCCTTCAGGAATTGCATAAAGGTTGCTCTCCCACGCCGGCACATAGGGGTGCTGACGGAAATAAATTTTATAATCCGCCGACAGCTCATTGATTTTAAGCATCAGCGCAAACATATCCTCATTGCGGTGGTATGCACATACATAAAGCTTGGGACTGTATTTTTCAATCGTCTGCCTTGCACCGTCGAGAGCCTTCATCTCAGCGCCCTCTATATCCATTTTCAGCAGTGTAATTTGCTCATTAACAACATTGTCAACACTGTCAAACTCTACAGGCACTCCGCTTTCATCGGTACGTGAGTTACGTCCGCCTTTTTTGGCAAAGTAGAGTGTTTCTTTTTTGTCCCATGCGCCGAGATTGTGTCTTTCGATATTTTTCATATGAGATGTTTTTTCAGTCAGCTTGCGAAAATTTTTGCTGTCAGGCTCGAAGGCTATTATTTTCTTATAAGCGCCCCCGGTTGCCTCGGCAAACTCTCTTATGGTGTCACCGTCGTAGGCTCCCAGGTCAACAAAAGTTTCATTTTCACCTAAGCACAGGATTTCACTGTAAACGCGCATTTTCTCACTGTGAGAAGCGAAAAGGTACCGCGTGTCACCGCTGATTTTATATCGGAGTATATTAAGATAGTCTTCTTTACTTTTTTCATCGGCAAGAAGATTATAGGCTTTGCGGAAGTATTCTTCATTTTCAAGAAAAAACTCATATGTAAAAGGTGCGCCGTCAACAACACTCATTGTGGGCGAATAAAGCTCAAAGCTCTCTGACACCTCTTTTATGAAATTCATGGTCTTTTCATCGTGTACGGCAAAGGTCATAAGTATAATAAAATCACCGTATTTTTCTTTTGCCTCACTGAAACTTAAAACCCTTTTGCCGTGAAAAAAGTGACCTCGAACAAAGCCGTCACTTGCAAAGGTGTCCTGCCAGGGAATGCCGTTTTCATCAAGGACTTTTATTATCATATCCGCACCGTTGCCCATACCGTAAAGAAGAATGGGTTTTGCGGCAGTTTTAAGATAATCCCATAGGGACTTCACATTCAAAAGCTCTCTCATAGCAGTACCTCCGAAAAAATTACCCTGCTATTTTAGCACAGTTTATGTTTTATTGCAACTTCATAATTTCGCCTGCATAAGCTGCAAGAGTTTGTCTGTAATAGCCCCTGACATAACCGATGGGAAGCAACAAAACGCAGCTGAAAAACCAGCCGAAAAAACTCAGGCGCAGCCTCACAAGCTCACCGCTTTTGTTTTTCATTGCATTCTGTGATGAACCCACAAGGTGACGAAAGGAAAGGTACTCCCCTTTAATATAGTAATATTCTGTGAGAAAAAGTGAAGCCGTCAGGCGCATATAGAAGTATAATCCGTTAAAAAAAAATGCAAGAGTACCTGCCCCTAAAACAAGAGTAACAGCAAAAGAAAACCGTGAATGTGCAAGACTTATGAGCAGATAAGCACAGATAAAAGACGGAGTATTTATAAGCACATAAACCAATAGTCTGAGGCAAAGCATTCTAATTTTAAAGAATGAAAGCGAAAAAAACTCCCCCGGTTTGAAATAATAAAATATATCCCCTGTTGAAGCGTAAACTCCCTGAGCTTTTTTTAGCATATATCTGTCACTGCCTGTTTTTACGGCAAGGTATGACATAAGGGTAACAGTCAGCAGTACCGCTGACACTGCAAAAGTAACATAAGGTGTGTATTCTTCACTGATAAGCTTGGGTAAGACTGCGCTTTTATAGACTATTGGCATGAGTGAAAGAGAAAATACGAGCATCATACCCACTGCCAAAGTCAGAGAATAAAGAGGCACTGCGCCGATTAAAAGCCTTCTGCCTTTGAGACGGATTTCAGACATTTGAACCAACTCCTGCTTTCATTTTTGGCAGAATTTAAATACAAAATACAAAGCTAATTGGTTTTAGTTATTGATTTTTCTTTTTTAATGTGGTAAACTAACACCGTCACATTTAATTTCAATTTAATATAAATATTTTAGCCAGCGTTGGTAACACTTTACTCAGGTAAAAGTGTACCTCTGTTTAATTATAACCAGCTTTACCGGCGATGGCGTTAATTGAAATTATGTGTGACAACATTACGGGGTGCATTTTTCGGTGTGTCTCGTTTTGGGACACACTTTTTATTTATTCGGAGGAGCAATATGAAAATTGCAGTTATAGGTTCACGTAGTTTAAATATTAAAGTGTTTGAATGTTATATTCCTGCGTGTGCAAGTGAAATTGTTTCAGGCGGTGCAAAAGGTGTTGACAGCATGGCTAAGCGTTTTGCAGAGGAACACAATTTGAAGTATACGGAATTTCTCCCCCAATATGAAAAGTATTCAAAAGCTGCGCCGCTTAAAAGAAATAATGAAATAATAGATTATTCAGATATAATTGTTGCATTATGGGACGGCAAATCAAGAGGCACTGAATATGTAATAAACAGATGCAAAAAAATCAATAAAGCACTTATCGTATTTGAGCTGAAAAACATTGACAATTTAAATTTAGCCATAGTTCAGGAGCAGAGCTTTTTCAACCTTACATCTTTGAGCATAGAGATGCTAAAGGAAATTATCGTGTGTGAGATTAACAGAGAAAACTATGTTTCAATAGATACTGAGCTTATTGAAAAAGCTCTGTCGGCACTTTTAGATGTTAAACGCGTGGAAGATGTAAATGAAATGAAAATAATACTACGAAGCATTAAAGAGCAAAAAAAAGGGCTGTAAAAATGAGCAGAATGAACAGACTGAGCAAAAATAAAGCGTTGGCTTTATTTTTGGTTACCCGAAGGCGTACGAAGGCACGTCGAAAGGTGAAGTTTGTTTATGGCATAAACCGAAAAACTGCAGTTTTTTGATTTTTATATGTTTTAAAGGGTTCCTTTGGACTTTTCATCCTGAAGGAACCCTTTATCTATCTCGGTTTATGCGGTCTGCACTTTTTTACAGCCCTTTTTAAAATGATACGCTTGAAGAATATGCCGTATTGTACTGTGTTCCCGATTTTGAAACAAGGAAGTTTGCGGGAATGGTGTAGCTGATTGTGCTGCCCGTTGTAACAGACTGACCTGACAGGTCAATGATAATTTCCTGCATACCGTCTGCATTTTTACCCGCCGTAACACTGCATGAAACCTTATCGGGAACGGTTACACCGTCAATGCGGATTGAAATGCTTGTGGTGTTTGCCTTTATGTCACTGCTCCACTGAGCAGGGCTGATTGCAAGATAAAGCTTGCCTGAGTTGCTGTCATAAGCCTCGGAATCAAGTACAATAGGAGTTGCGAACTTTTCACCCTCAGTTGTTGTGGGCTTAGTGGTTGTGGGTTTTGTTGTTGTGGGGCCGCCCGGATTTGTGGGCATTGTAACTGCCGTGGGAGGCTGAGTGGGTTGTGTAGGCTGAGTAGGCATTGTGGGTGGAAGTGATGAGCCTGTGGTAGGAACATTGATATCAGGCGGAACTACTATATCCGTGGGCACAGATATATTGTAATCCGTTGTAACTGCCGCTAAGTCAAACTGTGTAGTTTCAACCCAAGGCACAGTTTTATCGGGACTTGTTGTAAGAATATATGACACAGGCTGAGGTTCGGTTGTCGAGGGCTGAGTTGTGGAAACATCACCCGTAACTATAGGTGGATTTGTTGTGGTAGTGTCATCACCGATACACGCGGTGAACAACACTGTTACAGCTGCAAGCACAAGAAAAATTGCAACTATCTTACGCAAACCAATCGCCTCCTTAATTTAATGATACCAAAAGATTATACTATATAAAACACAATAAGTCAAATAAACAAACTTTTAATTTTTTAAAATATCATAGTTTTCTGCGATATATTTTGCCGAATTAAGTTTAATCTTTGTTAAAATATTGCTTTCTGACATCATTTTGTCAAAATCTTCCAGAGTTTTCTCACTGAAAGACACATCCTCGTTATCCTTATCATACATTTTTGCAATGAGGCTCAGCTCCCTTGCAAAGTCTGCCATGCCGATTTCGGTGAGCGCCTCAAAAATAATGTCGGTGAGAATCTCGCTGTTTTGTGAAAAGAACTCCCTTGCCGAAGCGTCCTCGGTGAAAACGTCAAGAACATAGACAAGCTGTTTTTCCTTTGAAAGAGCGCGGAAAGCCGCCTCCATATCATCGCTTTTCTGCAAAGCTATCTGATAAAGCAGTGCCGTACCCTCTAAAACTTCTTTTTGGTCGAAGGTGGCAAGGTCCTCGGCAGTTGCATTTCTGTATTTCTCTTTAAGGGCAGTCAGGCGTTTGAGCTGTGCCTCCTGCGCCTTATAGCTTTTGTTATGGTTACTGTAGGCGCTGACAGATTTAACAAAGAGAAAAGCAAAAGCCACCGTCAAAATAATAAACACTATTATAAGATATCCGTATTGTGAAAGCCACTCCATTATTCTTCCTCCTGCAATTCTTTATAGATGTCGCCTTTTTTTATGCCCGTTTCCTTGGCTGCTTTTTTTGCCGCCATGCTGATTCCGAGTCCCTCTGCAATATACACCTTTGCAAGTGCAACGGCATCGGCTAAAGTGACTTCTTCCTCTTCACTTTCTGTCTTGCCTGAAACAATAAGCACTATCTCACCTTTCAGTCCCTCTTCGGCGTACTTTTCAGCAGCAGCCCCGAGGGTGGTGCGGATAACCTCCTCGTGTATCTTGGTTATCTCGCGTACAATAGCAAGGTCTCTGTCACCTAAGGTTTCATATAAGTCACGAAGGGTATTCGAAAGCTTATGAGGCGCCTCGTAAAAGACCATGGTGCGCTTTTCGTCTTTGATTGACGAGAGATGCTCACGGCGTGACACCTTGTTCATGCTCAGAAAGCCCTCGAAGGTGAATCTGCCGACGCTCATGCCTGACAGCGCAACTGCAGTAGCAAAGGCTGTGGGACCCGGCACGCTGCTGACGGTGATGCCGTTTTCGTGACAAAGACGGACTAAATCCTCACCCGGGTCCGAGACGGCAGGCATACCGGCATCGGTGACGAGAGCGCAGTTTTCGCCCCCAAGAATTTTATTCACGATGACCTCGCCCTTGGCGCGTCTGTTATGCTCAAAATAGCTAATCATAGGCTTTTTTATATCAAAGCGGTTAAGGAGCTTAACCGTTACTCTCGTGTCTTCTGCAGCTATAAAATCAACCTGAGAGAGGGTTTCAACGGCTCTCGGCGACATATCTCCAAGGTTGCCTATGGGGGTGCCGACTATATATAATGTTCCTGACATTTTGACCTCCTTGAGTGAATTCGGAATTCTGAATGCGGAATTCGGAATTGCGCATTCAGTTTTAACTGTCTGGCAGTCTGTGTCCGCAGAATCAGCAGGATTTATTTAATATAACGAACTTGCAATAAGAAGAAACCCAATCCCATAAATGACAAACATAGTACCGAACACCCATTCTGCCGTTTCTTTGAATTTATGGGGATATGCGCGGCGTGGAAACCATTTTACATATACCATAGGCATTCTCTGAAATAAAGGGCGCTTTCGCCTGTATTCATTTTCTGTTCTGTATCTGTATTTTCTGCCCTTAACTGTATAAACATAAACATATTTAGTAGAAACAGGTATTAATCTTCCGTTTCTTCCGTGGGTATTTCTGACTGTATTTGCTTTTTCTAAGGTTGCTATTATTGTAGATAGATTTTTCGGAAATAAGCCAAGAATGGCTATGAATAAATTCCACAAGCCAATCAGGATAACAACAACACCCAAGCCAATATAAAAATCCATATCATTTTCCTCTTAAGGTTATTTACATTAAACTGTCTCTGCGGATTGTAAGTTTAAACTTTGCCCCTACTTCCACGCAATTCCGAATTCCGCATTCCGAATTCGGAATTCACACGATGGCATCCAGATATTCGGGATAAAGCACTTTCAGCTCTGAGCGGTCGATAATACCAAAGGTGCATGGGTCATCGCTGAATATGCCGTTATCCCACACTGCATATGAAAAACCGAATTTATCAGCAAGACCCGTATAGTACGCCGTATTTTCTGCAAGGTTTGCGAGATTTTCTCTGTCTGTCCAGCCAAATTCACTTTTGCAGACCCCGTATCCCTTGGCAATAAAACGGCTGTGAAGTCGTCTGAAGGTGCTGTAGAGTGAGATTTTCTGAAAGATGTTCCACTTATTTTCAGCATCTTTAAACTCGGACTGATGTGCAGTAGCATAGTAATAATGCACCGACACAATAACCCTGTCATCATCGGGAAGCTGCAGTGCATCGATGTTTTTTGCAAGTCCGCTTGCAGCATAAGTTGGTATCATCACATAGCGTTCAGCGTTTTTGCCGCCGCTGTTTCTTATGGTTTCAAGGGCAGCAAAGTTGAGGTGATTGACCACCTCTCTTGTTTCTTTATTGCCTTCCCATTCATCTTCGGCACGGGCAACTCTCGGCTCGTTCATTGTTTCAAATATGAGATTTTCATCGTACTGAGCAAACTGCTCGCAGAGCTGAAGCCAAACCTTGCAGAGGATTTCCTCGGAAATGTCTTTATGCTCCTCATCAGTTATGAGCCAGAAGGCATCCTCGTGGTGAGTGTTGAGAATAACCTTAAGACCGCTTTCAAGGGCGTAGTCCACAACTGCATTTACTCTGCCGAGCCACAAGGGGTCAATGATATAATCGTCACTGAGATGCTGTGACCAGGTTACGGGTATGCGGACTGTGTCAAAACCGCACTCCTTAAGAAATGCAAACAGCTCCGGAGTAGTTTCGGGGTTGCCCCACATTGTTTCGGCTTCAAGACCTGCCTTCTCGTCAGAAAACTTTTCGCAGGCATCGAAGGTGTTGCCTAAATTCCAGCCCTTGCCTAAAGACTGTGCAAAGCTGATTGAGTCGGTCATTTCATATTTCGGGAAAAGTATGCTCTCACCGAAAAATGCAAAAACTAAACCTATTATAATCATTATTATCGAAGTAATTACCAATGTGTATTTAAGTATCCTGTTCATATATTTCTCCTTCATTGCTTTTTGCACCCGCCACGGAAAAAGAACCAAAAAACACGTAGATGCTTGTCACTGCGGCATCAGTCTTTATCCTTTATCTGTCTTTCCCGCAATTCCGAATTACGCATTCCGAATTCCGAATTCACTGATGTCCGTCCATATAGTCGCCGAACATTTGGCGGAATTCCTGAGTGTTGGTGCCGTCATCGTTTTTCATCACAAGCTCTTTTTCAATTGTTACACCGCTTTTGCTTCCGCGCTTGCCTTCAACAAGCACAAGCCAGGGCTGTTTACCCTTACGCTCAACTACAAAGCGTATGCGCTTGACTTCGATGCCGCCAAGTCGCATGCTGCAGATAATATCACAAAGCCTTTCAGGTCGGTGACACATACAGAATCTGCCGCCGAATTTAAGCAGCTTTGCCGCTGCCGAAACAGCATCATCTATATTGCAGGTAACCTCGTGACGTGCAATGCGGTGAGCCTCACTGAGACTTTCTATGCCCGTACCCACAGGCTTATAGGGCGGATTCATTGTAACAAGGTCAAAGCAGCCGAAGGGAAGTACCCCCTTGAGATTTCTTATATCACAATTCACCGGCTTTATTCTGCCCTGAATTTCATTGAGTTCGAGAGACTTTTTAAGCTGGGCTGTTGCCTTAGGCTGTATATCAAGGGCAAAGATTTCTTTGGTTTCGCCCTTGCACCAAATGAGGGGAATAATCCCGCAGCCCGTACCCATATCACAGGCAATATCCCTGCGTTTTATTGAGGCAAAATTTGAGAGCAAAACCGCATCGGTACCGAAAGTGTGGCTGTCGGACACAACTATACTCATATTATTGCCTAAGGGTTCAATTCTCTCGTCAATATCTAAAACCACTGCACTCACCTGCCCATAATAATCTAATTTATATCATAACACAAAGAGACTTAAAAGTAAAGATAAATCCACCCGAATAAATTCAGGTGGATTTGTATAATTCAAATTCTTAGTGAGTGTGTGAAGCACTCTGGTTGATAGATCTGATCTGCTGTTTTGCAAGTTTAACAACAAATTCTTCTGCAGAAGCAACACCTGCTTCGTTAATGCGGTCAATCTTAACATTGTCAGCGCTTTCAAGCTCAGTAATGAACTCTTCGTAATCTGCTGCACCCTTATCGTTTCTGATAACATCTGCCCATGTTGTTTTTTCTGTGCCGATGAAATACATAATGTGATAACCGTACTGTGTTTCAACGATACCGACATCACCATATTTTCTGCCCTTTTCGAGAGCCCAGTTTTCAAACTCAGCAACCATATAGTTTTCGGTTACATCTTCATAGATACCGCCTTCAGCTGCATTGCCGTCTGCTGAGTGTGCCTTTGCAAGCTCTGCGAAAGCTTCTTCTGTCTTATCACCTGCAAGGTAATCCTCGAGAATTGCCTGAGCTTCCTTATAAAGAGCCTTGTCGCCTGTCTTTTCAAGGTCAACATCAATGTCAACTGTTACATCGTATTTTGAAGCGTCAAGAAGCTCAACTTCAACTTCTTCCTTCTTCTCTTCTTCCTGAGCCTCGTCATCCTTATTTTCTTCCTCTTCGGGGAACTCAAGGAGAATGTGTCTTACATCATATGTGAAGCTGTCTGCAACCTTGTGTACGGGAGCAACCATCATAAATACGCTGTAGCCAACGCCTTCGTTTTCTGTGATGAAGGTTGAACCAACATCAGTGTTTTTATCAAATGCCCACTTAAGGAAGTCCTTATCTGTTGATTCACTCTGAATTGAGCTGTAGTTCATATCAGCAAGGAGTGTCTTGCTGTCGTCTTTCTTCATTTCTTCCCACTTGTCATTCTTAGCAAGCTTTTCAAATTCAGCAGCAGTAGCCTTGAAGGAATCATCGTCTGATACCTTTGAAGCAAAGGATTCAGCCTTTGTCTTAGCAGCAGCCATTGTTTCCTTTGTTGTTTCTTCTGTGGGGTCTTCACCTTCTTTTTCTGCGGGTACTTCAACTGTGTCTGCAACTACTTCATAAAGACGCAGTGAAACTACACCGTAAGCTGTAAGGTCTTTGTTATAGATTTCTTCGATTTTATCGTCTGAGTATGTTGCGCCGAACTCTTCTGTCTTAACGGTCTGAACCTTTGTTGCAAGTGTCTGCTCCTCACAGATTTCACGCAGGAGGTCAAGTGTCATACCCTTGCCGTAGAATGCACGAAGGTAGGCTGAAACAGAGTAGTTGTTTTCTTTAGCTGTTGACTTGAGTGTTTCGATTGTTTCCTCAACGCTTGCAAGGTCTTTTTCGTCAAGCTCTATGCCGTTTTCCTGTGCGTACTTAACGGACGCCTTTACAAACTTGATGCTGTCTTTAGCGCTGTGCTCAAAGTAGTCTGTAAACATGGGCTTTTCTACGCCTTCAACTTCACCGTCATATGCCTGAACATCAGGTGAAACTGTGTAGTCATAGCCGGTGTACATCTTGCCCATACCTGCACCGTAGTATGTATCGTACTGATATGAGTAGTTAAAGAAGTTTGAGAAAATGCTGTTGTAGTAGTAGCCGTATTCGGGAGCCTTAACTTCAACATCACCAACATAAAAGGCAGTCTTGCCTCTTTCAAGCACACCTGAATTATTAACAGCAAATGCACCGATACCGGCAACAAGAGCTACAACAAGAACAACAGCAACAGCTATCTTCTTGCCCTTTGTCATAATAATTTTGTGTGATTTCTTTGCGTTTTTCTTAGCTGCTTTTGCAATACGGGCTTTTCTTTCCTCACGGTAAAGCTCAGCAGCAGTTTTTTCCTGTTTTGCCATAAGTTTTCATCCTTTTCTGAAATATAAAAAATTTTGCACCCACTATTCTATACCATTTCGAGAAAAAAAGCAAGTGCAATTTATACTCTGACTGAATATTTATAATATTTAAACTTTAAAAATGCTTAAAACTCCAAATATTTGGAGTCAGAAAAAATATATAACATAAAAAAATCAAAATTCTTGACAAGTGCTGAAAAGTAAGTAAAATTATATACAGAACATTTGTTCGGTTGTGTTTGCTTCTGAGTGCCGGACAAAGTGTGCAAAAGGAGGTATTTGAAATGCAGGAATCAACATCCTTTGACAGAATTGACCTTGAAACCGCTCAGGCTCAATATGACAACTGGGCGGCAAAAAAATGTGAAACCTTAGATGAATTTATGATGAGAAAAAGGAGAATCGAACTAAATAATCTTGTTAAAAAAGTGATTGAAGCCGAGCTTAGCGAAACCGAAAAGGAAATAGTAAAGCTTCACTGGTACAACGAAAAAACACTTATGGAAACAGCTGAAATTCTTGGTCTTAGCAAATCTGCAATATCAAAAAAGCTTGCCAGAATAAACGAGACCGTCTATGAAAAGCTGAAATACGCAATTGAATACCGTTTCGGCAAAAATTATCTGTCACAGTCTGAGGTAATTATCAAAAACAAAGACCCGTTTATCAACAGCATCAAGCCCAACGGTACGGCAAAAAGAATAAGACACCTGAGGACCTCGCAGGCAATGACCCTCAACGATGTGAGCGAAATGACAGGCATCGGGGTGAAGCGCCTTGAAAGAATTGAAAGTGCCGAAAACGATGCCACTTCAACGGACCTGGCTAAAATTGCATCAGCTTTCAGGACAAGCATCGATTATATTGTTTTCGGTGAAAGAGAAAGGAAGTGGCAATAATGATGAGTTATAAAGAGCTTTACGCTCAGTATGAGATGTGCATCGAAGTGCAAAACCGAATAATTGCAAAATGCCGTCAGGACTATATGGATGCAATAAAAAAGGGCAACAGAAACAAATCTGAGGCACTGGGAAAAATTCTGAAAACCTATTACGACGAAAGGAATGACCTTATCACCAGTGCCAACGAAATGAAAAAATATATAGAAGACGAAATAGACAAAGTAAGTTAAAACTCAAGGGACTGCCGGGATAACCGACAGTCCCTTATTTTCTTTTGTAAGCAACAATGTTCCGGGGTACACCCGACCGCAATTTTTTTTGATTGCCCGTCGGGTCGTATCCTTATTTGCAATAAATTTTCAAAGCCTCGCCGATGTACTCTGCCGTACCTTCACCGTGTTTATTGATGTTGTTTCTGAAACGCTCGTCAAAAACATACATCTGACCGAGACCGGACAGAATTTCTTTTGTGCAGGTATAGAAATTTTCGGTAATGTAGCTCTGCAGTTTTTTGCAAAGCTTCTGCGCCTTCTCCGAAGCAGGAGGATTGTTCTCTTTCATACACCGTGAAAACTCACCCATTAAGCTGTCCATACCCTCAGAGAGAGCAGAAAACTTATCTTCAGAGTAGCCTTTGCTTTTTTCACTGTACTCTTTATAAGCGTCGGTACTGCCCCACCTTGATTTTGCTTCGTCTTTATACTTTTCAAATTCACTGTTATCAAAAGCTGACATAACATCAATTCCTTTCTTTGCGCTGTCTATTGCCGAAATAAGTCTTTCAAGTCTCTCTTTTTTAAGTATGAGAAGCTTTTTCTGCTCTGACAGTGCCCTTTCTTTGTCATATCCGGGAGAAGATAAAATTTCATTTATGCTTTTTAAAGAAAAATCAAGCTCGCGGTAAAACAGAATTTCTTGCATACGAAAAAGGGAGTTTTCATCATAATAACGGTACGACGTGAATTTATCAACGTCGCAAGGCTTCAGAAGCCCAATTTCATCGTAATAATGCAGTGTGCGCACACTCACACCGGTAAGCAACGAAAATTCCTTAATAAGCATCTTCATTTTATCACCTCACGCATTAAGTATATACTATAACGCAACGTCAGTGTCAATAGAAAAATCACATTTTTTTCTCGCAGTGCTTGGGGAAATCAAGCAGAAGCGCAGGTCAGGCTGCCTAATTGCAAAGAATAAGACCCGCTTTTTTAAAGGCAGGTCTTATTCTTTATTCGTATATTTTTATATCTTTCAGCACAGGATTTGACCTTGACTGTGTCACGATAATAATAATTCTGTCTGTTGTTACGGAAAAATCAAGTTTCACAATTTTCTTTGAGCCTACAACAGTACCTGTATAAACAAGTTCATAGTCAGAGTCTTCTTTTTTTGCATAAACCTTAAACTCCTCAATACGTTGGCTGTATGTCAGGTCTTCTGAAAGAGTAATAATCTTCACCTGGTTTTTTGAGGGAAAATCAACCGCTACACCTGATTCACCGTCGACAAGACAAATGCTTTCTTCACTTATCTCTCTTGTTTTTTCCTCAGGAGAGTATGCGGAAAGCTTTATATTTTTTATTTCATTCTTAAAAGGTTCAGTAATAAGCTCAGTGAATTTCTTGAGAGTTTTAATTTCACGCTTGTCTATAAGGCCGTTTTTGTTGGGAGGCACATTGAGAAGCAATGAAGCATTACCGCCAACAGAGTCAAAATATATTTTTGCAAGGTCTTCGGCAGTTCTTTGTTTTTTGAAAAGGTAATAAAGTTTGTTATGCCAGAACCAACCGAGGTTTATTGAAACATCAGCCTCTGCAGGCTTGAAAATAAGATTTTCATAATTCTTCAGCACATCTCTTGAACCGAGGTCTTCGGCTGTGTCGCTCAGCTTTTCAGCCATAAGCTTAGTCTGGTCTTCGGCAGTCTGTGAGTTTTCCGCAACAGCATCGTTGCTGTCCTTTTCGCCGGGAATTACACTCCATTCGCTTTTTCTCACTCTGCCGCCCTCGTTACCTATCCAGCGCACATCCGGGCCGCAGATAGAAATTACGGCATCAGGGTGATGCTTTCTGATAACGGAGTAATACCTACCCCAATCATAAACCTGTTTTTTGCCGTTTTTTCCTTCACCGCAGGCTCCGTCAAACCAAAAGCAGAATATGTCGCCGTAGTTACAGCAAAGCTCTGTTAGCTGATTCACAAAGAAATCATTATACTCCTCAGTGCCGTAAGTTCTTTCATGTCTGTCCCAAGGAGAAAGATAAATGCCGAGTTTAAGGTCATATTTCTTGCAGCTTTCCGAAAGCATTTTCACAATATCTTTACCGAAAGGTGTATTCATAACATTGTGGTCAGTAAATTTTGTGTCAAAAAGGCAAAAGCCGTCGTGATGCTTTGCAGTTATTATTATACCCTTGCTGCCTGTTGCCTTAAGCACACCGCACCATTGATCAGTATCAAGCCTTTTCGGGTTGAAGCGGGAAATATCCTCATTACCCTCGCCCCATTCACGATTGGTCATTGTATTTATGCCGAAGTGAATAAAATTATAATATTCGAGCTTCATAAAGTCGAGCTGTCGTTCAGAAGGAGTAACCTTTATAAATCTTTCAACATCTGCACCGTTTTTCGGGCAAGAATTGTTTGCGAAGCACCAACCTTCCTTAATAACTTTCATAACATGTCTCCTTTGCAAAAGCCTCACACTGTTCACACAATGTGAGGCTGATTCTATTAATAAAAACTGTTACTGAATAATTTTATTTGCTTTTCAGTTTATAACAAGCTTATCACCAAGCTCAATACCGTTATCTGTACGGTATCATTTTTCCGCCGGTATAGATTATGTTATTTCTTCGCAGCTATTTTTGCTTTGAGCTTTTCCTCGTGAGCTTTCTTTTCTGCTTCAACACGTTCTGCTTCTATGTGGGCATCTTCCATAGCTTTTTCGTGTGTTGCCTTTGCCTCTTCATAAAGGTTTTCAATTTCTTCAAGCTTTGTGTAGTTTTCTGCTTGAATCAAAAGAAAAACCTTCCTTGACTTTATTAACTAAGAGCATATTTTCACTCTCCTAAATCAATTTATATGATTATATCATTTTAAAGGAAATAAATCAACAACCATCTTCCTTTTCAAAATATCTTTCTACCAAGTCATCAGTATCTTGGCAACTACTCTTTTGATTTTATCAAAATAGAAGGAAAGTTTCAATAGTTTTCATAAAAAAGGAAAGTCTGTGCATGTATATTTGTATGGTGACAGATTGTAAGAACAGTTTTTTTATAAGAATACAAGAAAATCCCCCTGACTTTTAACGGTCAGGGGTTGCATCATTTTATACTCACAGCTTGAATTTTGTCTTTACCATATCAATAAACTGTGCCGTGGTTTTGCCCGTCAGGGATATTGCGCCCGTTGCGATTTTTGCAAAAATTAGGGGTACACCCACAGAGGCAATGTTATTCTGCAGAAACTCATCAGTAAAACGGTCATCGTATTTCTGCGGTACAGTATCGCAGGTCTTCATATACCACAAAAGAAGCTCTTCTTTCATCTTTGTGATAATCTCTCTGTACTTTTCTTCATCAATACGGTTAACGCTTTCGCCCTCGGAAAGAACATAGAATTCATCCTTTTCGTAAAGTCTCATAACATATTTATACTCTTTGGAGCGTATCATAGCAGCCTTTGTGTGAGTGCAGTCTTCCTTCATCTGCAAAATAATTCTCGGCGAATAGATAGCATCCTCGCCCGTGAAAAGATTTTTCTCAGAGCAGTGAGTTTCACCTATAAGTCTTCCGCCTTCACAGAAAACATACTCCTTGTGAGGTGTATGCTTATCCTTCATCGTTGGAAGAAGGCTCTTTGAAAAACTCTGCCTTTCGCAGTTGATGCCTGCAAGGTCATAAACGGTAGCGCATAAATCCGTAAGCTCTGCAAGGTTTTCATTAATGCCCTTATCAATGGTGATATTCTTCGGCGGTTTGACAATGAAAGGCACATTCGTAAGACAGTCGGGAAAGCAGTTCTGACATTTTTCAACTATGCCGTAATCTGTGGTATAGTCACCGTGATCAGAAAGTACTATAACCGCTGTGTCGTCGTAAATTCCTTCATCTCTGAGTGTGCTGATAAGTCTGCCCACCTGGAAATCAACCTTGGCACACATAGCAAGATATGTCCGCCTGATTTCACGGAGCCTGTCCTCGTCCCAACCTGCAATACCGAGAGCATCCTTAAGCCCTCTTTCCATCAAAGGCTTACCGTCAATATCTCCGATATTGGGTATGCGCTCCTGAAGCTTGCTTTCATCAATCAGGTCATAATATTTCTTTTCAATCTGATAGGGAGGATGTGGAAAATCAAGACCTATGAACATAAAGAAAGGCTTGTTCTTAGGCCGTTTCCTTATCTGTCTTACGGCAGAATCAATGCACAGGTCATCATTATTCTTTATTTCTCTGCCTCCTTTATTTTCGGGGATGATGCCGTTGAAAAATGAAAAGAAGGTATCGCTGCCTTTTTCACCGCGCTTTGATTTGACAACAGTTGCGGGAGTTTTAACGGGGGAAAACATCAGGTACTTATCAATAAGCTCTCTGTGATATTTTCTCTCCTGACCTGCCATCAGGTCACCTCGGGTAGAGGATACGGTGTAATAGCCTGCGTTTTTCATATCGGTGAAAAGGTTTTCCTCGTCCTCGTGCAAAAGATACGACATTGTTCTGTGGCCCTTTGTGTGAGGGTAAAGTCCCGTCATAAACGAGCAGCGGCTAGGCACACAGACAGGATTCTGACAAAAGGCATTTTTAAAAGAAACGCCATCAAAACCCAGCTCGTCAAGGTTGGGAGTATATGAAGCCTCGTTTCCGAGATGGTGAAGGGCATCGGCTCTCATCTGGTCGGGATTTATGATTAAAATGTTAGGCTTGTCTGCTATACTTTTGTATTTCATAAGACACAACCTCCTGAATTTTTTAATGATTATTCATTTGCTAATTATATCACAATCCCAACATAAATTTCAATCTGTTTACATAACACTTGTTACTTCAACAGTAACAGTTGCTTGAGTTATTCTATTCAGGGGCAGAAGGGTTCGAACCACTTCGTGGCCCTCTTGCGGTTCCCAAAGTTGCAAAAGAAAAAGACATCACTTTTGTGATGTTCTTTGTGTTTACAGCTCAAAATAGCAACAAGGTAAAATAATTACATTTTCTTTTCGATAGTAATACAAGACGATGTTAACATTCTCTGTATTCTACCGCAAAGATTTCTATATTTTTTGAATGCTTTTTCATCAATAGCGTTTACTGAATATAAAAGCTTTAGCCAACTTTCGGTTTCAACACATTCCTTTCGTGCTATTTTAAATTTAGATAACATATCAGGTAGGCTTTGAGGATATTGAGCTTCAGAAATATTAGCAAATACACTTGATGAAGATTTGCGAATTTGAAAAATTGTATTAGAATTATCTTTTTCATCTATTGACTTGCATAGCTTTTCAATTTCAACAGCAAGCTGTTCAGAATACTACATTAACGGATTATCCTTCATAATAATCACCTCTTGAAAGCATTATATCAACTTAACCTAAAAAAATCAAGGCGGAGCCTTGTATGTAATCCGTCGCAAGACGGAATGTAATCGCAACAAAGTTGTGGATGTAATCCTTTCAAAGAAAGGTATGTAATCAATCCGAATTAAGAATACACCAAGGTGATGCCATACGCCTACGGCGATTACATACACGCTACGCGTGATTACATGCCAATCCTTCGGATTGGATAAAAAAATCGACAACCTTCTGTTGAAGATTGTCGATTTTTTTGGCAGGGGCAGAAGGGCTCGAACCCTCGGCACGCGGTTTTGGAGACCGCTGCTCTACCAACTGAGCTATACCCCTATATATTATACAGCTTGAGATGGTGGGGCATCAGGGACTCGAACCCCGGACCGACCGGGTATGAGCCGGTTGCTCTAACCAACTGAGCTAATGGCCCATGTCATCAGCGACTTTGATAGTATATCAAAAGGCTATAGTTTTGTCAATAGTTTTTTGTAAAAAAATA
>JAZSKE010000023.1:0-10868 GCA_045534675.1 Acutalibacteraceae bacterium
TGCGATAACCAACAGGAGTGCGATTATTTTAAACATTTTCTTCACCATTTTTCATTCCTCCGTGATAACGAATTTGTTACTTTTAAAATATAGCACAACGGACGGATATTCTCAATATGTATGAGTAAAAATTGTGGAGAAATTTATCTGTGCATACGTTGAATTTCCGTGCCGACTGTGATAGAATAAACCTAACAAATATCCTGGAGGGTGCTTATGAATATTCTGCAGACAGTTATTTCCTATTTTGCAATAGCGGCGGCTTTTATTTCATCATTTTTTTCGTGGGGTGACGCGGCAATGATACCGTTCAGAAACGATTACAAAATTCCCGACAGTATTCCCGAATACAGTGTGATTTCGACCGAAGAGAAAACCGATTGGAAGGCCAAATGGATTTGGGATCAGGAAAACCTGACTCAGAAAAATATCTGGATGTGCTTTAATAAAAGGGTAAATCTTGATAAGGTACCTGAAGAGCTTGTTGCTAACATCTCAGCCGACTCTAAATATTGGCTTTACATAAACGGCGAAACCGTTGTTTTTGAAGGAAGCGTGAAACGAGGCCCCGATAAAAACAGCAGCTATTATGACGATGCAGATATTGCACCTTATCTTAAAGAGGGGGAAAACTTGGTTTCTGCTCTTGTGTGGTACTGGGATAATGAAACAAGCTATTCCTATTGCAGCAGCGGTCAGGGCGGCTTCCTTTTTGAAGCCATAAATGAGGACATTACTATAATTTCCGACAAAAGCTGGAAGGTAAAAAGAAACAGCGCTTATATTGATAGCTCTCTTTATCCGCCTAATTACAGACTTCCCGAATACAGCATTTATTATGATGCGAGAGAAGATATGGGAAATTGGACAGATGAAGCTTATGATGTTGCCCACTGGGAAAACGCGGTGGAATATGCCGTCGGTGGCGAGGGTGCTTACGGCAAGCTTTATCCGAGAGGAATACCTTTTTTGAAGGATTACGGTCTTAAAGATTATGAAAATTCAAAGGATTATGAAAACTATACCGTAAAAAAGCTTTTCGGTGAAAAAATCACAGTAGATATTCCCTATAACGCACAGCTCACTCCCTATCTTAAAATCATAGCGCCCGCCGGCAAAAAGATTCGCATAACAACGGAAAACACTTTAATCGGCGCAGTTTCAACTACCTATATAACTAAAGAGGGAGAGCAGGAGTTTGAGGCTTTAGGCTGGTTTAACGGCGAGCATATTACTTATAAAGTACCCAAAGGCGTTACAGTTGTTTCTCTCAGGTACCGTGAAACGGGATATGACAGCTCCTTTAGCGGTGACTTCAAATGCGATGATGAATTCCTGAATTCTCTGTGGCAAAAATCTCTGCGCACCCTCTATGTCACCATGCGTGACAATTTTATGGATTGTCCCGACAGAGAAAGAGCTCAGTGGTGGGGCGATGTCACAAGTGAAATGATTATGACAATGTACTCCATGGACAGTAATTCCTACCTGCTGTATCAAAAGGGTGTGGAGGCAATGCTTTCTCATACCGACGATACAAAAGTTCTTCAGACTGTTGTACCTATAAGCGGTGACTATTTTGAGCTTCCCGTTCAGCAGCTTGCAGGAATCGTAGGCTTCCTCACTTACTATGAATATACCGGTGACAAGGCTTTTATTGAAAAGGTTTACGGAGCTTCCCTTGACTACCTGAAGCTTTGGGAAATCGGTGAAAATAATCTCGTAGTTCATCGCAGCGGCTCATGGGATTGGCCTGACTGGGGCGAAAAGGCAGATATGACAGCTATTGAAAATGCCTGGGTTTACTATGCTCTTTCCTGTGCAGAGAAAATGGCGGAGCTTTTAGGAAAAGACGAGGATATCGCATTTATTACCGAAAGAAAAGAGACTATCGGGAAGGGCTATAAAACTCTTTGGACAGAAGAAGGCTTCAAAAGCGAAGATGTGAAAAAATGCGATGACAGAGCCAATGCCCTTGCAGTTTTGTCCGGTCTTGCAGAAAAAGAGCAGTATGACACTATTACAAATGTACTCAGGGTCACTAAAAATTCAAGCCCGTATATGGAATACTATGTGCTTGAAGCTCTTTGCAAAATGGGAAAATATGAAGTTGCAAGAGACAGAATCAAGGACAGATATGAGGATATGGTGAATGAGGATTACTCTACGCTCTGGGAATTCTGGAACTCCTGGCAAGGTACTATGAATCACGCTTGGAGCGGTGGGCCTCTTGTTATAATGAGTAAGCATTTTGCGGGTATTACTCCCTTTGAAGCAGGCTATGAAAAGGTTAAAATCGACCCTCAATACACACTCTCTGACAGCATAAACTGTACCGTCCCCAGTGTAAAAGGGTTAATCACTCTGAATTATGAAAAGGATGACCGGGATTATATTATCGACCTTATTCTCCCACAAGGTATAAAGGCTGTTTTATATGTACCTACCGGAGCTGCAGTAAATATCAATTCAGAGCCTTTTTACCAAAACGGTGAATATGTAGACGGTAATAAAATCGGTGATGTGGAGATTGTCGAAAAAGCACTCGACAACTAAACATTATATTAACCATAAGGAGAAAACTTATGACAAGCAAAGAACGACGCGAAAGGGGAATGCTTTTCATCGCTGACGATAATGATTGGGTAGAAATGAAAAAGGCAAGACAGCTCACACAGGCACTGAATACCATTGACCGCTGTGACTTTGAGGGTATCAACTCTCTTGTCAGAGAGCTTTTCGGTAAGGCTGATGAAAGTACTTTTTTGAATCCGCCATTTTATTGCGACTACGGCTCCAATATTTTTGTAGGTAAAAACTGTTTCATAAACTATAACTGTACCATTCTCGATAACGGCAAGGTAACTCTCGGCGATAACTGTCTGCTCGCTCCGAATGTGTCAGTCTATACGGCGGGACACACTTTGTACCCTGACTCACGGGCTCTCGGTTATGAATACGGTATTGATGTCACCGTAGGCAACAATGTGTGGATTGGCGGAAATACAGTCATTCTCCCCGGGGTTAATATCGGAGATAATGTTGTTATCGGTGCGGGTAGTGTCGTAACAAAGGATATTCCCGATTGGTCCTTTGCCGCAGGTAATCCTTGCAAGGTCATAAGAACCATTACGGAAGAAGACAAGAATCACTACTTTAAAAACCGTGAAATCGATGAAGAAACTATGAAGCGAATATACGGATGAAAATGCCCCTGATTTTTGAAGGTCAGGGGTTAAACTTATTATTTTCTGTTTGTTGCTTTACTGACCCTTTTCTTTAGAATCAGCAATACAAATACAAGGACAACCGGGAAAATTGTAGCTGCAAGCAATCCTGTTTTCAGATTGCCACCTGCCATTTCGGAAAGGCTTCCCACCATAGCAGGACTTACCATAGCACCCAAATCACCGGCCAATGCCAGGAATGCGAACATTGCAGTTGAACCCCTTGGACAATTCTGTGAGGATATGCTGATAGATCCCGGCCACATAATGCCGACAGCCAAACCGCAAAGTGCGCAACCTGCAAGTCCGAGAATTGGCAATGCGGACAGTGAAGCTAACAAATAACAACCGGCGCACATAATTCCGCAAACAAGCATAACCTTGGTCAAATCAAGTTTTTCGCTGAACTTTCCGTACAGCATACGGGATATACCCATAAACATTGCAAACAAACACGGTCCTGCCAAATCACCAACCGTTTTGGATACACCAACAGCAGATTCGGTAAATGCTGATGCCCACTGAGCCATAGTTGCTTCTGATGCGCCCGAACATACCATAAGTATTATCATCAACCAGAAGATAGGCGTTTTCAGCAGTTTGCCAATACCCATACTCTTACCGTCCTCAACCAATCGTTCTATTGGACAGTTAATAAAGTTAAAGGTGTTGTATAAAGGTACCAATGCCCAAATGAAAGTAAGTATCTTCCAATTTTCTACACCGAACACAGCAAAAAAGAGTGTGGAACCCAAAATGACACCCATTGCGCCCCAACAATAGAAAGAATGTAGCAAACTCATCATTCCGTCTTTATTTTCAAAGGGGCAGGCTTCAACGATAGGGCTTACCAAAACCTCAATAAGACCGCTTCCTATTGCATAAAGCACTACCGAAATTAAAATACCGATAAACGGTACGGGAAGTATCTCCGGTAAAATTGCCATCAAAACGAGACCTACAGCCGATAACACCTGAGATGCGACAACGCAGGTGCGATATCCTATTTTATCAGCGAATTTGGTAGCCGCAAGGTCAACGAGCAGCTGCGTTAAATAGAATACCAATGGTATCATTGCGATCTTTTCAAGCGTTATTCCATAGGTATCCTTGAATGTTAAAAATAAGAGTGGGACAAAATTAGCAGATATAGCTTGTGTTACAAAGCCAAGATAACAAGCTATCAGTGTTTTTTTGTAATTCTTTTGATTTGACATAATATCTCCGATACAAATTATTATTTTCTACTCTGACTTTTCCAGAACTCCACTGCGTGCTTAAACCAACCTTCGGCAACAGTACCTTTCGCAAGGCCTGCACCGTGTCCTATTCCATCGTATTCCTCAACCTTGTACGGTACACAGGCTCTTGAGAGAGCCTCGGCAAGCATTTTAGTATTCAGAGGAGCTACCGTATCATCGGCGGTACCGTACCATATAAATGACGGCGGATAATCGGAATTAACCTGTTTTTCTACTGAAAGCTTTTCTATTATATCCGGGCTTGCTTTTTTACCGAGAAGATTATCCCTTGAGCCTTTATGAGTATATTCTCCCATTGTTATTACGGGATAGACAAGCACTAAGGCAGACGGCTTGGGAGTTCCCCACTTTTGTGTACAATAGCTTGCCGCCAGATGTCCGCCTGCGGAGCTTCCCCAGATTGACCAGCTGTCCGTATCAAGTTTCCACTCTTCGGCGTGAGCAAAAACCTCTTCAATGGCACGGTTCAGGTCTTGATGCGGATTAGGATACCGTGCTTTATCTTTTGTGCGATAGTAAACAACAAAAGCATGATAACCAAGTTTGTTCAACTCTTCGGCAAAGGGCTTTCCCTCCACGAAGGAACAAACTGAACTGTAACCGCCTCCGGGACAGATAACCGCAAAAGGATGGCACTTGCCGTCATTTATAAGATAAGGCTTCAAAGCGTATCTGTTGGGTCTGTGAAAATCGTATATTCGTTGAACAAATTCGGAAAGTTTCATTTTTACACCTCACAAAATTGGAATTTATTGAATCCCTTCTTTTAGTTCAGCAAAGAAACTATTAGTATATTTGTTCATTTCTTCACACAGGGGGATGGTTTCGGGTAAATAGCATCTATTTTGGTCTAAAACATTCTTTTCCATGTAATTCAAGGTATCTGTTAAGGTTTGACCCCTAACGGAACCCGTAATCAAGGTTTTCACTATTAGGTATGTTTTTCCACCCTCCAATACATGAGCATCATGCAAAATCTTTCCCTCAATAGTCTCAGGAATTTCACTTCTTTGAGACTCCCATGCTATTTTGATTGTTTTAGAAATCATTTCAATATTATAATTTTGCTCAAGCAACCACTGCCTTATTTTTTCCTCATCGCTATATATGAAACCGTGAAAATAAGTCGCTAATTTCAAGCATTCTTCATCAACTTCATAATCACAATGAGAAAGTATTCTGTTTATCATTTTTTGTACTAGTTCAATATGCCACATATTATGCATAATATCTTTATCTTCATAATATGGTCTAACAAACTCAAGTAATTTCATTTCATTCATCATATCTATACCTCGCTAAATTCTTAATTTATCAAACCGATTATAACACATCTAAAGACAAAATGCCACCTTTTCGGATGGCATTACGATTCTCTGATATTTTCACCGGCTCAAACATCGTTCTGTTTATTACCAAGCTGATAGAATGCTACTGCGGAAGCAGCAGCCACGTTCAGTGAATCAACACCGTGATACATTGGTATTTTCACGGTAAAATCGCATTCGGATATGGTTTTATCAGAAAGTCCGTCGCCCTCTGTTCCCATAATGATGGCGAGCTTCTTTTCGTCTGTAAGTCGGGAGTCATCGATAGAAAGAGAATTATTCTTAAGTGCCATGGCTACCGTTTTAAACCCGAGAGCCTTTATTTCATGGGGACTGTCATCCCGTAAAAACGTCCATTCAATTTGAAACACGGTACCCATACTGACTCTTGCGGCACGTCTGTACAGAGGATCGGAACAGCCGGGAGTGAGTAACACTGCATCCATTCCAAGTGCCGCAGCTGAGCGGATTATGGCACCAACATTGGTCGGGTTCATAACCTTATCCAGTATAACTATTCTTCTTTTGTTTTCACAGATTTCTCTTACGTCAGGCAGGGGCTTTCGTTTCATAGCACACAGCATACCTCTTGTAAGCTTGAAGCCTGTCAGCTGTGTCAAAATATCAAATTCCGCACAAAAAACAGGAACATCTTTAATTCTCTCAAGAATTTGCTTGCTTTCGCCCTCAATATGCCTTTTTTCCATAAGACATGATACCGGTTTGTACCCTGCATCAAGAGCCCTTTCAATAACCTTTGGGCTTTCTGCTATAAACAAGCCTTTTTCGGGGTACTCTCTGTTTAAGAGCTGATTTTCGGTTAACCGTGCATATATGTCCAGCTCGGGAGCAAGAAAATCTGTTATTTCGATAATGTTATTCATGTTACTCTCCATTTTCCGCATAATCCGTAACAAAAGCATCAACATCAGAAAATCGTCTGATTGTTATTCCTGCTTTATTGCATACCTTTTCATATTTCTTCAGGTATTTATCATAAATTCGGATATTATCCGTAAGGTCTTCAGGGTTATATTCTTCCATAATGTTGTAGTCACCGATATTTATTTCGGATGAAATATCTGAAAGCATATAATGAAAACAGCACATATTCACAAAAGAAGAATAGACATCACCGTTAATTGCAGCTTCCTCAACTTTGTTTCTCCAATTTGAATACATTTCCTCATAAGTTCCTGAAAGTGCTAATGACGGCTCCTCTTTGTGCTTATCTTGTCTTATATGACTTTCTACATATAAAAGAAGACATTTCAATAAAGCTCTTATCTCCGAAATATCTTTACTTGCAGATATTTTTTTCATATTAGCTGAAAATTCTTCTTCAACAGGCAGATTTGATATTTCTTCAAATGTTCTTTTAACACCAAGCTTGAAATACTTTCCGTGATAAAACATAACTGCATCTGCAAGACAATGCATTACATCAAAAGCGTCCAATCTCACTTCACCCAACTTGTCGTGTAAAAGAGAATCAGTATATGATACTTTTGCTTTGTTCACCAGTTCATTAACCCTTTGAAAACGCTCCTGAGACGCTAAAAACAGCTTCGTCTGTTCTCTTAATTTACATAGCTCGTCGTATACCTTCTGATTTTTTACATATATAACCTTGGAATCCATTAATTTTGAGATATGTGCATAATGACATTCTGCATCAGAACATAAGCCATTCCAATCCGTACAATATATGTCATAACCAATTCCGCTGTCATTCAGAGTAAATCCCGTTCCAAGCTTTCTGCCCTCATCATCCTGAATCAATATAAGCAAATCCAGATCTGATTTCTCATACTCATCTCCGGTAGCAACTGACCCGTACACGCCAATAAGAGCCAATGAATCAGGATATAGACTTTCTGCTTTTTCAATGATAGCGTTGATTATTTTCTGATTTACTATATTCATAATATCACATCACCAAGTTCTTATTTATCGAGATGATTATAACACATCTAAAGATAAAATGCCACCCTAAGGATGGCATTGATTTTATTCATTTACAATCGCAATTTTAATAACCCCGTCCAGCTTATTCTCAAAAATATCATAAGCCTTTGGCTATCTTGAAATATCTGAGAATGGTGAGCATTGTTTCACGGCAGATACCCGTCAGGAAGTAGCAATAGGTTATATTGCAAGACCCACAGAAAAGTCAACATAACAAAAAAGTCGCACTCTGAAAGGAAAGGGTCGATACATAAAAACTATTAAATTATATGCAAAACTCTATTTTAAGTAAAAAAATTGAGTATTCACAGGTCAAATTCCTTATGAATACTCAACGTGGTGCGGATATTCATAACACAAGTTCAATTCTCCGGTAACACACATTCTCCGCACTATACAACTTTTCCTTATTCACGAAGGAATACATAATGTCAAATATAATAGAAGAATTATTCTAAGGCAACCTTGAGCCGCAGGCGCTGACAACGGAAATCACACTTAAGCTCAAAAAGAAGCTCAGCGAACTTGTGAAGAAGGAAGAAGAACTATCAGCTATGCTCCCTGAAAAGGAAAAAGAGCTGTTTGCAAATTATGTAAGTGCTTATAATGAGTTTTCGAGTATTAGTAATTCAGACAGTTTTATATCGGGATTCAGGTTAGGGGCGAGGTTTGCGTATGATACTTTTGTAAAGGGATAAACTGAGATGTTAAAGCTTTGTATCACTGTGGTGATACTTCTTGTAATTGCTGTGATATAAAACTCCAAAGTGCAAAAAACATTAAAAGTTGCACTTTGGATTGCACTTTGGATGTCACTTTGGACGAATCTTCTAAAACAATCACTGTCGGAAGATGAACAAGAACAAATAAACCTCCTTAACCTAGTACACCAGTACAAAGTTAAGGAGGGCTTTTATATCAAGATTTTCCTCAACCCATTGCCTTAACCTCTCACTTGGTATATAATGACATTATCAGTAAACTTAAATAGTGCACTTATTAAAACAAACAGAAAGGAAACGGTACTGATGATGAAAAGATTTTCGGTAATACTGATATTGATAATTACGTGTACCGCTATACTTTACGGCTGTACATCGGGTGGTGAAAACAAAATGGAAAATTCATACGAGCAGATTACTCCTGCCGAGGCAAAAGAAATAATGGACGAAAGAGACAATTATGTTATTCTTGATGTTCGCACACAGGAAGAATATGACGAGACTCATATAGACGGTGCAATTCTCATACCCGACTATGAAATCGCCGCCAAGGCTGAAAATATACTCAAAGATAAAAATCAGCTTATTCTCGTTTACTGCAGAAGCGGCAGACGAAGCAAAAATGCCGCAAGCGAGCTTGTGTCATTGGGATATACCAATGTTAAAGAATTCGGCGGAATAATTGACTGGCCTTACGAGACAGTTTGATGGGGCTTAACAGGATATGAATTGACATCCCTGGTTGTATTGCTGTTCAAATCAGGAAGGTTTAATCGTAATATAGAGGCATTATTTGGATCGTCAAGTTAAAATGCGTGTTGTGTTTGGAGAGTGAGTGTGGTATAATAAACTATAAATATTAACTATGGATAAAAAGGAGAGATTTACCATGAGTGATATTGTTACAGTCGAAAAAGCACAAATTGATTCAACTAATCAAAAATTCAATACTTTATCTCCAAAAGACCCACAATATGCAATTCAATTTTTTATGACTACTTTACAAAACAAATTAGTCCAAGCAGAAAGTTTTGCAGAAAGCGTGTATAAAGCAGTAATTAAAGAATCTTCTACTACAGCACAAATTGCACAAGCCTTTGAAAAAGGAAGTAGATTTGTTGTAGATATGTCCGATGCAACAAAAAAAGCAATTGATAAAGGTCAACTAAAATTAGTAACAGAACATGGTAAATTAAGAGCTCAACTTCTCGATGCCAACGGTCACTATAGTCAAAAATTAGATATTAAAGAAGAGTTTTTTCGCAAAGGGATTGATCCTACTCAAATGGCTAATGCTCTTCAATTAAAAGCATTACAAGAACAACTGCAACAAGTAACCGAACAAATTGGTATGATTAACAGCAGTGTTCTTGACGTGTTGCAAGGTCAGCAGAACGATAGAATTGCTTTATTTTATAGCGGAATAAATTTATATCTTGAGGCCCAAGCGGTAAGAAATCCTAAAATGAAAAATGCTTTATTAGCGCAGGCGATAAGAGCTTTATCTGATGGCACTCAACAGCTTAGTCTTACAATGGATTCAGATATTGAATTCTTAACTACTAAACAGTATAACAAATTTCGTGGCAAAAAATCTGAAACCATACAAAACAGAATGGATAACATACATAAAGCGTTTTCTTTCATACATCAAGCCACCTTGGCTCGTGCCGCCATTTATTGTGACCAAGACGAATATTTGGCAATGGCTAATGTACTTGAAGAATATTCTTGTTTTATTGAAAACTCAATTGTTAGCAATGCAAATCTTTTATCACAATGCGATTTAAACGACAACGGTACAGCACACGGGATATGGAAATCTCGCGCTAATTTGAAGCTCAATACAAGCAAATTGAGAGAGGCGCTTGCGTCTAACACCCAAGAATATTATTTATCATTGGAGGATAGCAAAAATGAAAATTAAAGCAAAAAAGGGTTGTGTTAATCAAGAATGCATAATGTGCAAAAAGAAAAAGCATATACATAAAGACGATTCTTTCTGTGCAAAATGCGGCAACTCTCTTTCCTTCGTTTGTGAAAAATGTCATACTGTTTTAGAAGATGGAACATCTAAATTATGTATTAGTTGTCAAGCCAAAAAGGACGATAATGCCGAAAGGAGAAAAGGAGGATTAAGCAAAGTTGGTGCAATTATCGCTCCAGTAATAGGAGCTGTAGCATTATTTATTAAGAAAGAATAGAATTTCCCCACCCCATAAGAGACCGCCGAAAATTTTGTGTAAAAGTGAATAAAACAACTCCTTTCAAGCAATAAAGAAAGTAAAGAACTAAAAGCTTGAAAGGAGTAATTTTTATGTCAAAGACAGCAGCAGAAATTATGAAGGAATATGTGAGAAG